>NZ_JAJFEB020000001.1:0-864381 GCF_020709765.2 Clostridium pacaense
TACCTATCTGGGGTTCATATGCATTGCTTCAATCTTAATTTGGTTAAAATGACTAAGGATATATAATTTTCAAACACGCTCTAGGGCCTGATATAAGCATATCCCTGGGACTGCCGCGTCACAAGTTCCATGACTCCGGCAGGAACCGTGACAACAAAGGACTGTAGGTCCTCTTCTGTGAGATGGCTGGCCCTCATGGCATTCCTGCATGCGGCGAAGGTGACGCCTTCCCGGTGCAGGGATGCCATCTTTGCGGTAAGGCTTTGGTCCGATTCATTGCCGTTTCCCAAAATGGAGGAAGCGTACTTCTGCACGGCTTCGCCGTTGGCCAGGACCTCCACGGTCATGTGCCCGGATTCCGAAGCAGCAAGAAGGTTTTCCACGTTTCCTAAGAGCATCTGCCACCTGGCATTCTCATCAATATGGAAGATTACTTTATATTCCATCTTCATTACCTCCTTCTGATTTCATTCTTTTTCATTTTCATATCCATATGTAACATATTCCATCATCTGGTCCGTGGTCTCATCGTTGCGGATGAAATTCATCAGGATGCGGTATAATTTGCCGATGCGTTCATCCGCAGGCTCGCCGCCTATATCGGTATCTAACTGGGCCCGCATATCAAAGAGCGTGTCCTTCCTGGCAGGCATATCCAGTTTCATGGCTTTTGCAATGGTGCCGATGGCGCAGTATGCTTCCAGGGGGGAGGTTATGGGCGCAGGCGGTTCAAAACGTGCTTTGATGTCCAGGGCCATTTTAATTATATAAGACATGTTCTAACACCTCGATTGATTGGTATTCCTTATCATACCACAAAAACGGATGTTTGTGTATAGTTCCTTTCACACCTGTTCCCGATGCCGGTATTCCTGCCTGCGTGTTAAAATTGTGTAAAAATTCCCCCGGAATACGCGGGTTTGTCAAAACACAATTGCTGGAACCATCTGCTTATGTTATACTGAATCTTGAGTCCGGGTGTATGACCTGGAAAAATGACGGTATACTTTAAACATAGGAGCAGAATACATGAAAAACCCAAGATTCAAAAATTATATTTACTGGGGGACAACGGCCCTGGCAGTGATTGCCCTCAGTGTGGCATTTGGATTTTTCCTGTCCCGGTTCGAACTGGTGTCCGGTGCGCTTGGAAAGATTGCATCTATCTTAATGCCCATCATATATGGGGCGGTGCTGGCATATCTGATGCTGCCCATCTACAATAAAACCAGGGCATACACAACCCTGAAGCTCAGCAAGGCAATCAAGGACCAGTCCATTGTGGACCGTCTTGCCAAGGCGGCCGGAACCCTGGTCAGCCTGGTTGTGCTGGTTGCCATTGTGGCAGGCCTGTTCCGGATGATCATTCCGGAGATTTACAACAGTATCATCCGGCTGCAGGAGAGCATTGGCGAGTACATCAACAACCTTACCATGTGGATGAACAAGATGTTTGAGGATAACCAGGATTTTGAAAAGTTTGTCATGCCCTATTATGAGCAGGGGGTATCTGAATTCCAGAAGTGGCTGACTGAAAAGCTGGTTCCCAACATGTCCATGATCATAGGACAGCTGTCCACCGGGCTTTTAAGTGTGGTTACCGTGGTTAAGAACATACTTATTGGCGTGATTGTCATGGTGTATTTCCTGAATATCAAGGATACCCTGGCAGCCCAGTCCAAGAAGATTGTATACAGCATACTCAAGCTTAAGGATGCCAACCGCCTTGTGAGCGAGGTGCGTTTTGCCCACGGCATATTCGGCGGATTCATCACGGGGAAGCTGCTGGATTCCCTGATCATCGGAATCATGTGCTTTTTTGCCCTGCAGTTCATGGATATGCCCTATGTGCTGCTTATCAGTGTAATCATCGGCGTGACCAATGTCATACCGTTTTTCGGTCCCTTCATCGGCGCGGTTCCAAGCGCCTTCCTGATCTTGATGATCAGCCCCATGAAGTGCCTGTATTTCCTCATATTCATCCTGATATTACAGCAGTTTGACGGTAATATCCTGGGCCCGAAAATCCTGGGGGATTCCACGGGCCTGCCCAGCTTCTGGGTCCTGTTTTCCATCCTGCTCTTCGGGGGGCTTCTCGGCTTTGTGGGAATGATCATCGGCGTGCCTGCATTTGCAGTCATATACAGGCTGGTATCCACCTATGTGAGCAATAACCTGAAAAAGAAGGATCTGTCCCCGCGGACAGAGGATTATATGGAACTGGACCATATCGATGAGGAAGAGAAGATATACGTTGACCGGGACGGGGCTGAGTAACAGCCGGACCGTCCGTGTCAGGTGCGGACTATCCTGAGGGCCTGCCCTCCTGCCATGGGGGCAGGCTCTTTTTGACGGGGAGGAGGAAAAACATATGAGCGACCTTGAGACAAGATATCTGGAGCGGCTGTCCGAGCTGTATCCTACCATTGCGGCTGCTTCCACGGAGGTAATCAACCTGGAGGCAATACTGAACCTTCCAAAGGGCACGGAACATTTCCTGACGGATATCCATGGGGAGTACGAGGCATTTTCCCATGTATTGAAAAATGGTTCCGGCGCAGTACGGCGCAAGGTCAACGATGTGTTCGGCAACACATTGAGCAGCCAGGACAAGCAGACCCTTGCGACCCTTATCTATTATCCAAGGGAGAAAATGGACCAGATTTTAAAGCAGGTACATAACAGGGAGGACTGGTACAAGATTACCCTGTACCGTCTGATTGAGGTGAGCAAGCGGGCGGCCAGCAAGTATACCCGCTCCAAAGTGCGCAAGGCCCTGCCGCCGGAGTTTGCCTATGTGATTGAGGAGCTGATTACGGAAAAGGTGGATGTGAGGGATAAGGAATCGTATTACAGCGCCATTGTCGCAACCATCATACGGGTGGGAAGGGCAAAGGAATTCATTGTGGCGCTCAGCGAACTGATCCAGCGGCTGATCGTGGACCATCTCCACATCCTGGGGGATATCTATGACAGGGGGCCTGGCCCGCATATCATCATGGATAAACTGATGTCCTACCACTCCCTGGATATCCAGTGGGGAAACCATGATGTGCTCTGGATGGGCGCCGCTGCGGGCCAGAAGGGGTGTATTGCCAATGTGATCCGTATCTGCGCAAGATACGGCAACCTGGATATCCTGGAGGAAGGCTATGGGATCAACCTGCTGCCCCTGGCCACATTTTCCCTGGACATGTACGGGGATGACCCCTGCGCCTGTTTTGCGCTTAAAGGAACCAATACATGCAGCCCCAGCGAGACGGAACTGAACATGAAGATGCACAAGGCCATCTCCATCATCCAGTTCAAGGTGGAGGGACAATTGGCAAAAGAGCATCCCGGATTCCAACTGGAAAACAGGAACCTGCTTCACCTGGTGGATTGCAAAACCGGCAGTATCTGCATCAACGGTGCGGTATATGAAATGCTGGACAGCCATTTCCCCACCGTGGATCCTCAGGACCCTTACCGTCTGACGCCGGAGGAAGCGCTTATCATGGAACGTCTTGTCAATGCCTTCAGGAACTGTGAAAAACTGCAGCAGCACATGCGTTTCCTGCTGGCCAAGGGAAGCCTGTACAAGGTATATAACGGAAACCTTCTCTATCATGGATGTATTCCGCTGAACGAGGACGGAAGTTTCAGGGAAGTGGAGATATATGGAAGGAAATGCAAGGGGAAAGCGCTTTATGAGTGTCTTGACAGCTATGTGCGGCAGGCCTTTGTGGCCATTGACTGCGAGGAAAGGAAAAAGGGCCGGGATATCTGCTGGTATATCTGGCTCCATGAAAATTCCCCTTTGTTTGGAAAGGATAAAATGGCTACCTTTGAGCGGTATTTCCTGGCGGACAAGGAGACACACAGGGAGAAGAAGAATCCTTATTACAGCCTGCTGGAGGAGGAAGATACGGCGCGGGGGATCCTCAGGGAATTCGGCCTGTCCGAGGAGGACGGGCATATCATCAACGGACATGTGCCGGTTAAGTCGAAGAATGGGGAAAATCCGGTCAAATGCAACGGCAAGGTCCTGGTCATTGACGGAGGATTCTCAAAGGCGTATCAGAAAGAAACAGGGATTGCAGGCTATACGCTGATTTATAATTCCTATGGACTGATCCTGGCCGCCCATGAACCCTTTGAGTCAACGGAGGCAGCCATTGAGAAGGAGAGCGATATCCATTCGGAGAGTATCATCATCAAGCGTGTCTCCAACCGTAAGCTTGTGGGCGATACGGATATCGGATGCCGGCTTAGGGCGAAAATCGTGGATTTGGAAATGCTCCTGGAGGCGTACCACACAGGCCGGATTGTTGAAAAATTCCCTGTCAGGGGAATCTGATATCCACCAGATCCGTCATTCCCAGGGCAGGGGACAGTTTAAGGAATGATATGAATGAATCTTAATGTGATGCTACAGCTTTTCTGCTGTGGCAATCACAATAAGTTGACTTTGTTTCTCCTTTGTGGTATAGTAAAACAACATGATGCACGTGCATCACAAGTCAAGGGCGACATGATGTATTAAAGTCACCCTTATTTTAATTGTAAGAGGAGGAAATATTCATGAAAAAAATCATGGCATTATCAATGGCAGCAGTTATGGCCCTTTCAATGGCGGGATGCGGCTCCAAACCAGCGGCAGATACCGCTGCCGCGACCGAGGCGTCTGCAGACACCACGGCTGCGCAGGCAGAGGATACCACGGCTGCTGAATCAGAGGCGGCTGCATCAGCATCTGGCAAGAAGTATGTGATCAACACAGATACCACCTTCGCACCGTTTGAGTTTGAGAATGATAAGGGCGAGATGGTGGGAATCGACCTGGATATCCTGAAGGCGGTTGCCGAGGACCAGGGCTTTGAGTATGAAGTCATCCCGGTTGGTTTTTCCGCAGCAGTAACAGCTCTGGAGGCCGGTGAGTGCGACGGTGTCATCGCAGGTATGTCCATTACCGACGAGAGGGCTGCAAAGTATGACTTTTCCGAGCCTTACTATGATTCAGGTGTTGGAATGGCGGTGCTTCAGGGTTCCGATATCACGTCCTATGACCAGTTAAAGGGGCAGAACGTTGCTGCTAAGATCGGTACGGAGGGCTGCACCTTTGCCGAATCCATCGCAGACCAGTATGGTTTTGAGGTAACCCAGTTTGAGAGTTCTTCCGATATGTACCAGGCAGTGCTTGGCGGGGAGGCAGTTGCCTGCTTTGAGGATTATCCTGTTATCGGATATGAGATTTCCAGAGGACTTGGACTGACCCTTCCCACACCTATGGAGAAAGGTTCCTCCTATGGGTTTGCAACCCTTAAGGGCGCCAATCCTGAACTGGTTGAGATGTTCAACAAGGGACTGGAGAACATCAAGGCCAGCGGCAAATACGATGAAATCTTAAGTACCTACATCGCGAAATAATTGATGGGATCATGTCTGCCGCCGCCAGGCGGCAGGAGGACGCCGGTTTCTGTCAGGGCACGCCGCTTACGACGTGTCCTGGAAGCAGGGGCCGGCGCCTGAATGTGCGGAAAGGTTATGGATAAATTTAAAGCAGTTATTCAGAAAGCCGGGCTTAAGTGCTTTAAATTTGGCTATAACAATCCGGTGCGGGATGGGGATTGGTTTACAGGATTCCCGTGGCCGGAGCCTGCAGACAGCAGATTAAAAAAAGAAAAGGATGATAGTATGCAGATTATTAACGTTTTAACCCAGTATTACCCGTCATTTTTCAAAGCGCTTGGCGTTACGCTGCAGATGACGGTTATTTCGCTTTTTTTTGCCACGATTCTTGGCGTCATCTTCGGATTGTTCAAGGTATCTGACTTTAAGGCGCTGAAATTCATTGCCAATATTTACATTGACATCATAAGGGGGACGCCGCTGCTGGTACAGGTCTTCATCATGTACTATGGCGTGGGAAGCATGCTGCGCCCGTATGGGTTCCAGTGGAACATGATAGGAGGGGCATTCTCGGCAGGCTGCGTGACCCTGAGCCTGAATGCCGGCGCCTACATGGCGGAAATAATCAGAGGCGGTATTGAAGCCGTGGACAAAGGACAGATGGAGGCGGCCAGAAGCCTTGGCCTTTCCTATGGCAAGGCCATGCGCAAGGTAATCCTGCCCCAGGCGTTCCGTACCATGCTGCCCACAATCATCAACCAGTTCATCATTTCCTTAAAGGACACATCCTTAATATCGGTCATTGGACCAAGGGAGCTGACGCAGAACAGTAAGATCATAGCTGCCAACGCATCCTCCATGGTCATGCCTATATACCTGTCGGTGGCCATATTCTACCTGGTCATCTGCACCATCCTGTCCAGGGTGGCAAAATATGTGGAGAGGAGAGTGTCCTATGGAAAATAAGATTTCTGTAAAGCAGCTGAAGAAGAATTTTGGTGACCTGGAAGTCTTAAAGGACATCAGCATTGAGATAAGGGAAGGGGAGGTCGTGTGCATGATAGGGCCTTCCGGTTCCGGTAAAAGTACGTTCTTAAGGTGTTTAAACCGGCTTGAGAAAATAACGTCCGGGGAAGTGGTGGTGGATGGACACCCCATATCCGACCCCAATACCAATATCAATAAGGTGCGTGAGAACATCGGTATGGTGTTCCAGCATTTCAACCTGTTTCCCCATCTGACGGTCCGCGACAACATAACGCTGGCGCCTACCCAGCTGAAGCTTATGAACAAGGCTGAGGCGGATAAAAAGGCGCTGGAGCTTTTGGGACGGGTGGGACTGTCGGACAAGGCGGATGTGTACCCGGGCCAGTTGTCCGGCGGACAGAAGCAGCGTGTGGCGATTGCCCGCTCCCTGGCCATGAACCCGGATATCATGCTGTTTGATGAACCCACCTCCGCCCTGGACCCTGAGATGGTTGGTGAGGTACTGGAGGTCATGAAGCAGCTGGCGGCGGATGGAATGACCATGGTTGTGGTGACCCATGAGATGGGATTTGCCAGGGAAGTGGCCGACCGTGTGATTTTCATGGATGACGGTTATATTGTGGAGCAGGGCACGCCGGAGGAAGTGTTCGGTAACCCCAGGGAAGAGCGTACCAGGAGTTTCCTGAATAAGGTATTATAGAAGACAGGAACCGGATTAGGTCTGGGAACAGAAGATGTGGACAGGTCTGGACGGGTTTGGAGCAGGATAAACTGGCTCCGGACCTGTTCCGGACAATTAGAAAATAAGAAAAATTTAGGAAAATTAGGAAAATTTAAAAATATACTTGAAATACTAGAAATATATGGTATAATATCCTTGTTGCGCAGATGTAGTTCATCGGTAGAACACCAGCTTCCCAAGCTGGGGAGGCGGGTTCGATTCCCGTCATCTGCTTAAAGGGTCTGAGAACAGACCTGAATGCAAAATAGCTTTCCGATATGGAAAGCTATTTTTGCGTTTATGCCCGGAAAGCGGGAACCATCATCGGCCCATATATCATTTATGGCATAGGATGATTGTATGTTGGCATAGGGCTGTTCGGAAGAGGATAGCCCTGGGGAGGACATTCATACTGGGAAGGACATCCATACTGGGAAGGACAGCCATACCAAGGTGACCATCCGTACTGGGCAGGGCAGCCGGAGTGGGCAGGACAGCCGCACCGGAGAGTGCAGCCATATTGAGCCGGACAGCCGCACCGGAGGGTGCACCCATACTGAGCCGGACAGCCGTGCCAGGAAGTGCAGCCACACCAGGGAGTACAGCCACACCATGGAGTACAGTTGCATTGAGCAGGGCAGCAGTACCGGGAAGGGCGGCAACCGGACGGATAACAGCAGGGATGACAGCAGTGACAGCAGCAGGGCGGGACCGGCGGAGGGACCGGTGGATTAAAGGGCTCCCACACGGCATAAAGGGTTACATCTGTTGCAGGCATCAGGAACGTATCCCCGTCCTGGTATACAGGCCCGGAACCGTCCGGGTCCATGGACCAGCCGGCAAACACATAACCGGATCTGGAGAGATTTCCTGTATTCCCAAGGACAATCACGGTATCGCCCGCCTCATAGGCTTCCGGTCCGGCCGGGATTGTGCCGCTTTCAGCCCCGTTTCCATCATACACCACCGTGTAGGGGACGGGAGGGACGGCTTCCCACAGCGCGTATAGGACCACATTGTTTTCAGGCATCAGGAAGGTGTCCCCTCCCTGATAGACGGTTCCGCTTCCATCGGGAGTGAAGGTCCAGCCAATGAACCTGTATCCCGCGCGCACCAGGTTCCCTGTGTTGCCCAGAACCGTCACAAGGCTGCCTGCATAATAGGGATTGCCGGGATCCATGGGAATACTGCCTCCGGTAGCGCCGTTCCCATCATATGTTACGGTATATTCGGGAAGGGGAGCGGCTGTCAGTTCCACCGGAATATGGATTGTGTGGGTGCTCTCAGAATCCAAAGACACAATCCCGCTGTCCATAGGACCCTGGCGGAAGGCTGTCAGTATGCCGGAACCGCTTAAAACTGCATGGATACCCTGGCCGTCAGGAGAACTGGCAACTGCACCGGATCCAGAGGTGATGTTCCAGGTGTAGTTCCTGTAATCTGTAATGTTTTTTCCTGTTTCATATGGAATCTGGTATGCTTCGTCGAAATATTCCGTCCTGGAATAATTCTCTATGATACGGGAATCCACAGCCGTTATGCTCCCTGCGGCTATGATGGCGCCGTAGCTGCCCTGGGAATCGGCGCCGTAGGCATAGGTATAGCCGTCCGCCGTGCTGCTTCGGGCTGTCAGGCTGCCTCCGGTATAGATACCGCAGCGGCTGCCTTCACCGCGTATCTGGCTGTTTACGGCAGCCAGCCCCTCATTTTCCACATAAATCCCATAACTGCCGGCGGTGGGGCTGCCTGTGGCGGTAAGGGTTCCGTCCGTGACGCGGACCGGGCCGGAGGAAATGCTGCGCAGGCCGTAGATACCGCCGGACGCAGTGAGGGTCCCGCCGTTGATTTCATATCCATAAACCATGATGATACCGGCATATGCGCCGGACTGGGCCGATGCGGTAACATCTGCCAGGGGTCCCACGGCAATGCTGGCCTTATCGCCCTGGATCCCATGGGATATGTTCAGCCCGCCGCCAGTGCCTGAGAGGGAACCGTCCACAACCGCCGGGCCGCCAAGATAGACCCCCACCGCAGCGATGCCGCTGACAGAACTTCCGGCTGAGACCGACATGGCGGTGGTCATGGCGTGTCCGGCATCGCAGAAAACGCCATAGGTACTGTAAGAGTCCATGGCCCCTTCACCGGAAATCCGGCTGTTTTCCGTGACCACGATATTACCTCCGCAGTAAACCCCGTATTTGGAGGCGCCGAGAATGGAAGTATTCATTCCTGTGGTTTTTCCGTAGATGGAACTGCCTCCGGTTACAGTGAGGGTATTGGAGAGTCCTGCGCAGTAGATGCCGTCATTCAGGCCCACGGCTTCAACGGATGCGCCGCCGCTGACCGTGAGGCTGCCGTAGGAGCGGATACCGCTGGCGCGGCTTAGGACAGGCGTATCCTGGTTATCTGTCTGTATGGTTCCGGGGCCTGTGATTTCCAGGCTGCCGTTAGGGATTGAAATCATTTTTGCACGGACCGGCTGTGTGTTCTGAAGCCGGATGGACACGGCGCTGACGGAAGGGGCGGTAATCAGGGTATCCGGCCCAATGGTGTCGGAAGAGACGGTGCTGCCGCCGTCCAGCGAATAGTATCCTCCGTCGTAGATGATCAGGGAATTACCGATGGTTAAGTTTCCCTGGATGGGATTGGCATAAGGCATGTTGCTCATGGTTTTACCTCCTTTTACCCTAAGGTATGTCCGTGGATGGACATTGGTGAAAATGGGTCTGTTATCGGCACCGGCGCGGGTATGCGCCGCCTTCAAAAACCGGATGGAGAAAAATTCTCCGCCCAAAACTTGCCAAAACAAACTAAATATGTTTTAATACTATAAGATGAAACGTACGTATGTACTTATTGGATATGGAGGATTGCAATGGCAAAGGAACAGTATAATGCGGACAGTATTACGGTATTGGAAGGATTGGAAGCAGTACGTAAGCGTCCGGGCATGTATATAGGAGGTGTTGGCTCAAAGGGCTTGAACCATCTGATTTATGAAATCGTGGATAACGCGGTGGACGAGCATCTGGCCGGTTACTGCAGCAGTGTCTGGGTAACACTGGAGGCAGATGGTTCCTGCACGGTGCGGGATAATGGGCGGGGCATCCCGGTGGGGATGCACAAAAAGGGGCTTTCAGCTGCCAGGATTGTACTTTCCACCCTGCATGCAGGCGGTAAATTCGATAATGACGCTTATAAGACCAGCGGAGGACTTCACGGTGTGGGCTCCTCCGTAGTTAATGCCCTGTCAGAGCACATGGACGTAAAGGTGTACAGGGACGGTTATATCTACCATGACGAATACGAAAAGGGAAAGCCCATCATCAAACTTGAGAATGGGCTGCTTCCCGTTGTGGGCAAGACCAGGGAGACAGGCACCCGGATTAATTTCCTTCCGGACGGGGATATTTTTGAGAAGACCAGGTTCAAGGCCGAATGGCTGAAAAGCCGCCTTCATGAGACTGCCTACCTGAATCCCATGCTGACCATCTGCTATGAGAATAAGCGGGCGGGCGAGAATGAGAAGATCACCTACCATGAGCCGGAGGGCATCATTGCCTATGTAAAGGAACTGAATACGGGCAAGGCTGCGGTACATGACCCCATTTATTTTAAGGGCACGGTGGACAGGATTGAGGTGGAAGCGGCCATCCAGTTTGTGGATACCTTTGAGGAGAATATCCTGGGCTTCTGCAACAACATCTTCACACAGGAAGGCGGTACCCATCTGGCTGGGTTTAAGACCAAGTTCACCGCATTAATCAACAGCTATGCCAGGGAGCTTGGGATATTAAAAGAAAAAGATACCAACTTTACGGGAGCGGACACCCGCAACGGCATGACGGCAGTGGTGGCAATCAAGCACCCGGACCCCATATTCGAGGGACAGACAAAGACCAAGATGGCCAGTGCGGACGCTACCAAGGCCGTGTTCACCGTAACAGGGGACGAACTGCAGCTGTATTTTGACCGCAACGTGGAAGTCCTTAAGGGCGTGATTGCCTGTGCGGAAAAGTCTGCCAGGATACGCCGCGCCGAGGAAAAGGCCAAGACCAACATGCTGACCAAATCCAAGTTCTCATTTGACAGCAACGGCAAGCTGGCCAACTGTGAGAGCAGGGACGCGGATAAATGCGAGATTTTCATCGTAGAGGGAGATTCTGCCGGAGGTTCTGCAAAAACAGCCAGGAACCGCCGGTATCAGGCCATCCTGCCCATCAGGGGAAAAATCCTCAACGTGGAAAAAGCCTCCATGGATAAGGTGCTTGCCAATGCGGAAATCAAGACCATGATCAATACCTTCGGCTGCGGGTTCTCAGAGGGCTATGGCAATGACTTTGACATCACGAAGCTGCGTTACAATAAAATCATACTGATGACGGATGCCGATGTGGATGGAAGCCATATTGACACCCTTCTCCTTACATTTTTATACAGGTTCATGCCGGAACTGATTTATGACGGTCATGTATATATTGCCATGCCGCCCCTGTTCAAGGTGATTCCCAAGCGTGGCGAGGAGCAGTACCTGTATGACGAGAAAGAACTGGAACGCTACCGCAAGACCCACACCGGGGATTTCACCCTCCAGCGGTACAAGGGTCTTGGTGAAATGGACGCGGAGCAGCTGTGGGAAACCACCCTGGACCCGGAACGCCGGGTATTGAAGCGGGTGGAGATTGAGGACGCCAGGATGGCTTCTGAGATAACGGAGATGCTCATGGGAAGCGAAGTGGCTCCCCGCCGTACCTTCATCTACGAGCACGCGGACGAGGCGGAGATTGATGCGTAAAGCATTCCAAGCGCATAGGACAAGGAGAAGACAATAACATGGCTGAAAAGATAATAAGGACAGAATATAGCGAGGAAATGCAGAAGAGCTACATGAATTACTCCATGAGCGTCATTACTGCAAGGGCCATACCGGATGCCAGGGATGGATTAAAGCCGGTACAGCGCCGGGTCCTCTACGATATGAGCGAGCTGCGCCTGGACCACGATAAGCCCCACAGGAAGTCGGCGCGTATCGTGGGCGATACCATGGGTAAATATCATCCCCACGGCGACAGCTCCATTTACGAGACACTGGTTGTCATGAGCCAGGAGTTCAAAAAGGGAATGGCATTGGTGGACGGACACGGTAACTTCGGTTCCATTGAAGGGGACGGGGCTGCTGCCATGAGGTACACGGAGGCGCGTCTGGAGAAATTTGCCCAGGAAGTGTATCTGAAGGACCTGGATAAGACCGTGAACTTCATACCCAACTACGATGAGACGGAAAAGGAGCCGGAGGTCCTTCCGGTCAGGGTGCCCAACCTTCTGATTAACGGGGCGGAAGGCATCGCGGTGGGCATGAGCACCAGCATCCCGCCCCATAACCTGGGGGAGGTGGTGGATGCGGTCAGGGCGTACATCGATGACCCGGATATTTCCACGGAACAGCTCATGGAATACATGCCCGGGCCGGACTTCCCAACAGGCGGGATCATTGCCAATAAAAGCGAGCTTCCGGTCATCTATGAGACCGGGGCAGGAAAAATCAAGCTGCGCGGTAAGTTCGAGGTGGAGCTTGGAAAGCGAAAGGCGGATAAGGACAAGCTTGTCATCACCGAGATTCCCTATACCATGATAGGGGCCGGGATCAATAAGTTCCTGGTGGACATCGCAGACCTTGTGGAGAGCAAGAAGCTGACCGACGTGGTGGATATCTCCAACCAGTCCAACAAGGAAGGCATCCGCATCGTGCTGGAGCTGCGCAAGGACGCGGACATTGAAAAGATTAAGAACATCCTTTATAAGAAGACTAAGTTTGAGGATACCTTCGGGGTCAACATGCTGGCCATTGCAGGCGGGCGTCCGGAGACACTGAGCCTCAAGGGAATCCTGCGCAATTTCCTGGATTTCCAGTATGAGAACACGGAGCGCAAGTACAATGTCCTGCTTCAGAAGGAGATGGATAAGAAGGAAGTGCAGGAGGGCCTGATTACGGCATGCGACTGCATTGACCTGATCATTGCCATCCTCAGGGGTTCCAAGAACCTGAAGGATGCCAAGGCATGCCTGACAACCGGCGATGTGTCCAACATCCGGTTTAAGGTGCAGGGATTTGAGGAGGATGCGAAGAAACTGCATTTCACGGAGCGCCAGGCTTCCGCCATCCTGGAGATGCGGCTCTACAAGTTAATCGGCCTGGAGATCCTGGCCCTGGAGAAGGAACACAAAGAAACCTTAAGGAAGATTGCTGGATATAAGAAGATCCTTGGCAGCAGGGGAGAGATGAACCGGGTCATCAAGGATGACCTGGCCGCCATCAAGGAGGAATTCTCCGTTCCAAGGCGCACCCTTATTGAGGATGGCCCGGAAGCCGTGTACGATGAGAGCGCGGTCCAGGTCCAGGAAGTGGTCTTTGTCCTTGACCGGTTCGGATACTGCAAACTCCTTGACAAGTCCACCTATGAGAGGAACCAGGAAACCGTTGATACGGAACAGGTCCATGTAGTCCGCTGCCTGAACACGGACAAGATCTGCCTGTTTGCCGCCAGCGGAAACCTGTATCAGATTAAGGTCATGGATGTGCCTGCCGGCAAGCTGAGGGACAAGGGCGTGCCCATTGAGAATCTGAGCAAGTATGACGGCGCCAAGGACTCCATTGTCTATCTTACATGCGCCCAGGATTTAAAGGGCGCCACCCTTGTGTTTGCAACTAAGATGGCCATGGTGAAACAGGTCCCGGCAGAAGAGTTTGAAACCAATAACCGGATGGTTGCGGCCACCAAGCTGCAGGAGGGCGACCAGGTCATATCCATCCTCCCGGTGGAGGGACAGGAGGAAGTGGTGCTGCAGACCACAAGCGGCGTGTTCCTGCGGTTCCCGCTGGAGGAGATATCCGTCTTAAAGAAGGCGTCCAGGGGCGTGAGGGGCATTAAGCTGGCCAAGAATGAGGAACTGGAGAAATTATACCTGATTGGGGATAACCCTGTCATTGATTATAAGGGCAAGGAAGTCCACATGAACCGGCTGAAGCTGGCCAAGAGGGATGGAAAAGGGAGTAAGGTGCGCCTGTAAGTATTTTCCCACAACATGTATTGGCCTGTCCGCATACAAATGGCAGGACGTGTCCGCGTGCAGGATACAAATGTGCGCAAAAGACGAATTTCCTGTTGCATTTTTACTGGATTTGGTATAGGATAGGGAAAGATTCCCCGATACAGGAATAATTCCCCCACAGATTAAGGAAGGGTTCCTCCACTGGCGGATGAAAAATGGACAATGAGGAGAATGAAGGGACTATGGAAAAGAAATTAAGAGTCGGCGTATTAGGTGCAACGGGTATGGTTGGCCAGCGGTTTATTTCCCTGCTGGAGAACCACCCATGGTATGAGGTGGTGACAGTGGCCGCCAGCCCGCGTTCCGCAGGCAGGACCTATGAGGATGCGGTGGGAGACCGCTGGAAGATGGCCACCCCCATGCCGGAGGCTGTGAGGCAGCTGGTTGTCATGAATGTGAACGAGGTGGAGAAGGTTGCGGCAGGCGTGGACTTCGTGTTCAGCGCAGTGGATATGACCAAAGATGAAATCAAGGCCATCGAAGAGGCATATGCAAAGACCGAGACCCCGGTTGTTTCCAACAACAGCGCCCACCGCTGGACCCCGGATGTCCCCATGGTGGTGCCGGAAATCAACCCGGAACATTTTGACGTGATTCCGTTCCAGAAAAAGCGCCTTGGCACAAAGAGCGGATTCATTGCGGTGAAGCCCAACTGCTCCATCCAGAGCTATGCACCGGCCCTGACCGCGTGGAAGGAATTTGAACCATATGAGGTGGTTGCAACTACATACCAGGCCATCTCCGGCGCAGGCAAGACCTTTAAGGACTGGCCTGAGATGGAGGGCAATATCATTCCCTACATCGGCGGGGAGGAAGAGAAGAGCGAACAGGAGCCGCTGCGCCTGTGGGGCAAGGTGGAGGACGGCGTGATTGTAAAGGCTGAAAGCCCTGTCATCACCTGCCAGTGCATCCGTGTTCCTGTGCTGAACGGACATACGGCGGCGGCATTTGTCAAGTTCAGGAAGAAAGTGACAAAGGAACAGCTGATTGAGAAGCTGGTAAGCTTTAAGGGACTTCCCCAGGAACTTGGACTTCCCAGCGCCCCAAAGCAGTTCATCCAGTATCTGAATGAGGATAACCGTCCCCAGGTAACGGCGGACGTGGATTTTGAGAATGGAATGGGTATCTCCATTGGCCGTTTAAGGGAAGACAAGGTATATGACTACAAGTTCGTGGGCCTGTCCCACAACACGGTCCGCGGGGCGGCCGGAGGCGCTGTGCTCTGTGCGGAACTGCTGACTGCAAAGGGCTATATCCAGGCAAAATAATTACCAGGAGGAGGAACATATGGCAATCGCAAAGGAACTATTCGGGACAATGCCGGACGGCACTGAGGTTTACAGGTACACGCTGGTAAATAAGAACAAGGTATCGGCTTCCTTCATTACCCTTGGAGGCGTGTGGGTGTCCATGATGGTGCCGGACAGGGATGGAAGACTGGGGGATGTGGTACTGGGATATGATGATTTGGACAGCTACAGGAAGAACCCGCCCCATTTCGGCGCGCCGGTAGGGCGCAATGCCAACCGCATCGGAGGCGCTGTTGTTACCATTGACGGCAAGGATTATCCCCTGGCTGCCAATGACGGACCCAATAACCTGCACAGCGGCCCGGACCTGTATCATGACAGGGTGTGGGCGTGCAATGCCTCTGAGACAGGGAAGGGCAGCAGGCTGGATTTCTATCTGGACAGCCCGGACGGGGACCAGGGGTATCCGGGCAATGCAAAGATTACCGTGAGCTATACCTTGACGGATGACAACAGTCTTGTACTGGATTATCATATGGTGTGCGACGCCGACACGGTGGCCAACTTTACCAACCACAGCTATTTTAACATGGCGGGCCATGACAGCGGGGATGTGCTGGGCCAGGAGGTATGGCTGAATGCCAGCCATTACACGCCTGCGGACCAGGTGTCCATTCCCACCGGGGAGATTGTCCCGGTAGCCGGCACACCCATGGATTTTACGCAGATGAAGCCCATTGGACGGGATATTGGCCAGGATTTCGAGGCCCTGGTGTTCGGAAAAGGTTATGACCACAACTGGGTGCTGGACCACCCGGAAGGCGAGCTGGCCCTGGCTGCAAAGGCCATGGATCCTGCCAGCGGACGCGTGATGGAGTGTTATACGGACCTTCCGGGCATCCAGTTCTATACAGCCAATTTCCTGAATGATGAACTGCCGGGAAAGGGCAATGCCCACTATGATTACCGCCATGCATTCTGTTTCGAGACACAGTACTACCCGGACGCAGTGCATAAGCCGGAATTTCCTTCCCCTATCTTAAAGGCGGGGCAGGAATATAAGACCACTACAATCTATAAATTCCTGACCGTATAAGACAATGGCAGGGGCGCTGATGGATGATCCGGCGCCCCTGTATTTATTACAAATATGTAACTAAAGTATGAATTAATTCCTCCCATCATTGCCACGGACCGGATTTAATGGTATACTATACGAATACGCGCTGTGACGGGCACTGGAAAATCTGCCCATTTTGCGCCGCGTATAGCAGAGAAAGCAAAAGAGGGATTGGATGTCAAAGTCATTATACATAGCGGAAAAACCCAGTGTGGCGCAGCAGTTTGCAGAAGCCCTTAAGATAAAGGGCAGGCGTCAGGATGGGTATATTGAATCGGATACAGCGGTTGTCACATGGTGTGTGGGCCATCTGGTGACCATGAGTTATCCGGAAGCCTATGACACGAAATACAAGCGCTGGAGCTTTCAGACCCTGCCGTTCCTTCCCAAGGAATTCAAGTACGAGGTCATTGGAAATGTTGCAAAGCAGTTTGAAATTGTCAAAGGTCTCTTAAACCGCCCGGATGTGGATACAATCTATGTGTGCACGGACTCGGGGCGCGAGGGGGAATATATATACCGGCTGGTTGCCCAGCTGGCTGATGTGAAGGATAAGAAGCAGAAGCGGGTGTGGATTGATTCCCAGACAGAGGAAGAGATATTAAGGGGAATCCGGGAGGCTAAGGATGAAGCCGAATATGATAACCTGTCGGCCTCGGCCTACTTAAGGGCAAAGGAAGATTACCTGATGGGAATCAATTTTTCCAGGGCCCTTACACTGAAGTACGGTCCGGCCCTTTCCAATTACTTGGGGACCAGGTTCACGGTCCTGTCCGTGGGCCGCGTCATGACCTGCGTGCTGGGCATGGTGGTGCGCAGGGAACGGGAAATCCGCAATTTCGTAAAGACTCCTTTTTACCGTGTCATCGGAAACTTTGAGTCACCGGGAAAGGATGGGGCGCCTGTCCCATTTGACGCGGAGTGGAAGGCAGTGGAAGGTTCCAGGTATTTCGGCACCCCACATCTGTACAAGGATAATGGATTCAAGGACAGGGAGCACGCAGAAGAACTGATTGCCATGTTAAGGGAAGAACCGCCCATGGAAGCAGTGGTGGTTTCCAAGGAGAAGAAGAAGGAGACAAAGAATCCGCCCCTTCTCTACAACCTGGCAGAGCTGCAGAACGATTGTTCCAAGATGTTTAAGATCAGCCCGGATGAGACCCTTAAGGTGGTCCAGGAGCTTTATGAGAAGAAGATGGTCACCTATCCAAGAACTGATGCCAGGGTGCTGTCCACCGCTGTCTCCAAGGAGATATATAAGAACATCGGCGGCCTTAAGAATTACGGCCCCATGGCGGAATTTGCCCAGGAAATCCTGGATGGCGGTTCATTTAAGGGAATAGCCAAAACCAGGTATGTGAATGACAAACAGATTACGGACCATTACGCCATCGTGCCCACGGGACAGGGAGCCGGGTCGGCAAGGAACCTGCCGCCGCTTTCAGAAAAAGTATATCAGGTCATATGCAGAAGGTTCTTAAGCATCTTTTATCCGGCTGCCGTCTACCAGAAGTACAGCCTGGAGCTGGAGCGGATGAAGGAACATTTCTTTGCCAGCTTCAAGGTGCTGGCCGAGCCTGGATACCTGAAGGTGGCGGATGTGAACCTGGCTAAGAAGACCGGCGTGGAGGAAACCTTTGAGGAGGGCCAGTCCGGCAAGGCCGGGGACGATGCCCAGAACCAGGAAAACACCGGGGAGGCGGAGGTACAGTCTCCAAAAGTTGACAGGACAGTATTGCTGCAAATGCTTGCAGATCTGAAAAAAAATGATATACTTACTCTTGTGGATCTGAATATAAAAGAAGGGGAGACATCCCCGCCCAAGCGGTACACCTCTGGTTCCATCATCCTGGCCATGGAGAATGCGGGCCAGCTCATAGAGGATGAGGAACTGCGCGCCCAGATTAAGGGAAGCGGTATCGGGACCAGCGCAACCAGGGCCGAGATACTGAAAAAGCTGTTTAACATCAAGTATCTGAGCCTTAACAAGAAAACCCAGGTCATTACCCCGGCCCTGTTAGGCGAGATGGTGTTCGATGTGGTGGAGAATTCCATCCACCAGCTTCTGAACCCGGATCTGACAGCCAGCTGGGAAAAGGGACTTACCTATGTGTCAGAGGGCTCCATCACTTCAGATGAATACATGGAGAAGCTGGAGCGTTTTGTGGCAGGCAGGACAGTGAATGTAATCCGGATGAATAACCAGTACGATATGCGCAGGTTTTTTGATTCGGCTGCCGCACACTATAAAAGACAGGAATCTAATAAAAAGGAGAACTAATTTATGAAACTGGAACAGATGACAATCAAAGAACTTTTGGACACAAGCCATACAATTGCAGAGAAGCTGTTTGAAGGACAGGTATATCCGTGGGAAGTGCTTCCCAATATCGGGGCATTCATTGAAGAGATAGGGCCAAACCTGCCGGAGACCGAGTATAAGAAGGTGGGCAAGAACATCTGGATTCACAGATCTGCCAAGATTGCCCCTACCATTGCCATGGGCGGACCCATGATTATCTGTGCCAAGGCAGAAGTGCGCCAGAGTGCATTTTTAAGAGGCCGTGTCATCATCGGCGAGGGCGCTGTTATCGGCAACTCCTGTGAGATTAAGAACTCCATCATCTTTGACGGCGCACAGGTGCCTCATTTCAACTATATCGGGGACACCATCATGGGCTACAAGGCGCATATGGGCGCCGGCGCAGTTACCTCCAATGTCAAGTCTGACAAGTCCTTAGTCAAGGTCCATGCCGAGGATGGGGATGTGACCACGGGCTTTAAGAAATTCGGCGCAATCCTGGGTGACCATGTGGAGGTTGGCTGCAACAGCGTGCTGAATCCGGGAACCATCATCGGAAGGAATTCCAATGTATATCCCCTGTCCAGCGTAAGGGGCTGTGTGCCTGCTGATTCCATCTACAAGAACCAGGAGAACATCGTAATCAAAGAAGCCAGGGAGACAGAGGAAGCAGCTGAGCCCGCTGCCGAGCCGGGAAAAGGCGGACTGAAGGTCGTTAAGTAATAGGCCGTGTTTGAAAATGCATTCCTGCCCTTGTGCATATTAACCGAATTTGCCCTATCTATTTTGGCAGAATTTAATATTGCAATGTCAAAGACAGTCTGATAAACTTAATTACGTCTTAAGACAATCAATTGAATAACAGTGAATGAGGCTGTTACTGGTAATGCAGGCAAGACCAAATCATATGGACACATATAGTGTCTGTTATGTTTGGTCTTTTTTTTGTGCACTTTTTATGAGTTTATCTGAGAACCGCGAGAGGAGAGATTGGTATGGATTACAGGAAAACAGGGCTGGAGGTCCTGGAGGCAGTTGGAGGAAAGGATAATGTGGCAATGCTGACCCATTGCGCAACCAGGCTCAGGTTTGGGTTCAGGGACAAAGGGAAGGTGGACCGGGAACGGGTGGAGAAAATCCCCGGGGTTATCAGCGTGGTTGACAAAGGGGGACAGTTCCAGGTTGTGATTGGCAATGAGGTACAGACAGCTTACAGGGCCATCAAGGAAATTACCGGCGAAGGACAGGGTGGCGGTTCCCAGCCGGACGGTTCCCATGCAGGCGGATCCGCGGAAAAAGAGAAGTGGCTCACAAGGATTATCAGCATCATTTCCACTACCTTTACACCTGTGATACCTGCGCTGGTGGGCGGAGGTATGATCAAGGCGGTGCTGGCAGTGCTCACCCTTATGAACCTGGTGAACACGGACGGAAGTACCTACCAGATGCTGAACATGATTTCAGACGGCGCATTTTACTTCATGCCAGTGCTTTTAGCTTACGGCGCCGCAATTAAGTTTGAGTGCAGTCCTATCCTGGCCATGACGCTGGCCTGCACCCTGCTGCATCCCACCTGGAGCGGCATGCTGTCAGCCGGGGCGCCCATTACGTTTTTTGGGATACCGGTCATCCTATCGGATTATTCCTACAGCGTGCTTCCCATCATCTTTACGGTTTGGATCATGTCCCATGTGGAGCGGTTCGCGGAAAAGGTATCCCCTTCCATGATAAAGTTTTTCACCAAGCCGTTGATTACATTATTTGTGACAGCGCCCATTGCATTCCTGTTGGTAGGCCCCATCGGGGTATTCCTGAATGATGTCATTGCGGCCGGGGCTGAGTTCATCAACGGGAAGGCCAGCTGGCTGATTCCCGCGCTTATGGGCGCGCTGCAGCCCGTGCTGGTGGTATCCGGCACAGCCTGGGCCATGACACCCATTGCCACCATGCAGCTTACCAAGACCGGGTCTGAGATGATTAACGGACCTGGCATGCTGGCCTCCAATGTGGCCCAGGGCGGGGCAACCCTGGCGGTGGCCTTAAAGACAAAGAACCAGGAATTAAAACAGCTGGCAACCTCCACAGGCATCACTGCTGTCCTGGGTATCACGGAGCCGTCCCTGTACGGCGTCACACTGAAGTTAAAACGCCCCTTGATTGCATCCATGATTGGCGGCGGCATTGCGGGAATCTATGCGGGTCTGTCTGGACTGGTGCGGTATGCCTTCGTATCCCCCGGCCTGGCAGCGCTTCCCGCCTTCATCGGCGAGAATCCCATGAATATTGTCCATGCGGTCATTACCTGCGTCATTGCCTTTGCGGCGGCCTTTGCAGCGGCCTGGTTGATGGGATTTGAGGAGCCGGAAGGGAATGGTAAGGAAGGAAAGCCCGGGGAAGGGGAAGGTAAGGAAGATAAGTCCATGGAAGGGAATGGTAAGGAAGGAAAAGGCGGCACAGAGGAAAGCCTGTCCGTAAAGGCCGTAGCCGGACAGAAGGCATTTTCCATCCAATCCCCTGTAAGCGGCCGTGCGGTTCCCCTTTCAGAGGTCAGGGACGCCGTGTTCTCCAGCGGTGTCCTTGGAAAGGGCATGGCGGTCATACCGACAGGAGATACCATCGTATCGCCGGTGAAAGGACGGATAACCGCTTTCTTTGAGACAAAGCACGCCATCGGCATCACATGCGAAAACGGCGTGGAGGTGCTGATCCATATCGGCATTGATACGGTGAATCTCCAGGGAAAACATTTTACCGCCCTTGCTAGTGTGGATGACCTGGTGGAGCCAGGGACCCCCCTGGTGAAGATTGAGCGCCAGGCAATCCTGGATTTGGGATATGATCTGGTCACGCCCGTCCTTGTGGTGAACAATGGCAGCCTGTCCGAGGTGCTTACGACACAGCCGCGGGACGTGGAAGCAGGGATGGAACTGATGAAACTCTGCTGATGAAAGACATGCCAGGGAAACGGTATGGGAAGAAGGCTCTGGCAGGAACCAATGGGCCGGAGCCGCTTTCCCGGAGCTGTCCGGGCGCAGGTTTTGGCAGACGCATGAATTTGGATGCAGGAAAGGAAGCAGGAGATTAGATGATTTATCAGAGAATAAAAGAGTTTCCAGAGGATTTTTTGTGGGGCGCCTCCACCTCAGCCTATCAGGTGGAGGGGGCATGGGACGAGGATGGGAAATCGCCATCCATCATCGATATGTGTGAACATCCGTCCGGAACAGCGGATTTTAAAGTGGCAAGCGATCACTACCACCGCTGGGAGGAGGACATTGCGCTCATGGGGGAGATGGGACTTAAGGCATACCGCTTTTCCGTGGCATGGACCAGGATACTGCCTGAAGGCACGGGGACGGTGAACCGGAAAGGCATTGCCTTTTATGACCATGTGATTGAAGCGTGCATAAAGCACGGGATTGAACCTGTCATTACCATGTACCACTTCGACCTGCCTTATGTGCTGGAGGAAAAGGGCGGCTGGAGCAGCCGGGATACCATTGAGGCATTTGTCCAATATGCAAAGGTTCTGTATACCCACTTTGGTTCCAGGGTAAAATACTGGCTTACCATCAATGAGCAGAACACCATGATCCTCCATCCGGGAGCCATCGGGGTTCCTAAGGGAAAGGGGCTTCCTGACAAAAAAACACTGTATCAGCAGAACCACCACATGCTTCTGGCCCAGGCCCGGGCCATGAAGCTGCTGCATCAGATGTGTCCCGGCGCCAAAATCGGCCCGGCTTTAAATATAACGGCCATGTATCCTTTCACGTGCAGCCCCGGGGACTCCATTGCAGCCCATAACTGGGAATCCATCCGGTGTTGGAATTTCCTGGACGCTGCCGTGTACGGGAGATACAACAGCCTGGCGTTTTGCTACCTGGAGGATAGGGGAATCGCGCCTTCCATCATGGACGGGGACATGGAAATCCTGTCCGGCGCCAGACCGGATTTCATTGCAATGAACTATTACTCCACAGCCACCATCGGAGCCAGCAGGGGAGATGGTTCTGATGTGGCGCCAAGGGCAGGGGACCAGCAGATCATGCTGGGGGAGCAGGGCGTGTACCGCCCGGAGGAAAACCCCTATGTGGGAAAAACAGAATACGGCTGGGTGGTGGATCCTGAAGGACTGCGCCTTACCCTGCGCAAGGTATATGAGCGATATCATCTGCCGGTGCTCATAACGGAAAACGGCATCGGCGCTCCGGATGTGCTGGAGGAGGATAAATCCATCCACGACTCTTACCGCATTGAATATCTGGCCGCCCACATAAACCAGTTGAGACTGGCAGTGACGGACGGCGTGGAGGTCATGGGATACTGTCCATGGTCTGCCATTGACCTGGTAAGCACCCATCAGGGCTATGGAAAGCGGTATGGATTCATCTATGTTGACAGGGGTGAGTTTGATTTAAGGGAAATGAAACGATATAAAAAAGACAGTTTTTACTGGTACAGGGACGTGATTGCCACAAATGGGGCTTGTGTGAAATAAAAATATCCGTTACAATCATATCTGCAAAGGGGGTGGGATTGTGAAGGTCCTGAAAATACTGAATAATAATTTCATATTGGTTGAAAATGCAAAAGGCCAGGAGGAAATCGTCATGGGACGCGGCCTGCGTTTCAAGACCCAGGTTGGAGGCAGATTGGAAGAAAAGGATGTGGAGCGCCGCTTTGTGTCCGGTCAGGGAGGAATCCTTAAGGATTACAGCCGGATGATAGAAGAGATTCCCCAGGAAACCCTGGAGGCCGTACAGGAGGCAGTGGACGCTGCGGGGAGCAGCCTTTCCTGTCCCCTGGACAGCCAGGCGTTCTTTACCCTTCTGGACCACCTTATCTATGCCATGGAGCGCTGTCAGAAAGGCATCGTTCTCCAGAACCGCCTTCTCTGGGAGGTGAAGAAATTCTATCCCAGGGAATACAGGGCCGGAAAAGATGCGGTGGACTATCTGAACCAGCGTCTGGGGCTTAAGCTTCCGGAAGAGGAAGCGGGCAACATTGCCTTCCATCTTGTCAATGCCCAGACAGAAGGCATGACCATGGAACGCACCATGTCATCGGTGAAAATGGTAAAGGACATCCTGACCGTGGTCCAGTTCCACATGAAAAAGGAACTGGATACGGAAAGTCTGTACTTCTCACGGTTTGTGACCCATCTGCAGTTTTTTGTCCAAAGGCTTTTAGAAGGCCGTATGCTGGAGGAGACGGATTCCTTCCTCTATGAGCAGATCAGCCGCCAGTACCCCAATGAACTGGAGGCCGCCATGAAAATCAGCGGATATGTGGAAAAGTCCACGAAGACCCTTATTACCCGGGAGGAAATCCTGTATCTGACCATCCATATCACGAGGGTGTTCCGGTGAAACAGCTGTATTCCGGTGAAGCAGCTGTATTCCAGTGAAACTGTATTCCGGTGAAACAACTGTATTCCAGTGAAACAATTAAGGCAGAGGATGAGCAACCTATGTTGCATCCCTCTGCCTTTTGGCATTATATCTTTTATTTCATTTTTTCTATTGTAATTCCTTAAAATTTCTTAAACCTACTTGGTTCCGAAAATCCGATCCCCGGCATCGCCCAGTCCGGGACAGATATAAGCGTTCTCGTTCAGGCAGCGGTCCAGATGGCCCACATAAACCTGAATATCAGGATGTGCCTTATGGAGACGTTCAAGTCCTTCAGGGGCAGCGATGATTGCCATGAATTTAATCTTTTTGCCGCCGTGCTCCTTGATGAAATCCACTGCAGCCACACCGGAACCGCCGGTTGCCAGCATGGGGTCTGTCACAATGATGGTGCGCTCCTCAATAGGGTTGGGAAGCTTGCAATAATACTCGTGAGGTTCATGTGTCACCTCGTCGCGGTACAGACCGATATGGCCTACCTTGGCGCTGGGAACCAGTGCAAGGATACCGTTCACCATGCCAAGTCCTGCACGGAGTATGGGTACCACGGCCAGCTTACGTCCGGAAATCATAGGCGTCATACACGTCTCAATGGGGGTTTCAACCTCCACATCCTCCAGGGGAAGGTCGCGCAGGGCCTCATAACCCATGAGCATGGCAATCTCCTCAATGAGGGCGCGGAACTCGTTGGTTCCTGTAGCTTTGTTGCGCAGTATGGAAATCTTGTGCTGAATCAACGGGTGGTCAAAAATCATTACGTTATCCATAGTTGTAGCTGCTCCTTTATCTATTAGAATTAATGATAATTATATATCAAATATCTTATGATATCAACCAGAATGTTTTACCACGGTTATTTGGTTGACGGGTCAAATGCAACTATGACATAATCTCCCAGGGCATGGGGGACCGGCATGGAGAAGTAGATGGTTCCCTGCTTCTCATAGCTGAAGGACTCCGGCCACTGGGTGTCAGATGACAGGGGGAAATCCGCGCCGTCAAACACCGTTGTCAGTGTGTCGATATCCAAGGAACTTCTGTATTCCAGTACCGCGGCTTCCACATCGGCGGAGATACCGTTGAACTTCACATCGTCGCTAAGCACATATCCTGCCATGGTATAGGCATCGGTAAAATCATCAAACCCAAGATCCTGGACCTGCAGGAGGTTCACCGTGTTGGCATAGAACAGGCTGACCGGATAGGAGCCGCCATCCCTTGAAACACTGCCTGTATAGGTGGCGGTGACACGCTTGCGGTCAACGGATATGATCTTGCATTTGACGGAAAGGGTGTCCTTTGCCTCATCAATATCATTGGCCTTGATGACGGAAAGGGCATTGGATTTTAACAGTGCGTTGATTTTATCCTGATTCTGAGTATCATCCATGGTCAGGATGGGGTACTGGATTGAAACCTTGCCTGAGGTGTAGGTCCCTATATCCGCTGTCACGCTGGAAGCGGCATCCGTGTGCTCAGAAGTGGGGGCTGTCTCTGCCTCCGTGGTGGTGGGCGGCAGGGTTTCCCTGGGCGGTTCAGTGGCCGCCTCCGTGTGTATGGTTGTAAGGTCTGCCTTCTCCGGTGTCCGGCTTAAGATCAGGCCGATGGCGACCCCTCCGATTACCACGGCAGCACTGATTGCGCCGATTAATATTTTCTTGTTTGTATCCATCATGATTCCTCCTTTGTATTCCGATGCTAAATAATTATACATGATATTCATGGACGGGGTTTGAAGAAAAACTTACAAATTATTGAAGTACGGAGCCGGTGTCTAAAATCCTGGAAGAAACGTGGACATTAAAGAACTGGACAATAGGCCCCAGGCCAAATGCTGCCAGAAGGGTGCCAAGGCCGATGATACCTCCGGACAGCCAGCATATAAGGGCGCAGAAGGTATCCGTACTGATCCTGTACCAGAAATATGGCACATGAGGTTTCTTACCGCACCATATCAGGGAAATGCTGTCATAAGGCGCCACACCCACATTGGGATACTGGTACAGGGAAACCCCGAAGCTGGTTATGATGACCCCGGTTAAAACAGTGATGACACGTTGGATCATCTGTTCCGGAGTGCCGATGAAGGTAAGCCATATATCATAAAAGAAGGTTGCTATGTACCCCAACAGGAAGGCATTGATAAGCGTACCGGCGCCGATCAGTTTCCTGCCTGCGGCGATTTCATACAGGAACAGGACTGCATTGACCATCACAAGGAAAAGGGCGTATGTGATGCCTGTCCTGTCAGAAAGCGCCATGACCATGCCGCTGAACGGGTCATTGCCCAGGCCGGATAATTTGAATATGCTGATTCCCATTCCGAGAAAAACATTGCCTATTGTCATGACCGCAAAACGGCGCATTCCTATTTTCTTAAAATAGCCTGTTAACATGATCCGTAACCCTTCCATGCTCCTGCATAAGTGGAAATTATAAATTAGAATATCTTCCACATTATATTATATGGCAACTATAAAAGCAAGAGAGGATATGGAAAATCATGTAATAATAGCAGATAAGGCTTGACTCGAACATGTGTTCGTGATATTATGTATGTATAAAGAACATATGTTCTTCGTGGGCGTTTCAGGGATGTGATGACAGGAGCATATGTCATTTAAATATATGTCAATTTGAGAGAAGCTGTGGATAAGGAATGGAGTAAGGAGGTACCCGATGAAAATCACAAAGAACAATCTCAATGAAGTCATGTTTGAAAATCAGGATGCTAGACTGCTCATCGAGGACGTGGTGACCCATACAGGTGCAAGTCTTTATTACTATCATGATATGGAGATAACGGTTCAGAGGGCGCTGGATATCTGGTACAAGGCCATGGGCGCTGAGGAGGAGGAGGACAGGCCTGTCCCGCTCTTTGATTTTCCCAATAGGCTGCGCCTGGAGCCGCTTTTTGCATAATATATAGTATCATGGCAGAAAACTGATTATCATGGAGGAAGACAGATGGGAAACTACACGGGAGGGACTGCCGGATGCCCCGGGGCGGGCGGGGACATCAGCTTTGACAATTTATATCATTTTATCCGTGCCTCGCTGGTGGCGCTGCAGCCCACGGACGGATTCGGCGAAGCTGATTTCGTGTGTCCGGTGTGCGGCAGCCGGGCGCATATCAGAAGGATGAAGGGGGAGATTTACAATAAGGGAGAGATAGAGTGTCCGTGCGGATATTCCTTTCATTTTTAAGTGCCATATTGTATGTCCTGACCTGACGTGGTAAGATTAGGATACCAGGGAATGAATTTTTAAACAGGCCCCAGGTCATGTGTGAGGAAAAGCGATGAGGACACTTATTTTATATCCGTCTGATTATTTTAATATAAGGAAGCCGGATCCGGATTATGAATATGAATATAGGGAAGCAGTCCGCTTCCCTGATTTAATGGCTGTTTTTTATAATTATGATGAATTTGCGGTAACCGGCCGGCTTAAGTTTTATCCTGTGGACCTTAAGCCTGGCCCCTGTATTTACCGGGGCTGGATGCTTAAACCAGATCAGTACGGTTACCTTTATGACACCCTGCTGGAACAGGATGTCAGGCTGGTTAATTCACCGGAAGAGTACAGGCTCTGTCATGAATTTCCCAATGTTTACCCATATATAAAGGGGAGTACGCCGAGGATGACTGTTTTCAGGCAGGATGAACCGGTAGACTGGCAGGAGATAAGGAAGCAGTATGGACGTTTTCTGATAAAGGATTATGTCAAGTCAGTGAAAGGGTCTGACTTTCCCGCGTATTTTGATGCCAGCTATACGGACCAGCAGCTGGATGGATATCTGGAGCGTTTTAAAAACCTGAGAGGAAGTCTTTTTGACGGCGGGATTGTGATAAAGGAATATGTGGATCTTGCAAAGGTACAGGGCAGGACCAATGAATACAGGGCATTTATCCTGGATGGGAATGTGCTGTCTGTAACAGCCAACTCCAACCAGGATGCTTCTCGGCCCAGGGTGCCCATGTCCCTGGTCCGTCAGTTCACCGGGTTGAACAGCCATTTCTATACAGTGGACTTTGCAGAACTGGAAGACGGTTCATGGACAATCATAGAAACAGGGGATGGGCAGGTATCAGGCCTGTCTCCGAATCAGCTGGTATTTCCGTTCTATGAGGGGATAGTGAACCGCGGGTAGTTCCACAGGCGTTTAATACATCATCCATACCTGCAAAGTGCATAAAATTATTTTTCATCCATCCTAAAGTTTGTGCACACTTTTTTTAAAGCCTGTGCTATTATAATAGACGTAACCCCCCCAATACATTATATAGTTTTTGCTACACCCCATAAGAAACGAAATACCTTCTCCTAAAATGACCAGTTCCCCGACTGGTCATTTTAATTTTACCATTTTCCGTTTACTTTCATGGAATCTTTCTTTGTGTCATTGAATATAATATTAGGCCGGCATTTATATTGGCTGGGGAAAACATGTTGAAAGAGGGGGAAACATGACACAATTGGAATTAGTGGCAGAAGTAGGGGGAGAGGCAGCCAGGCTTGCATGGATATACGTTGAGGGCCTGCTGACATTGACGGAGCTGGTTAATATACTGGGGGAAAGAAAGGCAATGCTGATACATCAATATGTAAGTGACTGTGCGGTATGAATGTGGTATAATATTGAGAAAATCCGCATGCAATATCAAGAGAGGGAGATACCATGGAAGGACTGAAGGGAATCATTGTAATTGCTGTCATTGCCGCAGGTCTTCTGTATGCAGGCATATGGGACAGGCATCACAGGAAATAGGACGTATAAACCAGTAGGTTCCAGGTAAGGATCAGGAATATATTGACAATCAGGCATATGGACACAGACGGCCGCCGCGGCCACTGTCTGAATGCACAGATACCGCCAATCAACAGCCAGACAATAAAAGAAAAGCCTAAAAATGGAATGACAGCCAGATAAGGCAGGTAATCCATGGGCCTGTGCAGGAAGAAACCAGCTATATAATAAAGAAGGTTACACAGCGATGTGAGTATGGAAATAACGGCCAGGACGCAGCCCTTTATGTAGCCGCGTACAACCGAATAGACAATCCCGCCTAATAATATAAGTGGAATGATGAACCAGATTGGCTGTAGTTCCATTATTACCCCTCCCGCCGAATGTATGTTCTTATTCTATCACAAATCTACAAAAATTTCACCACTTTTCTTTAGAGAAATAAAATCCTATGGTTTTATGGATGTAACTTTGCTATAATGAAAGAGTCGCACAGAGGAATAAAGCGGAGGGATTATGAGAATAGAAGCCTTAAAATACCGTAATAACAATTTGGATATCATTATTTTTGTGGACTTTGATGTGCTCAGCGGTGAACATACAAAGCGGTGGAGCATTGCGGAGATAGCGTATAAGAAGCTTATGGTGAACAAGTATAATTTTCTCAGTGATACATATTGCGATGACGATGAATATTATCAGATGCCGCCAAAAGAGCGGGAAATGTATATTCTGAAAAAGCAGATGGAATTTGCAGGCGAGGACAGATTAAGGGAAGCACTGACTGCTGCCTGGAATAAGATCAAACCGGATGCAGACCAGATACTTGGATTAAAATAGAACCGGAACCATATCATCATATAATGGCAGGATATGGCAAGAGAGACAAAACCGTTCATGGCTTTGTCTCTTTTTTTATCCATACAGGTTCTGCCATATACGGTCATTCCTATCCATATATGGTCATGTTTAGACTTCTGTATTTTGGGATAAAATATAAAGAAAAGCAGAAAATGGAAATCTGTATACAAAATATAAGGAGTTTACATGAAAAAAATATTGATATCCGGTATGGCAGCCTTTATCCTTTCTTTGGCGGTTCCCTGTGCAGTATATGCAGAGGAATATATGGACGGCCGGACAGAAGATGGAACAGCGCTGTCAGTACAGGCCATGGCAGTAACAGAGGATATCCACCGTGTGGTGGATGTGCTGAAGACAGGGAGGATGGATGAAGGCAGCGCCGGGGATGCTTCCTTTTGGCAGCTGGGCGCAGGAACATTTTCCATGAGCAGGAACATCATGGAGGCAGCCCAGGCCCAGGCGCCTGCAGGCGCCAGATTATCCTCCTACACACAGGATGATTTATATATTTTAGCCCATGTAATCTGTGGTGAGGCACAGTCCTACCCGGATGATGAGCAGCTTTACGTGGGTTCTGTTGTCCTTAACCGGGTCAGCCACCCGTCATTTCCTGATTCGGTAAGCGCAGTGGTGTTCCAGCGCGGGCAGTATGCATGTACCTGGGATGGGAACTATTACAGGGAACCAACGCCGCAGAACTGGGCTAATGCCCGGTATTTACTGGAGCATGGAAGCGTCCTGCCCGGCAATGTGGTATGGCAGTCAGGAGGCAGGCAGGGCAGCGGGGTATATATAAGGACCAGATACCACTGTTATTGTTACTGACTGTTTCCGGCAGCCGGATGCTTCATATCCGGGGACCGTGCTGGCTGAATGGAATGAGGAATTCAGGGATACCCGCCGCATAGGGGGCAATATCGTACTGCTGGTAATAGATAATGATTCCGTCCGGCACTAAGAAGAAGTTCCCGGGATGGAAATCTTCCAGCTGCAGCCGCTTTCCGGATGTAAAATCCCATGTATCGGAATAACGCATGACTGAACCGTGTGCCCCGCCCATATAGGTGGATTCATCCCTGTATAAGCTGGTAATACAGCCGGAGTTAAATGTCACCGTATAGTCTGACGTGAACCCGTACATCTCAAAGGCCGGATGATTGTCCGGGATATAGCGGGCGGCTTCCACGGCCTGGGGATAGAGTACGGTACGGCAATAATCCTCCTTCCCTGCGGCAAGGTCCGCATAATATCCGTTGATAAATGCAGCAGCTGTCTGGCTGCAGTCAGAGGTAAAGACAGGGTAGCGGATGGTATATCTGAAAACAGGGATATCTTTATAATACAGGATGTTGCTTAAGGTGTCAGGGGATATGGTCTGCATATAGGCTCCAGAAGATCGTTTATCTGTTATACATTATATGCAAAAAATACTTGCCAAAGTCCCTATCCTGTGATAAAATAATCAACGTTGCTAAGATAAGCCGGCATGTCGGAATGGCAGACGAGGCGGACTCAAAATCCGTTGATGGCGACATCGTGTGGGTTCAAGTCCCACTGCCGGCACTACACCCTTGGCAGGGAGAAGTCTCAGAATTGACGTGTTTGCGTCACTTTTGGGACTTTTTCTTTTATAGGCGTCCGACGGTGCATATGTTTTGTTGAAAAAGCAAATGATTTATTGTATGATGTAAGAAGATTTGATGATTGGGACAGACAGGAGGTGCGGCTGTGACCTGCAGGGAAGCGGAACGTCTGGTAATGCCTTATATCAACGGCAGCATTACGGATGAAGAGTTGGAGGAATTCCTGAAGCACATTGAAGGGTGCGGGGAATGCCGGGAAGAGCTGGAGATTTATTTCACGGTGGACGTGGGCATACGGCAGCTGGATGAAGGGACCGGGACCTATAATATCAAGGGCGCCCTGGAGACCGCGCTGGAGCTGTCCAGGCAGCGTATCCATACACTTATGCTCCTTAAGACAGCCAGATATGCAGTGAATACCCTGTGTTTCTGGGCGCTTCTCATGATATTGGTGCTCCAGTTCAGGATGTGGGGGCAAAGCGGCTTTTTGGGATTATAGAGAAAGGACTATCAAAGGATGGATAAATTAGTTTTAATCGACGGACACAGTATTCTTAACCGGGCATTTTACGGGGTACCGGACCTGACCAATTCGGAGGGCCTTCATACCAACGCGGTGTACGGTTTTTTAAATATCATGTTTAAAATCCTGGAGGAGGAAAAGGCAGACCATCTGGCGGTTGCCTTTGACCTTAAGGAACCCACCTTCCGGCATAAGATGTACGATGCCTATAAGGGCACCAGGAAACCCATGCCGGAGGAACTCCACCAGCAGGTGGACCTGATGAAGGAGGTCCTGACAGCCATGGGCGTGCCGATCCTGACCCTTGCAGGATATGAGGCGGACGATATACTGGGCACGGTTGCCAGGAAAAGCCAGTCACAGGGCATCGACGTATCGGTGGTCTCCGGTGACCGGGACCTGCTCCAGCTGTCGGATGAACACATTAAGATCCGCATCCCCAAAACCAGCAGGGGAGGGACCGAGGTCAAGGATTATTATCCTGCGGACGTGGAACGGGAATACCAGGTGACACCCACGGAATTCATTGACGTAAAGGCCCTGATGGGGGATTCCTCGGACAATATACCGGGCGTTCCCTCCATTGGTGAAAAGACGGCCACCAGCCTGATTGCTGCCTACAAAAGCATTGAGAACGCCTATGCCCACCTGGATGAGATTAAGCCTCCCAGGGCCAGGAAAGCCCTTGAGGAGCATTACGACATGGCCCGTATGAGCAAGGAACTGGCCACCATATGCACGGACTGTCCGGTGGAATTTAACTATGAGGATACCAGGATTGACAATCTTTATACGCCGGAAGCGTACCAGTACATGAAGCGTCTGGAATTCAAGTCCATCCTTTCCCGCTTTGACGCCTCCGCCATGGGGGATGCGTCCGCTTCCAGCCTGGAAGACCATTTTACCCTTATCCGGGATGAAACGTCTGCTGCGGACGTGTTTGCCAGGGCGGCTGCCAGTGGCGTGACAGGACTTCAGCTTATCATAGGAACCCAGGCAGGCGCCAAGGCGGCAAAGCCGGAGGCGGCAGAACAGTTGTCCTTCAGTTTTGATGAAAACGGGGAGGTAAAGGCAGGCAAGAAGGCAAAATCCGGCCTGAATCCGGTTACCGGACTGGCCCTGTGCCTGGGGGAAGAGGATATCTATTGTATGGCGGCCGGAGAGAAGCTGTCCGGGGAGTTCCTGATCCGGCAGGTGAAAGCCCTGTGCGCCTTAAAGCCTGGCTCCAGCCATGAGGTATGGGTGCTGAACCTTAAGGAAATGCTGCCTTATCTGGAAACAGGGGATACCGCTCCGGTATATGACGGCGGGGTGGCCGGATACCTCTTAAATCCCCTTAAGGACACCTATGGGTATGATGACCTGGCAAGGGATTACCTGGGCCTGACCGTGCCGTCCAGGGCAGATCTGCTGGCCAAGGCGGATCTGGGGGACGCCCTTTGGAATGAAGATGCCAGGGCAGTGACCTGCGCCTGCTATATGGCTTATACGGTATGGAAGGCAGCGGCGCCCCTGACGCGGCAGCTCAAGGATACCGGCATGTACGGTTTATACAAAGAGATTGAAATGCCACTAATCTACAGTCTTTACCACATGGAACAGGAAGGCGTCAAGGTGGAACGGGCCGAGCTTGAAGAGTACGGCAACCGCCTGAAGGTGCGCATCGTGGACCTGGAGCAGGAGATTTACCGCGACACGGGAAAGGAATTCAATATCAACTCCCCGAAACAGCTGGGGGAAATCCTCTTTGAGGACATGAAGATGCCTGGGGGCAAGAAGACAAAGACCGGCTATTCCACGGCAGCGGATGTGCTTGATAAGCTGGCGCCTGATTATCCGGTGGTCCAGAAGATACTGGATTACCGCCAGTTGACAAAGCTGAACTCCACCTATGCGGAGGGCCTGGCCGCCTATATCGGTGAGGACGGCAGGATCCACGGTAAGTTCAACCAGACCATCACTGCCACTGGAAGGATCAGCAGCACGGAGCCTAACCTTCAGAATATCCCTGTGCGCATGGAACTGGGACGGGAAATCCGAAAGGTTTTCGTGCCAAAAGAGGGCTGTGTGTTTGTGGATGCGGACTATTCCCAGATAGAACTGCGTATCCTGGCCCATATGTCAGGGGATGAACGCCTGATTGAGGCGTACCGTTCCGCCCAGGACATCCATGCCATCACTGCCTCTGAAGTATTCCATGTGCCCCTTGGGGAGGTCACGCCCCTCCAGCGGCGCAATGCCAAGGCCGTGAACTTCGGTATTGTTTATGGAATCAGCGCATTCGGGCTTAGTGAGGACCTGAGCATTTCCAGAAAAGAGGCAGTGGAGTATATCAATAAATACTTTGAGACTTATCCGGGGGTAAAGATATTCCTGGACGGCCTTGTAAGCCAGGGCAAGGAACAGGGATATGTGACCACCCTTTACGGCAGGAGAAGGCCGATTCCCGAGCTTAAGTCCGCCAACTTCATGCAGCGCCAGTTCGGCGAGCGGGTGGCCATGAACTCGCCCATCCAAGGCTCTGCGGCGGATATCATGAAGATTGCCATGATTGCAGTGGACCGTGAACTGCGGGCCAGGAACTTAAAGTCCAGGATCGTGCTCCAGATCCACGATGAACTGCTCATTGAGACAGCTGAGGACGAGATTGGGACGGTAAAGGAAATCCTGGTGGATAAGATGAAACATGCGGCTGAACTCAAGGTTTCACTGGAGGTGGAGGCCGAGGTGGGCAGATCCTGGTTTGATGCAAAGTAAAAAGGCATGTCCGGGGATGTAAAAGGAGCAATCAGAATTGGAAGAATGTGGGAACGTTAAGGATAAATTCATTTTAGGCATCACAGGCGGGGTAGGTTCCGGGAAAAGCAGGATCCTGGATATCCTTCAAAAGGATTATGGATTTCATGTAATCCAGGCAGACCAGGTTGCCAAAGGGCTGATGGAGCCGGGAATGGAGGGCTACCATGCGGTGGTGGATTATCTGGGGCCATCTGTTTTAAAAGAGGACAAAAGCCTGGACCGGGCCGTCATGGCCGACATCATTTTCCATGACCCGGTAAAGAGGAGACGGGTGGATGAACTGACCCATCCCCTTGTATGGAAGGCTGCAATGAAGGAGGCCAGGGAGGCCAGGGAAGGGCGGGTGGTCATAGAGGCCGCCATCCCCTCAAAAGAATTCCGTGACAAGTGTAGCAAAATGTGGTATGTTTATACATCGAGGGAGAACCGCATGGAGCGTCTTAAGACGGGCCGCGGATATACCCGTGAGAAGACATTAAGCATCATGGACAATCAGGCCAGTGATGAAGTGTTCCGGTCCTTTTGTGACTCGGTCATTGACAATGATAAAAGCCTGGAAGAGACAAGGATGCAGATTGCCGCGCTGATGCGGCACATATCCCCGTAAGAGGACTAATTAGGAAGAGGACTGTACAGACATGAGAATGGTAAGCATTGCAAGCGGAAGCAGCGGGAACTGTATTTACATAGGTTCCGATGACACACATATCCTGGTGGACGCGGGTATCAGTAACAAGCGGATCCAGCAGGGCCTCAATGAAATCGGGCTGACCGGGAATGATATGAGCGGTATCCTGATTACCCACGAACATTCAGACCATATTAAGGGGCTGGGCGTATTATCCAGGAAGTACCATATCCCTGTTTACGGGACCAGGGAGACATTGGATGAGATTGCATGCTCAAGCAGTCTTGGGGAGTTTGACAGGGAACTGCTTACGCCTGTCTGCCCGGACGTGGATTTCATGCTGGGCGACCTGCATGTGAAGCCCTTCAGCATTGACCATGACGCCGCCAACCCGGTTGCATACAGGGTAAGATGCGGCAGCAAGTCAGTTGCGGTTGCCACGGATATGGGTCATTTTGACCAGTACATAATTGACAACCTGCAGGGGCTGGATGCGCTTTTGCTGGAATCCAACCATGATGTCCGCATGCTGGAGACAGGTCCTTATCCATATTACCTGAAGCGCAGGATCCTGGGCGACCACGGCCACCTGTCCAATGAAAATGCAGGCAGGCTGTTAAACTGCGTGCTGCACGACAAGCTTAAGAAGATTTTCCTGGGCCATCTCAGCAAGGAGAACAACTACGAGGAACTGGCCTATGAAACAGTAAGGCTTGAGATTGACGAGGGCGACTGTCCTTACGGGGCTTCTGATTTTTCCATATCGGTAGCTGGCAGGGACTGTATGAGCGAGGTCGTGTATCTGTAAAAGGATGAAGGATAAGATATGTTTTAATCATATCGGCCGGGTAATATACCTGGCCGGTATTTTTATGGCTGTGTTTTAAGGTCAGTGTTTTAAAATAAAAAATCTCAAAACCAATGCAGACATTTTGGGGAACATATGCTACAATGTACGAAAGATAAATTTACACCCATGTATTTCCGGGAAAACAATGGTATGAGGAGAATGAAAATGAGCAAAGCAATTATCACTGTAGTAGGAAAAGACACAGTAGGAATCATCGCAAAAGTATGTACATATCTGGCTGAGAACCAGATTAACATCCTGGATATTTCCCAGACCATCGTACAGGGATATTTCAATATGATGATGATTGTGGATGTCAGCAACATGACCAAGTCCTTTGGACAGGTGTCGGAAGAACTGGAGCAGGCAGGAGAGGAAATCGGCGTAAGGGTTAAGATCCAGCGCGAGGATATCTTCATCAAGATGCACAGAATCTAATACAGCACCACATAAGAAAGGGACAAGCGGACATGATTAATATATATGAAGTAAATGAAACCAATAATATGATTGAGCATGAGAAACTGGATGTGCGTACCATCACCCTGGGCATCAGCCTCCTGGACTGTGTGGACAGCAATCTGGACGCCCTCAATGATAAGATTTATAATAAAATCACCACCCTTGCCAGCAACCTGGTGGCCACGGGCCGGGATATTGAGCGCGATTTCGGGATTCCCATTGTCAATAAACGTATTTCCGTGACACCTATCTCCCTGGTGGGCGGCGCTGCCTGCAAGTCACCGGAGGATTTTGTGACCATTGCAAAGACCCTGGACAAGGCTGCGAAGGAAGTAGGCGTGAACTTCATCGGCGGTTATTCTGCCCTTGTAAGCAAGGGAATGACGGCTGCGGATAAGAACCTGATCCTTTCCATTCCCCAGGCGCTGGCACAGACCGAGCGTATCTGCAGTTCCATCAATGTAGGTTCCACCAAGACAGGCCTTAACATGGATGCGGTGGAGCTGATGGGAAGGATTGTAAAGGAGACGGCAGAGGCCACCAGGGATAACGACTCCCTGGGCTGTGCAAAGCTGGTGGTGTTCTGCAATGCGCCGGACGACAATCCATTCATGGCCGGCGCGTTCCACGGCGTCACGGAGGCGGATGCCATCATCAATGTAGGGGTCAGCGGCCCGGGCGTTGTGAAGGTGGCTCTGGAGAAGGTGAGGGGGGCAAACTTCGAGGTGCTCTGTGAAACCATCAAGAAGACCGCGTTTAAGATTACCCGTGTGGGCCAGCTTGTTGCCCAGGAGGCATCCAGGCGTATGGGAATCCCGTTCGGCATCATCGACCTTTCCCTGGCCCCCACTCCTTCGGTTGGGGACAGCGTGGCCGAGATACTGGAGGAAATCGGCCTGGAGCGCGTAGGAGCGCCGGGAACAACGGCAGCCCTTGCCATGCTCAACGACCAGGTCAAGAAGGGCGGCGTCATGGCCTCCTCCTATGTGGGAGGGCTTAGCGGCGCTTTCATCCCGGTCAGTGAGGACCAGGGGATGATTGATGCGGTAAGCCTTGGCGCGCTGACCATCGAGAAGCTGGAAGCCATGACCTGCGTCTGCTCCGTTGGGCTGGATATGATTGCCATTCCCGGGGATACGCCTTCCACCACCATTGCGGGCATCATTGCGGATGAAGCGGCAATCGGAATGATTAACCAGAAGACCACCGCGGTCCGCCTGATTCCGGTCATCGGCAAGAAGGTGGGCGATTCGGCGGAATTTGGCGGACTTTTGGGATACGCGCCCATTATCCCTGTGAATACATTTTCCTGTGAGAAGTTCGTGACAAGAGGCGGAAGGATTCCTGCGCCGATCCACAGCTTCAAGAACTAAGGGATGGGAAGGAAGGTTTCAACCGGACTTACGGCGTGTTGGAACCGGAGGAGGATGGATGAAGCTTTATCTGATCCGCCACGGACGCCAGTGCAGCAGGCTCTGCAATGTGGACGTGGATTTAAGTGAAGAAGGATACAGGCAGGCGTCTCTCTTAGGAGAACGCCTGTTTCGTGAAAAGATACAGGCAGTGTATTCCAGCAGTCTCCTGCGGGCGGTGGAAACAGCCCAGGCAGCCAATCTGTACTGGAATGTGGAGCATTTTGTCCGGCCTGAACTGGGAGAGATTTCCTTTGGGGACATGGAAGGAATGTCAGATGAGGAAATTGCAGCGGCCTATAAGGACTTTAAGGCGCAGCAGGGCCGGATGGAGGAGGACCTGCCGTACCCGGGCGGCGAATGCGCTGCGGATGTGGTGCGCCGGGCAGAACCTGTTTTTATGGAAATGGTCCACAGCGGATACGACAGGATTGCCGTGGTGACCCACGGCGGCGTCATCCGCTCCATGGTTGCCCATTACCTGGGCATACCCATGGCCAGGTGGAGGATTCTGGGCGCCAGCCTTGAGAACTGCAGCATAACCCAGCTGGACTGGGATGAGGAGAACAGCCGTTTTTTACTGGAACGGTTTAATGATTACGCGCATTTGGAAGCCTTCCCCGACCTTCTCAGAAGGGCATGGGTGGGTACTGAAAATTAATGCTGTGATGAGAGAGGGGCAGGAATGAAAAAGGGTATCATATTTGATGTGGATGGGACACTGTGGGATGCGGCGGTCCAGGTGGTGGATTCCTGGAATGAGGTATTGTCCATGCATCCGGGACTGGATGTGACCATAACGGTAGAGGACATGAACAATAACATGGGAAAGACCATGGATGAGCTGGGCCGGGCTTTCTTCCCTTCCTTTTCCCATGAGGAGCGGACCAGGTTCATGAAAGAGTGCATGGAGTACGAGAACCGGTATCTTGAGACACATCCCGGAATCTTGTATCCGGGGGTAAAGGAGACAATCATCCGGCTGGCCCGGGACTATGAACTGTTCATTGTAAGCAACTGCCAGTGCGGTTATATTGAGGTGCTTCTTAAAAGCTGCGGTCTTGGGGAATACATAAGGGATACGGAATGCTTCGGCAATACGGGCCTGCCCAAGGGCGACAATATACGGATGGTGGTCCAGAGGAACCATCTGGATAAGTGTATCTATGTGGGGGATACGTCCATGGACCAGGAAGCGGCAGCCATGGCAGGGGTTCCCTTTGTCCATGCCGCATATGGCTATGGCACCGCGGATGCGCCGGAAGGCAGCATTGAATCAATGGAACAGCTGCCCGGAACCGCAAGACAGATGTTAGGTTAGGAGTGGATATATGGATCAGGAAGAATGCAGGGAATTAGGACAGGCTTTGGACCTGTTCCTGGACGAGGCCCTGGAGCGGATACTTTTCAGCAACCCGGTGGACCGGGAACGGATTGCCAAATCCAGGCTGCGTCCGCTGCTCATGAAAGGCAGCCTGGTGTTCCAGGCAGAGGAGCAGGTGGGCAGACAGGCATTCCACCGCAACCTGTCCAGGGAGGAGGCCCTGTCCTATATCAGGGAACTGCTGGACGGAAGCTTCAGGCAGGCAGAGATTGTGTCAGGCCATGGGACCGGGCTGATTCTTGTGAGCAGGAAGGGAAAGGTCACGGTCAAGGTAAAGAGGAAGGCGCACAGCGGGGGAGCGGAGGCCCAGCCCGCCCGTATACAGCCTGCATCCGGGCTTATGTCCCATAACCGCCAGAAACGCTATATCCTTAAGGAGGGCTGTGCCGTCCCGTTCCTGGTGGACCTGGGGGTCATGACAAGGGAAGGGAAGATTGTTAACAGCCGGTATGATAAGTACCGCCAGATTAACCGTTTCCTGGAGTTCATTGAGGACATCCTCCCCAATTTAAACCAGGAAGAGGAGACAACCATCATTGACTTTGGATGCGGCAAGTCCTATCTTACCTTTGCCATGTACTATTACCTGAAGGTGCTGAAGGAATACCCGGTGCGCATCATCGGGCTGGACCTGAAGCAGGATGTGATAGACCACTGCAACCGTCTTGCCAGGCAGTACGGATATGACAGGCTGGATTTCTATCACGGGGATATCGCTTCCTATGAGGGCGTGGACCATGTGGATATGGTGGTGACCCTGCACGCCTGTGACACGGCCACTGACCATGCGCTGGCAAAGGCGGTGAACTGGGGTGCGAAGGTAATCCTGTCCGTGCCCTGCTGCCAGCATGAACTGGCAAAGCAGATAAGCTGTGACATACAGAAGCCGGTACTGCAGTATGGTCTGATTAAGGAAAGGATGGCGGCCCTGTACACCGACGCCATACGTGCGCAGGTGCTGGAACGCTGCGGATACAGGACCCAGATACTGGAATTCATCGATATGGAACACACGCCTAAGAATATCCTTATCAGGGGCATCCGCCAGGGGAAGAAGGCCGGGAATGAAGGGCAGTTAAAAGAACTGCTGGGGTTCCTGGGGGTGACGCCTGCCATTGTGAAGCTGCTGGCTCCGGAACTTTGGATGGAGCATTAGAGGATGCACCAGAGGATGCACCAGATGATGCACCAGATGATGCATTAAATGATGCACTAGATGATGCATACGGGCTGGGTGTATTCATTGCGGCACCTGTACCCATAGGCGTGGGCCAGGATGGCCTGGCGGATATGGGTGGCATAGATATCCTTTTTCAGCATGCTGAGGGAGGTGCCCGTGAGGATGCGCGGGGCGTCGGCCGTCTTTGTGATCAGCGGGATGGAGGACTGCTTCTTTATCATGGAGAGCAGCCCTGCTGAATCCTTTTTAAAACCGAGTATACGGGCGTAGGGTGCATACCCTGCGCTTTTATATTGGGCCATATCCTGGTCTGTCATGCCTAAAAGGATGTGGAGCAGGGCGCGGCTGATTCTTGTATAGGTATACTGGCGCGTCTTGAGCTGACGGATCCGTCCTTCCCAGTTTTCATATTCAAGAAGCCGCGTCCTCAGCCTGGAAGCCATCTCCTTTGACACATCCGCATAAGAGGAAAAATCAATCTCCTGGCTGGCCATGGTAAGCAGTGTGTAGTTCAGCAGCCCTGAAAGGTCATTCACCCCCACGGCCGGTTCCGTACCATACATGGACAGGACAGCCGGGGGCACATGGGCTGAGAGACGGGAGGAAAGGCTGGACAACGGGTCCGTGTGTGCATTACCTTCTGTCAGCAGGCGCCTCAGGGCGGACGCAGAAGCCTGGCCCTGGTCCAGTTCCCTGTCGTGGTAGCCCTGGCCCATGCGTTTGATGGTCACAGGCTTCAGGTGGCTGTTGCTGCGGATGATGGCTTTGCAGTATTCAATCCCCAGCAGGTTGTTGGGGGAGCCAAGAAGACGGTCCAGGCTTTCAGGCTGCAGGGGAAAGTCCGGCACGGTCCCTGCCATCTGGATCAGGGCATGGTTCCTGGCCTGGGGCCAGCTTAAGCCCTGTCTCAGCCCCTGGTCCAGGAGTCCGGAGAAGGCCGGGCTTTCCTCGGCCAGCAGGGAGGCGGCTGTCAGGATTGGCCGGACCTGCCCGTCCTCACTGCCAAAGCATATGGTATCCACGGCGCCAAGGGCAGTAAGGAGGGACACGCCGCAGGCCGCAAAATCCTCAGCGCTGCTGACGGCAAAGGCGGAGGGCAGTTCCACCACCAGGTCCGCGCCGCAGCACAGGGCCATGCGGGTCCGCAGGTATTTGCTATAAAGCGCAGGTTCCCCGCGCTGCACAAAGTCGCCGCTCATGACAACCACGCAGAAGTCGGAGTCTGTCAGTTCCTTTGCTTTTTTAATATGAAATTCATGTCCGCTGTGGAAGGGATTATATTCTGCTATGATTCCGGTCAGTTTCATGGAATACCTCGTTCTTTCTCTCTGCAAATTATCATGTCCATTATATCGGGAATCAGTCAATCCGTCCAGCCTGAATCGTCCGGTCTGGCCCCGCCTGCCCTGAATCCGTTTATTTCCAGTTTATAAATCTATAATATTTCGAACACAATTTCTCCACAATCGCTTCACAATTCCACCATAAATCAAGGGTATATTTATAACTGTCAAAAGGAAATAGATGAAATATCCAAAACATAGAGAATTGTATGAAAGGAGACTTTTTTATGTACGGGAATGAAAACAGGAATTTAAATGGAGATAACAGCACAGAGAGGAACATACCGGAAAGGAACATACCGGAGACAACCGTTAACTGGACCACCCCCAATATGGATGAGGGCCAGGGAAACAGGAACAGCGGATTCAATCCATCCCATGAAGGCAGCCGCCAGCAGGGATACAATGTGTATTCACAGCAGTCCGGGAACAGCGGCAGCGGCGGGAACCGGGAACCAAAGAAAGGCATGTGGATGAAACGGGCAGCCGGAATCACGGCAGCGGCGGTCCTGTTCGGCGCCGTATCCGGCGGGGTGATGACAGGCGTTAATTATCTGGGAGCCAGGATGACAGGCATGTACGGCAACGCAGGCGCCCAGGCACAGGCACAGGTCCAGCCGCAGATCCAGCAGGTGGCGCCCGCCGTGACCACGCAGAACGGCGGACAGGGAGCGACCACGGTGACCGCGGTCACCGATGTGTCAGGAATCGTGGAAACAGTGATGCCGTCCATTGTGGCCATCAATGATACCATGACCGTTCAGCAGCGGGACTTCTTCGGAATGCCACAGACCTACCAGGCCCAGAGCAGCGGTTCAGGCATCATCATCAACCAGAGCGATACGGAGCTGCTGATTGCCACCAACAATCATGTGGTTGACGGGGCGCAGGATTTGAAGGTTACATTTGTTGACAACAACGACGTAAGCGCTGCTGTCAAGGGTACGGATTCCGCCTCTGACCTGGCAATCATCGCAGTCCAGTTAAAGGATATCCCGTCCGACACCATGAGCAAGATTAAGGTGGCTTCCCTGGGAGATTCCGACAACATAAAGGTAGGCCAGCAGGTGGTGGCAATCGGAAACGCACTTGGATATGGACAGTCCGTAACCGTCGGCTATGTCAGCGCACTTGACAGGGAAATCACGGACGGCAGCGGAATCACAAGGACCTTCATCCAGACCGATGCAGCCATCAACCCAGGCAACAGCGGCGGCGCCCTGATTGACTTAAACGGCAATGTAATCGGTATCAATGCGGCCAAGACAGCTTCCACGGAGGTTGAGGGCATGGGCTTTGCAATCCCCATCTCCAAGGCGCAGGATATCTTAAACAGCCTGATGACCAAGAAGACCCGTGTGGCCGTATCTGAGGGCGCCCAGGGGTATCTGGGTATCCAGGGAACCAACATTGACGCATCCGCGGCACAGGAATTCGGCATGCCGGTAGGCATCTATGTCTATAAGATCGTGGAAGGCGGGGCAGCCGCATCCTCTGATTTAAAGGAAAAGGATATCATTACTAAGTTTGACGGACAGTCTGTTACGAACATGGAAGAATTAAAACAGATGCTTACGTATTATGAGGGCGGATCCACCATTACCCTGACCGTCCAGTCCCTGGTCAACGGCGCTTACGTGGAGCATGATATACAGATAACCCTGGGAACAAAGCCGGCAGCTAATTCATAAAATATTAACACCTATTTTATGGAAAATATGATATACTGGACCTAATAGACAATCAATTAAGGAGGTTCAGCTTATGAAATTAGTATATGCAATCGTAAGGAACGACAACGAAGATGACGTAGTAAGCCAGTTAACCCAACAGCACTACAGCGTAACCAGGCTGTCCACCACCGGCGGATTCCTGAAAAAGGGCAATACCACACTGATGATCGGTGCGGAGGATGATAAGGTACAGGAAGTGATTGATATCATTAAGCAGGAGTGCGGGCAGCACCAGAAGCTTACGGTGAATATGCCATATATTTCCGGAACCACCATGGTGAACTACGCAACCATGCCCATGAACGTGGAGGTGGGCGGCGCCACAATCTTTGTAATTGATGTGGACCGGTACGAGAAAATTTAACAAATATTAGCAAGGATTCTCCCATCCTCTAAGGTGGTGAGATGAATTGCCAAAAACAGACTTAACGGTATGAAAGAGGTATCTGCGCTATACGATATGCCCCTTGTCCTGCAGACAAGGGGCATATCGTATCAATTGCAGATGCCTTTTTTTTGATGCAGGAACACAAGGATTCCTGTTTATAATATCATTCGCGCCCTCTAAATGCATTTTCAGACAATAAAAAGGAATTAAAAAGAGGTTTCTTAGTGAAAATGTTCAAAGAGGTATTGACATAACTGACATTAGGTGCTATTTATAATATAAACCTATTTACTAAACCGATTTATTATAATAAAACACTAAATAATTAACAATCAATAGGAAAAAATTAACAGTAAATACAAAAATCATATAATCTAGGAGGGACAGCAATGAAAGAGAGAATGGAAGCAGGCGAGGTCTTAAACAATGTAAAGACATGCTCCTCGCCGTCGGAACTGAGGATTACGGATATCCGCTTTGCAGATATCTGGAATGCCCCCATGCACTGTATCCTGGTTAAGGTATTCACCAACCAGGGACTGGTGGGATACGGGGAGGTCAGGGACTTTGCGGATAAGCGCTATGCGCTGATGCTGAAAAGCAAGCTGATTGGCGAGAACCCCTGTAATGTGGACCGCATCTTCCGCAAGATGAAACAGTTCGGAGGACTGTCACGCCAGGCAGGCGGGGTCTGCGGAATCGAGCTTGCCCTGTGGGATCTGGCTGGCAAGGCATATGGGGTACCGGTGTACCAGATGCTGGGCGGCAAATTCAGGGATGAGATCCGCTGCTACTGTGACACGGATGTGGAAGGGAAAAACAGCGGGAAGAAGATGGGGGAGGCCCTAAAAAAAAGGATGGAAAAAGGCTTTACCATGCTTAAGATGGACCTGAGCATCAGCCTTTTGTACGACGTGCCGGGCGCCCTCAGCGCTCCCCTGGGATTCATTGATAAGCTCAGGGAAGCAGAGGACTGTGATGAAATCATGTGGAAGCAGGGGACCCTGGATGAGCGGTATCACATGAACCGTGTCAGGGAAGTCCAGAACATCGAACATGGGATGACCGCTGTGCAGATCACGCAGAAGGGCCTGGAATATCTGGACCAGTACATGTCGGATGTGCGCTCTGTCATCGGCTATGAGATTCCCCTGGCAATCGACCATATCGGACATATCGGCCTGACCGAGTGCATCAAGCTGGGCAGGATGCTGGAGAAATACAATATTGCCTGGCTGGAGGACGCGCTGCCCTGGCATTATACGAAACAGTACGCCATCTTAAAGCAGTCCGTCAATGTCCCCATATGCACGGGCGAGGATATCTATCTGAAGGAAGGCTTCCGTCCCCTTCTGGAGGCAGGCGGCGTTTCTGTGATACATCCGGACCTGCTCACATCCGGCGGGATCCTGGAGAACAAGAAAATCGGCGACATGGCCCAGGAATACGGGGTGGCCATGGCCGTACATATGGCGGAGAGTCCTGTGGCCTGTCTGGCTGCCGTGCACAGCGTAGCCGCCACAGAGAACTTCCTGGCCCTGGAGTTCCATTCCAACGATGTTCCATGGTGGGATGATCTGGTCATCGGAACCAGGAAACCCCTGATACAGAACGGATATATCAAAGTACCGGATGCCCCCGGATTGGGAATTGAAGGACTGGTGGACGATGTGATACGGGAACATATTGACAATGAGAAAATCCCCGGCCTTTGGGAGGCTACCGATGACTGGAATAACAGCTACAGCCACGACCGTCTGTGGAGCTGAGCATCATATCAAATAAAAATATAAAGGAGGAATACGATTATGTTACCAGAAAACAGGGAGTACACCATACCAAGAGAGGAAATCCGCCATCTGGACATCACGGACCTGGAGCGCATTGAACGTTTTAAGAAAGCCGGGTACGGCGGCAATGTTTCCGACTCACTCTGGTCCCTTGGCGTGTGCGACACAGTCCTGTCGCAGCGTTTTAAGGCGCTTCGTCAGGGAATGCAGCTGGTGGGCCGCGCCCTGCCGGTCAAACTCCATACCCTGTCCATTGACACTTCCTACCTTCCGGGCGAATCACTGGATAAGTTCTATGAGGACTATCTGGACGGCCGGGAGCATCCCCAGAAAATCATGATGCGCACGGTTGCCTCTGAGCCGGATGGGAGCATCTTATGTTTTGACTGCGGAGGGGATATGCAGCCCGCTCATTTTGGGGAAATGAGCTGCCAGCTGGCCTATGCCCATGGATGCCGCGGAATGCTTCTTGCAGGGAACTGCAGGGATACGCAGTATGTGCTGAAAATGCAGGATTTCCCAATGTATTCCTTTGGGACTGCGCCTAACGCGTTCGGCGGATGGATTGTCACCGATGTCAATGTCCCGGCCATGCTGCCCGGCCATGTCACTCATTACGTAACCATTTATCCGGGGGATTTCATATTTGGGGATAATGACGGCGTGCAGGTAATCCCGAAGGATATCGTGGATGAAGTGCTTCTCAGGGTGGAGGCAATCTATGAAAAAGAGAATAAGCAGCGTCAGATGCTGGCGGACGGAATGCCCATTGACCAGGTATATGCAGAATTTGGGGTGCTGTAAAAAGAAATACCGTTTATAATGGAAGGTACATGTTAGCAGATTGTATATGAGGAGGAATAACATGAAGCGGGGAAATAAGGTTTACAGAAAACAGATAGGTACATTATTATTGGCAGCAACCATGGCAGCGGCAGCCATGCTTACCGGATGTCAGGGAACCACAAAAGCAGATACAACGGCGGCAGAACAGACAGGCACATCCGCAGCACAGGCTGAAAGCAGCGGTGAGGATAAGCTGGTTGTATATTTCAGCAGCGGGATGGCAGGGGGAGCTGCATGGGGCCAGGCGGAAAAAGGATTCAATGACGCGTGTGCCGAGCTTGGGTGGGAGGGCCACTACCTGGCGCCCCAGACACAGGGTAATACCCAGGACATGGTCAATAATACGGAAACAGCCCTGACCAATGGGGCGGACATCATATTGATAGCGCTGACCCAGGAGGACGCTGCAGAGGATGTCATGAACCGCGCGGTAGAGCAGGGCGTAACCCTGATTGGTATTGCCACGGATAATGATATTCCCGCGGCATACATAGGCACTGACCCGGTTAACCTGGGATACTCCGTTGCAGAGGCCCTGATTCAGGCCATGGGCGACAAACCCATTAAGGTGCTCACCATGCAGAGCAACCTGACCATGGAACAGCAGAATGACCAGGTGGCTGCATTTGAGGAAAAACTGAAGGAACTGAGGCCGGATGCCATTGTGGCGGATAAGACGGAGTGTATGTCCAATGCAGCCACGGCACAGGATAAGATATCTGCCTCCTATCTGGCGGACCCGGATATCAACTGCATGGTTTCCTTTGACAGCTATGCAGGCCTTGGAGGCGCTGCCTTCGTACAGGAGAACGGGCTTCAGGACAGCTTCTGCGTGGTGGGGATTGATGATGCGCCTGAAATCTTAAGATGCGTGCAGGACGGCAGCATGGTATGTACGGTAGCACAGCACTGGTACAACGTGGGATATGACGGGGCATATCTGGCCAAGGCGGTCCGTGACGGCGGGCAGTACGAGCGCGGCAATGACTCAGGAACAACAACCCTGTTCATCGACGATATTGACGGCTGGGTAAAAGAACGCGGCATTGACATGGGTGAGTAGGCTGGCTGCGGCGGCTGCGCCGGAAAGGAGAAGGAAAATGGAAAAACAACCGGATAATGCCCAGGTTAAGAAAAGTGCGGTCCTACATGCGCTTTTAAACAAAAACGAATTAGGGACAATCCTGCCTCTGTGTCTTCTGCTGATTGTGGTGGGCTGTGTGAATCCCAACTTCTTTGCAATGAACAACATCCTTGATATACTGAAGACATCCAGCTTTTCGTTTATTGTCGCCGTACCTATCACATTTCTGATGGCTTCCGGCGGAATGGATCTTTCCATAGGCGCCGCCACCAGTTTCGGAGGTGTTGTCTGCGCCTTTGCACTGAAGGCAGGAATGCCGATCCCGGTTTCCATTGTGCTGGCCCTTGGGGCCGGCGCAGTGGTGGGGGTCATCAACGGCATTGTAATCGTGTATTTTGACCTGCCTCCATTCATCGCCACCTTGGGTACCCAGTATGCGTTTAACGGAATCATCGCAATCACCACGGAAAACCTGGCAATATCCGGTTTTTCCAGCAGTTTTAAGATGATAGGACAGAATAAACTGTTCGGGATGGTCCCTCTGCCTGTTGTCTATGCACTGATCATCGGTATCATCGGACATATCATACTGGTAAAGACCAAGTACGGCCGCGCCATCCTGGCCATCGGCGGAAACAGGGAGACTGCCTATCTTGCAGGCATCAACGTACGCGCCAAGTGCCTGACGGTTTTCATCGCCACCTCCATGCTTGCAGCCTTATCCGGCGTGCTGATGGCTTCCCGTTTTGCCAGCGCACAGCCGGCAGCCGGAACAGGCACCGAGCTGACAATCATGGCTTCGGTCATCATTGGCGGCACAAGCATGTTTGGCGGCACCGGGACCGTCCTGGGGTCGGCCCTTGGCTGTATCCTGCTGGCCACCATCACCAATGCCCTGATTGTAATGAAGGTATCCACGTTCTGGCAGAACCTGATATTCGGCGTGATTCTTCTTGCCGCCATATTCATTGACAAGTACCGCAGGAAAGCAGGAGGCGCAGAGTAAGGGAAAGGAGGCATACATATGGGCGAAACGATATTGGAGATGCGTAAGGTTACAAAGCGTTTTCCCGGTGTAATCGCGCTGAAAGATGTATCCATCGAGCTGAGGAAAGGGGAAATCCTGGCAGTGTGCGGGGAAAACGGCGCAGGGAAATCCACCCTTATGAAGGTCCTGAGCGGAAGCTACGTGGCCGGGGAGTATGAAGGGGAAATCCTCATCGACGGCAAACCGGCGGAGATGACCTCTGTGGCCTCAGCCGAACGCTATGGGATTGAGATGGTCTACCAGGAGATGAACATGATGCTGGATGCCACCATAGCGGAAAATGTTTTTGTGGGAAACCTTCCCGGCAAAAACGGCTTTGTCAATTACCGCAGGCTCTATGCGGACACCAGGAAGATACTGGATGATATCGGACTGGATATTGAACCGGACACAAAGGCCAGAAGCCTGAACAGCGGCCAGATGCAGATGCTGTCCATCATGAGGGCCCTCAGCAGGAATCCCAGGATCATGGTGCTGGACGAACCCACCAGCGCGCTTACGGACCAGGAAACCGAACTGCTGATGAAGCTGATGGACGATTTGAGGAAACGTGGCGTTTCCTGCCTGTTCATTTCCCATCGTCTGGACGAGGTGTTCCGGATAGCGGACCGGGTGGTGGTCATGCGTGACGGGGCCTTCATATCCTGCCGCGAGATAGGAAGTGTCTGTGAGAAGCAGCTGGTTGAGGAGATGGTGGGCCGTACCATCGAAAACATGTATCCCAAAGAAAAGGCAAGAATCGGCGAGGAAATCCTGCGCGTGGAGAACCTGTCCGTCCCCCATCCGACGATGAAGAATAAGAACATAGTTGAAAATGTAGGCTTTCATGTGAGGAAAGGCGAAATCCTTGGAATCGGCGGCCTGGTGGGAGCGGGGAGAAGCGAGATGCTGGGCGCTGTCTTTGGGCAGATCACAAAAGGCGTGAAGAAACAGGTGTACATCGGCGGAAAGAAGGTTGAAATCAACTGCCCCGGCGACGCCATCCGCAATGGAATCGGTTTTGTGACGGAGGAGAGGAAGAAATCCGGTTTTGTCTGGGTATTCACCATCAGGGAAAACCTGTCCCTGGCCAGCCTTAAGAATATATCAAAAGGCTGCTTTATCGATAAGAAGTACGAAAAACAATGGGTCAAGAAGATGTTTGACCGGCTCCGCGTAAAAGCCCCGTCCATTGAGACTGTAATCGTTAACCTTTCAGGCGGCAACCAGCAGAAGGTGGTGCTGGGAAAATGGCTTTTGGAGGAACCGCAGATATTATTCATCGACGAGCCTACCAAGGGAATCGATGTGGGCGCCAAGACGGAAATCTATAAAATCATGAATGAACTGACGGAACAGGGCGTTGCAATCGTCATGGTCAGCTCCGACATGCCGGAGCTGATATCCATGAGCGACCGCTGTATCGTGCTCAGCAATGGCCGGATTACAGGCGAATTCAACAACGAGGAGATTACCCAGGACCGTGTGATGCAGGCAGCGCTTGCAGAATAGAAAGGGGATTGGAATTAAAATGGAGAGTATGAACGAATGCCTGCAGGGCCGCATCAATACCTGCTCCGCCCCAGGCGGACTGAAGATAACGGATATCAGGTTTGCCCATGTAAAAGCCTCATCCATGCACTGCATCCTGGTGAAGATAGACACGGACCAGGGCCTGGTGGGAATGGGGGAGGTGCGGGACGGGGCCAGCGCCACCTATGCCGCCATGTTAAAAAGCAGGCTCATAGGCGAAAACCCGTGTGATGTGGACCGTCTGTTCCGCAAGATAAAACAGTTCGGCGGTCCTTCCAGGCAGGGCGGGGGCGTCAGTGGGATTGAGATGGCCTTATGGGACCTGGCCGGCAAGGCATACGGTGTCCCGGTGTACAGGATGCTGGGAGGACGGTTCAGGGAACAGGTCAGGGTGTACTGCGACCTTGGCCGGACCCCGCCTTCCCAAAGGGTGAACGGAACCCTGAAAGCCAGGGCCATCAGGGAGCGTATGGACCGGTTCGGGATGAAGATGTGTAAAGTAATCGTGGGCATGGAAGAAATCCAGTACCTGTACCCGGACGAAGAACTTCTGTCAGGGCCTCAGGATTACATTGACCAGATCCTGGCAGGCCATGAGAACCTGCTGAAGGAGGATCCGGTGACAGGACTGGCGGACATAGATGATAAGCCGTTTAAGCGGAGGATGGAGGATTACGGCATGGTGCAGCATCCCTATACCTTCATACGTCCAACGGAACGGGGCCTTGACCGCTACGAGGAACATGTGGCCCAGATAAGGGAAGAACTGGGATACAGGGTGCCAATCGCCATCGACCATCTGGGTCATCTGGGACTGGATGACGCCAAACGGCTGCTAAGACGCCTTGAGAAATACAACCTGATGTGGTGCGAGGACGTCCTTCCATGCACCATGGCACAGGAATACAGGGCGCTCCGTGATTACACATCAACCCCGCTGGCATGCGGGGAGGACCTTACCTATGTGGAAAATTATGAGGCACTGTGCGCACCGGGCGGCGTGGCCGTCATCCATCCGGACATCTGTTCCGCAGGCGGGATCCTGGAATGCAAGCAGATTGGGAATATGGCCCAGAAGTACCATACGGCTATGGCGATGCACATGTGTGAGACGCCGGTGGCGGCCCTGGCAACCGGGCATGTGGGACTGGCAACCGAGAACTTCATTGCCATGGAGTTCAATGCGCCGGATGACGATTACTGGCAGGACCTGGTGACAGGCCTTCCTGAGCCGTTAATCCGGGACGGGTATCTGCATGTGCCGGAAGCTCCCGGTCTTGGGGCCGAAGGCTTTAACGACGAGGTAATCCGCCAGCATACATGGCCCGGGTATCCTGAAATCTGGGCGCCTACCGGGCAGTGGGACCGTGAATATTCCAGCGACAGGCTGTGGAGCTGATGAAAAGAGGAGTGTGTTATGGGATTAGAACATAAAATGGTTGCTGTGACTGATGGAAGGACGGCCGTTGGCAGGGAATGCATCACCATGCTCTGCAGGGAGAAGGCCGGTATCCTTATATTCATGCACGGGGAACCCATGGACCAGGCTTTAAAAGAAGAGCTGGACACCTGCCATGCAGCCTATATGGTTACGGATGCAGGGCTTTCTGACAGGGAGGCCTTAAAACAGGCTGTCAGGGAGGCGGAGGAGGCCCTTGGGCCGGCCTATGGGGTGATTTATAATTATTTTACAGTGGTGGAAGGTTCGGTTTCAAATCTTACAGAGGAACAGTTTGAAAAAAACTATAAGGAAAATATCCAATCCGCCATGACAGCTGCCCAGGTATTCGGCGCTGCTATGGACAGGGAGATGAACGGTAAGCTCATCTTCATCGGCTCCATCCACGATGATAAGCCGTCTGGGGCCTATCCGCTTTTCTCCATGGCAATGGGAGCGGTGAAGAACCTGTCCAGGGAAGCGGCCCTGGGCCTGGGGGTGAAAAACGTGTGTTCCGTATTCGTTGAACTTGGCCCTATTAAAGAGGATGTATTTGCCCCCAAAAGCAGTTACACCACCTTATATGAGGGATACCAGTACAAGATACCGTCCGGTACGGTGGGGAGCGCGTCCGATACCGCCCAGCTGTGCGGCTTTCTGTTGGATAGCCGCTGCCGGTATGTAAATGGCACGGAAATACGCATGGACGGCGGACTGCTGCTGCATTATATTGACGAAAAAGCAAACCACAGGGGATTGATGAGAGGGTAGGGATACGTATGTTTGATTTAAAGGGTAAAACAGCGCTGGTAACAGGAGGGGCCAAAGGAATCGGGGAAGGAATCTCCATGGAACTGGCCAGATGCGGCGCTAACGTGATTGTCAATTATCATACATCGTCTGACGGAAAGGCCATATGTGAGAAACTGAACAGCCTGGGGGCAAAGTGCATTGCGGTGCAGGCGGACGTGACGGATAAAGCGCAGGTGGATTCCATGATTGCGCAGGGAATGGATGCATTCGGCGGTATTGACATCCTGGTCAACAATGCGGCATACCAGTGTAATATCCCCTTTGATGAGTATGATGACCAGCATCTTTCCAGGATTTTCCATACGAACCTGTACGGCTATATCCTGTGTATGCAGGGCGTGCTGCCTTATATGAAGGAAAAGAGATATGGCAAGATCATTAACATTTCCTCGGTCCATGCGAAACGGCCCACCAACTTTGACCCGGGCTACAGCATGACAAAAGGGGCCATCAAGATGCTGACCAGGGAAAGCGCCTTGGAACTGGCGGATTACCACATTAATGTTAATTCCGTGGAATATGGTTATGTCGATATCGGGGTTAAATCCGGCAAGCCCAGGGACGTGGTGGAAAGCGGCCTGGCTGATGAGGAGCGTCTGTTTCCGTTTTCAAAGCTGAGCCTGGCTGACCGTATCAACGAGCCAAAGGACGCGGCCCATGTTGTGGCATTTCTTGCCTCCGACGAGGCGGAAATGATCCACGGCACAGCCATAAGGGCTGATTCAGGAACAATACTGGCATAGGAGGATATATGGATGTCTAAAGTTTATTATACCAATATGCATACAACGCTGAGCGAGAACCTGCTGCAGAAGCTGGCAAGACTTGTGAAACAGGCGGGAATGCTGGAGCAGATTGATTTTTCCAATAAATACACTGCCATTAAGCTTCATTTCGGGGAGCCGGGAAACCTGGCCTATCTCCGTCCCAACTATTCAAAGGTGCTGGTGGACCTGATCCGTTCACAGGGCGGCAGGGTTTTCCTCACGGACTGTAATACCCTGTATGTGGGCCGGAGGAAAAATGCCCTGGACCATCTGGACAGTGCGTATGAGGATGGCTATAATCCATTTGCCACGGGCTGCCATGTAATCATCGGCGACGGGTTAAAAGGTACGGACGATATCCTTGTGCCCGTGGATGGGGAGTATGTCCGGGAAGCCAAGATAGGAAGGGCTGTCATGGACGCGGATATCATCATATCCCTGACCCATTTCAAGGGCCATGAGGCGGCAGGCTTTGGCGGAGCCCTTAAGAACATCGGAATGGGCTGCGGCTCCAGGGCAGGCAAGATGGAGATGCATAACTCCGGCAAGCCCCATGTGGATGCGGGACTCTGCGTCGGATGCGGGGCCTGCGTCCGGCAGTGCGCCCATGGTGCAATAACCCTGGAATCCGGTAAAGCTTCCATTGACACCGCAGTGTGCGCCGGATGCGGCAGATGCATCGGAACCTGTCCCATGGACGCGGTGGCTGCGGATAACAATGAGGCCAATGACATCCTGAACAAGAAGATAGCGGAATATGCGCTGGCCGTGCTTCAGGGCCGTCCGCATTTCCATGTAAGCCTTGTGGTTGATGTGTCGCCATACTGTGACTGCCACTCGGAAAATGATATCCCCATTGTCCCAAACGTGGGCATGTTCGCTTCCTTTGACCCGGTAGCCCTGGACCTGGCGTGTGCCGATGCGGTAAACCGTCAGCCCGTAATAGAGGGCAGCGTGCTGTCCGGCAGAAACCATTGCCATGGGGACCATTTTACGGATACCCATCCCGATACCAACTGGAAGGTTGCCATTGACCATGCGGTTAAGCTGGGCCTGGGAAGCAGGGAATATGAACTCATTACGGTTTAGGAGGTAAAGCGCCGATGAAGACTTGTTTATGGGTGGGGACTTATACATGTGATGTGGAGTCCGGTGAAAGACGCGGCACGGACGGGCAGGGGATTTATGCCTTTGAATTTGACGATGAAACCCAAAGGGCCAGGCTGTGTTCCATCTATGAAGGGTGCCGCAACCCTTCCTTCCTGGCCGTATCCGGCAATATGCTGTATGCTGTCAGCGAGATGGCGGAGGGTGGATGCGTCACGGCCCTCCGGTATGATGCGGGTCAGGGCAGGTTTACCTATGTCAATGAGATGCCCATCCCGGGTTCGGCTGCCTGCCATGTCCTTATCTGGAAGGAAAAGAACTGCCTTGTAATAACCAATTACCTGTCCGGGAGCATGGTAAACCATGCGCTGCTGCCGGACGGATCCATCGGCGCCAGGAACGGTTTTTTCCAATATGAAGGAAGGGGGGAGGACCCTGTGCGCCAGGAGGGTCCCCATGCCCACTCGTCCATCCTGTCGCCGGATGGGAAGACCCTCTTTGTGGCGGACCTGGGTACGGACCGGCTGCATCATTACAGATGGGATGAAGCCAGCCAGGGACCGGTTCCCTGTGAAACCTGTCCTGAAACCTATGTCGGTCCGGGGGAAGGACCCCGCCATATGTGTTTTTCACCGGATGGAAGGTACCTGTACCTGGTCACGGAACTGAAGGGCAATGTTTTCTGCTATCAATATAACAGTGAGGACGGGCACCTTACCTTTGTCCAGAAAATCCCGTCCCTGCCGGCTTCCTACACGGGGTTCAATCTTGCGGCCGACATCCATATGTCATCCGATGGCAGGTATCTGTATGTCTCGGAGCGGGGCGCGGATATCATCAGCGTGTTTCAGGTGGACAGGGAGACAGGACTTCTGGGAACATGCAGGTTCCAGCTGTGCGGGGGAAAGAGTCCCAGGAATTTCTGCCTTTCACCCTGCGGGCGGTATATCGTGGCAGCGAACCAGGATTCCGGTAATCTGGTAATCTTCAGGAGGAATGCGCAGGACGGGCTTTTAGGGGAAGTCGTGGAGGAAATCAGGATACCGTCGCCGGTCTGTGTCAGGATGGCTGACCGGGACAGTCTTCCTTAAAGCATCCGGGATTGGAAAATGGATGTGGGAATATGATTTGAAACGTTGAATTCCGGCGCAGGACATTATATAATAAGAAATAATGTAATTTACCCGGCAGGATGGGCTGCCGGTGCCAGAAAGGAGTTCATGTGAAAAAAGCTAAAATAGCCGATGTCGCAGAGGCAGCAGGCGTTTCCACATCAACCGTATCGAATTATCTGAATGGCCGTTTCCATACAATGTCCGGCCCCACGAAAGAAAAGATTGAACAGGCCATTGCCAGACTTGATTATGTCCCGTCCTTAAGCGCCAGGAGGCTTTCCTCAAAAGGGAAGGGGCAGACGGTCTGTGTCATAGTGCCGACCCTGTTATTTAATAATGGATTATATGACAATGGTTATGGGGCCATGATCCATGCCCTGAGCAGCCTGGCAATGAAAAAGGAGTACCATATCCTGGTATATGTCCGTACCATGCATGACATACAGAAAGAAATTGATTTTATCAGAGGCATGTCGGCCTCCATCATCGATGGGTTCATCTGTTATGACTTAAGGGAATCAGACCCTTACTTCCAGTGTTTTGAAGCAGAACAGATCCCATATGTCTGTATCGGCAAATACCGTAATATGGAGGACTACCACTACGTGGCTTCCGACCATGGAAAGGTGACAAAAGAAGCAGTCATGTATCTGGCCGGCCTGGGACACAGGAAAATACTCCTCATAGCAGAGGGCCTGGGTAATATCGTGTACGATGTCCGCCTGTCAGCGTACGAGGAGGCGGTAAGGGAGGCAGGGCTTCCTTTTGAACCGGATTACATCATGGAAAGCGATTATATAACAGAAGAGGGAAGGGAAGCTGACAGCCGGAGGTTTGAACATCTCTGGAACAGCCCGCGGCGCCCAACGGCTGTCATCGTGGTACAGTCAGCGCTGGGAATCATAGAGCGTGCGGTTCCCAAGTTCCATATAAGGATACCGGAAGAGTTATCCGTCATTGTCCTGAACTACCAGAATAACGGCACGCTGGGTCTTAAGTATACCAACAGCCCCACGCAGATAGCCGATGTGGTGGGCGTTGCCTTCAAAAAGCTTCTCCGGAATATCGATAACCCCAAGCAGCGTTTTAAATCCCAGCTGGTGCAGCTGGACTTTGTGGAAGGCGAGACAACGGCAGGACCCGGGCACCTTGAGACGGACGGCTGATAAAGATGGAATAAGGTTTACCGGGCAGGATAGCGGTTAAAAGAAAGGAGATGGCAGGTGTCATCTCTTTTTATTTGGATATAATATAGATAATCCAATAAATATACTTATGCAGGGTACTTAAAAAAATGCAAGAATTTGTGAAATACAACTTGTTTCCCCCATTCACAACGTATATAATAAGCCTATATGCATTATTTACAATAAGGAAAGGGGTATACCATGGGATTTATTGATGTTATTAAAGAAAAAGCAAGAGCAGATAAGAAGACCATTGTTCTTCCGGAGTCTATGGACCGCAGGACATGGGTTGCTGCTGAAAAGATTTTAAAAGAGGATCTGGCAAATCTGGTCATTATCGGAACACCGGAGGATATCGGCGAGCACAGCAAGGGACTGGATGTGTCCGGAGCAACCATCATCAATCCGCAGACATATGAGAAGACACAGGAATATATTGATTTATTCGTGGAACTGAGGAAAGCCAAAGGAATGACCGAGGAAAAGGCCAGGGAAACCATCCTGAACGATTATGCATACTACGGCTGCCTGATGATTAAGAAGGGCGATGCCGACGGCATGGTATCCGGCGCCTGCCACTCCACTGCCAATACACTGCGCCCCTGCCTCCAGGTCATCAAGACCAAGCCAGGCACCAAGCTGGTATCCGCATTCTTCCTTATGGAAGTTCCCGACTGCCAGTTCGGGGATAACGGAACCTTTGTATTTGCTGACTGCGGTCTGAACCAGAACCCGAACCCGGAAGAGCTGGCTGCCATTGCAGTATCCTCTGCTGAGAGCTTTAAGCTGCTTACGGGAAGGGATGCCAAGGTTGCGATGCTTTCCCATTCCTCCAAGGGCAGCGCAAGCCACGCGGACGTGGACAAGGTGGTTGAGGCAACCAGACTGGCCAAGGAGATGGCTCCTGAGCTGGAACTGGACGGCGAACTCCAGCTGGATGCAGCCATTGTTCCTGAAATCGGCGAGTCCAAGGCACCGGGCAGCAAGGTGGCCGGACATGCCAATGTACTGGTATTCCCGGACCTGGATGCAGGCAACATCGGCTACAAGCTGGTGCAGAGGCTTGGCAAGGCAGAGGCCTACGGTCCCATGTGCCAGGGCATTGCAAAGCCTGTTAACGATCTGTCCAGAGGCTGCTCTGCAGATGATATCGTAGGCGTTGTGGCCATTACCGCTGTACAGTGCCAGAATAATTAATAAGATTAAGGAGAAATTACAAATATGAAGATTTTAGTTATTAACTGCGGCAGCTCTTCCTTAAAGTATCAGTTAATCGATATGGAGAATGAAAGCGTAGTGGCAAAGGGCCTCTGCGAGAGGATTGGGATTGAAGGCTCCAAGCTGACACATCAGCCGGCCGGGAAGGACAAGTTTATTATTGAGAAACCGATGCCTACCCATAAGACGGCAATTGAGATGGTCATGGAAGCCCTTCAGGATGCGGACCATGGCGTGATTAAGGATACAAGCGAGATTTCCGCCATTGGACACCGTGTACTTCACGGCGGTACTGTTTACAGTGATTCCATCGTTGTCAATGAAGATGTGAAGAGGGTCATCCGCGAATGCTTCGACCTGGGCCCCCTGCACAATCCAGCCAACCTGATGGGTATCGAGGCCTGCGAGGCAGCCATGCCCGGAACGCCTAACGTTGCTGTGTTTGATACTGCATTTGGCATGTCCATGCCAGAGAAGGCTTACATGTATGCAATTCCCCACGAGTACTTTGAGAAGTACGGCATCCGCCGCTATGGCTTCCACGGAACCAGCCATAAGTTCGTGTCCGGCGAGGCAATCAGGTTCGGCGGCCTGGATCCTGAGACTGCAAAAGTCATTGTATGCCACCTGGGCAACGGCGCCAGCGTATCTGCTTCCATCGGCGGCAAGTGCGTGGACACCAGCATGGGCTTAACACCTCTTGAAGGTCTGATCATGGGAACCAGAAGCGGTGATGTGGACCCGGCTGTGCTTCAGTTCATCATGAACAAGGAAGGCATCGATATCAACGAGATGCTGGATATCTTAAATAAGAAGTCCGGCGTTTACGGTATGACCAACGGAATCTCCAGCGACTTCCGCGACATTGAAAACGCCAAGGCTGACGGGAACCATCTGGCAGAGGTTGCGCTGGATGCATTCATCTACCGTGTGACCAAGTACATCGGTGCATATGCTGCTGCAATGAACGGCGTGGATGCAATTGCATTTACAGCAGGTGTTGGTGAGAATGACAAGACCGGAAGAAAGGCAATCTGCTCCAACCTGGCTTACATGGGCGTTAAGATTGACGATGAGGCCAATAATGTACGCGGCGAGGAGAGAGTGATTTCCGCTGCTGATTCCAAGGTAAAGGTAATGCTGATCCCGACCAACGAAGAGCTGGCAATTGCAAGAGAGACCCTGGAACTTGTTCAGTAAATTTCCATATAAATTTGCGTAATTTTGGAAACTTTTTATTGACAAACCCCTTGCGCCTATGTATAATAGCATAGGTGCATATCAAGGAGTATGATATGCTGATTAATTTATCGGAACTGTTTCCCGTTGAGGGAAAATCTAAAACATATACCCTGGAATTGGAGATGACGCAGTTTCATGCATCGGATGGTGTTTATGAGGTTGTGGAGAAGCATCCCGTTACCCTGGTGATTACCAACCAGGGGGATAAGGTGCTGACCGTGACAGGTGAAGCTGATGTGTGTCTTGAGATGCCGTGCAGCCGATGCCTTGAGTCGGTAAAGGTTCCATTCCATCTGGAGATTGACCAGAAAGTGGACATGAAGCAGACGGATGAGGAAAGGGCAGCTGATTTGGATGAACAGTTCTATATTAATGGTTATAATCTGGATGTCGACCAGCTGGTTGGTAACGAGTTAACCTTGAACCTGCCTATGAAGGTTCTCTGCAGTGAAGACTGTAAGGGAATTTCTAATAGATATGGTACAAATCCGGGCTCTGGGGAAGGTGACTGTGAAGACGGCCCACTGGACCCAAGAATGTCAGTTATCCAGGATATTTTTAAACAGTTGAAGGAGGTGTAAACCATGTCTATCTGTCCAAAGAATAAATCTTCTAAAGCAAGAAGAGACAGCCGCAGGGCAAACTGGAAGATGAGCGCTCCAAATCTGGTAAAGTGCAGCAAGTGTGGCGCCCTGATGATGCCTCACAGAGTTTGCAAGGCTTGTGGTTCTTATAACAAGAGAGAAATTGTAAGCGTTGAGGATTAATTCCAGACAAATTAAAATTCTGTGAAAAGCCAGTCAATATGCGGTCTTTGGGGGATTCCCCCGGGACCGCATATTTTTTGGTTCCATGAATAAGCCAGGCCATTGGCATGCAGTAATCCTTCATGATTTAAAGAACCGCCTTTTAGGGATATCGATGGCTCCTGTCCATGTGAAACCCTGTCCTTCTAAAGTTAATCTTTATTTCCAGGAAATATAAGGAAAAGGAAAGGAATGCAGAAATCAGAACTGTTATAATAAAAACAGATTAGTAAATGTGGATTTTATCAGAGAGGGGAGGGCCTGCCATGAAGAAAAGTGCAGTATCTGTTTTTATTGCAGCAGGGCTGATGTCTGTCCTGCTGTCCGGTTGCCAGTTTGGGGGAGGGACAAACAAAGAAGCGGAGGAGAATGTATCAGTGCCGGCTGCCGGCACAGGGCAGTAGCCAGGAGCGGAAACATGGGAACCGGAAACACGTGAACCGGAAATACGTGAACCGGAAACACAGGAACCGGTTTCCCTTCTGCCATATCAGTTTGCCGGAGCGTATGGAATCATCCGGTCGGAATACCCGGTTTACGAACTGGATACGGTAATTGAATCGAAGCTGCCTCAAAAAGAAAAGACCATATCCCTGACATCTGCCCTTCACCAGAAGCAGGAGCTGCTTGTAAGCATGGTCCTGGACGATTATTCGGAAGTACATAAAATCCCGGCAGGCGGGGAACCTCCCGCAGATGGTATGTATATAACGTTAAGCGACGGGAGCATGATGATTGTCTCGGAGAAATATCAGGACGGGCTTTGGAAATCAGGCGAAGGCCTGTTCCTGACAGGACCTGGTATTCCGGAAAACGGAATTAAGCCTGTGGAATCAATATATGGGGATTATCCTTCCTATTTTGAGGCATATGGGAACAGACGTCATATCATCGAGGCAAGATTTGAGTTACCAGCCGCTCCGGCGCCTGAAGACACGTTATCCGGTTATGCGCTCCGCCTTCTCGATTTTGAGGATCCGGTGGAATTTACCCTGAAACGTGTGCCTGAATATGGAACGTTGGAGGGACTTGCAGAAGCGGAACACGGAAGCATGGATACCCATGATGGCATTTCTATCATAAGCATGGGGGAAAAGGTAAGGGAGGGAATCCTCATATCCTGGTATGTATACAGTGAAGCTGGGGAAACGCCCATAAGCATTGCATATAAACCGCCTTCCCTGGATATGGACCTGCCAACCATATCCGGCAGCGGGAAACAGTATGCAATCAGGGAATTGTCTGCCAATCCCTATTGGGACAATCTTGGCCACTACCGGCTGTCAGATGTGAGACAATATGGACGGCGTACCAGATGCCTGTTCGATGTTCCGCAGGAAGAGCAGGATGGGTCTTTCCAGATTAATATTCCCGGAATCACGTTCTTGAACCGTGAGGAATCCGCGCCTGTCACGCTGCCCATCCCGGAGGACCGGGAAGGATTAAACGAACTCATTCCCTGGCAGGACGGTTCTGTGCGTATCCTTGGCATTGCAAGGTTGAAGGAACCCCGTCCGGCGGAAACAGGGGGTAAAAGAGATGAAGTTAAAGCGGTGGGCAGACCGGAGGTATACATCAATGTGACGGCAGTGCATGAAGACAGGGACCTTACATTAAAAGGCCTGCTCTGCCAGCGGAAGTTAAGCAGGGGAGGATGGGAACGTGAGCAGTATGACTTTGACGGGAAGGGCAATCTCAGCGGCTTCCATATTTATTATGACGAAGGCGACACTGAAGTAACGCTGAAGTTCCATGGCGCGGCGTTTTACTGGAACCAGCCTTATGTGATGCGGCTTGACGGCGCTGAAATGGCTTCTGTTCCGGTTTTTTGGGAACATCCCTTGTAAATCGGGCCGCGCTATTGCTATTTTCGACTGCTTTTGTTATACTGAAGAACATATATGTATGTGAACAATTAACTGCTTTGTCAATTGGCAGTGTTTGGATATAGGTATAGGGATAGTAAAAAGCAATTCGATATATCAGATCAGGAATAGGTGGTTGAATCATGGTAAACTTGGCAGGGCAAAGCGGGGATTTATTGTTTCAGGATGCAGGGGGGAGCTGTCCGGCCGCGCTGGATATGCTGAAAACTGGTATTATCTGTTGCCTTCTGGATAAGGACATGACATTCCAGTGGGGGAATTCCGGTTTTTTCAGCAGTATCGGTCATTCCAGGGAAAGTTTCCACAGCAGTTTTTGCAGCCTGCGGCAATACTATGCGGCGCTGCCGGATGAGTTTGAGTTGATTCGCAGTGAATTGACGAAGGCGGATGAGGGTGGAAGATGCGATATCGGGATGACCGTACGTCTGCCTCAGAGAGAGGGGGGACATGCCTGGGCCAATCTTAGCGGAACCATCCGGATAGACCCTGCAACAGGAGCGCCGGTGCTGCAGGCCGAGTTTGCGGGCGTGGATACGCTGGTTGCCGTGAAAGAGGAGCAGGAACGGCTTTACCGGCAGAAACTGCAGTATTTCCATTGGATGCTGGATACATACGAGGGTAATGTTTATGTAAGCGATATGGATGACTATGAGTTGCTGTATGTGAACCAGCATTCCTGTGATGTGCTGGGAATGCCTGCCGTTAAGCTGGTTGGACGGAAGTGCTATGAGGTGATACAGGGCAGGACAACTCCCTGCCCCTTCTGTACCAATAACAGACTGACTGAGGATGACTTCTACGAGTGGGAATTTCAAAACCCGGTCCTGGAACGGACGTTCTGGATTAAGAACCGGATCATCGATTGGAAGGGGCACAGGGCGCGGCTTGAACTTTCCCATGACATGTACAGTACGGAATATAAGCTGGCCAAAAAGGATCAGGAAAGAGAGGCGCTGATTCGCAGCATCCCGGGCGGATTGGCCAGGATAGATGGCCGCGATATGCAGACCGTCCTGTGGTACAGCGGCGGTTTCCTGGAACTGATTGGTTATACAGAAGAACAATTTGAGGAGGAGCTGTGTTCCCAATGTGACTACATTCACCCGGATGACATTGAGCGCATAGCCGGTGTCATGGAGCAGTCCAGGATAACAGGCGGGGCCACGGCTGCGGAAATCCGTATCGTGACCCATGACGGTACCGTTAAGATCCTGATGGTAACCTACAGCTATGTCAGCGAAGACAAGAGCTGGGATGGGGTTCCTTCCTATTACAGTGTAGGCGTTGATGTGACGGCGGAGCGCAGGGAGCAGGCCCGGCAGAAGCAGGCCCTTGAAGATGCATGCAAGACTGCGCAGATTGCCAATGATGCCAAGACCAACTTCCTTTCCTCCATGTCCCACGATATCCGTACGCCCATGAACGCCATCATCGGTATGTCGGTCATTGCCCAGGCAAACCTTAAGTCCCCGGAAAAGATACAGGACTGCCTGAACAAGATTAATGTTTCCAGCCGGCATCTCCTGAGCCTCATCAATGAGGTCCTGGATATGTCGAAAATCGAAAGCGGGAAGATTGACCTTATCTCCGAGACAATCTCACTGCCAGAACTGATTGAAGATGTCATGGATGTATTCCGCCCCCTGGCTGCGGAAAAGCATCAGGAGCTGCAGGTTAACGCCGACCATGTGCGGCATGAGAACGTGATAACAGATCAGAACCGCCTGCGTCAGGTGCTGGTTAACCTTCTCTCCAATGCAGTTAAATATACTCCTGATGGCGGATGTGTGGGATTATGGATCCGGGAAGTGCCGTCTTTTGCCAAAGGACGGGGACAGTATGAATTCATTGTCACTGACAATGGTATCGGGATGTCTGAAGAGTTCCTTCCTCATGTTTTTGAACCCTTTGCCCGTGCAAAGGATCCTACAATCAATCAGGTACAGGGTACAGGGCTTGGCATGGCAATCACACAGAATATCGTGCGGATGATGAATGGCACCATTGAGGTCAGGAGCAATCCTGGACAGGGGAGCCGTTTCATTGTGGCTGTTTCTTTTGAACTGTGTGAAGAGGCGGAGGATGACCTGGGGGAGTTGACCGGCCTGCCAGTGCTGGTGGTGGACGATGACCAGATCATCTGTGAGAGTGCAGCAGAAATCCTGGACGAGCTGGGCATGCATAGCAGCTGGGTGCTGAGCGGAAGGGAAGCTGTGTGCCGCGTGGTGGAAGCCCACGAGGCAAAAGAGGACTTCTTTTCTGTAATCCTGGACTGGAAGATGCCGGAAATGGATGGCCTTGAAACCCTTAAGATAATCAGGAAGAAGCTGGGGATGGATATTCCTGTCATTGTCATTTCGGCTTACGATTACTCCGATATTGAAGACGAGTTCCGGCGGGCAGGTGCAGACGCCTTTATTACAAAACCACTGTTTAAGTCCAAGATATCCCACACCTTCCACCAGTTCTGCCAGAGCGGGCGCTCTGACGCAGCGGCATACCCTGCCGCGGAAGCAGGTTCCAGTCTGGAAGGGAAGAAAATCCTGCTGGTGGAGGACAACCGGCTTAACCGGGAAATCGCATCGGAACTGCTGATAATGTTTGGCCTTGTTCTCGATGAGGCAGAGAACGGGAAGTCTGCAGTGGAGAAATTCGAGGCATCCGCGTCAGGTGAATACGACTGCATCCTGATGGACATCCAGATGCCGGTCATGGATGGCTATGAGGCAACCGAGGCCATACGGGCGCTGAAGAGGGAAGATGCCAAAACGGTTCCCATCCTTGCGCTGACAGCCAATGCATTTGCCACGGATATTGGAAAGGCCCACAGCGCGGGCATGAATGACCATGTGGCAAAACCCATTGAAGTCAAACTGCTTATGGAGACCCTGCAAAGATGGATCCGATAGGGGATGGAATGGGGATTCCCGAAGCAGTCCGGAATCAGGGGCAGTCTGGAAGCAGGATGTTCCTTGTTCCCGGAATATGAAGCTGGGACATGGACTCCATGGTCCTGTGGAATTCATCAATGATAAACTCTTCCAGAAGGGCGGAGAACCGGACAAAATCCCGTTTTTCCAAAGACGCGGTCAATGCTTCCTGATACGGGGCGTATATGGCATTGATGGATTCCTGGTTTTTCTCCATCATGCCCCGGAGCGCGTAAGCCCAGAAAAACTGACGGAGCAGTTCTGAATAAACGGTACGTATGGTCTGATAGGGAGCGTGTTGCGCAATCAGATTCAGTATGAAATAAGACAGGGTCTCCCCGTGCCCTGCCTTTTTCTGTGCCTTCAGTTCCTGGCACATCCGTTCGATTGAATCAGGGGAGAGGGAGGAGAGGGTGAGCGTGGATACGTCTTTGCAGGATAATGCAAGCATCTGGAGGCTGTCAGCCGTATCCAAAAGCCTGCGCTGGAGGACCGGTTTGGTAAAATCGCTGTTCTCCGTGGCGTTTTCAAACGGAAGTACCTGCGTGCCCACATATCTGGAAGCCTTGATTGCCCCCACGCTGGCCAGCAGTTCAAGTGCCCTGCGGACCGTGCTCAGCGAAATCCCCTTTTGATTGGCAAGCTCCTTCTGGGAAGGGAGAATGCTTCCGGCAGGATATATTCCCCTGCTGATTGAGATAAGCAGTTCCATGGCAAAGGAGTAGCACATCTGCTGGCTTTTTTTGTAGGAACTCCAGGCAAAAGCCATCTCCTCTTCCGGGGCTGGCATGGTAATCCTGTCCCTGTAAAACCGTGAAATGGCAGTAGACAGGTTTTCAACCGGCTGTTCCACTGCGGCGCGCAGCGCCTTCCAGTCCCTGTTTTGGCAGATACGCAGGATATTCGGCAGATAATCAAGAGAGTGGTCAAAGTACTGCCTGTTTTCCGCAATGCTGAAAAAGGGATTATGTAAAAACATGAAGGACTGCCAGACAAGGCGCATGAGAAGGTTATTTCCAAGAGCATCATATTTCTGGTTGAGGTGTTTCAGTATGGCATAAGGCGCCATCTGATTTATCCCTCCAAAAATCCCTTCCATGGCCGTCAGCATCTCCGGGGAAGCATTTTTCAGCCCAAGGTACTGGGCATTGCAAAACAGAGGCTGTATGGAGCGGCCTAAATCAATGATTGCATGTTTACGTGTAGAAAAAAAAGTTTGGATATATTCCTCTGTCTCTTGGGCATTATAATCCACTTTAACAGTGGCGCCCACGTTTTTCGACAGGGTGATATATCCTTTTTCTTTGAGTTTAAGGTATGCGGACCGCGCCGTATCCACGGATACGCAAAGCCGTGCGCTGGTTTCTTCTATGGTGGGGAGCTTTTCACGGAAATGATAGACTCCAAACTGTATCTGGGTAAGCAGGACATTGTAAACGACCGTACGCAATTCTGTGCTGTTTTCCAAACTTTTTCCTCCATTGTAATGTTAATGTAAAATTTCCTATATAGGTAGTATACCATTTCTGGGACTGCGTTTCCACGATTTTTTCCGGCTTTCAGCAAGAGATTGCTATTTTCATCTTTCTTTGCTATACTTAGCATACATATGTATGTGGACAATTAGGGGTTACCCAGTAAAGACGGAAAAGCGAGGAGCCAGGACCGATGCGTAGGATGAAGAAGAAACGGAAGAATTTTGTAGGGCGCAGCCTGCAGATGAGTGTTGTCAGCACGGTAATCCTGATTCTGCTGATGTTTTGTTATCTGGCCATGACCATCGTGAATTCCACCAAGCTGGCAGATCAGACAGAGGTCATATCAACCCACCCGTTTGAGGTGGTGATTGCTGCTGGCGATATTAAACTTTATGTATCGGAAATGGGCCTGCGCACCGAACGCCTGAAGCGCCACCATGACAGCGAGGATGTGGAGATTGCAGGCGCCAGGCTGAAGGAACTGGTCCTCTCCCTGGAAGAACCGGTTGCGCGGATGGAGGAACTGTATCTAGGGGATGCAGAAGATGTGCAGGCGCTTAAGGATACCCTGGTACATTTACAGGCGGAGCAGGACGGTTACCTGGCTTTTTGCACAAACCGGCATATAACGGAAAAGGAAATCGAGGCTTACGATCAGGAACATCTTGAACCCCTCTATGACCAGGCCCTTCAACAGACCGGGAAGATCATAAGTATTGCCCAGGCCAAGAAAGTGGGATATGGCGTCACCGCTGAAAGGCTGAGGGTTACCAGCCTGACCGGTTCCATTGTACTGATGGGAATGATGCTTGCCGTGCTTCTGGTATCCCAGTATGTGCTGCACCGGCAGCGCAGGGAACTGGTTTACCGCAGTAAGCTTTTTGACAAGCTATCGCTGAGCATTGATGACGCGTTCATCATCCGGGATGCCGATACCGGATATATCAGCTACCGCGGGCTGAACCTGGAACGGATACTGGGAATCAGCATGGCGGAAGTAGAAAACTTTTATAAAGGCCTGAAAGAGGAGGATGCCCTGGCAATCCGGGAGGGAATCAGGAATCCCGGCTTCAGTTCCCCTTATGAAAGACTGGTGGAATATACAAAACCGAATAAGGAAAAATTCTGGATGCTGGTCCGGGTCTACCGGGCGGATGACCTGAACACGCCGCAGCTGATTACCGTATTTTCCGACCGTACGGAAGAGGTACGCTCACGCCAGGCCCTGCAGGAGGCCATGATGTCCGCCGAGAGGGCCAATATGGCGAAAAGCGAATTCCTCTCCAGGATGAGCCATGAAATCCGCACGCCGTTAAATGCCATCATCGGCCTGACCACCATTGCGGCGGCCTCAATCAGGGATACCGCCAAAGCGGAAGACTGTCTTGCCAAAATCACCTTCTCATCCAAGCATCTGCTGATGCTGATTAATGATGTGCTGGATATGTCAAAGATTGAGAGCAGCAAAATGGTTCTGCAGGACGAACCATTTGATATATTTGAGCTTGTCAATGGGTTTGTATCCACGGTATACGCCCAGGCAAAGGAAAAAGGCATTGAGTTCAGGGAAACGATGGAGGGATTCGGGGAGGATACCGTCTTTATCGGCGATTCGCTGCGGCTTAACCAGATTCTTTTAAACCTCAGTTCCAACGCAGTGAAGTTCACCGCGCCCGGGGGCTGTATCCGTTTGGAGGTTTCCCGCCACAGGAACGGGAATGCGGCGGATGTGCTCCGCTTCATCCTCTCCGATACCGGAATCGGTATGACAAAAGATGCAATGGAAAGAATCTTCCAACCGTTTGAACAGGCCGATGCCACCATCTCGAAGCGTTACGGAGGCACGGGACTGGGGATGTCCATTACCAGGAACCTGATAACGCTGATGGGCGGCCAGATCCAGATAGAAAGCGAATCCGGCGTTGGAACAACCTGTATTGTGGATATTCCGTTTAAGAAAGGGGAAGGGAGCTGCCTGCCGGAGCCTGATTTTGCGCAGCAGGGCCTCCAGGCGCTCATTGTGGACGATGAGCAGCAGGTCTGTGAACAGACTGCGGTTCTGCTGGAAAAAATAAAAATCAGCGCAAAGTGGAGCCTGTCCGGCGCGGACGCCGTTGACCATGTTAAAAAAATGCACCGGGAAGGCCGGGATATCGACCTGTGCCTCATCGACTGGAAAATGCCGGACATGGATGGCGTTGAGGTGACCCGCCGCATCCGGCGGGAAGTGGGCAATGACATTCCTATCGTGATGATTTCGGCATACGATATTTCAGAAGTGGAAGAAGAGGCACGGGCGGCCGGAGTGAATGGTTTCCTTCCCAAACCCCTTTACCGTACCTCTGTCTATAATGCCATCAAGTCGGCTTTGGGGGGTAAGGGAGGGACATCCTGTGACGGGGAAGGAAAAACCGGCGGAAAGCCTCTGGATGGTTTCCGTCTGCTGATGGCCGAGGACAATGCGCTCAATCAGGAAATCGCGGCAACACTGCTGCGCATGAATGGGGCTGACGTGGACTGCGTGGAGGATGGACAGCAGGCGCTGGATTCCTTCCTCGCTTCAAAACCAGGTGATTATGATGCCATCCTGATGGATGTGCAGATGCCGGTCATGGACGGGCATGAGGCAGCCAGGCGTATCCGTGCCTCGGGCCATCCGCTGGCCCTCACGATCCCCATCATTGCGACAACAGCCAATGCCTTTAATGATGATATCTCCGCGGCCCTGGCAGCCGGGATGGACACCCATGTCAGCAAACCTCTGGATATCACCCAGCTCTGTAAGACCCTTGTGGACTGCATCCGCAAACAGGATGCCTGAAATTAAGAGGACACCTGGACATCCATATGCCGGTTCAGGGATGAAAGACCTATACGTACTATAAATAAGGATACATCTACAGGAATCCGCCGCCATCATCAGGAGCATTAACCGATATGATGGGGAGCCGGGATTTTTGCAGATGTATTTTATTTGCCCAATCCTAAAAAAGAATGAAACGAATAAAAAGTCCTTGCAATATACCTATATGGGGTATATAATAAACCCATCAGATATACCCCATATGGGTATGTGAGGAGGATGGATATGGAAAAAGAACAATGCTGCTGCCATAAGACAAAGGAGCGTTCCCAAGAAGAATATAAAAATCTGCTGAACCGCCTGAACCGTATTGAAGGACAGATCCGCGGAATCAGGAACATGGTGGAAAAGGATGCCTACTGTACGGATATCCTGGTACAGGTAGCTGCGGCCAATGCCGCGCTGAACAGTTTCAGCAAAGTACTGCTGGCCAATCACATGCGCACCTGTGTGGTGGATGATATCCGCGCAGGAAAGGATGAAACCATTGACGAACTGGTGGCCACTATCCAGAAGCTGATGCGCTGATGCAGGCATCCATCCGGAGAATGCTTTATGGACAAAGAGGAAGGAGAGAAGATATATGGAACAATATACAGTGACAGGCATGAGCTGCGCTGCCTGCAGCGCCCGTGTGGAGAAAGCGGTATCCAAGGTACCGGGGGTTACCTCGTGTTCCGTCAGCCTGCTGACCAACTCCATGGGAGTGGAAGGGACCGCGTCCCCCCGGGACATCGTAAAGGCGGTTGAGGACGCAGGATACGGGGCAGCGGCCAAAGGAGAGGAACCCAAAGGCACGGCAGCCGGGAATGTGGCGGCCCATGATACGGAGGATATGTTAAAGGACAGGGAAACGCCTGTTTTAAAGCAGAGATTGTATGCATCCCTGGGATTCTTGATTGTACTCATGTATTTTTCCATGGGACATATGATGTGGGGCTGGCCGGTCCCGGCATTTTTCGCTGATAATCATGTGGCCATGGGATTGCTGCAGCTGATCCTGACAGCCATTGTCATGGTGATTAACCAGAAGTTTTTCATCAGCGGTTTCAAAGGGCTGATACACAGGGCGCCCAACATGGATACGCTGGTGGCCCTGGGGTCGGGAGCTTCCCTTGTCTACAGCGTATATGCCCTGTTCGCCATGACTGGCGCCCAGGCGCGCGGGGATATGGCCGGGGTCATGGGGTATATGCATGAGTTCTATTTTGAATCCGCGGCAATGATCTTGACCCTGATTACCGTGGGCAAGATGCTGGAGGCGCGTTCCAAGGGAAAGACCACGGACGCCCTGAAGAGCCTGATGAAGCTGGCTCCGAAGACAGCCACCCTGTTAAGGGACGGGGTGGAGACAGAGGTTTCCATTGACCAGGTGAAAAAGGGGGATGTTTTTGTGGTCCGCCCAGGGGAGAACATACCCGTGGATGGTATTGTTCTGGAAGGCAGCAGCGCGGTGAATGAATCAGCCCTCACCGGGGAGAGCATCCCGGTGGATAAGGGGGAGGGGGACCACGTGTCGGCGGCAACCCTTAACCAGTCAGGCTTCATTAAGTGCCAGGCCTTAAGGGTGGGGGAAGACACCACTCTGTCCCAAATCATCCAGATGGTCAGCGATGCGGCGGCTACAAAGGCCCCCATTGCCAAGGTTGCGGATAAGGTATCGGGTGTGTTTGTTCCGGCTGTGATTGCCATATCGGCGGTCACCATCATTGGATGGCTGATTGCAGGGCAGGGCATCGGGTTTGCCCTGGCGCGCGGGATTTCCGTGCTGGTCATCAGCTGCCCCTGTGCCCTGGGCCTTGCCACGCCGGTGGCAATCATGGTGGGCAACGGCATGGGCGCCAGACACGGCATCATGTTTAAGACCGCTGTTTCCCTGGAGGAAGCAGGCAAGATGGAGATTGTGGCCCTGGATAAGACAGGGACCATCACAAACGGAGAGCCAAGGGTGACCGACATCATACCGGCTGAGGGTATCTCGGAGACACGTCTTCTGGAACTTGCATTTACCCTGGAGAAGAGAAGTGAGCATCCACTGGCAAGGGCGGTTATGGTCAGGGCGGAGGAGGAGAAGCTGGACGCCGGGGAACTATCTGATTTTAAGGCGCTGCCCGGCAATGGATTATCCGCTGTCATGGATGGCGTCGTGCTGTGCGGCGGCAACTTCAACTTCATCAGCAGCCAGGCGCCGGTAACGCCTGAGATGAAAGCCCAGTCCGAACGGCTGGCGGAAGATGGAAAGACACCGCTGTTCTTCAGTATGGACAGCCGGATGATTGGAATCATCGCAGTTGCCGATACTATAAAGGAAGACAGCCCACAGGCGGTTAAGGAACTTAAGGACATGGGAATCCATGTGGTCATGCTTACAGGCGATAATGAGAGGACGGCCAGGGCCGTAGGGCAGCTGGCCGGTGTGGATGAAGTGATTGCCGGCGTGCTTCCGGATGGAAAGGAAAGCGTGATCCGCCGCCTGAAACAAAAGGGCAGGGTAGCCATGGTGGGGGATGGGATTAACGATGCGCCTGCGCTTACCAGGGCTGATATCGGCATTGCCATTGGAGCAGGAACTGATATTGCCATCGATGCGGCGGATGTGGTCCTTATGAAGAGCCGCCTTAGCGATGTCCCGGCAGCCATCCGCTTAAGCCGCGCCACCTTACGGAACATACACGAGAACCTGTTCTGGGCATTTTTTTACAACGCCGTGGGTATTCCCCTGGCAGCAGGACTGTGGTATCCTGTCTTTGGATGGAAACTGAATCCCATGTTCGGGGCGGCGGCCATGAGCTTATCCAGCTTCTGTGTGGTGACCAATGCGCTCCGGCTGAATCTTTTTAAGATGTATGACGCTAAAAGGGATAAGAAAATCAAAGGAAAGAGAAAGGAAGGAAAAAAGATGGAAAAGACAATGAAAATTGAAGGTATGATGTGCGGCCACTGCGAGGCAAGGGTTAAAAAGTGCCTGGAGGAGCTTCCCGAAGTAACTGCCGCCGCTGTCAGCCATGAATCAGGAAGCGCGGTGGTCACACTGAATGCTCCGGTGGATGATTCGGTGCTGAAGAAAACCGTTGAGGACCAGGATTACAAGGTGATATCCATCCAGTAAACCGGACGGATGAAATACGGATAAGGCGACAGGCAGTATTTTATCAGCAGCTGGATGCGCATTTCCCTGGACTTAAGAAAAAGTACATGGATACCTATGGAAATGCCTATGCGGTGGGCACTCCCCACAGGAAGGAACTGATGAAGCTGTTCAAGGACGCGTGCAGGGACAGCGGGCTGAAGACAGATATCAGCCCGCTGTTTTCCTACATCCATGAATTTGAGGACAAGAGGGAAGGGGAGCAGTTAAGCTTTATGGATTTCATGGGCGGGTGAGACGCAGGGGATGGGGGTGGGGAAGTGTCATGCCATGCCCCCGCCTTACTCCCACCGGAAGAACCGGAGCGCAACGCCGCTGCAAAGGACGAAGACGGCCCCCAGTATCAGGACAGGAAACCACACCTGGTCCAGGGGCTGTCCCAGGGAGGCTGCCTTAAGCAGCTTGATTCCCTGGGTAAGTGGCATCAGGCCGGCTGCCCTTTGCATGGGGCCGGGCATGATTTCATAAGGCAGCGTGGCGCCGGAAAACAGGAGCATGGGAAAGTAGAGGATACTGGCAATGATACCTGCTGTCTTTGTATCAGGCGCAAGACCGCCTGCCACCAGGCCTATGCTGAACATGGACAGCATCACCAGCAGATAGCTGAGGATGAAAGCCGGGACAGGACCCTGCATCCGGAAACCAAAGAATACAGCCGCCGTCCCATAGACCAGGATCAGGGAGACCAGGGCATAGATGGCATAGATGACAACATGGACCGCCAGGATCAGGGCAGGGCTTACCGGGGTAACCCGGAAACGTTTCAGTATCTTTTTCTGCCTGTATTCGGAAATCAGGAGTGGAAGCCCCATTACACCGCCTGCGCAGATGGCAATGGCGGACAGTGCGCCAAAGGCTTGCTCAAGGAAGGTATGGGAAGCGCCCTCAAAGGCCGGCCTGTTCCCAAATACCGCGCCAAAGATCACAACCATGACCACGGGCAGGCACAGCCCGAAGATGACCATGTCCATACCGCGGACAGACAGCTTTAATTCTGTTTTAAGCATTGTTCTGAATGTGTTCATTTTCTTCCTCCTCCGTAAACCAGATATAGGCGTCCTCCATGGTCCTGTATGGACTCGCATCAATTGCTTCTTTTACCGTGCCCTGAAAGATGACACGGCCATGTGCCAGGATGGCGATGCGGTCGCACAGCGCCTCCACCTCATCCATGAAATGGGATGTCAGGAAAATGGTGGTGCCATTCTGTTTCAGTTCCAGCAGGTGTTCCCATACATCACGCCGAGCCTTTACATCCAGGCCGGTTGTAAGCTCGTCCAGGAAAACCACTTCCGGGTCCATCATAAGCGCAAGGACAACGGACAGGCGCTGTTTCTGCCCGCCGGATAAATCGTTTATCATGCTCCCTGATTTTTCCTCCAGGCCGAACCGGCGCAGCAGGTTCCCATAGGGAATCGGATGCCTGTAGAGGGACATTATTTCCTCACACAGTTCACGGACCCGGATGCGGTCGGGATAACTGGATTCCTGGAACTGGACGCCTACCCTTTGGAACAGCTCCCTGCGGTTCATGATTGGGTCCATCCTGAGGATGGATACGGAACCGCTGTCAGCCTTTCTTGTTCCAAGGATACACTCGATGGATGTGCTTTTTCCTGCCCCGTTAGCCCCCAGAAGCCCAAAGGCTTCCCCTTTCCTTACATCCAGGGACAGGTTTAGAAGGGCAGCTATCCCGTCATAGTATTTTGAGAGTTTTTCCACATGGATGGCTGAATCCATATGGGCCGGATCCGTTTGGGCCGGATCCATATTCGTTGAACCAATGTCTGTTTTCATGACATGACCTCCTTGATTTTTTCTACCAAAGAATAACACCAGGACAAAGCCTGGTGTTAAAGTGGAGGGTTTAAATGATATTTTTCTTTCATCCTGCACAGGTTATGGTGAATCCGGTCCGCATTTGCCGCTGCGCGTGAAAGTGAGGAAAGCAGATTGTCACAGGCAGTGATGACCGTTTCATCGGCCGCATCGATAACGGCGCGGATATCCGTATCCGGGTCAGCGGACAGGGCGGTCAGCATCCGCAGGATGGCGGTAAGGGAGTAGTTGGCGCACCGCAGGGAGCGGATGATTTTCAGCCGTCTGATGTCAGCATCCGTATAGATGCGGTATCCGTTTTTCTTCCGCTTAATCCTTAATAGTCCGTTAAGCTCCCAATTGCGAAGGGTATCAATGGTGATTCCCAGATATGCGGCTGTTTCACTTCTGCCCAGGCAGAGTGTCCCGGCCCCCTCATCCCTTCCGGTCCCCTCATCCCTTCCGTCCCCCTCATCCCTTCCGGCCAGCATGTCCTTCACAATTCCAATGGCTTCTTCCGCATGACCTGTCTCGGTTTCAATCTGGCGGCAATATGTTTGGGAGAGATGGATTGCCTTGTCAAAATCACATTCAGCCGTGGCCCTGACAATATCGACCGCCAGACGGCGCAGGCCATTCTGGAGGATTTCCACCTGAAATGCCAGCCTGGCATTGATGAACTGGTCCAGGTGAAGGTCCGTGAAAATCCTGTAGCCATTTGGTTTTCTCTCTGGCGCTGTTATCAGGTGCAGTTCTTCATACAGGCGCACTGTATTGGGATGGATTCCTATGATACCCGCCAGCTCTGATGTTGTATAAGTCCGTTCCATGGGCATGTCCTCCTGGGTATAGTATAGCACAGAGTATGACACAGATGGATGTTTTCATGCATCTGGATTGCCAAAACCGTCCAATCGCCCTGGACTGGCGCCATGAATGCGTATATAATGGGAGGACAGGAGGTAACGGAACCATGATAATATTAATTGCAGGCTGTTCCCATACAGGGAAGACATTCCTGGCACAGCGGCTGTTGGAAAGGCTTGGATATCCCTATCTGTCCATGGACCATCTGTAAATGGGCCTGATCCGAAGCGGCATGACAAACCTTACGCCGGCGGATGACGAAGGGCTGGTTTCGTATCTCTGGCCAATGGTCAGGGAAATCATCAAGACCGCCATAGAAAACCGCCAGAACCTGATTGTGGAAGGCTGTTACATCCCTTTTGACTGGAAAGAAGGCTTTGGGCCGGAGTATCAGAAGGAAATCCTGTACGGCTGCCTTATCATGACCAGTACCTATATCCGCAGCCATTTTAAGGATATCCTGTCATATGCCGGAATCATCGAACAGCGGATGGACGATTCATACTGGACAATGGAACGGCTTCTTAAGGAAAACAGCAGGTACCTGGAACAGTGCAGGAAATCCGGCTGCCCTTATACCTTAATCAACGATGACTATATCCGGAATACAGATGCGCTGGTCAGCCGGCTGGAAGCTGAAGCAGGGGCATGCGGCACAAACATGGAACATAGGAGGAAAAACATTTGATACCATCCATTTTAAACAGACGCAGTATAAGGAAATACAAAGATACGCCGGTTCCCAGGGAAGCCATCGGGGAAATCCTTTATGCCGGAAGCCTTGCGCCCTCCTCCAAGAACCGCCAGCCCTGGAAGTTCATCGTGGTTTCAGGGGAAGCAAAAAAGGGAATGCTAAAAGCCATGGGCCAGGGCCTTTTGCGGGAAAAGGAGGGGAGGGATGCCCTGCTTCCTGAAAGCAGGCAGCACATAGGCGGCGCAGGGTACACCCTGCGCATCATGGAACAGGCGCCCGTGACCCTGTTCGTCATCAATCCCCTGGGCCTGGACCTGGATTCCCCGGCCACGCCGGAACAGCGCATCTACGAAATCTGCAATGCACAGTCAATCGGCGCCGCCATGGAGAACATGACGCTGGCGGCAACGGAACTGGGGCTGGGCAGCCTGTGGATATGCGACACCTTCTTTGCTTATGAGGAGCTGAACAGGTGGCTGGGCGTTAAGGGGACCCTGGCGGCAGCCATGGCATTGGGATATGCGGATGAAGCCCCTGGGCCAAGGCCGAGAAAATCCATGGAGGAACTGGCGGTGTGGAGGTCTTAGGGCCTTTTTTTAACACCCCCTTCTTTTCAGAAAACCGGATAAAAAACATATTGATTTATAGAATGATATCTAGTATATTATAAGTTGTATGCAGGACCGAAAGGAGAGTCATTATGATTAAAGTAGCCGTAGACGCCATGGGCGGGGATTATGCGCCGGGCGAAATGGTGGCCGGTGCCGTAGACGCCGTGAACGCAAAACCAGGAATCCAGGTGCTTCTTGTGGGGCAGGAGCAGGCAGTAACTGCTGAATTAAGCAAATCCACCTACAATAAGGAACAGATCCAGGTGGTAAACGCCACCGAGGTAATTGCCACGGATGAACCGCCGGTTAATGCAATCAGGAAGAAGAAGGACTCTTCTATAGTGGTAGGTATGAACCTTGTAAAAAAGGGGGAGGCTGATGCCTTTGTTTCCGCCGGAAGCTCCGGGGCCATCCTGGTGGGCGGACAGGTGATTGTGGGACGCATAAAAGGGGTGGAACGACCGCCGCTGGCTCCCTTGATCCCAACGGAAAAAGGCGTATCACTTTTGATTGACTGCGGAGCCAATGTGGATGCCAGGCCATCCCATCTGGTACAGTTTGCACAGATGGGTTCCATCTATATGGAACATGTGATGGGAATCCGCAATCCACGGGTCGCAATCGTCAATATCGGTGCGGAGGAAGAAAAGGGCAATGCGCTGGTGAAGGAGACATTCCCTCTGTTAAAGGAATGTCCGGGTATCAATTTCATCGGCAGCATTGAAGCCAGGGAGATTCCCCATGGCGCGGCGGATGTCATTGTCTGTGAAGCATTTGTGGGCAATGTGATCCTGAAGCTCTATGAGGGGGTTGGGGCCACTTTAATCGGCATGGTCAAGGGCGGCATGATGTCCACCTTAAGAAGTAAGATCGGGGCGCTGCTTGTGAAGCCCGCCCTGAAGGAGACGCTGAAGGCCTTTGACGCCAGCCAGTATGGAGGTGCGCCGCTTCTGGGCCTTAACGGCCTGGTGGTCAAGACCCATGGCAACTCAAAGCGCACAGAGGTGCGCAATTCCATTATTCAGTGCGTGACGTTTAAGGAACAGGGGATTAACGACAAGATCCGTGGATCCTTAGGTACGGACCGCGTGGAATAAGTCCGAAGGACGAATATAAAAACAAGATTTAAGAAAGAGGAGCTAAGAGATGGAATTTGAGAAATTACAGGGTATTATCGCAGAAGTGTTGAACATTGAACCGGAGGAAGTGACAATGGCGGCTACATTCGTAGATGACCTGGGTGCGGACTCACTGGACATTTTCCAGATTATCATGGGAATTGAAGAGGAGTTTGACATTGAGATTCCAAATGAAGCTGCAGAACAGATTGTGAGTGTTGGCGACGCAGTAGAGCAGATTAAGAACGCATTAAATTAATGATGGCACAGGGGCTGTGTGAGCACAGCCCTTTTTGTGCGTTTTACAGCCAGGGCATGGGACCAATCCGGTTCTGGCATTTTGCCTATCATGTAAGAAAGAAGGGATAGTATGAACGGCCATTTGAAAGAATTGGAAGAAAGGATTGATTATCAGTTCAAGGACCAGAGCCTGTTTTCCCAGGCCCTGACCCACAGCTCCTATGCCAATGAGCACCGCCTGGACCACAGCAGGTGCAATGAGCGTCTGGAATTCCTGGGGGATGCTGTCCTTGAAATCGTGACCAGCGATTTCCTGTACCACAAGTATGCCACGCTGCCTGAAGGCGACCTGACGAAAATCCGCGCCAGCATTGTGTGTGAACCCACACTGGCATACTGCGCAGGGGATATCCGGCTGGGGGAGTATCTGTTCCTGGGCAAGGGCGAGGATGCCACCGGCGGGCGGGGACGCAATTCCGTGGTAAGCGACGCAATGGAAGCCCTGATAGGGGCCATCTACCTGGACGGTGGTTTTGCTAATGCAAAAGAGTTCATTCATCGTTTCATCCTGAACGATATTGAACATAAGCAGCTCTTTTATGATAGCAAGACTATCTTACAGGAAATGGTGCAGAGCCGGCAGGCAGAAGCCCTGTCCTATGAAATCCTCAGGGAGGAAGGACCGGATCACAACAAGTCATTTGAGGTCTGCGCGAAAATCGGCGATGCGGAAATCGGCCGCGGCATGGGACGCACCAAGAAGGCCGCGGAACAGGTGGCTGCCTATAACGGTATCCTGAAACTCAGGGCTGAGGACATTGAGACAGACGCAAAATAATAAGCAGGTGAAGTATGTATTTAAAAAGTATTGAGATCCAGGGGTTCAAATCTTTTGCCAATAAGCTGTTGTTTGAGTTCCACAACGGCATCACGGGTATTGTAGGCCCTAACGGAAGCGGTAAGAGCAATGTGGCGGACGCAGTGCGCTGGGTGCTGGGCGAACAGAGGATTAAGCAGCTGCGCGGCGCCAGCATGCAGGACGTCATATTTGCCGGGACAGAGATGAGGAAGCCCCAGGGCTTTGCCTATGTGGCCATTACCCTGGACAACAGCGACCATCAGCTGTCCATTGACTATGACGAGGTCACCGTATCCCGGCGCCTGTACCGTTCCGGGGAAAGTGAATACATGATTAACGGAAGCGCATGCCGCCTTAAGGATATCAACGAACTGTTCTATGACACGGGTATCGGTAAAGAGGGATATTCCATCATCGGCCAGGGTCAGATTGATAAGATCTTAAGCGGCAAGCCGGAGGAACGGCGCGAGCTGTTTGACGAGGCTGCCGGTATTGTTAAATTCAAGCGCAGGAAGAACATTGCCCAGAAAAAGCTGGAGGACGAGCAGGCCAACCTGGTCCGTGTAAGCGACATCCTGTCGGAACTGGAGAAGCAGGTAGGCCCCCTGGAGCGCCAGTCCAAGGCTGCCAAGGAATACCTTCAGTTAAAAGAGGAACTGAAGGTCTGCGACGCCAACCTGTTCCTTATGGATACGGATAACATCAGCAGACAGCTGGAAGAGGTGGGCAGGCGGCGCAGCCTTTTGTCAGGGGACATGGAGGATACCAAAAAGGAATCCGAACGTCTTAAGAACGAATATGAGAAGCTGGAGCAGGGACTTGCTGGTCTGGAAGGACAGATTACATCAGACCGCCAGGAGCTGAACCAGGCGACCGTGTCAAAGGGCAGCCTGGAAGGCCAGATCAATGTCCTGAACGAACAGATACATACCGAGGAGATGAATGAGGAACACCTGGAAAGCCGCAGGACCGTCATCACCGGGGAGTTGGAGGCCAGGAGAGGGCAGCTTTCCTCCTATGAGGAAGAATATGCCAGGATGGAAACACAGGTAACCGATGCCAGGCAGCGCCAGGAACAGGCCCAGGAACAGCTGAACAGCAAGGATGGGCTTATACGGAGCCTGGATGAGTCGATTGAGGCGGCAAAGGGCATCATCATCCAGTCCCTCAACGAGAAGGCAGCCCTGACAGCGCGCCAGCAGCGCTATGAAACCATGCTGGAGCAGGTAAACCTGAGGCGCAGTGAAGTGACCCAGAAGCTGCTTAAATATAAAAGCGATGAATCGGTCCAGGACGAACTGATTGCCAGGGAGCAGGCTGCCCTGGATGAGGTGAGGCAGCAGCTGGAAGACAGGCAGTTTAAGGCCCAGGAGGCGGAAGACGCCATGACGGAGGCGGAAGCCGATGCCAAACGGTTAAACCGCAACCAGAACGACACCCAGCAGGAATACCATATGGCCTATACCAAGCTGGAGTCCTTAAAAAACCTGGCGGAACGGTATGACGGATACGGCAACAGCATCCGGCGCGTCATGGAGGTCAGGGACCGGGTCCACGGAATCCACGGGGTGGTGGCCGACATCATTTCCACGGAACAGAAATACGAGATTGCCATCGAGACAGCCCTGGGCGGAAGCATACAGAACATTGTCACGGATTCAGAGGCAACCGCCAAGCAGCTGATTGAATACCTGAAAAAGAACCGATACGGAAGGGCCACCTTCCTGCCCCTGACCAGCATCAACGGCAGCCAGAACTTTTCACAGCCGGCGGCCCTTAAGGAAAAGGGCGTCCTGGGACTGGCCCACGACCTGGTCCAGGTGGACGGACAGTATAAGGGGCTGGCCCGGTATCTTCTGGGGCGGGTGGTTGTTGTGGATACCATTGACAACGCCATTGCCCTTGCCAGGAAGTACAGGTACAGCCTGCGCATCGTCACCCTGGAGGGTGAGCTTTTAAGCGCCGGAGGTTCCATGACAGGCGGCGCCTTTAAGAACAGCAGTAACCTGCTGGGACGCCGCAGGGAGATTGAGGAGCTGGAGGAAACCTGCAGCAAGGCCCTGGTTCAGATAGAGAAGATCCAGAATGAACTGGCATTAAAGGAAAGCCTTGCCCAGGAGAAGAAGGGCGAGCTGGAGCAGTTAAAAGCCCGGATACAGAAGCTGGTATTACAGGAAAATACAATCCGCATGAACATTTCCCAGCTGGAGGACAAGAAGGCTGAGATTGCGGATTCTTCCAGCGACCTTGTCAGGGAACATGGACAGCTGGAGGAGCAGGTAAAGGAGATTGCCCAAAGCCGTTCCACCCTGGAGGACGATACCCGCGGGCTGGAGCTTAAGAACAGCCAGGCCAATGAGGAGATTGAGGAGAAGAGCCTTCTCCTGGAGGATGCGAGGAAGGAGCGGGAGACAGCCGCCACGGCCCTGTCCGCGGTTCAGATGGAAACAGCCAACCTGACCCAGAAACAGGATTTCATCAAGGAGAATACAATCCGTGTGCGCGGGGAAATCCGCAAGCTGGAGGAAGAATTCCAGTCCCTGGAAGCTGGCAGCGGCAGTTCGGAACAGATCATCCTTGGGAAGAAGCAGGAGATTGAACGGATCCGGGAACAGATTGCAGGCGCACAGGCCAGGATGGAAGAACTGGAGACAGTGATTGCAGGACATACAGCCAGGAAGGATGCAATGGCGGCGGAGCAGAAGGGGTTCTTTGCCAAGCGTGAGGAACTGACCGCCCGTCTTGCCGAACTGGATAAGGATATGTTCCGCGTACAGGCCAGCCAGGAAAAGCTGGAGGAGAAACTGGAGGCATCCACCAGCTACATGTGGACCGAATATGAGATGACCTTCTCCACTGCGCTGGAACTTAAGAAGGAAGAATACCAGTCAGCCTCCGAGGTCAGGAAGCGGATTGATGAGCTGAAGTCCAGGATTAAAGGCCTTGGCAACATCAATGTCAATTCCATTGAGGACTATAAGGAAGTGTCTGAGCGGTATGGATTCATGAAGACACAGTATGATGACCTGATCCAGGCCCAGGCCGAGCTGGAGAAGATCATCGAGGAGCTGGATATGGGCATGCGCCGCCAGTTCCAGGAGAAATTTGCTGAAATCCGGGCTGAATTCGACAAGGTATTCAGGGAATTGTTCGGCGGCGGCCGGGGAACACTGGAACTGATGGAGGATGAGGATATACTGGAAGCAGGCATCCAGATCATCGCGCAGCCCCCGGGCAAGAAACTGCAGAACATGATGCAGCTGTCCGGCGGCGAGAAGGCCCTGACAGCCATATCCCTGCTGTTTGCCATCCAGAACCTGAAGCCTTCGCCCTTCTGTCTTTTGGACGAGATTGAGGCGGCGCTGGATGACTCCAACGTGGACCGGTTTGCCGGGTACCTGCATAAGCTGATTAAGAATACACAGTTCATTGTCATCACCCACAGAAGGGGAACCATGATGGCGGCCGACCGCCTGTACGGTATCACCATGCAGGAAAAGGGCGTGTCCACCCTGGTTTCCGTGAACCTGATTGCAGATGACCTGGAAAATTAAAACGGAATATGATATGATGATTGATAAATTGATATGACAGATAAGGAGTAAAGGTTATGGCTGAGGGAAAAAAGGGTTTTTTCGGACGTCTGGTAGAAGGACTTGCCAAGACCCGCAACAATATCGTATCTGGAATTGACTCTATCTTCAGCGGATTTTCCGCCATTGATGACGACTTTTATGAGGAGATAGAGGAAACCCTGATCATGGGCGACCTGGGCATCCAGACCACCATGTCCATCGTGGAGGATTTAAGGGCCAAGGTAAAGGAGCAGCACATCAAGGAGCCGGAGGAATGCAAGGAGCTTCTGATAAACAGCATCAAGGAGCAGATGGACCTGGGCGAGAACGCCTATGAGTTTGAACACAGGAAGTCCGTGGTCCTGGTCATCGGCGTCAACGGCGTGGGCAAGACCACGTCCGTGGGCAAGCTGGCTGGACAGCTTAAGGATTCAGGACACAAGGTGATCCTGGCGGCGGCGGATACCTTCCGTGCGGCTGCCATCGAGCAGCTGACCGAATGGGCGGGCCGGGCCGGGGTGGACATCATTGCCCAGCAGGAAGGCTCTGACCCCGCGGCCGTCATCTATGACGCGGTGGCTGCCGCCAAGTCCAGGAAGGCGGATGTGCTGATCTGTGACACGGCGGGACGGCTCCACAATAAGAAGAACCTGATGGAGGAACTCAGGAAAATCAACCGGATCATTGACAAGGAATATCCGGATGCATACAGGGAGACTCTGGTGGTCCTGGACGGCACCACGGGACAGAACGCCCTGGCACAGGCCCGCCAGTTCATGGAGGTGGCTGATATCACAGGCATCATACTGACCAAGCTTGACGGTACGGCCAAGGGCGGCATCGCGGTTGCCATCCAGTCTGAACTGGGGCTTCCGGTCAAATACATTGGGATCGGCGAGCAGATTGATGATTTACAGAAGTTCAATGCAGACGATTTTGTCAATGCACTTTTCAACGTACAGAGGAAGACAGCAGAGTAATGGCGCCCAATCCATCCTTGAATTTAATGAATTGACGTGATATAGTAAAGGATATTAAAGGGAAAGAAGGACTGATTATGGAAGAACTGACACTGGAGAAATTTGAGGAGGCGTCCGACCTTGTAAGGGAAGTGACGACAGAAACAAAACTTGTATACAGCGAATATTTTTCATCCCAGACCGACAACAAGGTATACTTTAAGCCGGAGAACATGCAGTATACAGGCGCATACAAGGTAAGGGGCGCTTATTATAAAATCAGTACCCTGAATGAGGAGGAGAAGGCAAAGGGCCTGATTACCGCCTCAGCCGGCAACCATGCCCAGGGCGTTGCATATGCAGCCAAGCTGGCCGGCGTCAAGGCAACGGTGGTGATGCCGACCACGACCCCCCTCATGAAGGTGAACCGTACCAAGAGCTACGGCGCCGAGGTGGTCCTGGAGGGGGATGTGTTTGATGAGGCCTGTGATTATGCCTATAAACTGGCGGATGAGCAGGGCCTGACCTTTGTCCATCCATTTGACGACCTGGCCGTTGCCACGGGACAGGGCACCATTGCCATGGAGATCATCAAAGAACTCCCGACCGTGGATTACATATTAGTCCCCATCGGCGGAGGCGGCCTGTGTACGGGCGTCTCCACCCTGGCCAAGCTTCTCAATCCCAAGATTAAGATCATCGGCGTGGAACCGGCAGGAGCCAACTGCATGCAGGAATCCCTGCGCCAGGGCCAGGTGACCACCCTTCCCGAGGTCAATACCATTGCGGACGGCACCGCGGTCAAACGGCCGGGTGAGAAGCTGTTTTGCTATATCCAGGAAAATGTGGACGATATCATCACCATTGATGACAGCGAGCTGATCGTGGCCTTCCTCGACATGGTGGAGAACCACAAGATGATAGTTGAGAATTCAGGGCTGCTCACCGTGGCCGCGCTGAAGCACATGGATGTGCAGAAAAAGAAGATTGTTTCCATCTTAAGCGGAGGCAACATGGATGTCATCACCATGTCCTCCATTGTACAGCACGGCCTGATCCAGAGGGACCGGGTATTCACTGTCTCCGTGCTGCTTCCTGATAAGCCGGGCGAACTGGCCAGGGTTTCCTCCCTGCTTGCCAGGGAACAGGGCAACATCATCAAGCTGGAACACAACCAGTTCATCAGCATCAACCGGAACGCTGCCGTGGAACTGCGCATCACCATGGAGGCGTTCGGCACCGAACACAAGAATCAGATCGTTGCCGCGCTGACAGGCGCAGGCTACCGTCCAAAGCTGGTTAAGTTCAAAGGCACATACAGCGAGATGTAAGATACAGGGGGGAAATATCATGCAGCCGGAACAACATACGGTTACCCATACAATCAACAGGTACCGGAGTTTTCGCTATGAACTGATTTTGGAAGGAGTGGCAGTGGGTGCCATTGCAGGCGCGGTGGTGGTGGCTTTCAGGTATCTGATCGGATATGCGGATACACTTTTAAATGCCATATTGGATTACGGGAAGGCCAACACCTGGTTCATCCCGGTTTGGTTCCTTATCCTGGCAGCGGCAGCCTTTGTGGTGGCCGGGCTGCTTAAATGGGAATCCCTGATTTCGGGAAGCGGCATACCCCAGGTGGAAGGCGAGATCATAGGCGAGATTGACGAATGCTGGTGGCGGGTCCTGCTTGCCAAGCTGGGCGGCGGGATACTGTCCCTTGGATGCGGCCTGTCCCTTGGCCGTGAAGGCCCCAGCATCCAGCTGGGGGCCATGGCCGCCAAAGGATTCTCAAGACTGACAAAAAGGGTCAGGACAGAAGAGAAGCTGCTCATCACCTGTGGGGCCAGCGCGGGCCTTTCAGCTGCCTTTAACGCACCCATTGCAGGTATCCTGTTCTCCCTGGAGGAGGTACATAAGCACATTTCACCGGAACTGCTGTTATCCTCCATGGCGGCCTCCATCACATCCGACTTTGTATCCAGGAATGTATTTGGCCTGAAACCTGTATTTACCTTTACCATCACCCACATGATGCCCCTGAACACTTACGGGCATGTGCTCCTTCTCGGTGTGCTGATTGGGGCCATGGGAGTGGTCTACAACACGGTCCTGTCAAAGACCCAGGACCTGTACGAGAGGATTCCCTGGCGCCTGGTGCGGGTACTGATACCCTTCCTTCTTGCAGGCGTGTTCGGCTTTCTGTACCGCGGCGTTCTGGGCGGCGGGCATGCGCTGGTGGAAGAGATGTCTGCCGGTGATTTTGTCCTTGGTTCCCTCTGTCTTCTGCTGGTGGTCAAATTCTGCTTCTCCATGGTCAGCTTCGGCTCCGGGGCGCCGGGAGGCATATTCCTGCCATTGCTGGTGCTGGGGGCCATCATCGGAAGCATCTATTACCGTCTGGCGGAACCCTTAAGCCCGTCGCTTTCAGGGCTTTTGGTCAACTTCATCATCCTTGGCATGGCCGGGTACTTTTCAGCCATTGTAAGGGCGCCCATTACAGGAATCATCCTGATCAGCGAGATGTCAGGTTCTTTCTCACACCTGCTGACCTTGTCCATGGTGTCCCTGGCAGCCTATCTGGTGCCTGATATCCTGCGCTGTGCGCCGGTATATGACCAGCTGTTACACCGTCTGTTGGCCAAGCAGAACCCGGATAAGAAGGCCACGCTCACAGGGGAAAAGGTCCTGGTGGAGGGAATGATTTATCACGGAAGCGCCGCCGAAGGACAGAAGGTGGCTGCCATTGCATGGCCCAGGACCTGCCTGGTGGTTTCGCTGATGCGGGGCGACGCCGAGTTCGTACCCAGGGGGGATACGGTCCTGCGTGCCGGGGATAAGATTGTCGTACTGTGCGATGAGACTTCAGAAGGCCAGCTGCACCGGACCCTCCAGGAGTATTGTGAGACAGTTGGGCTGGAGCGCAATTAAGATTGCATCGAAGGGAGGAATGTATATGGATTTTTATATGAAGACCGGTAAAAGGGCAGTCCTGCTCACTGCAGTGCTGGCATCATGCATGATTGGCGGGTGTGCAGGCAAGGAACCTGCGCCAACCGAAGCCACGCCGGCTGAGACGTCTGCCAGGGCGGAGGAATCCACTGGGAATGCGGGCATACCCAACCCCATGGAGGAGGTGGACAATGTCCTGGCCTTTGAGAAAATCGGGGTTCATATGGTGCTGCCAAAGGAAGCAGTGGAGCCGTCCTATTTTATTATTAACGGAGAGGTGGCTGATATCCATTTCACCTTCAATGATATAGGGTATACCTACCGGGCATCGGATACTGCAGAGGATTTTGCTGGAATATTTGAGCGTTTTAAGGACGGCGTCCTGACCGAAACAGCCGGAAGCAGCGGACAGACGGCTGAGATTCAGATCAAGACCACGGAAAGCGGCGGACGGCTGGCTGCCTGGGAATGGGGCAGTACGAAATACACCCTTTACACGGTCAGCCAGGTGGAGGACGGGGATATCAGCAGCCTTGCACTCACCCTGGCAGAACTGGGTGAGAACGAGAAATAATCCCGATTACTTCAGACAGGCAGGTGTGTATTATGCTGGAATTAAAAGATTTCATGCCTGTTAATTTCCTGAAGAAGGAAAAGTTTACGGGCAGCCATCAGGGAATGCGTTTCCGGATGGAAAAGACAGAGGTGGAAGGTGAGGAAAAGCCTAAGCTGGGTGTCTGCGTGTGGCCGGAGCCATATGGATACGATGCTACCCCAAAAGAGGAGAAAGAAAAAATCCTCCTGGAATTTGACGCGGATGGAATCGCCAAAGGCGTGGACTGGCTGAATGAACAGTTTGTGGCCCAGGCCAGCCGCTGGAAAGCTGCAAACAGAAGATGATTTCTACGTTTTGCTGAAAATAGGATATATTTTATGGTTTTTTTATAATTTATTAACGAAATATTTATTTGTGGTTGACTTTTAAAACATGGGACACTATAATAAGCCACATAAAGAAAAGCGCTGGTGCTTAACACCCGGCGCTTTTCCTGTTCTTACGTGAGTAACAGAGTACACAAAGGGGTGTATTGCAATCGTCAGGTACCGGCGGCAATACACCCTTTTGTATTTCAGACATCCCCATTACAAAACTCAAGGAGGAACATTCTATGGAATTTTCAGCAGTAAACACAATCTGGGTCTTGCTGGGCGCAGCCCTTGTCTTCTTCATGCAGGCAGGCTTTGCCATGGTGGAGACCGGTTTTACAAGAGCTAAGAATGCAGGCAACATCATCATGAAGAACCTGATGGATTTTGCCATCGGCACCCCGCTGTTCTGGCTTACCGGATTTGGCATCATGTTTGGCGGGGCAGGCGCCTTGATTGGAGGATTTGACCCCCTGGTAAGGGGTGATTACAGCAGTATCCTTCCTTCCGGTGTTCCCCTTCCGGCTTTCCTGATTTTCCAGACGGTTTTCTGTGCAACAGCAGCAACCATTGTTTCAGGAGCAATGGCGGAGCGCACGAAATTCATATCATACTGCATCTACAGCGCTGTCATCAGCGCGGTTGTATATCCTATATCCGGGCATTGGATCTGGGGCGGCGGCTGGCTGGCCCAGATGGGCTTCCATGATTTCGCAGGTTCAACCGCAGTACATATGTGCGGGGGCGTGGCTGCGCTGGTGGGAGCCAAAATCCTTGGTCCCCGTATCGGAAAGTATGATAAGGACGGAAAACCCAACGCCATCCTGGGCCATAGCCTCACGCTCGGGGCCTTGGGCGTATTCATCCTCTGGTTCTGCTGGTTTGGGTTTAACGGCTGTTCCACGGTATCCATGGATAATGACGCATCTGTTTATTCAGCCGGAAATATTTTCGTGACAACCAATCTGGCTGCCGCAACCGCAACGGTTGCAACCATGATCATCACCTGGCTGCGTTATAAGAAGCCGGACATATCCATGACACTGAACGGTTCCCTGGCAGGTCTGGTAGCCATTACGGCCGGCTGTGACCTGGTAACGCCGGCTGGCGCATTCTTCATTGGTCTGATTGCTGCTTTTGTGGTTGTATTCGGCATTGAGTTCATTGATAAGGTGTGCAGGATTGACGACCCGGTGGGCGCCATCGGGGTCCATGGGATGTGCGGCGCAGCAGGCACCCTGCTGACCGGAGTGTTTGCAGCGGATGGCGGACTGGTGTACGGGGGAGGCTTTCATTTCCTGGGTATACAGCTGATTGGCGTGGCGGCAGTAATTGTCTGGGTCGCGGTAACCATGACCATTACCTTTACCGTGCTGAAGAAGACAATCGGACTGCGCGCCAGCAGGGAAGAGGAGACAAAGGGGCTGGACGCAACCGAACACAACCTTTCCAGTTCTTATGCGGACTTCATGCCAATGGTATTCACGGGTAAGGAAACGGAAGAAGATACACGTGATGTGTCCGTTGAGAAGGCTGTTGCAGTGGAACATTTCCCAGCCTCCGTACCAGTGTCCGGTACAACAAAGTTGACCAAGATTGTCATGGTGTTTAACCAGGCCAGGTTCGTCCCGCTTAAGGATGCGCTGTCGGGGCTGGGCGTGACCGGGATGACGGTTACCCAGGTCATGGGCTGCGGCACCCAGAAGGGCCATGTCAATTACTACAGGGGCATTAAGGTGGAGGAAGTGGCCTTCCTGCCAAAGATGAAGCTGGAGGTGGTCGTAAGCAAGGTTCCTGTGTCCGAGGTGATTGAAACTGCCAGGAAAGTCCTTTATACGGGAAATATCGGAGATGGGAAGATTTTCGTATATGATGTTGAGAACGTGATTAAGGTGCGGACGGGAGAGCAGGGTTTTGATGCGCTCCAGGGCGAATAGGGGATTGCATTCAGGCAGGGACTGTATGACGTTGGGTTGTGCAGCCCCTGCCTGTTTTGCGCCCTCTCACTCCTCGGATACCGACCAAAACATCCGGTTTCCTTCCACATATGCAGTAAGCCTGCCTTCGTCCTTCAGCCAGGAAAGGTAGGAACGGATGGTGGAACCTACCAGGACATGCTGCTGGAAGGTCATGGTCAGGCCATAATCATCAAAAACCATCTTAAGGACGGATTCAAAGGTCTGTGGAATGGTACAGATGTCCAGCAGCTTAAGGGCAATTTCATGGACACATTGTTTATTGTATATGGCAAGGTCCCTGATGCTGTCCGTGGCTTCGGCATGGGCCGGGACAAAAAGCGGGGCTTCCATTTCCATGACCCGGTCCAGGGTTTGGAGATAGGAGGACACATCATAGATGAATGATACCTTGTATTTGTCAAGGGTTGCCCGGCTGCTGAGACAATCTGCCAGAAAAACGGTTCTGTCCGGGGTCCGCACTCCGATCATCTCAAAAAAGTGGCCCGGCAGCGGGATGATTTCCAGTTCAGAAAGCGCCGTATCCTCCTCCATGGCGCTTATGTCACATACCTGGCTTTCCGGGGCCATGAGGAATTTGTGCCGCAGGTCCTTGAAGGGATAGCCGCCGTACAGGAAAGCGGGTTCCAGCTGGGGATGGCTTGTAAATGCCGCCTCCACGCCTTTGGCGTAAATCTTACAGCCGGTCTGCTGCTGCAGGTATTTATTGCCGCCGATGTGGTCTGCATTGGAGTGGGTGTTGACGATGGCGTGCAGGCTCCATCCTTCCCGGTCCATGATCTGGCGCACTTTCCTTCCGGCATCCTTATCACTGCCGCTGTCAATCAGACATATCCGGGTATCATCAATCTTAAATACGCCGATTTTGGCAGGGCAGTTAATATAGAAGCTCCTGGCGCCTGTCTGTATCAGTTCATACATACTATACCTCCTTGCTTTTATGAGTTAAATTAGCACTATGATATCACATAAAAGGGAAAAATGAAATACAGGTTTATATTTTACTTGAAATTCCCCATATTTCATGTATAATTGTGGGGAGAAATCGACAGGAGGGAATTTGTGTGCTTTTAAACGGAATCAGAGGGTTCTGTATGGCCATGGCGGACAGCGTGCCGGGCGTGTCAGGCGGAACCATTGCTTTTCTACTTGGATTTTATGATGAGTTCATTAACTCGTTAAATGATTTGATGGGAAAGGACAATGCCAGAAGGAAACAGGCATTCTTCTTTCTTTTTAAATTAGGCGTGGGATGGGTGGCCGGATTCTGCCTGTCCGTGCTTGTATTGTCGGGACTGTTCCAGGAACATATATATGAAATCAGTTCCGTGTTCATGGGACTTACCTTTTTTGCGGTGCCCATGGTCATACGGGAGGAGAAGGATTCCATCCGGGGAAGATATGGGAACCTGGTGTTCACGGTTCTCGGCATTGGGCTGGTGTTCTGCATCTCCTATTTTAATCCGGCGGGAGGACAGGGCATTAATGTCTCGGTGGAACATCTGTCGATGGGTCTGGTGGCCTATGTGTTCCTCACCGCCATGGTGGCCATCACCGCCATGGTGCTGCCCGGCATATCCGGTTCCACGCTGCTTCTCATATTCGGCATCTATGTGCCCATTATCGGTGCTGTGAAGGAATTGCTTCACATGAACCTGAATTACGTACCCATCCTGTTCGTGTTTGGCATGGGTGTCATCACCGGGATTGTGGGAATCATCAAAATCATTAAAATGTGTCTGGAGCGTTACCGTTCCCAGACCATCTACGCCATCCTGGGTCTGATGGTCGGTTCGCTGTATGCCATTACCAAGGGGCCGACTACCCTGGATGTACCCATGGAGCCTTTGGGGCTTCAGACCTTCAGCATACTGTTTTTCCTGCTTGGCGGCCTGATCCTGGCCGGGCTGGAGTTGTTAAAGACAAGGTTGGAGAAGTAAACAGATATCCATCAGACGGGAGGGGGATGCATGGGAAAGATTGTCCTTCTGGTGCCAAGGGAAGAAATGCTTTACCAGGCCCATAATATTCTTCAGGAAAAAAAGTATGCCATCAGCGACATGCGCGTCATCCAGACTGAAAATGCCGTGATGGAGGCCAGGAAAGCCATTGCGGCAGGGGCCTCCATCCTGATTGCCAGGGGCCTTCAGGCCTCCGTCATCAAGCAGTACACGGACATACCCGTGGTTGAGATTGTTGTCACGGCCCAGGAGATGGCCCTTCTTGTGGTGAAGGCAAAACAGATTGTGGGAAGGGACATGCCGGTCATCGCGGTGGTGGGCGTGAAGAACATGTTCTGTGACATGTCATACTTTGAAAGCATCTATGATATCAGGCTGAGGACCTACTTTGCTTCCAACGGCGCAGGGCTTAAGGAACAGTCCAGGCTGGCCATTGAGGAGGGGGCTGACCTGGTGATTGGCGGGGATGTGGCTGTGGGGACTGCGAAGGAAGCCGGATGTCCGTCCCTGTTCCTATCCATGACAGAGGATTCCCTGCGCACCGCCTTTGCCATGGCGGAGAGCATGGACTTTGCCATGGGGGCAGAGAAAAGGAGCAATGCCCAGATTGAGGCGCTGTTGGATTACTCCTTTAACGGCGTGGTCAACATGGACAAGGATGGAGTGATCACTGCCGTGAATCCTGTGATGAAGGATATCCTGGGACCGGACGGGGGACAGGTGGCCGGCAGGAAGATGGAGGATGTATTTAAGGACATTGACCACGGCAAGCTGACAGAGGTACTGGAGGGAAAGCAGGAGAGTTATTCCTCCTTCATGCAGGCGGGCAGCACTGCTGTTTTTGCAATCCTGGCACCGGTCAGGGTGGGGGATGAGACAGAAGGCGCAATCCTGACCTGCCATAAAGTCAAGCGCCAGGGACAGACCAGGGACCGGCAGGGCGCCGTGGCGGAGGGGCAGTTGAAGCACCACGGCCTGATTGCCAGGGGATGTTTCCAGTCCGTCCTGCAGCAATCAAAAGCAATGCAGGACTGTGTACATCTGGCCAGGCTGTATTCCCAGTCAGGACTGCCTGTACTGATTCTCGGGGAGACCGGAACGGAACAGCGACTGCTGGCAGAGAGTATGCACAATGCAGGGTTATATAATGACGGGGCATTTTTCTCCCTTTCCTGCAACGGGCTTTCGGAAACAGAACAGCACAGCATGATCTTCGGGGACAAGGGCGCCGTATTCCTGGCCAACCAGGGCACCATCTATATAGAAGACGTGGAACAGATGTCCCTGTCCAACCAGTTCGGCCTGTACCAGCTCATACGGTATAAAACCGGCAGCAGCAGGGATTTTGCCAGGACCGTACGCTTTGATGTCCGAATCATGGCATCCACTACAATGGACCTTAAGGGATTATGGGACCTGGCCGGGGCAGGCGGGTTCAGGAAGGATCTGCTGTATCTGATCAGCGGGCTGATGCTGTGTGTCCCGCCCTTAAGGAAACGCCCAGAAGACATGGAATTCCTGACAGAGGCATTATTAAAAGAATGCTGTGACAAATATGCAAGATACCATGTGCTGACCAGGGGCGCCATTCAATGCCTCATGGAATATGACTGGCCAGGCAACCGCCTGCAGCTGGAAACCTATATGAACCGGCTGGTGCTGACAGCGGAAAAGAGAAGTATCGACGAGATAATGGTACGCAGGCTCCATGACCAGCTGTACCCGGACCGCGGGCAGACACAGGATGGTGATGCTGCTTCAGGCCTGTCAGGACCCATCCGCGGGGAAGAGGAACGGCTCATACGCCAGGCCCTTGGAAGGTTTAACGGGAACCGGGAACGGACCGCTGACAGCCTTAACATCAGCAAGGCAACCCTTTGGAGGAAGATGAAGAAGTATGGTATTGATTCTTTTGAGACAAAAATGAAATAAATATTTCAATTATGAAATCATATTTGAAACAATGGGCGGCTTGTATAAAAAAAGCCGCCTTTTTCATTGACAATGCCAATTGTGGGAAAGGGCAGGCTCCGCTATAATGTGGTCATAGGTCATTCACAATGACAAGTCACTAATAATTGAATCTGAAAGGTGAGGTAACGAGATGAAAGTAGGTTTTATCGGATTAGGCATCATGGGAAAGCCAATGAGCAAGAATTTATTAAAAGCTGGTTATGAACTGGTTGTTTTTGATTTTAATAAGGACGCTGTGAACGAAGTAGTTGGATGCGGCGCTGCTGCAGTGAACAGCGGTAAGGAGGTTGCAGAGCAGTGTGAGGTCGTCATCACAATGGTTCCCAACTCCCCACATGTGCGTGCGGCTGTATTAGGTGAGAACGGCGTTGCCGACGGCGCAAAGCCAGGCACGGTTGTAATTGATATGAGTTCCATCGACCCAACCGAGAGCAAGGCCATTGGCGCTGAGCTGGCCAAGAAGGGCATTGACATGCTGGACGCCCCTGTATCCGGCGGGGAGCCAAAGGCAATCGACGGAACCCTGTCCGTCATGGTAGGCGGCAAAAAGGAACTATTTGACAAGTACTATGACATGCTGATGGTAATGGCAGGCTCAGTTGTATACGTGGGCGAGCTGGGAAGCGGCAATGTGGCCAAGCTGGCGAACCAGATTGTGGTTGCCGTCAACATTGCGGCTGTATCTGAAGCGCTTACATTTGCCAAGAAGGCAGGCACTGACCCGGAACTAGTATACCAGGCCATCAGGGGCGGACTGGCCGGCTCCACTGTCATGGATGCAAAGGCTCCCATGATGCTTAGCAGGAACTTTAAGCCGGGATTCCGCATCGAACTGCATATCAAGGACCTGAACAATGCCCTGAACGCTGCGCATGCAATCAGTTCACCGGTTCCGTTAACAGGACAGCTGATGGAAATCATGCAGGGATTAAAAGCAGACGGCTATGAGAAGGAAGACCATTCCAGCATTGTCAAGTATTATGAGAAGATTGCCAATACCACAGTAGAGTCATAATCAGGCCTAAAAGGAGAAGCGTCATGAATACAGATTTTATCAAGGGTGTCATTGTCCCCATCCTCACCCCGATCAATGAGAACGAATTCATTGATGAGGCTAAGTTAAGAGACCAGGTTAATTATGTGATTGACGGCGGCGTGCTGGGCATCCTGGCATTTGGCAGCAACGGCGAGTTCTATATGATTGAAGAAGATGAGATGGAGCGCGGCTTGAAGATCATGATTGACCAGGCCGGCGGACGGGTTCCCGTATACTTCGGCATCGGTGCAATCAGCACTAAGAAATGCTGCAGGCTTGCGAAAATGGCTGCCGCCAATGGCGCTGCCGGTATCTCCATACTCCAGCCCATGTTCTTAAAGCCCACGGAAGACGAGCTGTTCCTTCACTTTAAGACCATTGCGGAGACTGTGCCGGAGACCCCTGTGCTGCTTTACAATAATCCGGGCCGTGTCAATTATACCATGTCCGCCAGGCTGGTAGAGCGTCTTGCCCGCGAAATCCCCAATATCGTGGGAATGAAGGATACCAGCGGCGATATCACCCAGACATCTGAATTCATCCGCAGGACGCGTGACACAGGCTTCAAGGTATTTGGCGGAAAGGATACCCTGTTATATGCATCCATGTGCCACGGCGCCGTGGGCGGGGTTTGTACCGCAGCCAACTTCATGCCTGAGCTGATAGTGGATGTGTACAACAAGTATGTTGCAGGTGACCTTGCCGGTTCCCTGGAAGCCCAGTTCAAGCTGAATCCCGTAAGGCTTTCCATGGACGGCGCAAGCTTCCCTGTGGCAGCCAAGGATATGGCTAACTTAAGGGGCAGGAACATCGGGCTTCCCTATACGCCCAACCTGGCAACTCCCGAAGGTCCTGTATTGGACAGGATTAAGGCTGAGATGAAGGGTGCAGGCCTTATCTGACCGGCTATTTACTGATTATTTACCACCGCCTGGTGCGGATTTGATTACTCCATAGTTTAAATGCAGACAGGCCGTCAGCGCTGGTTACATAGCTGACGGCCTGTCTGCTGTCCCTGTTCACTTTGACAGACTGTTATTTTATGCCTTTTTGTATGAAATACTGGCATCCCCCCTGGTGTCATGTTATAATCTATTTAATGATTTAGAGAAAAAATTATAACATGCTGGGTGGGCGGTATGAGGGAGTGTGGGAGATACATCAAATATATATGGTTAACTGTCTTTTTGGCACTGTCCATCAGTGCCTTGTTCCTGTTTCCGGCCAGGGCCGCTGACAAGGTACGTGTGGGCTGTGTGGATATTGGGAACTTTATCCAGATGGATCCGGACGGCCGTGCCTATGGCTATGGGGCAGAGTACCTGGATAAGATAGCGGAATATGCGGGATGGGAATACGAGTATGTACAGGCCTCATGGGAAGAGTGCCTTAAGATGCTTAAGACAGGGGAGATTGAACTTCTCCTTCCGGCCGAGTACAGTGAGGAGCGGGCCAGGGATTATCTGTTCAGCAGCTACGAATGCTGCTTTGATTTCGTTGCACTTGTGGGGCGCAGGACGGACAACCGTCTGTATTATGATGATTACGCCGGATTTGACGGTATGCGTGTGGGCATGATAAAGGGCAATTATCTCAACGGCCTGTTTGAGGAATATGCGGGAAGCCACGGTTTTACCTATGAAACCGTATTGTATGACACCGGTACAAAGCTTCTCAATGCCTTGGACAGGGAAGAAGTAGATGCCATCATAAACGGCAACATGGAGTTCAATGTCAATCAGAAGCTGTTGGCCAAGATTGACTATATGCCGGCTTATTTCATAACCTCGGTGAAGCGTCCGGACCTGATGGAACAGCTGGACCAGGCGCTGAAACAGGTTTTTATTGAAAATCCCTACTACTCAGCCTCCCTCTATGACAAATATTACGGGGACATGGAAGGCCAGTTTGCGGAGTTCACCCGTGAGGAAATCCAATTCATCAAAGGCAGCGGCCCGGTGACCGTGCTTATTTCGCCTGACGATTATCCCTTTGAATGGTATGACAGGCCTTCTAAAACGTGCAGGGGCGCATTTGTGGATTATATGAGATACCTTGGGAAGATAAGCGGCCTTCGGTTTGATTTCGTTCCAGGCAGTTCAGGCAGTTCCCTCAAGGATGACATTGCCGATGAAGACGCCCAGGTAATCATGAGTATATTCAGGAACCGTCTGGACAGTGATGATGAAGGCCTGTCCTATACCTCGCCTTTTTACAGCTGCAGCTTCAGTCTGGTGGGCAAGCGGGATGAGGCGCTGAACCTTTCCGCCCATCAGCGGATTGCCGTGGTCAGACAGGCGGAAGGCCTGATGGAACTGCTGAAGAAAAAATACCCACTGTGGGAGGTACTGACCTTTGGGACTCCGGAGGACTGCCTGAAGGCAGTGGAGGACGGGACAGCGGACTGTGCCATGGTTTCCTCAATCAAGATTTCAGCGGACAGGAACATGCTGGGCGCCAGGCTATTGGTAGTGGATGGAAGCACGGCCAGTGCCTCGGTATATATGGCAGTGACGGAACAGGCGGACCCGCTGTTAGTCCATGTCCTCTCAAAGACCATTGCCAAGGCCGGTTCCAGTCCCATTGATGAGGCGGTTTACAGGACCGTCCTGTCCGCCGGGGAACGCAAAGGGTTCAGTTACTTTGTGCGCACCTATCCGGTACAGTTCGCGGTCACGGTCATAGCCATATCGCTTATGGTCATGGGAATCATTTTCATAAGCTATGACAGCAGGCACCAGAAGCTGCAGAACCTGATCCTGCAGAAAAAGAATGAGGAACTGAAGGCAGCCATTGCCATGCAGAAGCTTCTGCGCCGCAAAGCCCAGACAGACCAGCTGACAGGCCTTACAAATAAAACCACCACAGAGGAACTTTGCCGTGCCTGCATTGAGGATGCAGATGGAAAGAACCTTGCCCTCTTCATCCTGGACCTGGATGACTTTAAGCATATTAACGATGAACGGGGACACCAGGCAGGCGATACCGTGCTGAAAGCCTTCGGCGCCACCCTTCAGGGCTGCATCCGCCAGGACGATATAGCGGGCCGGATCGGCGGCGATGAATTCATGCTGTTCATGTCAGGGGTAAAGGATAAGGAGCAGGTGGCAAGGTCGGCAGAACGGATTTACACGGCCCTTAAGGAGAATCCTGACTTTAATGCCACCTGCAGCATGGGAATCGTACTTGCCAAAGGCGGGCAGATGCCTTATGAGGAAATGTTCCGGAAAGCAGACGCTGCCCTGTATGCTGCAAAGGACAGCGGTAAGAACTGGTATCACATCACAGAAACAGCATCAGAAGGGGAATCGTGACCAGGGATAGGATGGTGGTCGTCACGATGCACCGGGATGCGTAGTCCTCATCGGCCCCGTATTTGGCTGCCAGAAGCGCGCTGGTGCTGCCTGCCGGCATACCGGTAAGGATCAGTGAGACGCCTGCCAGCATTGGTTCCACGCGGATGATGTTAAGGATGAGAAGTGCCACCATGGGCAGGGCTATGAGACGGATGAAGGCCAGGTAGAAGAGGCTGGGCTCCAGTAACTTTTTCCATGGGACGCCAATCATCATGGTGCCGATCACCATCATGGACAGCGGGGAAGTGACAGCGCCTATGTTGCCGATGGCAGTGTCCAGGAAACCGGGGACAGGGAAACCGCTGATCCTGCGCGCCAGGCCCAGGAATACGGTGATGATACATGGATTCAGCAGGATATTCCTGCATTTTGTCTTAAAGTCGGCGGTGGTGAACACGGCAAGTCCTGCGGTCCACATGAAGATACGGTTCGGGATGATGAAAATGGACGCTGCAAACAATCCGTCGGCCCCGTATACGGAGGATACCATGGGCATTCCCAGGAAACCTGAATTATTCACCAGGGTGCAGTACTGGAGGATGCTTTTCTTGTCCTGGGGATATCTGTTGTAGATTACCTTTCCCAGCAGATAGGAGAGGATGGAGATGCAGAACGCCACTGCCAGGATCATGGCGGTCTGGACCAGGATCTGGGGGGTCAGGGGCTTGTTAAAGGAATTGAAGATCATACAGGGAAGGGTTATCTTAAGGATCAGGTCCACCAGTTTCTTCTTGGTTTCCTGGTCAATGAGATGTATTTTCATGCAGTACATTCCTACTGCCATATAAACTAAAAGGATGAGCTGGGCATTCAGCATTTTTGTGAAACTATCCATGATGTGGGTCCTCCGCGGTATCATTCATCGGCATGCTCTGTCATTGCATACCGTATAAGAGTATACCTCAGTTCATGCAGGAAAGCCAATAAGTTTTTTTGAGAGATAGGATAAGAAATTTTAATAGGACCTTTAATTGATTGACAGGGGACCCGGATTAAAATATAATCATGGGTAGGCTGTTTGATTCTTAAAATATAGAAGAGGTACATATGCGTCGCTTATCATACATCATAGTAAGTTTAATCATGGTCTTAACCATGTCTTCCATAACCGCTTTTGCAAGGCCTGACTGGCCCACGGACACAGGGGTGCAGTCGGAAGCAGGCATTGTCATGGATATGGATTCGGGGGCTGTGCTCTTTGCCCAGAACATACATGAGCAGAAGATTCCCGCCAGCATCACCAAGCTGCTGACCGCCCTTGTGGTCATTGAGAACTGTGATGATCTGGACGATAAGGTTACCTTCTCCCATGATGCAGTATACAACGTGGAGTCTGGAAGCGGCAACAAGCTGGCCTTGGAGGAAGGGGACGTGCTGAGCGTCCGCGAATGCCTCTATGTGATGCTTCTCCAGTCCTCCAACCAGGCGGCCAATGCCCTGGCGGAATATATCGGGGGCAGCCGCTCCGGGTTCGTGGACATGATGAACCGGAAGGTGGCGGACCTGGGATGCCAGGAAAGCCATTTTGCCAACCCTTCCGGGCTGAATGACGACACCCAGCGCACGTCCGCCTATGACATGGCCCTGATTGCCAGGGCCGCGTTCCAGAACCAGCAGCTTTTAGAAATCAGTTCCACAAGGAAGGCATCCATCCCGGCTACCATCAACAATCCGGATGGAAGGACATTTTCCATGGAACATAAGCTTCTGATTACGGAAGACGAGAACAGCGTGGAGTATTATCCGGACGCCGTGGCTGGAAAGACGGGCTGGACCTCCCAGGCAGGCCAGACCCTTGTGACCTATGCCAGACGCGGCGGCAGGGGAGAGATTGCAGTCACCTTAAGAAGCACCCAGAAAACCCATTACTCAGACACAAAGACCATCCTGGATTTCGGCTTTGCCCGGTTCCAGAATGTCAACATAGCTGATAATGAGACAGAATACGTGACAGGCGATACGCCGGTCACCATTGGCGGTGAGACATATCAGCCGTCTGAGCTTTATATCGATAAGACGGCCGTCATCACCATTCCCAATGAGGCCGGGTTCACGGATGCTGAAAGGGAACTGGTGACGGAACTGCCAAAGGACCATCCCAAGGAGGCCGTGGCAAAACTGGTCTATACCTATAACGAAAGGAAGATAGGCGAGGGATGGCTGTTCACCACAAGGGCCCAGTCCGTGGACGCGGCTGCCCCTCCTTCGGAAGGGGAGTCCCCTGCGGGAACAGAACCGTCCGGGGATGGAACGGGCCAGGAGGCCCCTGGCTTCAAACTGCCCACCCCCCTTCTCATGGCTGGGATTGGAGTCCTCTGCCTGGCAGCGGTCATTGCAGGGAGCTGGCTCTGGGTTAAAAAGCGCCGGGACGCAGAGCGTGAGCGCCAGCGCCAGCTGCGCGAGAAACGCAGACAGAGGCTGGCTGATATCGGGTTCACGGAAGAGGATTTTGAACGGATCCTGGAAGAGCGCAGACAGCAGCGCGATATGCGCTGACTGAAGCAGCGTCCAAAGAATGGGTGCGCAGTCATGCCAAAAGGCACGGATGAAAAGACAGGATACTGGATAATATGCTGGAATGAGACGCGGGCAGATGAAAATGTCTGTCTGCGTCTCATTCAGTGTCTTTGGCCTGACAGACCGGGTACAGGCATGAATTGAAGGAGGTATGGATTTGGCTTATTTTCCGTTTTTTGCAGATATTGAGGGAAGGAAGTGGCTGATTGCAGGCGGAGGGGAGGTGGCCTGCCGCAAGGTGCGCGACCTGATTCCCTACGGTCCACTTATCCAGGTGGTATCGCCCTGCCTTTGTGAGGGACTTTTGGATATGGTGCAGGGCGGCGTTTACGGGGATGCCCTGTCCGTGGCACGGCGTGGGTTCGAAGACAGTGATATTGAGGACGCTGATTTTGTGATTGCAGCAACCAGCGACACTGCATTAAACAGCCACATATCCAGCCTTTGCCGTATTAAGAAAATCCCGGTCAATGTGGTGGATGTGAAGGAGGAATGTTCCTTTATCTTTCCCTCCATTGTCAGGGATGATCCTGTGGTGGTGGGCATATCCACAGGAGGGATGAGTCCTGTCATAGCCAGGTACTTAAAGGACAGGATAAAGGCGGCAATGCCTGAGGGGCTGGGAGGTCTGGCCGCCAGGCTGGGCGGATACAGGGCGCAGGTCAAGGAACGGTTTCCCCATTCCCCTGCCATACGTTCTGCTGTTTTCTATGAGCTGGCACAAGAAGGCCTTCAACATGGCTGCCATCTCACGGACACCCAGGCAGAGACTATCATAAACAGAAAGCGGGAACAAGAACATGAGTAATATCATCCGTATCGGCACAAGGAAAAGCGCCCTGGCCCTGATCCAGACCCATCTGATTGCAGACGGACTGAAACGGGCATGGCCTGACATAGAGGTGGAACTGGTCACCAAGGAGACACTGGGAGATAAAATCCTGGATAAACCGCTGCAGGAATTCGGAGGTAAGGGGGTATTTGTCTCTGAATTTGAACAGGCCATGAAGGAAGGCGCCATTGACCTGGCCGTGCACAGCGCCAAGGACCTGCCCATGGAACTGGGTGAGGGACTGGTGATTGCAGCCGTATCCGGGCGCGGGGACCCCAGGGATGTGCTGGTGACCATGAAAGGCGCCCCTAAGGACAGGGAACATATTGTAATCGGCACCTCCAGTCCCAGAAGACAGCTGGAAGCAGTGGAATACCGCGGGCAGCTGTGGCCGGGGGCCGCCAGTCTAACCTGTGCCACCCTGCGGGGAAATGTCCACACACGGCTCAGGAAGCTGGAGGAGGGGCTTTATGACGGTATCATCCTGGCCGCGGCCGGATTGGAACGTCTGGACCTTCTAGGAAACCCTTCCTATGATTTTAAATATCTGGACCCCACGGTGTTCATTCCCGCCGGAGGCCAGGGAATCATGGCGGTGGAGGCCCGGGAGGGCAGTGACGCCGCCAGGCTCTGCCAGGCCATTGACAGCCGGGAGGGGCGTCTGTGCCTGACCCTGGAGCGCATGGTGCTGAAGCTTCTGGACGCGGGCTGCCATGAACCCATCGGCATCTATTCCAATATCATGGATGGAAAGATGGAGGTATGGGGAATCAGCAGGCCGGACCGTGTCACGAGACGGATCAGCCTGGAGGGAGCGGTCACGGAAAAAGAACTGGAAGCGCTTGCCCTGCAGGCAGGAAGGGGACTGATGTAAGATGGATAGATTGGGATGTGTGTATCTGGTAGGAGCAGGCCCGGGAGACCCCGGGCTGATGACGATAAAGGGCAGGGAACTTCTGTCCTCCTGCGACGTGGTGGTTTACGACCATCTGGCGTCGAAGCGGTTTCTGGACTGGGTTCCTGAAACCTGCAGGAAAATCTATGTGGGAAAACAGGCAGGGCATCACTCCATGAAACAGGAGGAGATTAACGACGTCCTGGTGGAGCTGGCCTTATCCGGCCATACGGTTGTAAGGCTGAAGGGCGGGGACCCCTTTGTGTTCGGACGCGGAGGGGAGGAAATCCTGGCCTTGGAAAAACACGGCATTCCTTACGAGACAGTGCCCGGCGTGACCTCCGCAGTTGCCGTACCGGAATGCGCCGGGATACCGGTGACCCACCGGGCTGTCAGCCGAAGCTTCCATGTCATCACAGGACATACCCAGGCCGGAATGGAATGCCTTCCGCCTGATTTTGGGGTATATGGGACATTACCCGGCACCTTGGTCTTCCTTATGGGGCTGGGGCAGCTTCCACTGATTGCAAAGCAGCTGATTGACAGCGGAAAGTCTCCTGACACACCGGCGGCTGTCATAGAGAACGGGACGCTGCCGGGCGAGCGGGTTGTACGGGCCCCATTGTCCCAGATAAGCAGCCGTGTCAGGGAAGCCGGGCTTGGGACCCCGGCCATCATTGTGGTCGGGGATACGGCCGCATATGAGATGAAGTACAGGACCGCAGGCCCCCTTGCGGGCAGGCGGGTGGGGATTACCGGAACAGAGCAGTTTGCCAGGAAACTGGCAGCAGCCCTTTCGGAACAGGGGGCGCAGGTTTCCTGGCTGGTAAACATGAAGGTGGAGGACCACATAGAGGAAGCCCCCATGCAGGCCGCGTACCGGAACCTCCCTTCCTATACCTGGCTTGTGTTTACAAGCGCCAACGGTGTAAGGCTTTTTTTCCAGGGGCTGTTCAAAGACGGAAGGGATTGCCGCTGCCTGGGGCATGTGAAGTTTGCGGTAATCGGGGACGGTACGGGCAGGGAACTGTCCGGGTATGGATTCAACGCGGACTATATGCCGGACACATACTGTGCGAAAGCCCTGGCAGACGGCCTGGTCCATGCGGTAAGCCCGGGGGACAGGCTGCTGATTGCCAGGTCCGCAGGCGGTTCCCCCATACTTGCGCAGACACTCCTCAATGCGGGGATCCACTTTGATGACATTGTCCTCTATGAAGTGACGGGCCAGCCGTCCGCTTCCTTTATCCCGGAGGAGGTAATGGGATTTGACTACATTACATTTGCCAGCGCGTCCGGGGTCAGGGCATTTTTCGACTGTCTGACCCAAGGGGGAACCGGGGATAAGGCGGTTGGGATACAGGGGATTGCAGGACATCCAAAGGATACGAAACTGGTCTGCATCGGCGCGGTCACTGCCCGCGAACTGGAGCGCCAGGGATATAAGGCGGACATCACCGCAGCACAGTATCATATTGAAGGTCTTGTTAAGGCAATCATAAAGGATTCATTTGTATAACCTGAAGTTATTAAAAATATATAAATAAAGTATAAACAAACCGTTAATTTTCCATTGCCATCTTCACGCTGAAGTGATAAACTCCTTGTCATCAAGACTTGATGATAAATACTTAATGTGAGGAGACCTGAATATGAACGGTTTATTGATGATGTTGTTAGCTGTAGTGGTTTTAGGCGGCGCTTATCTGATTTACGGCAGATACCTTGCCAGGAAATGGGGCGTGGATCCCGATGCAAAGACGCCTGCCTATGAGATGGAGGACGGGGTGGACTATGTCCCTGCTGATACCAATGTTGTGTTTGGACACCAGTTCGCATCCATTGCAGGAGCCGGTCCCATTAACGGTCCCATCCAGGCAGCCATGTTCGGCTGGCTTCCCGTGATGCTGTGGATCCTGTTGGGAGGCGTGTTCTTTGGAGCGGTACAGGATTTTGCATCCATGTATGCTTCTGTCAAGAACAAGGGGCGTTCCATCGGCTATATCATTGAACTCTATATCGGCAGGCTGGGAAAACGGCTGTTCCTGCTATTCACCTGGCTGTTTTCCATCCTGGTGGTAGCCGCCTTTGCAGATATCGTGGCCGGTACCTTTAATGGATTCGATGCCGCCACAGGAGAGCGCATCGCTGCCAACGGCGCAGTGGCGTCCACATCCCTGCTGTTCATCCTGTTTGCAGTGGCCCTTGGCTTTTTCCTGAAGTTCGGGAAATGCGGCAAACTCATGAATACACTGGCGGCCATCGGGCTTTTAGTCCTCGCTGTTGCGCTGGGGCTGGCATTCCCGGTATATGTTCCCCAGGGCAGCTGGCTTATCTTTGTATTCCTGTATGTGATCGTGGCATGTGTCACCCCGGTCTGGGCGCTGCTCCAGCCAAGGGACTACTTAAACAGCTACCTGCTGCTGGCCATGATCATCGGTTCGGTCCTTGGAATCTGTGTCTACAATCCATCCATGAACCTGCCATCCTTTACATCCTTTGCGTTCATGGACGGGAACGGCAACATTTCCTATCTGTTCCCAACCCTGTTCGTGACCATTGCCTGCGGCGCTGTATCCGGGTTCCATTCACTGGTTTCCTCGGGAACGGCCAGCAAGCAGATTAAGAATGAAAAGAACATGCTTCCGGTTTCATTCGGCGCCATGCTGCTGGAGAGCCTGCTGGCCATCACCGCGCTGATTGCAGTGGGCGCCCTGGCCACGGGCGGGACGCTGCCAACCGGCACGCCTCCCCAGGTATTTGCCAAGGCCATTGCCATGTTCCTTACCTCCCTGGGACTGCCGGATTCCGTCAGCTACACCCTGATCACGCTGTCCATTTCCGCCTTTGCCCTGACCAGCCTTGACTCAGTGGCCCGTGTGGGACGCATTGCTTTCCAGGAATTCTTTACAAACGATGATGTTGCTCCAGAAAACCAAGGTTCCTTAAACCGGGTGCTGACCAACAAGTACTTTTCCACCATACTGACCCTGGCCCTGTGTTATGCGCTGTCAAGGGCAGGCTATGCAAGCATCTGGCCCCTGTTTGGCTCTGCCAACCAGCTGCTGTCCGCACTGGCCCTGATTGCATGCGCCGTGTTCTTAAAGAGGACCCACAGACAGGGCGTGATGCTCTGGGGACCCATGGTCATCATGCTGGGCGTTACCTTTACGGCCCTGGCCCTTAAGATACGGGACCTGGTAACCGCCCTTTCCAGCCAGTTTGTGTTCGGCAATGCGCTCCAGCTTGTATTTGCAGTCCTCCTTCTGGTCCTTGGTGTGATTGTGGCCTTTGAGGGAATCAGGAAACTTCTGGAAAAGGATACGGAGGCAGCAGATGGTGCGTCCGGTAAAGAGGTGACCGCTTAACACGGCCTAGTGCTCCATCCAGTCAGAAACCGTACTGCCAGTGCTGGATATTTTGTCAGCCTGCAAGGCGGAGGAGGGAAGCGGAGTGGGTCCTCCGCTGACTGACGACAACGCGGCAGATGGCAAAATAGGCAGTGCTGGAAGTACGGTTTCTGGCTGGATGGAGCACTAGATTAAAACAATCGTTAAACAAATGAAATATTTTCCTAAGGAACATCTGCTAAAATAGTAAGCAAACAATTAAGGACAGGGAGGCAGGGTCTTGGGAGATGTAAAAAGGAACCATAAGGTGAGGCAGGGAATCCTGGTGGGTGTTTTGGTGCTGGCCTGCATACTGACAGCGGCAGCTGTCTGGCTGACCAGAAGAGGGAAGGGGGCAAGCCAGGTCACAGGGGACGCCTATTATGCGGGCCGGTTCCCTCTGGAGGCATATTTTGACTACAGCCAGAGGGACGATGACTGGGCCGGCAATACCCTGGGCGGGTCCGGGGATACCATGGCGTCCTCCGGCTGCCTGACCTGCTGTATCGCAGCGTCTTTAAAAGCCCAGGGGATATATGACCATACGCCTGGTGAACTGAACCGGATATTCAATGAAAACGGGGTTTACAATGAAAACGGCGCCATCCTGTGGGCGGCCCTTGAGGAAGCCCTGCCAGGGGTCTATGTGGATCTGTCTGACGATACATCCGCCGCGTCCGTCAACCGCATGATAAGGGAAGGAAGGTATCCCATTGTCAAAGTGAAACGCAAAAGCGGGGCCGTGCACTGGATCATGCTGACCGGCACGGAGGAGGATGGTTTTGACATCACGGCCATGGACCCCATTGACGGATACGTCCATCTGAGCGACTACTCCAATCTGATTTACGGGGTCAGGATTGTATCCGCAGAAAAGGGTATAGGACAGGCATCTGCAGGGGAAGCAGATGATGCTGGTGCTGCTGGTGGTGATACGGGCGGTGATTCCGGCCATCAACCAACGGATGGATCATACAACAATCCTGGCAGCGGTACGGATAGCATAGCCATCAATCCGGACGGAACCTGCCTGGAGGAACGTTTTCCCGCCCCTGCCGGATACACAAGGGAGGATGCGCCGGAAGGAAGCTTCCAGCAGTATCTGAGAAGGTTTCCCCTGAAAGCGGATAAAAGCCCTGTCCTGCTTTATGACGGCAGCGAGAAGGGGAATCAGGGCGCCCACGAAGCCGTATTTGACCTGCCTGTCTTTGACAGCGACCTTCAGCAATGCGCGGACAGCATCATCCGCGTTTATGCGGAATATTTCTGGTCCACAGGGAACCAAGACAGGATTGCGTTCCACCTGACCAATGGTTTTCTGATGGATTATCCCTCATGGAGGGAAGGGAACCGGCTTCAGGTGGACGGGAACCAGGTGTCGTGGGTAAAGAAGGCGTCCTATGATGATTCCTATGAAACCTTCCTCCTGTATCTGAAATATGTGATGATGTATGCGGGAACCCTGTCCCTGGATGAGGAGGGTTCACCCATATCCCCGGACCAGCTAAAGGCAGGCGACATGTTCATCAAAGGCGGCAGCCCCGGGCACTGCGTCATGGTTGCGGATGTGGCCGTGAACGGGGACGGGGAGACCTGTTTCCTTCTGGCCCAGGGCTATATGCCTGCCCAGGAGTTCCATGTCCTGAAGAACCCGGACAGCGAGGGGAATCCCTGGTATTTTACCAAAGACCTATCCTACCCCTTCCTCACCCCTGAATACGTGTTCCAGGAGGGAAGCCTGAAACGATGGGGAGGATTTTGATTTCTCATTGTCACATTTCCTGATTCCTGTTATAATAGTACGGAAAACCGCTGCCAAAAGCAGGTTGTTTCCGGAGGCTTAGGATGATACTTATGAATGAGATACCGGACCGGTTTTGGAGCTTATTCCGCTCCATTAACCGGTCTACTTATATTGAGGCACTGTTGAAAATCAACGAGGAATACGAGTACAGCAACTATTTCCTGAGCAGGGAAATGTGTATCCAGCTTCTGGGCGAATATTTTTCCAGGAAGAAGTATGTGCTCTGGCAGGACGAGACAGAGGATGACTGGGACACCCTGGAACCGCCCGCCACACGCGTCCTCAACTGGCTTTTGAGGAACGGCTGGCTCAGGAAGGTGGATGATTATGCCAATATGACCGTGAACATCGTCATACCCGATTACGCGGCCGTGATGATTGAAGCATTTGCAAGGCTGGCAAGCGATGAGGAAGATGAGACTGAAGTATACATCCAGAATGTCTATGCCATTCTTTTTTCTCTTAAAAATGACCCCCGTTCCAGTATAACCCTCCTGAATACAGCCCTTGTCAATACCAAGAAGCTGAACAAATCCCTTCAGGACATGCTGCACAATATGGATAAGTTCTTTGGAAGCCTGCTGGAGCAGAAGAATTACAGCAGTCTGTTAAAGGAGCATCTGGACCGTTATGTGGAGGAAATCGTCAATAAAAAATACCACATCCTGAAAACCTCGGACAATTTCTATCTGTACAAAACAGATATCAAGCGCTGGATCACCGCCATGCGCCAGGACGAGGAATGGACCAGGCACATGTGTTCCAGGGCCACGGGTTTCTTTGGCCGCAGGCCGCCCGATGTGACGGAGGCCCAGGTCATGGAGAAGCTGGACCAGCTGGAGCGGGGCTTTGATGATATTGAACACCGCATCGCCAATATGGACAAGGAGCATACCCGGTATGTGCGCGCCACGGTCACACGGCTTAATTACCTCCTGAACCAGGAGGACAACATGAAGGGCCTTGTGATCCAGCTGCTGAACCACCTTTCTGAATATGACTGCACGGACCAGGATGTACAGGTAATAGGCGGGAAAATGAACCTGTCCCAGCTAAACATCCTGTCGGAGAAATCCCTGTATAAGAAACGCAGGACAAAATCAGATTTTAAGGAACATCTAAAGGACGAGGACGTGTCTGAGGAACTGTCCATGGAAGAGGTGCTGAACCTGAACAAGGTAAGGAACCGTTACAGCAAAAAGGAAATCGAGGACTTCATCGAGGACAGGATGGAAAACGGGATCATGGAAGTTGACAAGGACACGGCGCGCAGCGATGAGGAGTTTGAGAAGCTGATCCTGGCCTATGATTATTCCACCAGGCAGAAAAGCCCGTACACGGTGGAAAACCCGGAGCCTGAGATGATACATAACGGCAGGTACAGCTATCCCAGGTTTGTATTTGCAAGGAGGAAGAGATAATGGCCCTTGAAGAAGGCATTGCCTATTATGATACGTTGCTGCAGGAGGAACAGGCGCGGCTCACCGCGTCCATACGCCTCCTGCTTCACCAGACCTTTATCCTGGAACGCAAGTTTGACCGCCGTTCGGGGCGGTTCCAGTATAACCCGGATTTCAGGGACTGCAACAAGCATCTGGAATTCATCCGCAGTTATTTTGCTGTCAGCGGGATTGAGGTCATGGAAAATACCCAGACAGGAATCATCTATATCCAGGGCGGGAACCTGATGGGGGATAAGCTGCCCAAGCTGGCAACCCTGTACCTGCTGGTGTTGAAGCTGATTTATGATGAACAGATGGAAAGCGTGTCTACCAGCGTGAATGTGTATACCACCCTCAGGGAGATACACGAAAAGCTGGGGAATTACCGCCTTTTTAAGAAGCAGCCCTCGCCCACGGATATCAGGCGGGCCGTGACACTGCTGAAAAAGTACCAGATACTGGAACCCCTGAATCTGCTGGAGGATTTAAACAGCGAGAGCCGCATGATTATCTATCCCTGCATCAACGTGGTCCTGATGGGCGATGACGCCCGGCAGCTGCTGGCTTTCTTTGACGAAAGCGCGGAGGATGAGGGCGTACAGGTAAAGGCGGATTTGGATGAGGTGGACCGGGAACGTCTGATACAGCCCCCCGGACTGGACGACAGAGGAGATGAGGACGATGGAACAGATGAATATGGGTCAGATGAATATGAATCAGTTGGAACCGAACCAGGCGGAAATGAGCCAGATGAAAATGAACCAGACGGAAATGAACCAGATTGAACTGAACCAGACGAAGATGAATCAGATGGAAATGCCCCGGAAGCGGACGGAGAATAAAGGCCGTTTTCTGGCCCTCTCCAGGATCTGCCTGAACAACTGGCACTATATCAATAAACGTATCCTTTCGTTTAATGAGGACATCAATTTCTTTACCGGACATTCCGGCAGCGGGAAATCCACTGTGATTGATGCCATGCAGATCCTTCTGTACGCCAACACGGACGGCAGGGGATTCTTTAACAAGGCAGCAGCCGATGACTCGGACCGGAGCCTGATTGAATACCTGCGGGGCATGGTGAACATTGGGGAGAATAACGAATTTTCCTATCTCAGGAACCAGAATTTTTCCTCCACCATTGTCCTGGAACTGAAGCGCAGCGACACAGGGGAATGCCAGTGCGTGGGAATCGTGTTTGACGTGGAGACATCCGCCAACGACATTTCCCGCCGCTTTTTCTGGCACAAAGGCCCTATGTGGGACAATGCATACCGCACAGGGAAGCGCACCATGTCCATAGCGGAGGTGGAATCCTATCTCCAGGAACATTTCAACAAGGAGGAATGCTTTGCCACCTCCCACAATGAACGGTTCCGCAGGGTGCTGTATGACACTTACCTGGGCGGACTGGATTCTGAGAAATTCCCCTTACTGTTCAAACGGGCCATCCCCTTCCGCATGAACATAAAACTGGAAGATTTTGTAAAAGAATACATCTGCATGGAGCAGGACATCCACATTGAGGACATGCAGGAAAGCGTCATGCAGTATGGACGCATGCGCAAAAAGATAGAGGACACCTGCGCGGAGATAGAGGAACTGAACCGTATCCGGCAGGCATACGGCGTTTACCAGGAAAAGGAACAGCAGCTGGAGAAATATGCCTACTTCGTGAAAAAGCTGGAAATCCTGGACCTTCAGTCCCAGGTCAGGACACTTGCCGACCGGCTGTCCTTGGCAAAGGAGGACCTGAAACGCCAGGAGGATACGCGAACAGCAGTGGAAACCCAGATTGCGGACCTGACCGAACAGGGGGACGATCTGCTGCGCCGCATTGCCTCAACCGGCTATGAGGACCTGAAAAAGCAGGCGGAGGCCCTGAACCAGCTTCTGGAGCGCCTGGGCAAAAGCGAGGCCAGGTGGCAGCAGACCACCCAGTCCCTCAAGGCATGGGAAGACGAGGATATCACCTCCAATCAGACACTCTGGGATATTGAAGAATTTGAAAACCGCACCATTGACAATAAAACCCTTTGCCGCCTGAAGGAATCCATTGCCTCCATGTGCGCGGACACGGAAAAGCAGCGCCAGGAGGCTGCCGCTGAGATCAGGGACCTGAAAAACAGGGAAAAACAGACAAAGGATGAACTGGAAAAGCTGCGTTCCGGCAACAAGGCATACCCTAAATACCTGGAGCATGCCAGAAGCTTCCTGCAGCGCCGCCTGCTGGAAGAAACCGGAAAGGGCGTGGACGTCCATATCCTTGCCGACTTGCTGGATATCAAAAAGGACCAGTGGCGCAATGCGGTGGAGGGGTATCTTGGCAGCCAGAAGCTGAGCCTTGTGGTCCCTCCTAAATATGCCCATATTGCCCTGGAAATATATGGGGAACTAGATAAAAAAGAGTATTATAACGCAGCTGTCCTGGACACGGAAAAACTGTCCCAAAGCCAGCCCACGGTCCTTGCGGGCGCCCTATCCGAAGAGGTGTCGGTGCGTGAGTCCTATATCCAGCCCTACATCGACCTTTTGCTGGGAAAAGTAATCAAATGCGCCACCACCCAGGAACTCCGCCAGTGCCGGATCGGCATCACCGACAGCTGCCTGCTCTACCACAGCTTCCGGCTCCAGCACATCAATCCTGAAAACTACAGTAAGTTTGCTTACATCGGCAAGGACAGTGTGAGGAAGCGCATCCGGCTTCTGGAGCAGGAGCTTAAGTCCATGGAGGAACAGAAAAAGCCTCTGGAGGAAATCGTACGTGAGTGCCAGCGCATCCTCAGCCTTGAGCGTCTTGGCGGTGAGCCGGAGGAATATCTGGAATGGTTAAGGGATATGGGCGCCTGGAATGAAAAGCAGCGTGAAAAGAAGCAGCTTCTGTCAAAGCTTGAGAAGCTGAAGACCCAGGACGTGGACCAGCTGGAGCAGGAGAGGAAGGCGGTGGTAAGCCTTTGCGACGGCAAGAAGCGGGAGCGGGACGGGCTGATGAACCTGATCCGGGACAAGGAAAATGAAATCAGCCGGTACCAGAATACAGCCATCAGCCTGAATGCGGCCCTGACGGATCAGGAACGGGGCTGGGTAAGCAACAGCGGGCTGGACACGGAACTGGCCGGATACCTGTCGGCCAAGGACCATCCAAGGTATGACCGGGAAAAGGAAAGCTACAGCACAAGGTGCAGCCGGATTTCAGAAAGCCGTGACACGGCCTTCCAGGACCTGATGACCGCAAGGACCGACTACCTGCGCCGTTATCCCAACCGGAATTTCCCGGTGAACCATAAGGATAACCAGGCATATGACCACCTCCTTAAAAGCCTGTCCTGCGACCATCTGGAGGAATACAGGCAGAAGGCAGCTGACCAGGCCCGGGCCGCCGTGGAGCATTTTAAAAATGACTTCATGTATAAAATCCGCAGCGCCATACGGGAAGCCATGCTCCGCGGGGACGAGCTGAACCGCATCATCAGCCGCCTGGATTTCGGAAAGGACAAATACCAGTTTGTCATCGGGCGCAACAAGGGTGCGGACGGCAGGTACTATGATATGTTCATGGACGAATCCCTGGAAGTAAACCCGTCCCAGCTGACGGATTCCTTCGACAACCAGCTGGACCTTTTCACCACCCAGCACGAAAACCAGTACGGGGTTTTAATCAATGACCTGATCGGCATCTTCATACCGCCGGAAAACGCCACGCCCCAGGAGCTGGAGGAGGCGAAGCGCAATATGGATAAATATGCGGATTACCGCACCTATCTGTCCTTTGACATGCAGCAGCTGATCCGGAATGAGGATGAGGTGATTAAAATCCGCTTGAGCCGGATGATTAAGAAAAATTCAGGAGGGGAGGGCCAGAATCCCCTGTATGTGGCCCTTTTGGCCAGCTTCGCCCAGGCATACCGCATCAACCTATCCCCCAGGATGGAGCGCAATCCCACCATCCGCCTGGTGGTGCTGGACGAGGCATTTTCCAAAATGGATGCCGAAAAGGTGGCAAGCTGCATCGAGCTGATCCGCGGCCTTGGGTTCCAGGCCATCATCAGCGCCACCAATGATAAGATACAGAACTATGTGGAGAACGTGGACAAGACATTCGTGTTTGCAAATCCCAATAAAAAGTCCATTTCCATTCAGGAATTTGAACGGGACCGTTTCCAGGAACTGGTAAAAGATTTGGAAGAAGAATAGGAAAGTATTGCAATAATCGGTAAAATATATTAAAATAGTACCATTACTGATTTCATAGGAGGAAACTATATCGAAAACGGAAAGGAGAGATTTGCATGATTCAGACAAAGGAATTTATGGACAATGTAAGTCAGTGGGCAGATATCTGCCTGAATGATGAGAGGATTGATTTGGGGCTCTACGAGAAGTACGAGGTGAAACGGGGGCTCCGCGACAAGAATGGTAACGGTGTTGTGGCAGGACTGACGAAAGTGTCCAAAATTGAGTCCAACAAGGTTGTGGACGGGGTAAAGGTGCCCTGTGAAGGAAAACTATTCTACCGGGGTTATAACATTTATGATTTAATAGGCGGAGTGGTGAGAGACAACCGGTATGGGTTTGAAGAGATTGCGTATCTGCTTCTTTTTGGTGAGTTGCCCGGTGACAGCCAGCTCACAAAGTTCAGGGAAAGCCTGGCATTCAGCCGCACCCTTCCCACGAATTTTGTCAGGGACGTTGTGATGAAGGCCCCATCCAGGGATATGATGATATCCTTAAGCAAGAGTATCCTGACCCTGGCAAGCTATGATGACAAGGCATGGGATATCTCCATCCCCAATGTACTCAGGCAGAGCATGATGTTAATCAGTGTCATGCCTATGCTGGCCGTTTACGGCTACCATGCTTACAACCACTATGAGAGGGATGCCAGCATGTATATCCACCGTCCGGACGAGAACCTGTCCACGGCAGAGAACCTGTTAAGGCTGCTGCGCCCGGATATGAAGTACTCCGAAGTGGAGGCACATGTGCTGGATCTTGCACTAATCCTTCATATGGAGCATGGCGGCGGTAATAACTCCACCTTCACCACCCACGTGGTCACCTCTTCCGGAACCGATACATATTCCGTTGTCTCCGCGGCCCTGGCCTCCTTAAAGGGACCAAAGCACGGCGGCGCCAACATCAAGGTAGTGGAGATGATGGCTGACTTAAGGAAGAATGTAAAGGATTTAAAGGACAGGGAGGAAGTGGAAGATTACCTGAAGAAGCTTCTCCACAAGGAGGCATTTGATAAAAAGGGCCTTATCTACGGAATGGGCCACGCCGTATACTCCAAGTCGGACCCAAGAGCTGAAATCTTCAAACGCTTCGTAAGGCAGCTCTCAGAGGAAAAAGGCCGTGAGGATGATTTTGAACTGTACTCCATGATTGAGGAGCTGGGTCCAAAGGTCATCACCGAAGAGCGTAAAATCTACAAAGGCGTCAGCGCCAACGTTGATTTCTATAGCGGTTTTGTTTACAGCATGCTGGATATCCCGGAAGAGATGTTCACACCTATCTTTGCAATTGCAAGGATTGTGGGCTGGAGCGCACACCGCATCGAAGAGTTAATCAATATGGATAAGATTATCCGTCCCGCATATACCAGCGTAATGCAGGAAGAAGTTTATAAGCCATTGTCAGAGCGGTGAGCATAGTATATCATGCTCTGTAATAGGGTGCGGTTATCCGTTGTAAAAAGTAAATAAGAAGAGGTCCGTCTGCCCTGTGGGCGGAACGGGTCATGGATGGGGATTTGGGCGCCGGACGTTCCATATCCCCATTTTTTTACATAAAAACAGGAATCATTCCTGAATCTATATACAATCTTTATACCCGCCCTGCAAATTCCAATGGTATCTTTATGAGCAATACCATTATAATGAAGGCAAATATCATAAGAGAAAGAGTTGTTGTTATGGGAAAATTTGATTATAAATTCGTGGAAGTTCCCTTAGACGGAAACTTGAAAAATGGCAATATGGAGACTCTGGAGCGGTGTAAGGAAATCATCATGAGCGAGGCTGCCCAGGGATGGCGGCTGATACAGATCATCAGCCCGGCCGGCGAGCGCAGGATGATAAGCGGCGGCAGTTATGAAATTGTATTGGAAAAGGAAAACTGAGGAGGTTTTCCTTTTTTTGTATTCCATTTCCGGTATACCTAGTGTATAATGGATTAGCGTTACCACAACATACAAAGGAGGCCGAATCATGGCAGATGCATTGGATTTACATGAAGGTGAACAGATTGAAAAAGAACTGAAAGGTGATTATTGGGAAAAAACCCTTTGTTTTTACAGCCAGAAATCCGGTAAATATTGGTTCACGAATGAACGGATCATCTTTAGGGGCGGGTTTGTGGCGGCCCTGGACCTTCCATATTCAGAGATGGAATCCGCAGGCCTTTGCAAGGTCGGACCGCTTCTTCAGTTCCTTCCCACCGGAATCAAGGTTTCCATGAAGGACGGGAAAACATATAAGCTGTCTGTCCTTAAGAGGAAGGAAGTACTTGAACTGATTCAGTCCAAACTTTAAGAATAAGAATAAGCCGCATTTATTGACGGGGTCCTGTATATGTCCGGGGACTCCGTTTTTTATTTCCCATGGGACCATATCTCCCCCTCCCAGGGACATTTTGCAATCCTCTTAATTAATGATTGACAAACAATAAAAAACATACTAATATTAGCTGTGTTAATAATAAACGTGAAAAATATGAGAAAAAAGAATAAGTACACAAAGGAGAAGAGAGGGGCATGAAAATGGATGCAAAAACAGCAAGGGTAAAAATCTGGGAAGAGTTACTTAAGGTGGCAAGGCCGGATTCCAAATTCAGCTGGCAGTTTTCAGAGTTTATCGCGGATTATGAAGGCAGTGACAAGGGCGCCGCACTGCTGGCGTCCACGGATATGTATAAGAACGCCAAGGTGATTTTCATAACGCCGGACAATAACCTGGAAACGCTGCGTGAAACAGCATTCCGTGACAGGAAGACAGTTGTCATGACCAACTACGGGATTACCAGGGGATTTTTCCTCATCCGTCCTGAGTACATCCCGGAAGGGAAGGAAGAGGTTGCCTCCCTGCTTGACGGGGTCTCCCGTTACTGGAAGCACCAGACCCTGGAGCAGTTAAAAGAGTCCGTGGGCCACATCGATATGCTGGTGACCGGCGCATCTGCCATCACGCCCAGCGGCATCCGTTTCGGCAAGGGACATGGGTACTTTGATCTGGAGTGGGCTATGTTATATACCATGGGCATTGTGGATGAAACCTCTGTGATTGTGGGGGCCGGCCATGACTGCCAGGTGGCTGACGTGGACGTTACGGTGGAAGAGTATGACACCGCCATTGACTACATCGTGACACCTACGCGCATCATCGAGACGCGCCATGAGTTCCCAAGGCCCACCAAGGGAATCATCTGGTGCCGCCTTGCCCCAGGCATGAGGGAGCAGATTCCTCCGGTACAGGAACTGTGGTGTAAGGTACATTGCAAATAAGCAGGAGGGCATACATGGACAACCAGACTCCGTTACTTGAATTAAAAGGAATAACAAAGACCTTCGGCAGCTTTACTGCCAATGAGGATATCAACCTTACCGTGTATCCTGGAGAAGTCCATGCCCTGCTGGGGGAGAACGGCGCCGGTAAAAGCACGCTGATGAATGTAATCTACGGTATCTATAAGCCGGACAGGGGAGAGGTATTCCTTTCCGGGAAACCGGTCCGGATCCACTCTCCCAAGGATGCCCTCCGCCATGGCATCGGTATGGTCCACCAGCACTTCATGCTGGTGGATGTGTTCTCGGCCATTGAGAATATCGGCCTGATGGGGGATGTGAAGACATTTTCCATCACAAACCGCAGGAAGATTGAGGACACGCTGGAACAGCTGAAGCAGAAATACGGCATTGACGTGGACCTGCACAGCCCGGTGGAACAGCTGAGCATCGGCATGCAGCAGAAGGTGGAGATATTAAAGCTTCTGTATACTGGCGCGGATGTGCTTATATTTGACGAACCCACAGCGGTCCTGCTTCCCCAGGAATGCGACGGCCTGTTTGAAATCATAGCCAATCTGGTCAGCGAAGGCAAAGGCGTCATCTTCATCAGCCATAAGCTGGATGAGGTGCTGAAAATCAGCCGCCGCATCACGGTCCTTACCAAAGGAAGGGTAACGGGCCAGATTGACACAAAGGATGCGGACAAATCCACCATTGTAAGGATGATGGTGGGGGAGGAAGTAACGCCCCCGGAATTTGACAAGATCCGCGGTGACCACAGGGACAGGGTGCCCGTGCTCTGCGCCCAGGACCTGAAGGCGGAGGACGACCGCAGGGTCATGACCTTAAACGGCGTGTCCCTGTCCGTGTATCCCGGCGAAGTGGTCGGGATTGCCAGCGTGGAAGGAAATGGACAGATGGAGCTGGCCGAAGTACTGGCCGGGGTAAGAAGGGCGGCCGGGGGCCGGGTCCTGATTGACGGCGCTGAGGTTTCCACCAGGAATGCCAAGGATTTCATTGACCGGGGGATTTCCTACGTGCCTGCGGACCGGAATCACGTTGGCAGCGTGCCGGACTTCCCTCTTTATGAAAACTGGATACTGCGCAACCGCAGGCCGCCGAAAAAGGGTTGTTTCCTGGATTACCGTTTTATTAAGACCCAGGCAGCAAAGGCCATGTTTGACTTTGACGTAAGGGCCAGGGGAATCACGGACAGAAGCGCCAACCTTTCCGGCGGTAACCTTCAGAAGTTCATACTGGCCAGGGCGCTGAGCAAACATCCAAAGGCCATGATATGCGCCTATCCCACCAGGGGACTGGATATCAAGGCCACCTGGTTCATACGTGAAAAAATCATTAAGGCCAGGGATGAAGGAATGGGACTGCTCCTGCTATCCGGTGATTTTGAAGAACTGTTTGCCCTTTCCGACCGGATTGTGGTGCTCTACCGGGGCAGGATCGTGGGGGAGGTCCTTCCCGAGGAAACAACGGTGCGTGAAGTGGGAATGATGATGATGGGGGTGACTGCCAATGAAACTACTTGATTCCATCCATGAAGCAGGGGCGGCTGCTAAATGCCTCATTACACTGATTGCCGTGGCGGCAGCCCTTTTAATAGGAGGCATCTTCATCAGCATCCTCCATGTCAATCCCCTGGAAGCCTATTATTACCTTCTGATCCGCCCCTTCCGTTCCTTCCGGAGCATTGGGGAAATATCCGTAAAACTGGTGCCCATCCTGATTGTGGGCCTGGGAGTATCCTTTACCTTCCAGGCAAAGCTCAGCAACCTGGGCGGAGAGGGGCAGATATGCCTGGGCGCCATTGGAATGACCATTGTGGGAATCTCGCCCTTTGCCAGGGCCATGGGTCCGGCATGGATTTTCCCGGGGCTTCTTGTGGCAGCCTTGTCCGGCGCATTGTGGGCCGGGATTGCAGGCTTTTTTAAAACACAGTTCAAGGCCAGCGAGATCATCACCACACTGCTTTTAAACTACATAGCGGTCCAGTTCCTGAGTTACTGTGTTTATTATCCCCTGCGGGACTCCAAAGGCAACATCCCGCAGTCCGCAAAGGTGGCGTCCACCCTTCCCAAGCTGTTTGAAGGTTCCCGTATGAACGCAGGCATCCTGATTGCCCTGGCCGGACTCCTCATCTACTGGATTGTCATCCGTAAGACCAGCTTCGGGTACCGTCTCCGGGTCCTTGGCGGCAGCATCCGGGCAGCGGCCTTTGGCGGCATCAGTGAAAAGAAATACTATCTGTCCGCCATGCTTGTCAGCGGCGCGTTTGCAGGCATTGCAGGGGCGGTGGAGATTGCAGGCACCCAGACACGTCTTCTGGAGGGCCTGGCGGGTTCCTATGGTTTTGACGGTGTGGTGGCAGCCCTTCTCGGCATGCTCCATCCCGTTGGTGTCCTGGTGTCCTCCATCCTTTTGGCGGCCCTGTCCTCGGGAGCCGAGACCATGCAGGTGAAGACAGGTGTGTCCTCCCTGTTCCTCAACGTCCTGCAGGCCCTGATCGTGCTGTTCATCCTGCTGGGCTTCAGCTTTTTCGGAACCGCAGGCAAAAAGAAACGCTCTGACAAAAGAGAGGTGAAAAAATGAGTGAGATTTTAACAGCCGCATTTTTAGTTCCTCTTTTTACGGCAGGCGTGCGCATGAGCGTACCCCTGATATTCGGCTCGGTGGGAGATGTGGTGTCTGAGCGTTCCGGCGTCATGAACATCGGACTGGAAGGGGAAATGTTAGTCAGCGCCCTTATATCCTTCATGGCAGCCTATCACACGGGCAGCCTTTTCCTCGGTATCCTGGCCGGAGGCATGGCCGGGCTTGCAGGCGCCCTTCTCATCGCGTTCTGGGGTGTCAGCAGGAAGCAGGACCAGTCCGTGGTGGGAATCATGTTCAACATATTTGCCCTTGGTTTCACCAACTTCCTGTACCGCGCCGTGTACGGCGTCAGCACGGATAAGATCAAGGTGGATATCCTTAAGAACATAGAAATCCCCGTGCTTTCAAAAATCCCGTTTATCGGCGACATTCTCTTTAAGCACAATGCCCTTGTGTACTGTGCCCTCATAGCTGCCGCCGTGGTATGGTTCCTGTTAAAGTATACCAACCTGGGATTAAAGGTGGACGCGGCAGGGGAGAATCCCAAAGCAGCCGCGGCAGCGGGTATTGATGTTGTGAAAATCAGGTATAAGACATATATGTTCAGCGGCTTCATGGCCGGCATCGGCGGCGCCTTCCTGTCCTGCGGCATTGTGGGCACATTTACGGAAAACATGTCCTCGGGCCGCGGCTTCATCTGCCTGGCCATTACCATCCTTGCCAGATGGAATCCTGTATTTGCCGTGTGCGCGGCCTTTATGTTCGGAACAGTGGAAGCCCTGCAGCTGCGGCTTCAGGCCCTTGGTTCAACCCTTCCATACCAGTTTTTCGTGGCCCTGCCCTATGCAGTAACCCTGCTCAGCCTCGTCATATTCGGGCGCAACATCCACGCCCCCGGATATCTGGGCCAGATATACAATAAGGAGAGCAGATAACAATATATTCTAAAAGGAGAAAACAGTTATGAAAAAGTCTACACGCGTATTATCATTCCTTCTGTGCGCAGCCATGACCGTATCCGCCATGACAGGCTGCGGTTCCAAGACAGAGGGGACCAAGGCAGCGGACGCTGCCAAAACAGAGCAGTCAGAGGCAGCCGGTGCCGGCGCTGACACCACAGGGGAAAAGGCTCCTGCAGGGGAAGTGTCCAGGATTGCCATCCTCCTTCCGGGCTTTATCACGGACAAATCCTGGAACCAGGGCGCTTATGAGGGATTAAAGGAACTGGAGGCCCAGGGCTATGGGATTGCATATACCGAGGACGTACAGGCCGCCGACATGGAATCCACCTTCAGAAGCTACTGTGAGGAGGACTATGATTTCGTGATTGGTCACGGTGTGCAGTACGGGGATGCATGCGTCCGGGTGGCGGAAGATTATCCTGAGAAATATTTCTTCATCACAGGCAACCCGCCGGAGGGCGAGGAGACCCCTGGAAACATTGCATTCTATGACTATAAGGAATATGAAGGCGCATATGTGTGCGGGGTCCTGGCAGCCATCCAGAGTGAGAGCGGGGTCATCGGCTATATCGGCGGCGGCGACAATACCACCCAGGCATCTGACAAGAACGCATTTGTCGAGGGCGCCAAGGCAGCAAGGCCTGACGTGGAGGTGAAGACAGTCATAACCGGAACCTTTAACGACTCATCCAAGGGCAAGGAGACTGCCCTGGCAATGATTGAACAGGGTGTGGATGTAATCCTCCAGACCTGTGATGAAACCGGGCTGGGCGCGTTTGAGGCATGTGAGGAAAAGGGTGTATTCTGTATCGGATATACCTCCGACCAGGCGTCCCTTGTAAAGGATGACCTTTGCCTGACCTCCCTTATGGTCAGCATCCCAACCATGATCACCTCCCAGATTGACATCATCAAATCCGGTGAATTCGGCGGACTTGAGAATCCCGGTTTAAAGGAAGGCGTCATCAGCATCGCGCCATACAGCAGCAAGGTAACGGAAGAAGCCGCCGCGGCTGCGGATGAGGCCAGGGAAAAAATCATAAGCGGTGAGATTGTCCTGACACCGAACTATAACAGCAACTAGCAGTCAGATAAAACCGGACGCTGCCAAAAAGGCATGCCGGACACAGACGCGGTCCCGGAAGGTATTTACCTCCCCGGGACTGCTTTTTTGCTGACATTTTTCTTAATATCCCGGGATTTCCTTGACTGTCCAGTTCCTGTATGGTTTAAAATGGAGGTACAGAAAGAGATAGGAGGTATTCCTTATGAAGATAAAGGAAGTGGAAGCCCGTACCGGGCTGGTCCGGAAAAACATCCGGTACTATGAAAGCGAGGAACTTCTGACGCCTGGACGTGAAGAGGGGAACCGATACCGCAATTACAGCGAGGAAGATATAAGCCGCCTCCTGAAGATAAAGCTGTTACGGCAGCTGGGTGTCCCCATCAGGGACATACGGGAATATTTTGAAGGTTCCCTTGGATTGAGGGAAATCATGGCCAGACGGCGGTCCCAGATTGACCAGGAGTTGGAACAGTTGAGGAAAATGGGACAGCTGTGCCTCCGCCTGGAGGATGAGCCGGAACTGGATCCCGGCAATGTGGAGCAATGCCTGAAGGAAATCAGTGAAGAGGAGAAAAAGGGGTCCCTGTTCCAGAACATCCGGAGGGACTGGACCAATTATAATAAGGAACTCCATGAGACCTTCATTTATATTGAAGCGGAGGGAGAGCTGCTGAACCCCCATGATTTTGCGAGGGAGACTGCAATTTATGCCCAGAAACACCATATGGCCTATGAAACGGTGCGCCTGGACCAGACGTATGCCATTGTAAAGCTGGAGGGAATCCAATATCTGGCATCCTATACATGCATCCGTTTCCGCTTTGCCAAGATACCCATGGTGAAGCTGACCAGGTGCAAGCCGCCAAAGGAACGGGTTTCCCTGGGGAAGTTCATCTTTTTAAGTATCCTGCCCCTGCTGCTTATCATGGGCGGCATCGCATTCAATATCCTTGGGAACACATATTTCCCAGGACATCCGCACCTGTACCAGTTCGTGCCCATGGCCTGCTTCGTGGGTTCCTTCTTCCTGGTTTCCAGCAGCAGGAATATCCGTTACCACGATTAAAGCAGCACCATCATACAAATATTTTTTATTGTCAAGTAAAAATGCTTGACATTCATCCCGTCATCGTGTATGATATCACAGGTGGTTGAAATGGAAAAGATTGTGGAACAAGGTTTGTTGTATGATTTTTATGGGGAACTGCTGACAGCGCACCAGCGCAAGGTATATGAAGACGTGGTGTTCAATGACCTTTCCCCCAGTGAGATAGCCGGGGAGCTGGGAATCAGCCGTCAGGGTGTCCATGATCTGATGAAACGGTGCGACAAGATACTGGAAGAGTACGAGGCCAAGCTTCATCTGGTGGCCAAGTTTGTGAAAATCCGTGATATGGCCAGGGAAGTAGAGCAGCTGGCAGACGAATGCGCCCGGACCAGGGATATGGCTCTTATAGAGCAGATTCATGGCCTGGCGGGAAAAATCACCGGCACCCTGTAAGTTGACAGAGGTGCGCCCTTAGGAGGTTATCCATGGCTTTTGAAAGCTTATCTGATAAATTACAGAATGTATTTAAGAACCTGCGCAGCAAGGGAAGGCTGACCGAGGCAGATGTCAAGGCAGCCCTGAAGGAAGTCAAGATGGCCCTTCTGGAAGCGGACGTAAGCTTCCGTGTGGTGAAACAGTTCATCAGCGACCTTCAGAAGCGGGCGGTTGGCGAGGACGTGTTCGGCAGCCTGACACCGGGACAGACCGTGGTCAAGATTGTAACCGAGGAACTGGTCAAGCTTATGGGGTCCGAGACAACAGAGATTGCCCTTAAGCCAGGTAATGAGATTACCATCATCATGATGGCTGGTCTTCAGGGCGCCGGTAAGACCACGACCACTGCCAAGATTGCAGCCAAGCTTAAGGCCAAAGGCAGGAAACCGCTGCTGGCAGCCTGTGACGTATACCGTCCCGCAGCCATTAAACAGCTGCAGGTCAACGGGGAAAAGGTAGGAATCCCGGTTTTCTCCATGGGTGATAAGAACAAACCAGTGGACATTGCCAAGGCAGCGGTGGAACATGCGGCCAAGAACGGCATGAACGTGGTTATCCTTGATACGGCCGGCCGCCTTCATATTGATGAAGATATGATGGAAGAGCTGATTGAGATCAAGAGCAATGTGGATGTGCATCAGACCATTCTTGTGGTTGATGCCATGACGGGCCAGGATGCGGTTAATGTATCTGGTTCATTTAATGATAAAGTTGGTATTGACGGTGTCATCCTTACAAAACTGGATGGCGATACCCGTGGCGGCGCAGCCCTTTCCATCCGTGCAGTCACAGGCAAACCGATCCTATATGTTGGTATGGGCGAGAAATTGTCCGATTTGGAACAGTTCTATCCGGACCGTATGGCTTCCAGGATTTTGGGGATGGGGGATATCCAGTCCCTGATTGAGAAGGCCGCGGCTGAAGTGGATGAGGAACAGGCCAGGGAACTGAGCCAGAAGCTGCGCAAGGCGGAATTCGACTACAACGATTTCCTGACCCAGATGCAGCAGATTAAGAAGATGGGCGGCATGGGAAGCATTCTCTCCATGATGCCGGGGATGGGCAGCCAGCTCTCCGGCGTTGATATGGATGAGGGCGAGAAGTCCATGCACAGGGTGGAATCCATCATCCTTTCCATGACCAAGGAGGAGCGGGCCAATCCCAACCTGATGAACCCCTCCAGGAAGCAGCGCATTGCCAGGGGCGCAGGTGTTGAAATCAGCGAGGTTAACCGTCTGGTCAAGCAGTTTGACCAGATGAAGAAAATGATGAAGCAGATGCCCGGACTTATGGGCGGCGGTAAGAAGCGGGGCGGATTCGGCGGTCTGGGCGGCCTTATGGGCGGCAAGATGAAACTGCCATTCTAGCCGGTATGGTTAAGCTAGTCAAACAGGTTATCCTGTATGTCTAATATAAGAACAATCACAAGGAGGTGAAAATCACATGGCAGTAAAGATGAGATTAAGAAGAATGGGACAGAAGAAGGCTCCTTTCTATAGAATCGTAGTTGCTGATTCCAAATCCCCGAGAGATGGAAGATTCATCGAAGAAGTTGGTTACTATGACCCCACCAGGGAACCAAGCGTAATCAAATTCGACGAGGAAGCAGCTAAGAAGTGGTTAGCAACAGGCGCACAGCCCACTGAGACTGTTGGAAAGCTCTTAAAGATCGCCGGCATTCAGTAAGACGCAAATGAGGTGGAGAGATGAAGGAATTAGTCGAAGTGATTGCAAAAGCACTGGTCGATAACCCGGAAGAAGTTGTCGTTACCGAATCAATGAAAGGCGAAGATACATTGATTGAACTAAAGGTGTCTCCTGCCGATATGGGCAAGGTCATTGGCAAACAGGGCAGGATAGCAAAAGCAATCCGTTCCGTAGTCAAGGCCGCTGCATCCAAAGAAGACAAGAAAGTAATTGTTGAGATTCAGTAATTGATAGACCGCTGGCCCCAAGGCTGGCGGTTTGTTTCTTACTTGAGGTTTTTTCACACATTTCACAGGGAAAGGTTATAATATATGGAAGACATGCTGAGAGTAGGCGTCATCGCATCTACCCACGGGGTCCGTGGAGAAGTGAAGGTGTTCCCCACCACCGATGACCCCGGCCGTTTTAAACAGTTAAAAGAGGTAATTCTTGACACGGGAAAAGAGCATCTGCCCCTTGAAATCCAGCAGGTAAAATTCTTTAAGAACATGGTGATCCTTAAATTCAAGGGCTATGATAATATAAATGACATCGAAAAATACAAGTCCAAAGACCTGTTAATCCCCAGGGACCAGGCAGTGGAGCTGGAGCCGGATGAATACTTCATCACGGACCTGATCGGTCTTGAAGTACGCACGGAGGACGGGGAAATCCTGGGCACCATGAAGGATGTCCTCGAGACAGGGGCCAACGATGTGTATGTGGTCCAGATGAAGGACGGGAAGGAACTCCTCCTTCCGGCCATCGGCGACTGCATCCTCAATGTGGACCTGGAGCAGGGAATCATGACGGTGCACATCCTGGACGGTTTGATGGATCTTTAAAAAAGGGCTTGTTTTTTACGTGGTTTTGTTGTATATAAAGAAGGGGGATTTGTCAGGCGGAAGGCCGCCTGTGTGGCAAGGAAAAGGAAGCCTGTATGAGTGCAGAAGGAACGCTGGACAGAAATCATCCGGCCTGTTATACCATTGACATGAAGATGACCCAGGAATCACTGTACCACATGGTATCAGTGGAAAAGCAACTGAACCCCTCCGCCCCGCTCAGGGTGTGGACCACATTCGGTTTTCTGCTTTGTCTATGCTTTATATGCTTTCTGGCAGCCCTTATCATGTGTGTTATCAAGGTATCCATGGGTGAATACAGGATACGCGGCAGCCTGATGGCGGCCTCCGTATTCCTAAGCCTTACTTTTTTCATCCGCACCCTTGGCCCGCGGTTCATCCGCAGCGGACTCTTTAACTCGGACCGTTCCAACCGGATGCAGCTGGATACGGCATGGAGGCGGTTCCTCATCAAGAACGGGGAGCCCCGCACGGTGACCTATGAGTTTTACCGGAATTATTTCAGTACCTCCGGCGGCCGAGGGACCCTTGAGTACAGCCAGATATCGCGCATCTGCGAGACAAACCAGTGCCTTGTGCTTTATACAAGGGACCATGGAGGCTATCTGCTGGATAAGAAGCAGATAGGCGCAGCCTGTTTAAGCGGCCTGCGCACCTTACTTACGGAACGCTCAGGCAAGACGGTTAAGTGGGTGCAGGTCAGGGAATTTACCCCAGAGAAGAACAATTAATAAAAGCCGGCCCTGGCAAAGGTTTGGGGCCGGCGTTTTTGGAGTTGGCAAGCCACATACAGAAAGGAAGCATTTATGGCCAATATAACCGTATTAGACCAGAATACAATCAACAAGATAGCAGCAGGGGAGGTAATCGAGCGCCCGGCTTCCGTTGTCAAGGAGCTTCTTGAAAATGCCATCGATGCCCAGGCAACCGCGGTGACCATCGAGATTAAGGACGGCGGCTGCAGTATGATCAGGGTTACGGATAATGGCAGCGGCATAGCAAAAGACCAGATTGCCCTGGCATTCCTGCGCCATGCAACCAGTAAGATTAAATCCGTGGAAGACCTTTTCACCGTATCCTCACTGGGGTTCCGGGGTGAGGCGCTGGCAAGCATCGCGGCAGTTGCCCAGGTGGAACTGATTACCAAGACATCGGACAGCCTCACCGGCACCCGGTATCAGATAGAAGGCGGTATGGAAAAGGGGCTGGAGGAGATTGGCGCCCCGGAAGGCACCACCATCATTGCCAGGAATCTGTTTTATAACACCCCGGCCAGGAAGAAATTCCTCAAAACGCCCATGACAGAGGGCGCCCATGTGGCTGCGCTGGTGGAAAAGATTGCCTTGTCCCATCCTGACATCTCCATCCGCTTTATCCAGAACAACCAGAATAAGCTTTACACCTCAGGCAACCATAACCTGAAGGATTTAATCTATACCGTGTTCGGAAGGGAAATCGCAGCCAACCTTCTGTCCGTGGACTTTGAACAGCCGGGCATGCAGGTAACCGGATTCATCGGTAAGCCCGTAATCGCCCGTTCCAACCGCAATTATGAAAATTATTTCATCAACGGGCGTTATATAAGGAGCAACATCATATCAAAGGCCATAGAAGAGGCGTACAAGCCATTCATGATGCAGCACAAATACCCGTTCACCATGCTGCATTTTACCATACAGCCGGATACCCTGGACGTGAATGTCCATCCCACCAAGATGGAACTGCGTTTCAGCGACGGGGAAAGCGTATATAAATCGGTGGTAAAGGCGGTGGGCGATGCCCTTGCGCATAAGGAACTGATTCCCGAGGTAAGCCTGACTGAAAAAAGGGAAAAAGAGGCCGCCAAACTGGCGGAACGTCTGGCCCCCAGACCGGAACCCTTCGAAGTGCGCAGGCGCCAGGCCATGGCACCAGGGGACCGACCCCTTGAAAATGCAGCGACGGGGGACAGGCCCTTGGGAGCCAGGCCATCCCAGGCCGCGGCACCGGAGACCATGCCCTTGGGAGCCAGGCCATCCCAGTCCGCAGCGCCGGGGGCCATGGCGCTGGGAGCTAGGCCATCCCAAGCCGCGGCACCGGGGGGCGTACCATCGACACCACAATCCGGCAGCCAGGCAGTATCCTACAGCCAGACCCCGCCGCCAAAACCGTCCTATGTAAATGACCTGATGCCGGACTGGCTGAAGGAGAGAAGGCGGGAACAGGCAGAAGCCGCTGCAAAGGCTGGGACTGGACAGGCTGGCAGCCAGACGGAACATGGAGGAATATCCACAGAAGAGGGAACCGGGGCTGCGGTGATGACGGAAAGTCCGGCTGGACTTGGAAGGCCAACCACCTCAGAAAGACCAGCCGGATTGGGAAGTTCCATCGAAAATGAACAGAAGGAAATAACCGGTCCAAGCCCCACGACGGCAACAGATTCCTGCGTTTCTGGAGAATTTTCCTCCACCGATATTCCTTCCAGGGCGATTAAAAGAGGAATTTCCTCCACTTCCGATACAGACTCGCCTTTAGGTACTCCTGAGATGATAGAGGAAAATCCTCAGCAGTTGGATCTCTTTGACGGTAAACTGCTGGACCCCAAAGCCCGTCTGAAGCACAAACTCATCGGACAGCTGTTTGATACATACTGGATGGTGGAGTACAATGAGCAGCTGTTCATCATCGACCAGCATGCCGCACATGAAAAAGTACTATATGAAAAGACCATCAAAACCCTGAAGACACGGCAGTATGACACACAGATGGTAGAACCTCCCATCATCCTTACCCTGAATATGAACGAGGAACTGCTGTTAAATAAATATATGGAATACTTTACCGGAATGGGATTCGAGATAGAGCCTTTTGGCGGCAGGGAATATGCGGTGCGCGGGGTTCCTGCAAACCTGTTTTCCATTGCCAAGAAGGACCTGCTCATTGAGATGTTAGACGGGCTGTCCGATGATATGTCGGTACATAACCCGGATATCATTTATGAGAAGGTGGCTTCCATGTCCTGTAAGGCAGCGGTTAAGGGCCATCATTCCATGTCCTTCTCGGAGGCCAATGAACTGATTGACCAGCTGCTGGGGCTGGACAACCCATATGCCTGCCCCCATGGCCGGCCCACCATCATTTCCATGAGCAAATATGAATTGGAAAAGAAATTCAAACGGATTGTGTAAGGCATGGTTTAGACATGACCTGGACATGACCCAATAGGAACGACCAAGATATGACTGAAAGGAGCAGCCCGCATATGAAGCAGCCGCTTATTGTACTGACCGGCCCAACGGCAGTCGGAAAAACATCCTTGTCCATCAAACTGGCCAAGGCCATAGGAGGTGAAATCATCAGCGCCGATTCCATGCAGGTATACCGGCACATGGATATCGGTTCGGCCAAGATTACGGCCCATGAGATGGAGGGAGTCCCCCATCATCTCATCGATGTGCTGGAACCGGATCAGGATTTTAATGTTGTCACATTCCAGCATATGGCAAAGGAGGCGCTGGAGGAGATTTACAGCCATCACCGCATCCCTATCATTGCAGGAGGTACCGGCTTCTATATACAGGCCCTTCTCTATGACATTGATTTTAAGGAGAATGACGATGAGAGCCTTGTGCGCCGGGAACTGGAGGAACTGGCTGCCAGGGAAGGTGAGGCTGCCCCTGCTGTGCTGCACGCCATGCTGGAGGAAATCGACCCGGAATCCGCTGCACGGATCCATGCCAATAATGTAAAAAGGGTCATCCGCGCCATTGAATATTACCGCCTGACAGGTGAGAGGATATCGGTCCATAATCAGGAAGAACGGATAAAGGAGTCCCCATATAATTTCCTATATTACGTGGTGAACACGCAGCGCCCTGTCCTCTATGGACGGATTGACCGGCGCGTGGACCAGATGATGGAAAACGGCCTGGTGGAGGAAGTGCAGGCCTTAAAGGCAATGGGCTGCCATCGTGGACAGACCTCCATGCAGGGCCTTGGATATAAGGAAATCCTGGATTACCTGGATGGCAGATGCACCCTGGATGAGGCGGTCTATATCCTCAAACGGGATACCCGGCATTTTGCCAAGCGGCAGCTGACCTGGTTTAAACGGGAACGGGATGTGCGCTGGCTGAACCTGCCTGATTTTGGGAATGATGCAGCGTTGGTTGTGGAACGGATAATAGAGGATTGCGTTGGGGCGGGGATTGTGCTACAATAGTGAGTCGGCGAAGGTCCGCACCGGATGGTCCATACACCCTGTTCAGACACGCTCGCGCTCGGTTTTGTACGCAGCGGTACTAAGGCGCGTGAGGGACCGCGCCTAAGTGCCGGCGTACAAAGATGGTCTTCACAGGGTGTATGGACCATCCGGCGCTGGGCGTTCGCAAGGAGAAATGGATGATTCTTGAAGGGCCTGGTTCTGCCTTGCGTAATTAATGGGTGCTGTTTTCAACGTTAATTGCATAAGGCAGTACTGGGGCCTGTTTGAAAATTTAGTTCCTCCATCTGCATGCCCTGATTTGGATGGGAGATATATGGTTTGATATGGGTGGTTTATGTCTGGGATATAGTGATTAGGATGTTGGGGAATGATATTTTGTTAATAATGGTGTTTTGTTAGTAATCATATTAAGGATTATATAGATATTAGATTTATAGTTTGTGTTTGGGATGTTAGGTTTGTGTTATTAAGTAGATGAATGGGAATGGAGATACGGAAGGGATATGGAGAATATTGAGTTAAAGGATATGTATAGGGAATTGGGGATTGGGGATGAGGTGCTGGGGTTTGGCGCTGAGATAGAAGAGGGGCTTCGGGAACGGTTTGCGGGGATTGATGCGGTTGCGGAGTATAATCAGATGAAGGTTATACGGGGGATGCAGGTTAACAGGGTCAGTGATATACATTTTGCCGCTACTACAGGGTATGGATATAATGATCTGGGAAGGGATACGCTGGAGGATGTGTATGCCAGCGTGTTTCACGGGGAGAGCGCCCTTGTGAGGCCGCAGCTGATCAGCGGGACACATGCGCTGCATGTGGCGTTGTCGGGGAACCTCAGGCCGGGGGATGAACTGCTTTCCCCGGTGGGGAAGCCTTATGATACATTGGAGGAAGTCATTGGAATCCGGGATTCCGTTGGGTCGCTTAAGGAGTATGGGGTGACTTACAGGCAGGTGGACCTGCTTGAGGACGGGGGATTTGATTTTGAGGGTATTGAGAAGGCGCTGAATGAGAGGACCAGGCTGGTTACAATCCAGCGCTCCAAAGGGTATGCTACACGGCCTACCCTTTCGGTGGAACGGATTGGGGAGCTGATTGCTTTTATTAAGAGCAGGAAGCCGGAGGTTATCTGTATGGTGGATAACTGCTACGGCGAGTTTGTGGAGAAGCTGGAGCCTACGGATGTGGGGGTGGATATGATTGTGGGATCGCTGATTAAGAATCCGGGCGGCGGCCTGGCTCCCATCGGCGGGTATATTGTGGGGAAGAAGGAGTGCGTGGATAAGGCTTCCTACCGGCTTAGCGCGCCTGGCCTTGGCAAGGAGGTGGGGGCCAGCCTGGGGATTAACCAGCAGCTCTATCAGGGGCTGTTCCTTTCACCGACGGTTGTGGCTGGAGCGTTGAAGGGGGCTATTTTTGCGGCGAATGTTTATGAACGGCTGGGCTTTGGGGTTGTTCCCGATGGAAGGGAGTCACGCCATGATATCATACAGGCCATTACCTTTGGCACGCCTGAGGGCGTGATTGCGTTCTGTAAGGGGATTCAGGCGGCTGCGCCTGTGGACAGCTTCGTGACGCCGGAGCCTTGGGACATGCCGGGATATGACAGCCCGGTCATCATGGCGGCAGGGGCTTTTGTACAGGGATCATCCATTGAACTGTCTGCGGACGGGCCGATTAAGCCGCCGTATGCTGTTTATTTCCAGGGCGGGCTTACCTGGTACCATGCAAAGCTTGGAATCCTTAAGTCTTTGCAGCAGCTTTTGGATGACGGTGTCGTGAATATCCATAACTGTCCGTAGGGCGTCATCCTGAAGGGATGTGTGCTGATTTTCGCGCAGTCTGGATTGTTACGAAAATTTTAAGATGACACCTCAGATAACTTATGGTAATATATACTAATCCGGCAGGGGAGTGCGTACACTCTGCTGTCCTGCTGGTGGGACCGGAGGACAAGGCATATGCATTACAGGAATTTCTGGATACTTTTAATCATGCTGCTGGCAGGTATTGTCCTGGGCGGCTTCATGGGACAGATGGCTGAGGGGATTTCATGGCTTGGCTGGCTGAATTTTGGACAATCCTTTGGACTGGATTCGCCTCTTGTCATTAATTTCGGTATCCTGGTCATCACCTTTGGGCTTACGATTAAAATCACCATGGCCAGTATCATCGGAGTGGCCATTGCCCTGATTATTTACCGGTTTATCTGATTTCCTGATTTTCTTAACTTTGTGCTTGGAGAGGTGCGTAGTTAGGAGAGAGATGGAAAGAATAAGAATGAAGGATTTACCAAGTGTGGACCGCCCTTATGAGAAGTGTCTCTGTTTTGGTCCGGGCGTCCTGACGGACGCGGAACTTCTGGCGGTCATCATACGTACAGGCAGCAGGGATCATTCCTCCCTGGACCTGGCAGGAAAGCTTCTGGCCCTTGGCAGCCCGGGTGACGGTCTGCTGGGGCTTTTACACCATTCCCTGAATGATTTCATGAAAATCAAAGGGGTGGGTAAGGTGAAAGGTGTACAGCTCCTTTGCATCGGTGAGCTGTCCCGGCGCATCTGGAAGAAGCAGACAGGCATCAACCGCATTTCCTTTGAACATCCCAGCCAGATATCTGACTATTATATGGAAGATATGCGTCATCTGGAGCAGGAGGAGATACGGGTCATGTTCCTGAATACAAAGCAGGGACTGATAAAGGATCTGCTCATATCCAGAGGAACGGTCAATGCTTCCGTGATGACGCCCAGGGAGATACTGATAGAGGCCCTCAGGTGCTGCGCCGTGTCCATGGTGCTGGTGCACAACCACCCCAGCGGTGACCCCAGCCCCAGCCGTGCAGACCTTATGCTCACGGAACGTGTAAAGGAAGCGGGCGTGCTTATCGGCATCACCCTCATCGACCATATCATCATCGGAGACAGACGGTATCTCAGTTTCCGTGAACAGAAAATATTGTAAGAGGAAGTCAATCCATGGAATCTAAACACAGCAAATATATACTTACAGGCCTTACGGTACTGTGCGTACTGTTAATCTGCATCACCTCCCTGAAAGACGGCGTCATGGATCCGCTGCGCACCGGAGTGGGATATTTCCTTATTCCAATCCAGTCCGGGGTCAACGCGGTGGGTACCGGTATCTACAACGAGATGAAAAATTATGGCACCCTGAAGGATGCCCTTGCCCAGAACGAGGAGCTGAAAGACCAGATTGCCCAGCTGACCGAGGATAATAACCGTCTCCAGGCCGAACAGTTTGAACTGGACCGTCTCAGACAGCTGTATGAGCTGGACCAGGAATATATGCAGTACAACAAGATAGGGGCCCGTGTCATTGCCAGGGACTCTGAAAAGTGGTTCCAGGTATTCCGGATCAACAAAGGCTCCGCGGACGGGGTGGCTGTGGACATGAACGTGGTGGCTGACGGGGGCCTGGTGGGTATCGTGACCGATGTGGGCGCCAACTATGCAACGGTCCGCTCCATCATCGATGACTCTAACCGCGTAGGCGCCATGAAGCTGGATTCTTCCTACACCTGCATCGTGGCAGGGGACCTGACCCTCTATGAGGAGGGAAGGCTTAAGCTTACTGATTTTTCAAAGGATGCCCAGATACGGGACGGGGATCAGATTGTCACCTCCAACATCAGCACCAAGTTCCTGCCCGGCATTTTAATCGGGTATGCGTCGGATGTGACCATTGACCCGGACCATCTGACCCAATCCGGGTACCTGATACCCATTGCGGATTTTGATAACCTGCAGGAGGTACTCATCATCACGGATATCAAAGATACAGGAGAGGCGGCTGCCCAGTGATTCAAGCAAAGGTAAAACAGGTTCTTATCAATATATTGTTCATCGTACTGGCATTTACGGTGCAGAACTGCGTATTCCCTTTACTGCCCTTTCTGTCAGCAACGCCCAATCTGCTTTTAATCCTTACGTTCTCCTTCGGATTCATCCATGGGAAGAATGCGGGGATGCTTTATGGGATTTTATCCGGGCTGCTGCTGGACCTGTTCTACAGCGGACCCTTTGGGTTTTATACCCTGATTTATGTATACATCGGATATGTCAACGGCATATTCACCAAATATTACTATGAGGACTACATCACGCTGCCCCTGATCCTGAGCATTGTCAACGGATTGTGGTACAGCCTGTATGTCTATGTATTCCGGTTCCTGATTCGTGGAAGGCTGAACCTTCCATACTATTTCAGGAATATCATCCTACCGGAAATCATTTTTACGGCAGTGACAACCCTTCTGATTTACCGGCTGTTCTTATCCGCCAGCAGACGTGTGGAGGATATAGGGAAAAGGAGAGACAAGAACCTTGTTTGATGAGCTTTTAGAGATAGTACGAGAATTTTTCAAAAAACTGTTCAGTTCCCGGCTTTTTGCCCTTTCTGTCATGTTTACCCTGATGTTCGCGGGCCTTGTGGGCAAACTCTTCCGCATGCAGATCCTGGACGGCAGTGATTATCAGAAAAAGTACATGCAGAAGACAGAGCGCAGCGTGGACACGCCGGGAACCAGGGGCAAGATATATGACTGCAACGGTTTTGAACTGGCCTACAATAAACTGGCTTATTCCGTGGTAATCCAGGATACCGGGGATTACCCCAAGACAGCCGACCGCAACCAGATGCTCCACAGGCTGGTCACCATCCTGGAGCGGCGCGGTGAGAAGGTGGAAGGCAAGCTTGAGATAGCCATGGACCAGAATGGGGAAATGTTCTACACCTTTACCTCGGACGCGGCAAGGACAAGGTTTTTCCTGAACTTTTACGGCCGTTCCTCCTCCAGTGAACTGGATGACCCCAAGGGCAGATACCCAACCAACATCACGGCCAGGGAGGCATTTGAAATCAAAAAGCACAGCTATAAGCTGGATGAGATGAAGGATGACAAGGGGAATCCTCTTGTACTTCCGGATAACATTGCCCTTGACATGGTCAATATCATCTTCACCATGAAGCTGACCGAATACCAGAAGTATGAAACCACTACGGTGTCCTCCAATGTCAGCGATGTGACCATGACTGAAATCAACGAGAACCTGGCCTATCTGAAGGGTGTGTCCGTGGAACAGTCCTATATCCGGGAATATGCGGACAGTCTGTATTTTGCCCCCATCATCGGCTATACGGGCAAGGTCCAGGAGGACCAGCTGGACGAACTCAATGACCAGTGGCGTGATACAGAAGAAGCCGCAGGCCTTCCCGAGGATGCCAGGAAATATGACCTGAACGACATCGTGGGCCGCACCGGCATCGAGAAGTCCATGGAGCTGGAGCTTCAGGGTGAAAAGGGCCATTCCAGGATGTATGTGGATAATATGGGGCGTCCCCGTGAAATCATTGAAAAGACGGATGCCAGGGCAGGGGATGATGTGTACCTTACCATTGACCATGACCTGCAGATTGCCATATATAAGCTGATAGAACAGCAGCTGGCCGGCATCATAAGCTATAACCTTCAGATAGACGACCTGGATCCCGATAAGACCTATGACTCCTCCAAAATCCCGATTCCGGTCAAGGACGCCTATTACCAGCTGATCAACAACAATGTCCTGTCCCTGGCGGACATGGCCAGGGAGGATGCCTCGGACATTGAAAAGGAGATATACGGCACCTATATGGCCTCCAGGGAACAGATCCTTAATTCCATCCGCAACGAACTTATGAGCGGACATGCCATGGCCATGAACGACCTGCCGGATGATATGTCTACCTATATGAATTATATCTATAGCTTTTTATCAGAATCCTCCATTGGTATCATCCAGAAGGATAAGATTGACCAGTCCTCCCCCCAGTACCAGGCATGGCGGGACGGTACCATCAGCCTGAGGGATTACATTTACAGCGGGATTGCGGGCAACTGGGTGGATACCACACGGCTGGATGTGTCCAGTAAGTATTCGGATGCGGATGATATATTCGGACAGCTGGTGGATTATGTGATAGAATCCCTTAAGAATGACAATAAGTTTACCAAGCGTATGTTCCGCTATCTGGTGAATGACGAGGTCATTAGCGGGAACCAGCTGTGCCTGGCCCTGTTTGCCCAGTGGGTCCTGGATGATAATCCCCAGGAGATTGCCGCCCTCAGGACAGGAGGCAGCGCTTATGCGTTCCAGTTCATCCGTGAAAAGATATCCAACCTGGAACTGACACCTGCGCAGCTGGCCCTGGATCCATGTACGGCAGGCGTGGTGGTGACAGATATCCGCACAGGCGAGGTAAGAGCCCTTGTGACCTATCCAAGCTATGATAATAACCAGATGTCCGGAAGCGTGGACGCGGCCTACTTTGCCCAGCTTCAGGATGACCTTTCAAGACCGTTATACAACAATGCCACCCAGGCATTAAAAGCGCCTGGTTCCACCTTTAAGCCAATCACTGCCGTGGCAGCGCTGGAAGAGGGGGTAATCGGCCTTACGGACACCATTGAATGTACCGGTATCTATGACCAGGTATCCAATCCGATTAAGTGCTGGATATGGCCCGGACGCCATAACGCCGAGAACATAGAGGAAGGCATACAGAATTCCTGTAACTACTTTTTTGCGGAACTGGCCCACAGGCTGTGCATCAAGCCTGACGGTACCTATTCACCGGACCAGGGTCTTACCACCCTTCGCAAATATGCGGCCATGTTTGGACTGGACCACACCTCAGGGGTGGAGATTCCTGAAAACGATCCCCAGATTTCATCGGAGGACCCGGAGCGTTCCGCCATGGGACAGGGTACCCATTCCTATACCAATGTACAGCTTTCCCGCTACGTGGCGGCCCTTGCCAACCGGGGAACCGTATTCGAACTGAGCCTTTTAGACAAACTTACTGACTCGGACGGCAATCTGATAACCGATTACTCGCCTGCAGCCAGTTCCCATATCGAAGCGGCCGACACCACATGGAATGCGGTGCAGACCGGTATGCGCCGTGTGATTACAGACAGCTCGGCCAAAAAGATTTTCTCAGACCTGCCGGTGGAAGTGGCAGGCAAGACAGGTACGGCACAGGAGAACAGGAACCGTGCCAACCATGCCTTTTTCATATCCTTTGCGCCCTACAGCCATCCGGAGGTTGCCGTTACCGTGAACATACCTTACGGTTATGCGGGTACTAACGCGGCTACCCTTGGCAAAAAGGTATATGAGTATTATTATGGATATACGACACTGGAGCAGATCATGGGTTCCGGCGCCTTAGGTGTATCAAATGTAACTATTGGTGATTAAACCAGCAAAAGAGGTGATTGTATGCACAATGCGGTAGTAATCAAAAGCAGTAAAGCGGGAATGACCGTAATCCTGGATCCTGGGCTTCCCTTTGAAGAACTCCTGGAGGCCATTGCCAAGAAGTTCAGTGAAAGCGCCAGGTTCTGGGGATCCGTACAGATGACCCTTACCTTGGAAGGACGGAGCCTTACTGCAGCCGAGGAATTCGAGATTGTTGATACGATTACGAGGAACTCACAGATTGAGATCCTCTGTCTCCTTGACACGGATGCAGAGCGGATTGAGCGCTGTGAAAAAGCACTGAATGATAAGCTGATGGAACTAAGCTCCCAGACAGGGCAGTTTTACCGCGGGACGCTCCGGCGGGGGGACTGCCTGGAGTCGGAGGCCAGTATCATCATCATAGGGGATGTGGAGCATGGGGCCAGGGTGACGGCCAAAGGCAATGTCATCATACTGGGGGACCTTAAGGGGACCGTGACAGCCGGCGTTGCCGGCAACATGGATGCGGTCATCATGGCCTTTGAGATGGCCCCGCTGCAGATCCGGATCGGCAGCAGGAGCAGCCGGTTCAATGAGCGGAACAAGCGTCTGGGACGTGGTCCCATGCTTGCTTTTGTGGAGGATGGAGAAATCCAGGTTCGCCCGCTCAAAAAAACATTCCTAAACAATATGTTAAATTTTGCTTAATGCCAAAAAAATACTGGTAAATTTACGAAATTTAATGTACAATAGGAAGGTAAAGTATTTTTCAGGAGGATTTCATTATGAGTGAGGTCATTGTGGTTACTTCTGGAAAAGGCGGGGTAGGCAAAACGACTACTTCTGCCAATGTGGGAACAGGACTGGCTATACTGGGTAAACGTGTAGTGCTGATTGATACGGATATCGGCCTGCGCAACCTGGATGTGGTCATGGGACTGGAGAACCGCATTGTCTACAATCTTGTGGACGTGGTGGAAGGCAACTGCCGTATGAAGCAGGCCCTGATAAGAGACAAAAGATATCCGAACCTTTATTTACTGCCGTCTGCACAGACGCGGGACAAGACTGCCGTGAATCCGGAACAGATGGTGAAGCTGGTAGAGGATTTACGGGAAGAATTTGACTACATACTGCTGGATTGCCCTGCAGGCATTGAACAGGGATTTTACAATGCCATTGCCGGGGCAGACCGTGCCCTGGTGGTTACCACACCTGAGGTCTCGGCCATCCGGGACGCGGACCGTATCATCGGGCTTCTGGAACATGCGGAGATTGACGAAGTGGACCTTATCGTTAACCGTATCCGGGCCGACATGGTGCGCAGGGGAGACATGATGTCCCTCAGCGACGTCACGGACATTCTGGCAGTAAACATTATCGGAGCAGTCCCCGATGACGAGTACATCGTCGTATCTACCAACCAGGGTGAACCGTTAGTGGGTATGGGTTCCCCGGCTGGACAGGCTTACCTGGACATCTGCCGGAGGCTGTTAGGGGAGAGTGTTCCCATGGCTAATCCCGGACAGTCTGAGACTCTGTTCGCCAGGCTGCGCAGCATATTACGGCGTGCTTAGAAGGGATGGTGTCAAGGTGAGATGGTTTTTAAGGTTTCATACCCGGCGTTCCGGAGAGACAGCTAAGATGCGGCTTAAACTTTTGCTGGTATCCGACAAGGCAGGCTGCTCACCGGAGATGATACTGATGATAAGGGATGACATGATTCATGCCATTTCAAAATACATGGAGATAGAAAAGGACAAGGTCCAGATACAGATGGAAACAGACAGTCCTTTATCCGGCAACAGCCGGGCCCTGCCTGTGCTTCATGCCAACATACCGATTCGTTCCATATCGAACAAGGGGCTATATTAAATGTTTTTGGATTATGATTTTAGACATTTTAACTTCCGGCTGGTTTTTTATATGATTGCACTCAACATCATCGGTGTACTGGTCATCAGAAGCGCCACCAACATGAATGCGGATGCAGTCAATAAACAGCTGTTGGGTGTTTTAGTTGGACTCGCAGTGGCGATAGGGTTGTCACTTATTGATTATCACAGGATCCTGAACTTCAGCATGGTCATATACGGCGTATGTATCGCCAGTCTGGTGGCCGTGCTGATATGGGGGAATGTGGTCAATAATGCGAAACGCTGGATTGAGGTGCCGGTAATCGGACAGCTTCAGCCGTCCGAATTTGTAAAGATTGGCCTGATTGTGACTTTTTCCTGGTATTTCATGAAGTATCAGGAAAGAATCAATCAGGTCAGCACGGTAGCAATTGCAGCTGCCCTGTTCGCAGCTCCGGCCGCCCTGATATTTGAGCAGCCGAATCTGTCCACCTGTCTCGTCATCATGGTAATGGTCCTTGGAATCGTGTTTGCCAGCGGCATCAGTTACAGATGGATCATGGGTACCCTGGCTGTTACAATACCGGTCGTTACCACATTCGTCTACCTGCTGCTCCATGGTATGATTCCTTTTATCAAGGAATACCAGGCAGGCCGTATCCTGGCATGGTTTTATCCGGAACAGTACGGAGAGGCCCGCTACCAGCAGAATAACTCCATCATAGCCATTGGCTCCGGCCAGTTAAAGGGCAAGGGGTTGTTCAACACAACGATTGCTTCTGTAAAAAACGGTAATTTCCTATCCGAGGAGCAGACCGATTTCATCTTTGCCGTTATTGGCGAGGAGTTGGGTTTTATCGGCTGTGTGGTGGTGATTACCCTGTTTTTACTGATAGTATATGAATGTCTTATGATGGCTGCCCGGGCCAGGGATCTGTCCGGCAGGCTCCTGTGTGTTGGCATGGCTACCCTGGTAGCGTTCCAGTCTTTTGCCAATATCGCGGTTGCAACGGGTATTTTCCCCAACACGGGTCTTCCGCTTCCTTTCATCAGTTTCGGAAGCAGTTCCCTGATCAGTATTTTCATTGGGATGGGGCTGGTGCTGAACGTAGGACTTCAAAGAGAGACAAGACATTTCTAATCCAAGGAGGGTTATATAATATGACAATTGGTTTGATTGCACATGACGCAAAGAAAAAGCTGATGCAGAACTTCTGCATCGCATACAGGGGAATCCTGAGCAAGAATACCCTGTATGCTACAGGGACAACGGGACGCCTGATTGAGGAGGTTGCCAACCTGAACATCCACAAGTATCTGGCCGGCCATCTTGGCGGAATGCAGCAGATGGCTGCCCAGATTGAGCACAATGAGATGGATCTGGTCATCTTCTTAAGGGATCCCAACAATCCCAAGCCACATGAGCCGGATGTGAACAATGTGGTCCGTCTGTGTGATATCTATAATATACCGCTTGCCACCAATCTGGCTTCTGCAGAGCTTTTAATCAAGGCTCTGGACAGAGGCGATATGGAATGGCGGGAGGTTGCCAGATAATGGCTGTCAGGGGCAGAGTGAAGGGCATGAAACGGGCATCTGCCCTTTTGTGTGCTCTTTTAATCACTGCGTCCGTTGGCCTGACCGGATGTTCCGGCGGTCTTAAGGATGCCTATGTTGCCGCGGAGCGGATTCCGGCGCTGGAAGAGGAGGCCGCAACCACACGTTTTTCAGATGCCTTTGCCTCTGATCTGTGCGTTGTCACGGATGAGGCTTCATTTGACCCTGGTTTTGCCACATCGGAAGCAGCAGCGCTTTTTGACTTGGATGACAGGGAAGTCCTTTACAGCAAGGATGCGTTTGAGCGTATGTATCCGGCCAGCATCACAAAGATAATGACTGCCCTGGTAGCCATCAGGGAAGGGGACCTTAAGTCCCGTGTCCTAGTGACGGATGATGCTGTCATCACGGAACCGGGCGCAACGCTGTGCGGTATTGAACCAGGAGACACGCTGACACTGGAGCAGCTTCTTTATGGTCTCATGCTTCCTTCGGGCAATGATGCGGGGGCTGCCATCGCAGTCCATATAGCAGGCAGTGTTGACGCGTTTGCGGATATGATGAACGAAGAGGCCCTCAGACTGGGCGCTACCGGCACCCATTTTGTGAATCCTCATGGTTTGAATGATCCGGACCATTATACCACGGCTTATGACTTATACCTTATATTCAATGAGGCCCTTAAGTATCCTGTATTCCGCCAGATTGTGGGGACAACGGCGTACACTGCCAATTACCACAACAAAAACAGTGAACCGGTGTCAAAGACCTGGAAGGGCAGCAACTGGTTCATGACAGGGGAAAGGGAGACCCCGGATGGCTTAAAGGTATTCGGAGGCAAGACAGGCACCACCAAGGCGGCGGGCTATTGTCTGATCATGGCTTCCAGGGATGACTCTGATAAGGAGTATATATCGGTTGTATTGAAGGCAGACAGCCGTCCCCATCTCTATGACAATATGACAAATATAATTTCTAAAATCGTCAAATAGTGATTGCGCTTTCTATGAAGTTATACTATAATTAGAGTAATCTTAATTGATTTTTTATACAACATATATAACTCAAGGAGGAGATTCATATGGTTCAGATTATTGCGGGAAAAAAGGGTAAGGGCAAGACCAAACATCTGTTAGATATGGCCAATGCAGCAATCAAGGGGGCCAACGGCACTGTCGTATATCTGGATAAGAGTGCCCAGCATATGTATGAGTTAAATAATAAGATCCGTCTCATTAATGTCAATGAATTCCCAATTAAAAGCAGTGAAGGATTTTTAGGATTTATCTGTGGTATCATTTCCCAGGATCACGATCTGGAGACAATGTACCTGGATAGCTTTTTAAAGCTGTCATGCCTGGAAGGCGAAGAGATTTCCGATACATATATGACATTGAAAAATATCGGTGAAAAGTATCATGTAACCTTTGTCCTGAGTATTTCCATGGATGCCGCCGAGCTTCCGGACTGCGCGAAGGGCGATGTGATTATTTCATTGTAATGATACATTTTTTGTGATAAGATAGGTGACAGGAGTGATAGGGCTGCCTGCCGTGCCGGGATTTGGATGCCTGGCGCGGCGGGCAGTTATTTGTTGGCTGCTATTTGGACCTGCAGGAAGATCTGCCGGTTTATCGTTCCATTTCAGTAAAAGGAGAGGCCTTGTTCCATGGCTAAAAAAAAGAACAAGAAGGTTGTCCGCTACAGGCGGCCGCTTAATATCAATGTGGGTATGATTATCTTTGCAATCATTTTCCTCTATCTGATATTCAGTGTATATACATATTTGAAAAGGGAGAAGATACAATTCTATGAAGTGGTAGACGGAGGAATTGTTAACAACAGGACATATAACGGTCTGATCCTCAGGGAAGAGCAGGTAAAGACAGCGGACCGTTCAGGATATATTAACTATTATCTGAGGGAAGGAAAGCGGGCCTCCGTGGGAAGCAGGATATATTCCCTGGATGAGACAGGTAATCTGGAGGAGTTATTAAAAGATAAAGCCGAGGACGGTAACGGACTTACGGATGAGAGCCTGTCCGACCTGAAAAAACAGCTTACATCCTTTGTGCTTTCATTTAAGGACCAGGACTTTTCCTCCATTTATGATGCAAGATATTCCCTGGAGGCAGCGGTGATGGAGTATTCCAGTTTCAGCGCTCTGGACCAGTTAGACAAGCTGGCCCAGGAATCAGGCGCTGTCTTTGAGCAGGTGCGCACGGATGTATCAGGTGTGGTCTCCTATGGATTTGACTCCTACGAGGACATGACCACGGCTGATATTGAAGCCGAAAGCTTTAACCGGGAAACGTACAGCAAGACACTTAAAAAGTCCGGTGACCTGATTGACAGCGGCATGCCGGCCTACAAGATCGTAACCTCGGAGAACTGGTCCATCGTATTCCCCCTGACCGAGGAGGATGCAGGCCTGTATGCGGGCAAGGACAGGCTGAGGGTCGTGTTCAGCGATTATTCCATGAACACGCCGGCCGCCTATTCCACCTTTACCGGAAAGGACGGCGCCACCTATGGCAGGCTGGATTTCACAAAATATATGGAACAGTTCATATCAGACCGTTTCATCAATTTCGAGATTGTGACGGAGCAGTCTGACGGGTTAAAGATACCGGTCAGCGCTGTGACGGAAAAAAGCTTTTACCTGGTGCCGCTGGAGTATCTTACCCAGGGCGGGGATACCTCGGAAAATGGTTTCAATAAGGAGGTTTACACGGAAAACGGGCCTTCGGTGGTATTTGTCCCTGCGGATATATATTCTTCTGACGAGGAATTCTATTACGTGGACATGGGTGAGGAAAATGGCTTCAAGGCAGGGGACTATATTGTGAAACCCGACTCACCGGACCGTTACCAGATCGGACGTACCGCATCCTTAAAAGGCGTTTATAATATCAATAAGGGATACACTGTTTTTAAACGGATTGAGATACTGGATTCCAACAATGAATTTTATACGGTGCGCCGCAATTCAACCTATGGCCTTTCTGTTTATGACCATATTGTGCTGGATGCTTCCATGGTGGAAGAGGGGCAGCTGTTATACCAATAATAAGACTGAACTTTACACGGAGGGATAGGATTATGATAAAAGAACATTTAATCGAAGTAAACAGACGGATTGAACAGGCCTGCATCCGGTCAGGCAGGGACCCAAAGGCGGTCACGCTGATTGCTGTCAGCAAGACCAAGCCCGTGCCCATGCTGGAGGAAGCATATGCCGCAGGAGCCAGGGATTTCGGTGAAAACAAAGTACAGGAAATCGTGGCCAAGAAGCCGGAACTTCCTGAGGATATACGCTGGCATATGATCGGCCATCTGCAGCGCAACAAAGTGAGCCAGGTCCTTGGGAAGGCAGTGCTGATCCACTCCGTGGATTCCCTGCGGCTGGCACAGCAGATTGAAACCGATGCAGCCAAAGCAGGTCTGGACGTGGATATCCTTCTGGAAGTCAATGTTGCAAGGGAAGAAAGCAAATATGGCTTCATGCTGGAAGAAGTAGAAGATGCAATTATGACAATTAAGGATTTTCCCCATGTTCATATCAAGGGCCTTATGACAATTGCGCCATTTGTAGAGAATCCAGAAGAAAATCGCGGAATTTTTAAAAAATTATTTGAATTTGCTGTTGACATAGATAAGAAAAACATTGATAATGTTACTATGGATGTGCTCTCAATGGGAATGACTGGGGATTATGAAGTCGCTGTTGAGGAAGGCGCCACCATGGTTAGGGTCGGCACCGGGATTTTTGGTGTACGATAAGGTGTTTGGCCAGGACATGCTGTTTTGATACGCAAACCAGCCTTATGTCCTGTAGACACTTCATATAGAGATTGGAGAGTGTAAAATGAGTCTGTTAGGTAAGTTAATGGATACCATGAGATTAAGTCCTGAAGAGGAAGAGGATGATTACTACCTGGACGATGACTTTGAAGAGGAAGCTCCTCGCAAGGGGCTGTTTACAAAGAAGAGTACGGAATATGATGACGAAGAGGAACCGGACAAGCCACGATTTTTAGGAAGATCCAATCCCAAAGTAGTGCCTATGAGACGCAGCATGGAGGTCACAATGATTAAGCCGACCTCAATGGAAGACTCCAGGGATATATGTGATTATCTCCTGGCCGGCAAGGCAGTGGTACTTAATATGGAGGGTATACATACAGAGGTAGCTCAGAGGATAATTGATTTCACTTCCGGGGCAACCTATTCCATGAACGGCAACCTGCAGAAGATATCCAATTATATCTTTATTGCAACCCCTGATTCCGTTGAGTTATCCGGAGATTTCCAGGATATCCTGGCTGCCGGCGGCGCCATGGGTATGGACGTGTCAGGACTTAATATCCGTTTATAAGATAGGATAAGAAGACGATATGGACGTGAACGCGGCAGACCATGGGAGTCTGCCGATTTTATGTTGTCCTGCACGCTGCCAAAGGGCGGCGCAGGCAGGCTTTTAGGAGGAAACTGATATGGCGGACAGAATGAACGTGTGCAGGGATGGAAAACCGATTTATGACATTGTGATGGATACCTCCTTTTCCGGCTTAAAGGAAGAGGCTGACCGTCTTTCATTAGAAGGACATAAAATATGCATTGTGACAGATTCCAATGTGGCGCCTCTTTATCTGGAGGAAGTGAAAACCATCCTGTCCGGCTGCTGCAGGCAGGTTTCTGTTTTCACATTCCCGGCAGGAGAAGAGAACAAGAACCTGGATACGGTGAAGAAACTGTATGAACACCTGATCCTGGAACATTTTGACCGGAAGGACGTACTGGCAGCCCTTGGCGGCGGCGTTGTAGGCGATCTGTGCGGCTTTGCAGCAGCTACTTATCTTAGGGGCATTGGTTTTTTCCAGATTCCCACCACCCTTTTATCCCAGGTGGATTCCAGCATCGGAGGCAAGACCGGTGTGGATTTTGACGCCTATAAGAACATGGTAGGCGCATTCCACATGCCGCTTTTTGTATACACCAACTTAAGTACCCTGCTTTCGCTGCCCAAGGAGCAGTTCTCTTCCGGAATGGGGGAGGTCATCAAGCATGGGCTTATTAAGGATAAGGATTACTACCAGTGGCTGGTGGATAACCGTGAAGGTATATTAAAACGCGACCTTGACCTGTGCCAGGCCATGGTATATGGAAGTAACCGGATTAAAAAGGATGTGGTTGAAAAGGATCCCACGGAGCAGGGGGAGCGGGCCCTTTTAAACTTTGGCCATACCCTGGGCCATGCAGTTGAAAAACTGAAGGATTTCACCATGCTTCACGGTCATTGCGTGGGGCTTGGCTGTATTGCGGCGGGATATATTTCCCATATAAGGGGAATGATTACAGAGGAAGAGTTCCTTGCGTTAAGGGATGTGTTTGCCGGATTCGGCCTTCCTGTCCATGTGGACGGCCTTGACTGGGAGGATGTAAGCCTGACAGCAAAAAGTGATAAGAAAATGGATGCCGGTGTCATTAAGTTCATCCTTCTTAAGGCCATAGGAGAGGCTTTCGTGGACAAAAGCGTTACCGGCAATGAGATGAAGGCTGGATTTGACATAATAGGAGGACACAGGGAATGACGAAACAGAAAAAATCCATGCTCGCCAGCTTTGTCATCGGATTCATCATCCTGGTGGGGCTGGACCAGTGGACCAAGGGGCTGGTAGTAGCCCATCTGAAAGGCAGTAAACCGTATGTTATCTGGGATGGTGTATTTGAATTCTTTTATTCTGAGAACCGCGGCGCTGCCTTTGGCATGATGCAGGAAAAGCAGCTGTTCTTTTTCCTGATTGCACTGGCAGTGCTGGGGGCTGTGGCTTACCTTATGCTCAGGATGCCCACAGACAGGAGGTACCGTCCCCTGTCCGTATGCCTGATGATGGTCAGTGCAGGTGCTGTCGGCAATATGATTGACCGGGTGACCCAGGGATATGTGGTGGATTTCCTGTATTTTAAGCTGATTAATTTTCCCATATTCAATGTTGCGGACTGTTATGTGACCATTGCTGCCGCATGTCTTGTGCTTCTCATCATGTTTTATTACAAGGATGAGGATATGGCCTGCTTTGCATTAAAAAAGAAGGAGTAATACCCTTGAAACAAGAATTTTATCCCACGGACCTGGAGTCCGATGTGCGTATTGACAGATACCTTGCCGAAACCTGCCCCGAATTAAGCCGCTCCTATATCCAGAAGCTCCTTAAATCAGGGCAGGTTCTGGTTAACGGCAGGCTTATAAAGGCCAGCTATGTGGTTACCGCGGATGACCATATTGAGGTGGATGTGCCGGAGGCAGTGGAGCCTGAGATTGAGGCGGAGCCCATGGATCTGGACATCCTTTATGAGGACCAGGACATCATACTGGTCAATAAGCCAAAGGGGATGGTTGTCCATCCTGCGGCAGGGCATTACAGCCATACCCTGGTCAACGGCCTGATGTATCACTGCAAGGACCAGCTGTCCGGCATCAACGGGGTCATGCGTCCAGGCATCGTACACAGGATTGATATGGACACAACAGGCGTGCTCATTGTGTGCAAGAATGATATGGCACACAACTCCATTGCCGCCCAGTTAAAGGAGCATTCCATCACCCGGCGATACCAGGCCATTGTCCACGGGGTCATAAAAGAAGATGAGGGGACAGTGGACGCGCCCATCGGACGCCATCAGACAGAGCGCAAGAAAATGTGCATCAATTATAACAACGGCAGGAACGCCGTCACCCACTACCAGGTGTTAAGGCGGTTTGAACAATATACCTACGTGGAATGCCGCCTGGAAACCGGCAGGACCCACCAGATCCGCGTGCACATGGCCAGCCTCCATCATCCCCTTTTAGGAGACAAGGTGTACGGCCCTGCCAAGTGCCCGGTGCCAGGCCTTACGGGACAGACCCTTCACGCAGGCGTCCTTGGGATCGTCCATCCCAGGACAGGGGAATATATGGAGTTCACCGCGCCTTTGCCCGAGTATTTTGAAAGGCTTTTAAGGAATTTGAGATAAAATACTTTTTGAGATAAAATGCTCATTAAGAGAGACAGTAGCAGACAAGTTGTCACTTTTGTCGAAAAGTTTTGGGTTATTTTATATTTTATTGCGCATTTCTATATACTTTTCTGAATTTTTGAGTTATAATACTTAATAGATAAAATATGACTCATTCATAACATGACATAGAGTGCAGAAAGGGGAATGTGGAATGACAAATAATCTTATTATCACAATTGGCAGACAGTGTGGAAGCGGAGGAAAATTAATAGGCGAGATGCTGGCTGAGAAGATGGGGGTCAAGTGCTATGACAAGGAATTGTTAGCCATGGCAGCCAAGCACAGCGGCCTCTGCGAGGAATTGTTTGAGAAACACGATGAACGACCCACCAGCAGCTTCCTGTATTCCCTGGTAATGGATTCCTATTCCATGGGATATACCGCATCCGGATATTCCGATATGCCCATTAACCACAAGATATTCCTGGCACAGTTTGATACCATCAAGAAACTGGCAGACGAGGCTTCCTGCGTTATCGTCGGACGCTGCGCGGATTACGCACTGGAGGACTATCCTAATGTGGTAAGCGTGTTCATCACAGGAGATGACAAGGATAAGCTGAAACGTCTTCAGGAGCTTTACAAGGTGGACGAATCCAAGGCAAAGGATATCATGATTAAAACCGACAAGCAGCGCTCCAACTACTATAATTATTATTCCAACAAAAAGTGGAGCGACCCGCGCAGCTATGATTTATGCATTAACAGCAGCAAGGTGGGGGCAGACGGCGCAGTGGACGTAATCATGAATTTTGCAAAAGTGAAACAGACGTGGAACAAACAGAAGTAATATCAGATATGAAAACAGCGGATGCTGCCGTACCAATCCAGTTTGGTGCGGCAGCATCTTTTTGATGGCAGGATGATGTACCCTTATTGGGCAGAAGTTGTGTCCATGTCAATCATTTGTTTTGCCATTGCCGTCAGCTCATCTTTTGAGACAGACTTTTTGATGTCCATAAGCATATAGTAAACATCCCCGTCCATCCAGGATATGGAGTTGGCCTGGTCCGTACTGTAATACAGATTCATTTCCCCATATTCCACAAGGGTGGAATCTTTTGAAAAGGACTGGCCGGATGCCGGTTCCGCGGACAGGGTGACCGTTTTGGCAGTGCTGCCGGATTGTTTCACATATTGGAAGTTGATGCCTTTCTGCCTGTTGACCTGAGCGCCGTCTGCGTCCATATCAAATGATTCCGTAATCCTTCCGCTGTCAAACTGATAGCCTCCCGCCAGTGCGGCCGGAGCCTTTGGCTTGAATCCCGCGTCTCTTTGCAGGGTCCCGCTGTCCGGCAGCGTTGAGTATTCTGTTCCCTGGGAACCCACATAACTGACCTTGACGGACTGGGATGCAAAGCAGGGCACCGTATTCATCAGGCAGGCACCTGTAAGTAAAAATAAAGCGATTCTCTTTTTCATGTTTAACTCTCCTTTATTAATAGTTGAATCATTTCCTATGATTGTAACTATAGCAGATGATTCTCTAAGCCACATCTAAAGGCAGCATGGATCTGAAAAAGAGAGGATTGGGGCGGGATAGCGCCCCAATGGAATCATTCCACGGTAACTGATTTGGCCAGGTTCCTTGGCTGGTCCACATCCAGGTTCTTGCCGATGGATGCATAGTAGGCAATGAGCTGAAGGGCAACGGCAATGGGGAATACGGTGAACCGGTCCTCCAGATCCGGTATCCGCAGCTCCATATCCGCAACGCCGTCCTCCAGCTGGGCCTGCTCTTTTGCGAGAAGGATTACGTAAGCCCCCCTTGCCTTCACCTCCCTGACATTGGAAATGGTCTTGGCAAATACGTGGTCCTGGGTGGCGATTGCGATGACAGGCACATTGTCATAAATCAGGGCAATGGTCCCGTGTTTTAATTCACCGGCAGCATATGCCTCGGCATGGATATAGGATATTTCCTTCAGCTTCAGTGCGCCTTCCAGGGAAAAGGCATAGTCCAGTCCCCTTCCGATGAAGAAGGTGTCCCTTTCACGGATCAGGTGGCGTACAAAGGATCTGATATGGTCCGACTGGCCAATCATTGCCTCCATGGCCGGAATCACCGCCAGAAGGTCCTCCATGAACTGCCCGGCCTGAGCTTTGGTGCAGCGTCCCCTGGTAAGGGCCATGCGGCAGCAGAGCATGTAGAGGGCGGCCAGCTGGACAGAGTAGGCTTTTGTGCTGGCAACCGCTATCTCCGGACCGGCGTGGGTATAAAATACATGATCACTTTCCCTGGCAATGGTGGAACCTTTCACATTGACAATTGACAGTACAGGCGCCCCAAGGGACTGTGCCAGCCGCATGGCAGCCAGCGTATCAATGGTTTCGCCGGACTGGGAAATGACGATTGCCAAGGTTTTCCCGTCCACCAGAGGGTCCTCATACCGGAATTCCGATGCAATGGACACCGTGACCGGAATCCTCAGAAGGGGTTCCATCAGCGCCTTAGCCACAATCCCGGCGTGCATGGCTGTTCCGCACGCAATGATGCGTATCTGGTTACAATCCAGGAACAGCTCATCCGGAATACCGTCCGCGGTAAAGTCCGGCAGGTTCCCTGCCAAGCGTGGAAGGATGGTGTTCCTCAGTGCCTCCGGCTGTTCATGGATTTCCTTCAGCATGAAATGGGGGAAGCCGTTCTTCATGGCCGCGTCCATGTTCCAGCTGACCTCCAGCATTTCCGGCTCAATCCGGTTGTAATCCATGTCATATACCCTTACCTTATAAGGGGTCAGACGGACAATATGTCCCTCGGGCACTACAAAATATTCCTTTGTGTAGGAGATAAGCGCTGTCAGGTCGGAGGCAATGATGGCCCCGGAACGGGTGTAGGCGGCCACCAGCGGGCTTACATTGCGGACTGCATATATTTCCCCTGGCCGGTCATCAAAAAGGATGCAGAAGCCGTAAGAACCAGCCAGTTTCTTTACAAATGCCCCGATGGCAGCTAACGGGTCGTGGCGACAGTCCCTGTACACCGCATCCAGAACCCAGGCAGCCACCTCGCTGTCGGTCTGGGATACCAGTTTATCCCCAAGTCCATATTCTTCTGTAAGCTGGTGGTAATTCTCTATGATACCGTTATGGATCAGGGTTACCTGGCCCGCCCTGTGGGGATGGGCATTCTTATCCGTCACACCGCCATGGGTTGCCCAGCGCGTGTGGCCGATGCCGCAGTGTGACACCTCCGCGGTCTTTTTGACACATTCCCTGAGGGCAGCCACCTTGCCCACGTTCTTAATGATCCTGACCTGGGATGCCGTATTAAAATAAGCAATCCCGGCGCTGTCATAGCCTCTGTATTCCAGCCCTGCCAGACCGTTTAAAAGCAGGTCCCTGGCCTCTAATGGTCCTGTATATCCAATGATTCCACACATAATATGATTCCGCCTTTCTTTTCTCAATTAGTTTACAAGTAAATGTCACATAGACGTGAATGATACATGGCGCGGCACAAAAAAGGCCGCACAAAAATAAGCTGTCACCGCAGGACAGTTCTTTCGTATCCGTAATTCTGTTTTTGAAAAATTTTTCCGGTTATGCTGCCTCTGTTTTGCGGTTACCCGCATATTTAACAGCATATCACACGCCCGGACGGCATGGGAGAGTACCCGCCGAATATCTCGATAATCTCTCCACCTCGTTAACCTTCTTACCGGCAGCATTTGTCCTGCTGTTCACGGTCCCGGTAAAAGGTGCATGGCGCTTAGCTTTGCTATGGGTCCCTATTCCTCCTAAATAGATTGGGATTATTATATCTCACTCTATTTTATGCGTCAACCATATTTTGGGTGTTATGCGGGACCAGGGTAAAGATGGTTATTCCAATCTGTGCTCCTTTTGGACCTCCTCCTGAGGAAATACGGCTTTTATTTTGTCGAAATACGGTGTATGATAGAAACAATATAAGGAGGGGGATGTTATGGATCATGTTGAACTTTTAAAGAGTGCGGCCACAGTCCTGGCGGCAGTCATATCAGCAGTGGCATTGATAAAGGTAAACCGGATAGATAACCAGGACAGGATCAGGCGTTCCCTGTGGGCCATGGAAGAGTATATGCTGGCTTTAGGAAAATGCATTGAAAATCCAAAAGAGGAGAACAGGGAAGCGTACGAAGCGTGTTATATGCTATGTAATCTATATGCGGATGAAGGATTGAGGTGAGATGCAGCGGATATCATTAAATGGTTGTCTTATTAAGGTACTTTAATTAATGATTCTTTAAGAGTTTTGTTCTATTTTTTCTTTTGTCCGTATGATATAATGGGGAACGGTGTAATTGCATATGATACCTGTGACGGTAAGGATTATAAAACAATGCGAGATATAATACAGAATTTCCTGAAACTATTTCATACATATAAACAAAGCATATATAAAACATGTGCCCTGGCCCTTGTGTTCCTGGCAGGCTGCTTCCTGTCATTTACAATGGGCAGGCGTTTTGGGCAGCTTAGTCTGCCGCCTGCCCCAAAGCCTTCGGCCATAGGCACACCTTCCACAGCAGAGACACTGAATGGTACCCCACATTTTGAATTTCCGCCATCCGCATCCTATTCAGATGCCACCCCTTCCAATGCCGTCCTGATGAGCCCGGACATTTTAAACCTGGCTTATCTTTATGAGGATGGGGCTGATACTTCCCAGCCCTCCTACAGTTATGCTGGCCGGCTTTATGACCAGCTGGCCGGACTGGATGCCAAGTGGTCCTCCGGAATATATGATTTATATCACTATACACCGGAACGTCTGGCAGCGCTGTTAGGACTTCCGGTTGAGACAGTGACAACCCCTTCCGGGGTGATTCCTGAATTTAAAAATGTGAACCTGCAGTTCCTGGATGGGGACGGACAGGCCTCCGACAGTACTTCTAATGCAAGGAACATTGTTTCCATGGCAAATATCCTTTATTATCATGGCGTCCTGAATGATTCAGGACAGCTGGAGGCATATGTCTCGGATATGTGGAAAGCTTCCCACAGCTATTCGGTACATATGGGGGAAATCTATTACTGTGACGGAAGCTGTCTGGAACATGAGGAAATATCCACTGATGTATCTGCGGCAGACGGTACACCCCTGAATCCGGCTGCTTCAGAAAGCGGGGAGGCAGCGGACCATGAACAGTCAGCTGATAAATCGTCCCCATCATCATCGGAAGCAGAGGAGGACGTCGGGGCAGAACAGGCGGCCAGTGATGCCGGAACAGCTGACAAAACAGGAGAGATGACCGATCATGCGGCAACTGCAGCATCAGGACAGACGACCAACAATGCGGCAACTGCGGCATCAGGGCAGATGACCGATCATGCGGCAACTTCGGCATCAGATTCCAACCACAACAGCAAAGGGCCGGGTGAAACAATCAGCGCGGAGGCAGAAGCCGTGCCGGACACCACAGATGGAACAGGAATCCCGGTGAATCCATGCCCCGGTCATATAGACTTTTCCATCAACATCACGGTAAAAGGGATTACAGAAGCCAACGGACTCTTCCAATCTGACCAACAGGCTGGCAGCGCAGCAGGACAGGGGAGCTGGAAGGGCTGGGATGAACCTGCGATGGAGCAGGTCCGCTATCTGAGCGGACAGGACTGGTACCAGACATACGGTATCAATACCACGGACCTGTTTGTGCGCAATCCACTGACATCTGCTGAGATAGACATTTACATGACCATGGTTCCGGAAGATGCCAGCCAGCAAAAGAAGGATTTTGTCCGCTATGCCCTTTCCTCTGTTGGGAAAATCCCTTACTACTGGGGCGGTAAGCCCAGTTCACCAGGGTACACGGGCAATGACTTTGGTTCCGTCACAGCGCAGGATGAGGACGGACGTTTCCTGAAAGGCCTGGATTGTTCCGGGTGGATTAACTGGGTATACTGGTCCGTTACTGGCAGGGGACTGGGAGCTGCAAGCACAGGTACCCTGATTTCCAGCGGCAGGGCCATTACAAAGGATCAGCTGGTTCCGGGCGATATCTGTATCCGCACAGGCCCCTCCGCCCATGTGGTCATCTTCCTTGGATGGGCGGCAGACGGACAGATGCTGTGTATCCAGGAAACCAGCGGCAATGTGAACAACGTGGAAGTTGGGATTGCTGCATCGGATTGGCAAAGCTACCGGCGCATCCTTGAGTAGGCCGGATAAACATAACGAGAAAGATAGATGAGGTGTGTGTCATGAATTACAATGATGATGATGAGCTGGAACGTATGCGTGCCAGGAACAGAAGAGGGACAAGACGCGGCCCTTCAGCTTCCAGCCCGGCAGCGGGCAGGCAGGTACCTCCTCCCAGGAATGGGAAACAGGGGTACGGCAGCCGCAGCCATTACGATGAGGAATACTATTATGATGAGGAGTTCGGGCAGGAGGAATACGGGCGCGATGCTTACAGCCACGGAGAACGCCGCCAGAACCGCCATGACCAGGCCGGTTATGATTACGGGAACGATTATGGTTACCGGAACAGGGAAGGTTATGGGGACGAGTATGATTACGGGGATGGGGAAGGTTATAGGGATGAGTATGGTTACGGGGATGGGTCCGGGGGCATCATCCTGGAGGATGAACAGGAATACAGACAGCCCAACGGACGCATCCCGTCATCCGCCCATACTTCCCGCACCGGTAAGACTGCCAGGACCGCTGCAGGCAGCAGCGCTTACAAGGGTAAAGGTTCTGCACGCCAGACAGCGTACACGGCAGAAACAGGGCAGCGCAGGCAATATGACGACATTCATGCAGACAGCAATGGAAGGAGCCGCAACGCCTCAGGAAGGCGGGGACAGGGACAGATGGCAAAAAAAAGGAAGAAGAGAGGGTTAAAAAGCATTTTATTGATATTGCTGGCGGCCTTCATCGCATATGGGGCATGGCTGTTCATCCACAGGCCTACCGGGATATGGAACATAGCTGTGTTTGGCGTGGATAGCAGGGACGGCAATACGAAGAATGCACTGGCTGACGTACAGATGATATGCAGCATAGACCGTTCAACCGGTGAAATCAAGCTGGTCAGCGTATACAGGGACACCTATCTGAAAATCAATTCAGAGGGAACCTACCACAAGATTAACGAGGCATACTTTAAAGGCGGACAGAAACAGGGGGTTGCCGCCCTAGAAGAGAACCTGGATATAAAAATTGACGACTATGCCACCTTCAACTGGAAATCCGTTGCTGAGGCAATCAATATCCTGGGCGGTATCGATATTGATATTACCCCGGCTGAATTTAAATACATCAATGCATTTATTACGGAAACCGTCAACTCCACGGGAATCGGTTCCGTCCAGCTGGCCCAGGCAGGCCCCAACCACCTGGACGGGGTACAGGCAGTGGCCTACAGCCGTCTCCGGCTCATGGATACGGACTTCCAGAGAACGGAACGTCAGAGAAAGGTTGTCATGCTGGCGCTTGAGAAAGCAAAACAGGCGGATGCAGCCACACTGACCTCACTGGTCACCTATATGATCCCGCAGATTTCCACCAGCGTTGGGGTAAATGATGTAATCCCGCTGGTAAAGGATATTAAGAAATACCACATCGGCGACACGGCCGGGTTCCCATTCTCCAGACAGACCATGAGGGTGGGAAGAATGGACTGCGTCATCCCCACCACCCTGGAGAGCAATGTGGTGATGCTTCACCAGTTCCTGTATGGGGAGGATACAAGCTACCGTCCATCCTCAGCCGTAAAGAAGATCAGTGCCCATATCTCAGAAGAAACAGGCTTATATGAGGAGGGCAAGGCAGCTCCTTCCGGGGGAGGTTCCTCCGGCGGATCATCCGGCGGTGCGTCCGGCGGAGGCCAGGTGCCGGTCCAGACCTCCCCTCCTGAAACAGTGCCGGAAACAACCGTAGAAGAGAGCACCCAGGAAGAAACAACAAAAGCGCCTGAAACGACAGAGGCAGAGACAACGGAGCCAGAGGAAACAGAAGAGGTAGGCCCGGGTGTGACAAAGCCTTCCAAGGAACCGGATAAGCCGGAAGAAGGAACCACTGCTCCGGAAGAAGGCGGCCCGGGCGCACAGGACGATACAAAGCCTGCTGTGAAGCCAACCCAGCCGCTGGAAGCAGGAACCACGGGTCCTGGAGGTCCTGGAGGCTCAGAAAACAATTCCGGCGGACCAGGCGAAGCCGGACCAGGAGTATGATAAAACCGTATATCCCGATATGATCCAGGGATGAATGATCATAAAAATGGCCTCAGGCGTTACTTAACCGCCTGGGGCCATCCCTTTATATTCCCATCCAGGATTGCATGGAACATACAGTCCTTCAGATGGGGATTATCCTTCTGAAGCTCTTTGATCAGATCCTTAATGTACTGTCTCTTGGTATATCCGTCCATTGGACATGGATTCTTGCACACGGGCAGCTGATATTTATTCTTGAATCCAACGATATCCGCCTCTGTCACAAACAGGAAGGGGCGTATGACCGTCAGGTCCATGCGGTCCAGGTAGGTGTAAGGTGAGAACGAATAGAACCTTCCCTCATAAAACAGGGACATCAGCATGGTCTCAATCACATCATCCCTGTGGTGGGCATAGGCAATCTTATTACATCCCAGTTCCTTTACCTTTTCATTCAGCGCGCCCTTACGCATCTTGGCGCAGAGGGAGCAGGGATTGGATTCTTTGCGGATATCAAATAGGACCTTTCCAATCTCAGTGGGGATTACCGTATAGGGCACGCCAAACTCCCCGCACAGCTCCCTGACCGGTTCCAGGTCCATGTTCCCTAATCCCAGATCCACCGTAACCGCACACAGTTCATACTTCCTGGGATAAAACCGCTGCAGATGATGCAGCGCATACAGCAGCGCCAGGCTGTCCTTTCCCCCGGACACCCCCACTGCAATCCTGTCCCCGTCCTCAATCAAATCATACTTATCTAGCGCCTGTCTCGTCAGGCTTAATAGTCTCTGAAGTTTCATCCTGTCATTTTTCCTTCCAACTGTTATCTTTCCAGACAATTCCGTAATTCCGCATATACTAACCCCTCTATTCTACATACATACCCGTCATCTTGTCAAGAAATCCTATTCCAATCATTGTGGGGTGATTCCACCCCATCCCATAAACCCTTGTGCACTTTCCCCAACTATGTTAAAATGAGGGGAGGAAAAACAAAGGATGATGATAAGATGATTACTTACAAATATGTTATTTCAGACAGACAGGGCCTCCATGCAACCAATGCCATGAGCCTGTGCCGCGCGGCTTCCGGTTATGAAAGCAGCATTTACCTGAAAAGCGGAACAAAGACAGCTGACTGTAAGAATGTGCTGTCCCTCATGAGCCTGGGCGCACGCCAGGGCGAGAGCCTGGAACTGCAGGTGGAAGGACCGGACGAGGGACAGGCAGCCGGATTCCTACAGGGCCTGCTTCGCACAATTTTATGATTTCCTAGCTGTTAGGAAATATATTTACCTCTCTTTTTTCTGGTAATTGGTTATATTATATATAGCATACCAGATAGAACAGGACTGGGAAACAGTCTTATTAAGAAAGAGGGGTATTTATTATGGCAAGATTAGGTATTTCCGTTTATCCGGAGCATTCTACTGCCCAGCGTGACCAGGAATATATAAGGAAGGCAGGAAGCCTTGGATACAAGCGTGTCTTTACCTGCCTGCTGAGCGTGGGGAATAAGAGCAGGGAAGAAGTGGTAGGAGAGTTTTGCCAGCTGGCAGACACGGCCCATGGGTGCGGCATGGAAATCATCCCGGATGTAAGCCCGGCCGTATTTTCCAGGATGGGGATTTCCTATGAGGATCTGTCCATTTTTAAAGAGATGCACGTGGACGGCATCCGTCTGGACGAGGGCTTTGACGGCATGAAGGAAAGCCTGATGACCTATAATCCACAGGGGCTTAAGATAGAACTGAATGCCAGCACACAGTTAGTCTATGTGGAGAATATCATGGACCATCACCCGGACCGGTCCAAACTTGTTACCTGCCATAACTTTTATCCGCAGCAGTATACGGGCCTGAGCCTGGAGCATTTCAACAAATGCAACATGAAGATGAAGTCCATGCACCTGCCGGTGGCTGCATTCATATCCAGCAACAACCAGGGAACCTACGGCCCATGGCCGGTTAACGAAGGCCTCTGCACCCTTGAGATGCACCGTGGCCTGCCCATGGACTTCCAGGCGCGCCACCTGTTTGCCACAGGAATGGTGGATGATGTGCTGGTGGCCAATGCCTATGCTTCCGACGAGGAGCTGGAGGCCTGTGCGGCCGTGAACCCAAGCATACTGACCTTTGGGCTGGTCCTTGAGAAGGAACTGACTGAAACAGAGCAGAAAATCCTGGATTATGGACCAAGGCACGTGGTACGGGGCGATATGAGCGAGTACATGATCCGGTCCACATGGCCAAGGGTTACCTTTGCAGATGAACCGGTTCCCGCTGCCAACACACGTGACTTAAAGCGCGGGGACGTGGTCATCTTAAATGACGGGTACCTGAAGTACAAAGGTGAACTGCACATTGTCCTTAAGGATATGCCCAATGACGGACGCAAGAACGTCATCGGACATCTGCCGGAATACGAGCATGTGCTGTTAAATTATGTAGAACCGTGGAAGGTATTTGCCTTCTGCAAAGCATAAGCAAAAGAGATAAGGAGTCTAACCATGCAGAACGTGAGACAGGAACAGCTGCTTGCCATACTTTCAGAAAGAGGGGACTGGATGACCAGCAGGCAGCTGGCCGGCCTCCTTGGAGTATCAGACAGGACCATCCGCTCTGATGTGGAGGCTATCAACAAACGGATAACCCCGGCGCCCATTGAATCCAATGTGCGCCAGGGTTATCGTGTTATGGAGGACGCCAGGACAAGTATTCCTGTGCCGGAGAAAAAGAACCTTGGGCCGGAGGTCCCCCAGACCCCGGGGGGACGGTGTATATACATTATACAGAAGCTTTTGTTTGAGACCAGGGAGCTGAACCTGGTCTCTCTTCAGGATCAGATTTTTGTCAGCGGTTATTCCATTGACAATGATCTCAAGCGCATACGCAGGATGCTGGAGCCTTACACCAACCTGAAACTGGTACGCAACAGGGAATGTATTTCCCTAAAAGGGGATGAGGCCAGCAAACGGCGTTTTTACAGGGACCTGCTTGTGGCTGAGGTACAGGAGAATTTCCTCAACATGAACCTGCTTGCGGGCCTTTATAAAAGCTTTGACCTGATTGCGGTCAAGGATATCTTTGTGGATGTGCTGGAGGAATATGATTACTCCATCCACGAGTCCATGTTCCCCATGGTCATCCTTCACGCAGGCACAAGCATTGAGCGGATGAACTGCGCCAATTATGTGAATATGGATAACGGCTCCCAGGGCCTTGAGGATACCATTGAATACCAGATTTCCATGACCTTTTTCGACCGTATCTCAAAACGCCTCCACATCGAGGTCCATGACGGCGAGGTGGGGATGTTCGCCCTGGTCATCATGGGCAAGCGGGCCTCCAACTATACAAGTGATTTTGTGAATTTTGAAGGGAAATGGCTGAATACGAAAAAGCTGGTTGCCGAAGCCCTGGATGGGATCTATTCCCTGTTCGGACTGGATTTCCGGGAGGACGGGGACCTGATTGCCGGGCTTAAGATGCACATCCACGGCCTCATAGACCGCGTCAAGGCCAAAGCCCATATGCAGGATGTATTCGTGGAGGAAATCAAGCGCAAATACCCTCTGGTGTTCGATATGGGCATCTATGTGGTGGAGCTTCTGGAGGAAAAACTGGAGGCTTCCATATCCGAGGTGGAATCCTGCTACATTGCCCTCCATCTGGGCGCTGCCAGCGAGCGCATCAACAGTGTCAGGAAGTACAGGACCATCATGATCATCCCCCATAACCAGACATTTTCCGATATGTGTGTGAAGAAGATATCGGAAATGTTCCGTGAGAGGGTGGAGGTGGTTGGGATTTTCCGCTATTTCGAGGAGGAGACGGTTTCCTCCCTGGACCCGGATCTGATACTGACCACATTTCCCCTGGAACACAAGCTGGATGTGCCGACGGTCCCAATCAACCTGTTTGTGGATTCAGAGACAGAGTCAGGCATCCTCCAGGCGGTCAATAAGCTGGACAAGAAACAGTTCCAGCTGGAATTCACCTCCCATATCGGCAGCCTGATACGCAAGGAGCATTTCCATGAAAACGTGACCCTTGGGACGCCGGAGGAAATCATACGCCTGCTGTGCCGCGGCCTTGAAAAGGAAGGCATCGTGGAGCCGGACTTCAAGGATATCGTACTTAAAAGGGAACAGATGTCGCCCACCTCCTTTGTGAATGCATTTGCGATTCCCCATGCCTTCGGGGCCTTTGCCAGCCATTCCACCATTGCGGTGGCCCAGCTGAAAAGCCCGGTCCGCTGGGGGAACTTCGATGTGGGCCTGGTCATGCTCTTTGCCATCAACGAAGGGGATGAGCGGATGATTAAGATTTTCTTTGACTGGGTCAGCAATGTGGTGAACCGGCCTGAGGAGCTGGCAAAATTAGTGTCGTCCTGCACCTATGAGGAATTTATTGACAGGATAATGGGTTGAATTTCCTAACAGCTAGGAAATCCGATTAATGAAAAAAACTGAATAAAGGCCTTATAATAAAGGCAACTTAATAAGAGATGCAGCAAACAGACGGTTTTGTTGCATTTTCTCATTTACGATTTTAAGCAAAACAGCAAACAGGAGGTAGCATTATGGTAGAGGGATTAGAGATGACATGCTTTCAGATCATTTCCAATGTAGGCGCTGCGCGTTCCAGCTACATTGAAGGAATCCAGAAAGCAAAGACGGGGGATTTTGACGGGGCAAGAAAATGCATCGAGGAAGGACAGAAGCTGTTCTTAGTCGGGCATGAGGCACACTTTGAGCTGATCCAAAAGGAAGCACAGGGCGTTGAGGTAGGCGGCTCCCTTATCCTGGTACACGCGGAAGACCAGCTGATGAGCGCGGAAAGTTTTAAGATCATTGCCGAGGAAATGATTGCCAGCTATGAGCGTATCATTGAACTGGAAAAGAAGCTGGAAAATAAATAATCATTAAAAATAAAAAAACAACCATAATAAAGAATGAGGACATAAGGAGGATTTTATAATGAAACGTGTATATTTATTCTGTAGCGCAGGTATGTCAACCAGTATGCTGGCAAGCAAGATGCAGGGTGTTGCCAACTCCCATGACCTTCCCATCGAGGTAGAGGCATTTCCGGACGGCAAGATTGGTCAGATCATCGATGAGAAGCATCCGGATGTCATCCTGTTAGGGCCCCAGGTTAAATACCGCTATGCCGAGATTGTTGAAAAGTACGGCAGCACAGGTATCCCGATTCAGGTAATTGACCAGACCGACTATGGTATGATGAACGGCGAAAAAGTCCTCAAATCAGCCATCAAGCTGATGAAGTCAGCGAAATAAAGAACCATCCGGCGCCAAGGCGCACAATAAAAATATCTGATATGGGGGAATAGAAAATGTTAAGTAAGTTAGAGTCCGTACTCATGCCGCTGGCAGAGAAAATCGGTAAGAATAAGTATCTGATAGCTGTCCGTGACGGTTTCCTTTTATCCATGCCACTGTTGATTGTAGGTTCCTTCTTCCTGCTGATTGCCAACTTCCCGATTCCGGGATGGAGCAATTTCTGGGCAAGGTTCTTTGGTGAGAACTGGACCTCCTACTTCTCCAAACCAACAGACGCCACCTTCACCATCATGGCAATCCTGGCCGTTATCGGCATCGGTTATTCCTTTGCAGAGCAGATGGACGTGGATAAACTGTTCGGCGCCGCAATCGCCATGGTATGCTGGTTCCTGATCATGCCGTATGAAATCATATCCGGCGACACAACCGTAACCGGCATCCCCCTGGGATGGGTTGGTTCCAAGGGAATCTTCGTCGGTATCATCGTGGCGTTCCTGTCCGTGCATATCTATGCATGGGTGAATAAAAAGGGATGGGTCATCAAGATGCCTGACGGCGTGCCGCCCACCGTATCCAAATCCTTCTCAGCCCTGATTCCCGCAGGCGTGGCAGTGCTGGTGTTCTTTGTGGTCAACATCGTATTTGCCATGACTCCATATAGGGATGCATTTACCTTTATCTTCACCATCCTTCAGACACCGCTGTTAAAGCTGGGCAACACGCTTCCGGCCATGGTAATCGCTTATATATTCCTGCACTTCTTCTGGTTCTTCGGGGTAAATGGCGGTTCCGTGGTGGGCGCGGTGTTCAACCCGATCCTGCAGACACTGTCCGCCGACAACCTGGCTGCATTCCAGGCCGGCCAGGCACTGCCAAATATCATCTCACAGCAGTTCCAGGACCTGTTTGCCACCTTCGGCGGCTGCGGTTCCACCTTGTCACTGTTAATTGCCATGCTGTTATTCTGCCATTCCAAACGTATTAAGGAACTTGGCAAGCTGGCATTGATTCCAGGCGTGTTCGGTATCAATGAACCTATCGTATTCGGCCTTCCCATTGTGCTGAACCCGATGATCCTGATTCCATTCATGCTGGTGCCCACCATCAACATTGTTATTTCCTATGTATGCATGAGCATCGGCCTGGTTCCCCTGTGTTCCGGCGTTGCGATTCCATGGACCATGCCGGTCGTGCTTTCCGGTTTCCTGGCAACAGGGTGGCAGGGCGCCGTGCTCCAGCTGCTGCTCCTGATCCTGGGCGTGTTCATCTACATGCCATTCATCAAGATGATGGATAAACAGTATCTGGCGGACGAAGCCAAGGCCGCTGACAGCAAGGACGACGATGACATCGACTTCGATGACCTTTCCTTTGATGACCTGTAGGACGCAGTCCTTCATGAATGATAAATGAATGTAACAAGTAAACCTGTGACTCCATTAACATGCCGGGCCTGTACCTTTTGTGCAGGCCCGTTATATAAACAAGAGGTGTATGATATGAAGATAATTATGATATATGACCAGATTCAGTCAGGACTTGGCACAAAGGACGATACCATGGTTCCCCTTACAGGAAAAAAGGAGCCTATCGGTCCCGCGGTCATGATGGAACCCTTCTTAAAACAGGTGGATGGGCACGTGGCAGCATGCCTGTGCTGCGGCAACGGGACCTATCTTGCAGACCCGGAGGAAGTAAGCCGCAAGCTCTGCGCCATGGTTAAGAAGCTTCAGCCAGATGTGGTCATGTGCGGACCGGCCTTTAACTATGCGGACTATGCAGCCATGTGCGCAAAGGTTGCCTGTGATATCAATGCAACCACCGATGCAAAGGCATTTGCAGCCATGTCCGTGGAAAATGCGGAGACAATCGCGGCCTACAAGGATAAGGTAGCCATTGTGGAAACCCCGAAGAAGGGCGGAATGGGATTGAACGACGCCCTTAAGAACATGTGCACCATGGCTAAGGCACTGGCTGACGGAGAAGACATAACCGGACTTAAGAATACATTCTGTTTTAAATAATTCATTGGATGAGGAGGAATCTGCCATGTGGGGAATGATTGCAACCTGGCGTATGGCCGTGGAAGGGATTACAAAGGGGTCTGAGCTTTTAAAGGCCGGAAAGGACGCGGGGGATGCCATTGAGACAGCCATCCGTGAGGTGGAGGATTTTCCATACTACAAATCCGTGGGATACGGCGGACTTCCAAATGAAGAGATGGAAGTGGAGATGGACGCCGCGTTCATGGACGGGGATACGCTGGATATCGGGGCTGTTGCGGCCATTAAGGATTTTGCCAACCCGGTTTCCATTGCAAGGCGCTTGAGCCATGAAAAGGTCAACAGCCTGCTGGTGGCCGAGGGCGCTGAGAAGTTTGCACATAAGGAAGGATTTGAGCGCAAGAACATGCTGACGGACCGGGCCAAGGCACATTACCGCAAGCGGGTGAAGGAAGTGGCTGCCCAGGAAATCAAGCCATACTCCGGCCATGACACGGTTGGCATGGCATGCCTGGACATGACAGGTAAAATGACTGCCGCCACATCCACCAGCGGGCTTTTCATGAAGAAAAAGGGACGGGTGGGTGATTCGCCTATCTCAGGTTCCGGTTTTTATGCGGACAGCAAGCGCGGCGCCGCCAGCGCCACCGGGCTGGGTGAGGATTTGATGAAAGGGTGCATTTCCTATGAAATCGTAAGACTCATGGGGGAGGGCATGCATCCCCAGGAGGCATGTGAGACAGCCGTGAATAAGCTGGACGCGGAGCTGAAGGAGAGAAGGGGCCAGGCCGGGGACCTTTCCCTGATAGCCATGAACCCAAAGGGTGAATGGGGCGTTGCCACCAACATTGAAGGGTTTTCCTTCGCAGTTGTCACGGAAAACCAGGAACCCACGGTTTATCTGGTAACCCGGGGAGAGGACGGACACTGTACCTTTGAGGTTGCTTCAGAGGAGTGGATGGAAAACTACATGAAGACGCGTATGGCGCCTATCGAGGAATGATTCATGGGCTTAAATAGGGACTTTGATATGGGTTCGGATATAGGTTTAGATATGGGTTTAGATCAGCGTATCATAGAGGCCGTGGACAGTTTAAAGGATGAGATGATTGACAGCATCCTTGAGCTGGTGCGGATTGACAGCGTGGAGGGGGCCGGGTCAGAGGACGCCCCGTTCGGCCCGGGCGTGAAGCAGGCTCTTTTAAGCGCGCTGGATATCAGCGGACGCCTTGGCTTTGACACGGTGAATCTTGACAACTACATCGGCTATGCCCAGTATGGCAGGGGAGAAGACGGATACGTCTGCGCCATCGGGCATGTGGATGTGGTGCCGGTGGGGGAGGGCTGGAAACAGCCGCCCTTTAGCGGATATATGGAGAACGGGGTCATTTACAGCAGGGGAGTATTGGACAATAAAGGGCCTGTGCTGGCCTGTCTTTACGGGCTGGCGGCCCTTAAGAAGCTGGGCCTTGGGTTAAGGCGCCCGGTCAGGATCATCTTTGGCTGTGACGAAGAAACAGGCTTTGAGGATCTGAACTATTATCTCACAAAGGAGAAGCCCCCTGTATATGGGTTTACACCGGATTGTAAGTATCCGGTGGTGTACAGTGAGAGAGGACGGGCCGTTGTGCGGATCCTTGGGGAGAAAGAAAAGCTGGAACCATTTTTTGAATTTGTGAACCAGTATTTTATCGGGGCCAGGAATACAGGCGACCGCCTGGGGATTGACTTTTTCCATGAGGAATACGGGACCATGGAGATGCGGGGATATAAACTGGGATGCATGGACGGAATGGTCAGTTTTGATGTGACCCTAAGCTATCCGGGCGGATTCTCCATCCAGCAGATCATGGATAAGGTTCAGGGGAAGGCTTTGGAATCAGGGCTTCGTGCAGAACTGGTCATGAATTATGACCCGGTCATATTTGAAAAGGACAGCCCCATGGTAAAGGCGCTTCAGGAAAGCTATGAGATCGTAACGGGACAGGACGGGACGCCGGTTACCACCACAGGAGGGACCTATGCCAAGGGGATGCCGGGAATCGTGCCCTTTGGGCCAAGTTTTCCGGGACAGAAGGGGATTGGACATAATCCCAATGAATGGATGACAGTGGATGACCTGATGACAAACGCACGGATATATGCTTTGGCTTTGTACCGGCTGGGGCAGCTGCAGCAGACAGCGGGGAACGGCTGGCGGACAGGCCTGTGAATCAGATACGGAGGAATGGAACTATGTTGGAAATATGCTGCGGCAGCTACTATGATGCGGTCCAGGCCGCGTCCGGGGGCGCCAAAAGGATAGAGTTAAACAGCGGGCTGCATCTGGGAGGGCTTACCCCCTCCCTGGGCACCCTTGAGCTTGTGAAGGAACACTGCGGTATCAGGACAGTGGCAATGGTCCGTCCCAGGGGCGGCGGCTTCTGTTACTGCAAGGAGGATTTTGAGGTGATGGAGATGGATACCAGGATCCTGGTCAGCCATGGCGCGGACGGAATTGCCTTTGGCTGCCTGAACCCGGATGCCACCATTAACCGTGAGCAGAATGAAAGGCTGGTTTCCATCATCCATGAATATGGGAAGGAAGCCGTATTCCACCGTGCCTTTGACTGCACGGACAATCCTTACAGGTCCATGGAAATCCTGATTGACATGGGGGTTGACCGGGTGCTGACCAGCGGACTGAAGGCCAAGGCAGTAGAAGGCACGGCTCTTTTAAAGGAACTTCAGGCCATGTATGGGGACAGGATTGAGATTCTGGCAGGAAGCGGCATTAACGCCGGTAATGCCAGGAAGCTGATGGATGACACCGGCCTTACCCAGGTGCACAGTTCCTGCAAGGACTGGGTGGAGGACCCAACCACCATTGTAAACAGCGTTTCCTATGCCTTTGGGGCTGCTCCCAATGAACGTGCTTATGATGTGGTCTCGGAGGAGCTGGTGCGCAAACTTCTCATAAGTATTGGGGAAGCAGGGGAGACAGGGCTATGATTGCCAAATACAAGAAGAATATCATGGTGCGCAGGCTCATAACCATTGCAGCGGTCATCGCCTCCGCACTGCTCCAGACCTATGTAATCCAGGCATTCATCCGGCCAGCCAACCTATTGTCCAGCGGTTTCACGGGCGTGGCAATCCTGATTGACAGGATTGCCTCTTTATATGGACATAATATCTCCACGTCCCTGGGAATGCTGGTCCTCAACATACCTGTGGCCATCCTGTGCAGTAAAAGCATCAGCATGCGATTTACCTTTTATTCCATGCTGCAGGTATTCCTTGCCAGCTTTTTCCTGAAGGTGTTCCATTTCCAGCCGCTGTTCAATGATGTGCTTCTGGATGTGGTGTTCGGCGGCTTCCTGTACGGCATTGCCATTGCCATCGCGCTGCGCGGAAATGCCTCCACAGGCGGCACTGACTTCATTGCGCTGTATGTGTCCAATAAGACCGGGAAATCCATATGGGAATATGTGTTTGCAGGCAACTGTGTCATCCTTTGTATTTTCGGATATATGTTCGGATGGCTTTATGCTGGGTACTCCATCTTATTCCAGTTTGTTTCCACCAAGGCCATATCTGCCTTCCACCACAGGTATGAGCGGGTCACGCTGCAGATTACCACCACCAATGCAGAGGACGTGATTAAGGCTTACGTGAAAGAGTACAGGCATGGGATATCCTGCGTGGACGCCATGGGCGGCTACAGCCACAGGAAAATGTACCTGCTGCACACAGTGGTTTCCTCCTATGAGGTGAATGATATCGTCCATTTGATGCGGGAACAGGATCCGCATGTGATTGTGAACATGATTAAGACGGAGAATTTTTATGGCGGGTTTTATCAGGCGCCCATTGAATGAGGTTGCCTGGATGTCTGGATATTTTTTTATTTGGTATTCCATTCTTTCTTTTGTTCCTGTAATATATTTGATATAAGACGGAAAAGGAGGGTTATATGAAACTCTGCATTGCATTAACTGGAATAGTCCCAAAACAATAATTGATGAATCAGGAGGATTATAATGACTATTCCAGACAGCAGCAGGATTTATCCCAGAACGGGAGATGCGCAGATTGTATATTTGAAGAATGTAATTGGGAATCCCAATATTGAAATAGGGGAATTTACCATTTATAACGATTTTGTCCACGACCCAAGGGATTTTCAAAAAAATAATGTCCTTTACCATTATCCAATCAATAAGGACAGGCTTATCATCGGGAAATTCTGTTCCATTGCATGCGGCGCCAGATTCCTGTTCAACAGTGCGAACCACACCATGGGTTCCCTTGCCACCTATACATTCCCCTTGTTTTATGAAGAGTGGGGACATGGCATGAGACCGGACATGGCGTGGGACAATAAGGGTGATATTGTCATTGGCAACGATGTGTGGATTGGATATGAGGCTGTTATTTTAGCAGGGGTCACCATTGGCGACGGGGCCATCATCGGAACCAGGGCCGTTGTCACCAAGGATGTGCCGCCTTATACAATCGTAGGAGGTGTCCCGGCCAGGATGATACGGAAACGTTTTTCAGATGAAGATGTCAAAACATTACAGGAGATGAAGTGGTGGGACTGGCCGGTGGAGAAGATTTCATCTGCCATACCGTTCATACAGGCAGGGGATATTGATTCATTAAAGAGGCTTCATCTGTAGATAGGATGGGTTTATACCGGCAGGCAGCTGTGGATTGCAGTTGTCTGCCGGTTTTTATGATTCCGGATGCATAGGATGGGAGAGTGGTCTGCATAATGGAATGTGTGAAAAATCTCCGTAAAAATAGCTTTACCTCAGCAACATGTTAACATAATATTTTTATGTAAACTTAATGGCTTCTTAATTCATTTTTTAATCCTGTCATATATACCAAATCCCCTTGACAATCAATCCACAATCATATATCATGATAGTATCAAGTTGTTATTAACAATATATTACTATCATTGCAATACGATTGATGCAAATATCCAGCATGATACCATAAGGAGGAGAGTGGCATGGTTTATTCATTGGAAGATTTGAAAAAGGCATATAACAAAGGACAACATTATAAATTCCTGTTCTTTTGGGGCCACACACCGGATTCCAGCGGGCGTATAACCGAGACCTGCCTGAGCCAGTGGTGGATGGCCCGCTTTGAAGTAGATGGGATTACATATTCCTGCGCAGAGCAGTTCATGATGGCGGAAAAGGCAAGGATGTTCCATGACCAGGAGATGCTTTCACTGATTTTGGAGGCAAAGCAGCCAAAGGCCATGAAGGCATACGGCCGGAGTGTCCGTAATTTTGATAAAGAGACATGGGACAATGCATGCTATGGCATTGTCAAACAAGCCAGCATGGCAAAGTTTTCCCAGAATCCGGAATTGTGGGAATTCCTGCGTTCCACTAAGAACAGGATATTGGTGGAGGCAAGCCCAAGGGACCGCATCTGGGGAATTGGTATGGGAAAGAGTAATCCGGATGCGCAATGCCCGGTAAAGTGGAAAGGTACGAATCTTTTGGGATTTGCCCTGACCGAGGCCAGGGATATCCTTATGGAACAGGAAAAGGAGGCATGACAGGGATGGACAGGGACACCAGGATACTTGACCGGAATGGCCTGACTGAAGCCGAGTATTTACAATCCTATGATCCCGGCCACTATGAGCGGCCCTCGATGGCTGCCGACATGGCTATTTTCACGGTTTTGGAGGAAACAGAAGATAATTACAGGAAGCTGCCTGAAAAGGAACTGGGCATACTGTTAATCCAAAGAGGGGTTCATCCCTATCTGGGTTCCTGGGCCCTGCCCGGCGGCTTTGTACGGCCGGACGAAACCACGGAACAGGCAGCCAGAAGGGAACTCATGGAAGAAACCGGGCTTAACCATGTATACATGGAACAGCTGTATACCTTCAGCGACCCGGGCCGCGACCCACGCACCTGGGTCATGAGTTGTTCTTATATGGCGCTTATTGACAGTTCCAAAGTCCGGATAAAAGCAGGGGATGACGCGGATAACGCCCGCTGGTTCCACATTTCCTTCTACCTGATGGATGAACACACGGATTATCCTGTTCCCACGGACGGAGAGGAACCAAAGGTTGTCCGTATCCAGCATTATAAGCTTGAATTAACCTCGGACAACATCTGCCTTTCCTCTGTCATTGAGAAATCCATGACCAAAACAGAAAACGGCACATTTACAGAATATGAGATAACGGAAAACAATGGCCTGGCTTTTGACCATGCCAGGATCATCACCTATGCCCTGGAACGGCTCCGGGGCAAGGTTGAGTACAGCGGACTGGCCCTTCACCTGATGCCTTCTGAATTCACATTGACACAGCTGCAGCAGGTATATGAGGTGATTCTGGGAAAACGCCTTTTAAAGGCAGCTTTCCGCAGGAAGGCAGCATCCCTTGTGGAGGAGACAGATTCCTACACAGGGAACGAGGGCCATCGTCCATCCAGGCTGTACCGTAAAAAATGGAAGGAGTTTTAAGTATGGATAGAAAAGCAACTGCCAGAGAAACACTGGAAATCATGAGACGTGGAACCTACGAAACCCATGGCAGGATAATTGATATAAGGAAACAGCACAGGGCATCTGTGGACAACAGCCTTTTATTCACACCGGAACAGGCAGAGACACTGGCCGCAACATACGTCAAAGGGGAACCTTCCGGTATGTTACCTGTAATGAAGACCATGAACTGTTCTACCGTGGAGGCCATCCTTAGGCTGTCAGGGGATGGGGTGGCGGATCCCGGGGTACTGAACTTTGCCAGCGCCAAGAATCCCGGAGGAGGGTTCTTAAACGGTGCCATGGCACAGGAGGAGAGCATAGCTGCTTCCAGCGGACTCTACCAGACCCTGACCAGACACCCGGAATACTATCAGAACAACCGGAACTGCCCGTCCATGATATATACCAACCATGCCATCTATTCCCCTGAAGTTGTATTTTTCCGTGATGGCCGGTTTGAACTTTTAGAGGAACCTGTGACAGCTTCCGTACTTACCCTGCCTGCTGTCAACATGGGGCAGGTGATGCAGAAGGGGGAGGATATACATAAGGCGGAAACAGCCATGTATGAACGCATGAAGGTGGCCCTGTCCCTGTTCGTGCAGATGAATCACCGTCATCTCATCCTCGGGGCTTACGGATGCGGCGTATTCCGCAATGACCCGTACAGGATAGCCAGCTGGTGGAAGGAACTGCTGACAGGATACTTTGCAGATACCTTCGATACCGTGGTGTTTGCTGTCATGGACCGCTCCAGGAAAGAGGATTGCCTGCGGGCGTTTGAGGAGGTATTTGGCGCGGATGAGGCAGGAACGATTGCCCGCGGAATAAATTGAAGAAGGATTCCAAAAAATCCTTTCAGAAGTTTAAGCATGCCATCACGTCTATTCATGCAGAAAACAGGCTTTTCATGCAAATCCATTGAAAATACACGGAATTTATTATATTGTAAGTATTAAAAAGGGGGGAATGGTAAACGTGTATCTAATTTATGGACGGAAAAGATTCGTTATTCCATTTTTTTTAATCATATTAATAATCTTGTCAATTGGTTATGTTATTCTGAAAAACATAACTCCACAATCGCCTATGGAGTTTGCAGAATTAAAAAGAATAGCGGAAATGAATGGATATGAATGGATTGATATAAGTGAAGCGAAGGACAATTTCATCTTGCATTCCGGAAAAGTATATATAGATGATGGCATCAATATAGAATATGCTGAAACAGACTCAACGGAACATGCCCGTATGTTAAGGGAAAACATGGAAGAAAAAATAAGGGAACAGGCAGGAGGGAAAAACTATACATTAAGTGTGGGCCGGTATTATAAATATTCAAGAAGAAATAAGGATGATACTTATGAACTGGTAATCCAGATTGATAATACTTATGTTTTTGTAAAAGTTCCATATGAACACAAAAAGACCGTACTAAGTTTTTTAAGGAAAATAAACTATGTTTAATCACTTATCCTCAACATATGAACGGAGATATCATGATGGATCGTTCCATTGGATTGTTAATCATGCTTACTGCAATCTATATATCTATTATCATAATACTTTTCAATGCATATAGCACAATTAAGGAAAAGAATATGGATGTAATACGCAGATGTATTAAGAAAACCATAGGGCAGATTGATTATCTATCTACGGGTGTCTATGTTGAGTATCTTAAACGCACTCATAACAGGTATATTACAGCGCCATCCATACCACATCGTTTCACAATATATAAGTTCAGCATTGGGAATCAGGAGTGTAATGGTATGGATTCAAGGGTTCCTTATGCATTTCTTTCAGTTGGAAAGCCTGGGGACGAGGTGGATATTTACTATAACCCGAATGATATAACAGACTTTTATTGCCCCAGAGAGGATAAAAATATAAAGATCATTCCATATTTATTCATTCTAACTGCATTATTGTGTGCCGTTGTTTTATATTTTCTATATTCAATCTTCTGAGAACAAAACATTTTTCTATGGATAGTGGTTGATATTCCTCTTATTAGGGCGTGTTTGAGGAATCAAGGCTGGATATTAATTTATCCAGCCTTGATTGTTTTACCGGACAAGGAGGAAGGGCATTGGGAATCTAATTGTCGGATTTGTATTGATGTACCTATATTTTTCTTTTATTATATTGGTAGGTGCGGCGGATACTTAAAAGTACGGTGGCTGATCCTGATTGGTGATTTGAAAGAATTAACTTGGGTTTTTGCACGAATTATCTTTTTTTTGCATGAGTTGATACCCGGTTATAGTTGTATTTGGTGGAGGAACATGAGAAAATGATAGAAGTAGCCATTAATTTTGTGGAGACGGGCATCTGCTGGTATCTATTTTATCGGATTTTAGGTGGGACTGGCCGTTACCGTTACCGTCAGCTGATAGGTGGGATCTTCCTGGCATTTGTAATTACCTGGATTGATTCACTGTATTTCCATCCTGTTATACGGTTAGCCTGTGTCACCGCACTGCAAATCCTGTATTCCTATACCTGTTTCCCGGGGCGCAGGGGAGGAAAGCTTATATGCGGCTGTTCCTATATGCTGGTTGCCCTGATATCCGAGCATATTGTATTCCGCATAACGGATCTTTTATTGCAGATCAGCATAAAACAGCTATTGAAGCCGTCTGCTGAACGCTATTATATGGTTGCATTATATCTGATCATAAGCTTCATTGTTGCCACAGGCCTTATCCAGCTGTTGAAAAATCAATCCGTCCTGCCCCGAAAGGTACAGATACTGCTTCTTGCCATGACGTTGTCTACCCTGGCCTTACTGGACCAGTTTGCCAATATCTCCATAACCGTCAGCTCCCTGGAGGTTTATGAGGATATTGCCATCATGACAGATATTGCCTACCTGTTCATTATCATCCTTACCATTACAACATTGAGTATCATGATCTGGTTTGCAAAGGTCTGTCAGGAAAGGAACCGCCTTCTGATGAAACAGCAGCGGGATGAAAACAGGATAAAGGAACTGGAAGCCGCCCAGGACGCAGTCACAGCCCTGCGCACCTGGCGCCATGATATGAAGGGCCATATACAGATGGTCACCGGGTTCCTCGAATCCGGTCATGTAGAACGGGCGCTTAGTTACATACGGGACAATTCCGGCTTTACAGAATATGCAGGTCTGCTGACCAACAGCGGCAACCCGGCCTTGGATAATGTGTTGTCCGCCGGATTCATGAAGGCAAAACGGCATGGAATCCATATTATTTATGCCATAAATGACTGCAGGGATTTCCCCATGAGTGATGCGGATATCTCATCCCTGTTTGGGAACCTGTTGGACAATGCCATTGAAGCTGTCCTGCATTTATCCAATATAAATAGCCGTTATATTGAACTAACAGTAACGCAGGTGGATAATATGTTCCGGATTGTCATCAAGAATAGCTGTGACGGTATTTACAATTTTGACGGTGAGGCATTGGAGAGCCGCAAAACAGAACCAGGACATGGAATCGGTCTGTCCCAAATCAGACAGATTGTTGAACGTGCCGATGGATTCTATCGATTAAATCCCCAAGAGACATCCTTTGAAATCATAATAGTTATACCATCACAAAGGAGGCATGGTTAGGAATGCTTTGTATGCAGATTGCAATCGTTGAAAATAATGAATCGGACAGGGAAAAGCTGGAAGAGAAGCTGCATGCCTGGGCGGCCATGAACCGGAAATGTGAGCTGATTATCCGGCATTTCACGACGGGTGAGGACTTTTTAAAAGAGGACTTCAACGATTTCCATTTTATATTCATGGACATCGAACTTGATGGAAAGCTCAATGGCATTGACACGGCACAAGCTCTTAATAAGAACGGCTCCCACACCCCGCTGGCGTTTCTGACCATGCATGATATATATGTGTATGACGGCTATGGGACCAATGCCGTTGCCTTTATCCTGAAACCGGTAATGTATGAACGGATTCATGCATGTATGGATACCGCATTGGAGCGTGTTTCAAATGCCAAATACATTTATAACAGCAAAGATACCATCCTTTCCATCCCATACCGTGACATACTGTACTGTCAGGCTGCTTTGCATTATACAGCGCTGGTAACCGTGTCCGGGACCATCACACACAAAATACCATTTTATCAGATGATGGAACAGCTTCCTAAACAGTTTATCCGCTGCCACAGGACAACGTCAGTCAACATCATGCATGTAAAACAAATAAAAGGCCGGGAATTGCTGATGGGCAATTCCATCTGGCTTACCATCAGCAAGCCTTATCTGACCCAGGTACGGGATGCATACATGGACTGGATCAGTATATGAAACATCCGCAGGGAGACTGGGGATTCAAACAAGGAAAAGCCTGCCGGGATATCTGCATCATATGGGCGGATACGGCCGGGGAAAGGAGGATACGTGGATTATAAAACAAAGTCAGCGTATATTGAAAATGAAATAACCCCCATATTGATGCCCCAGGGATTCCGTTATGAAACTTGGGAAGCGGACGGTGACGGAAACGGTTGGCAGTATGTAAGGGGAAGTCAAAAAATTGATATTTATGATAAATTTACCTACGTTGATATGCGTTTCATGGTTGACTACCCAATCAGAAGAGTAGTCAGCGCAAAAAACCTGTCTACGAAAGAGCTGCATTTGTACGATCCCCGTTGGACTTTTGGTTATGACTATAAAACGCAGGATGACTTTGAAGGGATTGTGATGGGATTTAAAGATATCATCTGTAATTATGGAATTAGAAAACTGGAGGAATTATGTAAGCCTGTCACAGATGAAACGCCCATCAGAAATATGGAATATTTTAAACAACTTGAACGTCATAGAGAACGGGCGGTACGAGATTTTTTAACTACCGGTAAAAGGAATAATCCCAGTTTGGAATTAGCAGGGTTGGAACTAAAAATCAGCCGCCTGAGTGATAATCTGTTTTGTGATGCGGTTGATGCCCTGATAGATATTGCGGCGATCTACGGAGACTGGATCATAAGGAATTTTGGCGGGGAGTGGAAAAACAATAATGGTATTTTGGAAATCATTCATGTAGGCGAAAGAAAAGCAACGATAGTTCCTACAGATGATATCTTTCAAGCATGGTCAAAAAATGCGCCTATCGCATACGATGACATATGCGGAAAATATGGGAACAGAGGCTGAATGTCATAAGCCAACCAGCCTTGTAATAGTCAGGAGGCCCCAATCAATGAAAACCTTCTTCCGGCGTATCAGGGCAGTCAGTCCTATCATGACAATCATATGGATTCTATTTTGCTGCGGATATGCACATGCTGCGGAACCTGCTGAATCAATCGCACAAACTTTTATTCTATCAAACGAAAATGAAATAAAAGATATAAGCAAATATACAGAAGATATAAGAAAGTCAGACAGCGAACATATGACTGACGCCGTACTTAAAGTATTTGATGTTTCTGATGACGGGGATATGATTGTAGGATTCAGGGATGGGTATATGAATGCATATAACCAGAATGGGGAATTTATTTTTGGGCTTGTAATCGATACCAAAGCACATTATTATCTCCAATTCCATGGCAATCATATACTCATATCTTCAATACGGTCCAATATGGTATATGAGGTAACACGGGATGGGGAAGTGTGTAAGGTATGGAATAAAGGAAAGGTGGACACGGATGCCGAAAGCAGGTTAATACAATATTTAGATAAGCCCAGCCGGACGATTGATGGGTATACATATGAACGTTCTGCTTATCCATCCCAATTTGTAAGAATATCCCCAGACGGAGAACGGCAGGTTATATACAAAGCCCCTCACATATATCCCATTGGGGGCTTACTCTATTTCTTATTTTTTACACTGGTCGGATTGCACGTTTTCTGGTCGCTTGGGAAAGGACATTTTAAAACCAGCCATTATGGAAAAAATAATGTATCTTTATGGAAAAGCCAAAGAAATGTACGATAGGAGGGAAAACCATGGCATTTCTAATATGGATATTTTTTCAAATGATTACATCTATAATAAATGGACTCTGTTTTTCTATCTTCTCATCATTGGATTACATAGCTAGGTCTATTATGCTCTATACAACCCAAGGCATATCCTACATAGTGTTCATTATATTTTTTAAAAAATATTTATCTGGTACCAATCTTAAAAAACGTTTTACATCATCCGGGTGGAGACCATATCTTTTATGTCTATTAACCGGCATAGGTATATGTATGTCCCATAAACTGATTTTCATGCTTATTCCACAGATTGGGGCAGGCTTGTTTAATCAGATTGGAAGTGAAACATTCCATGCCATACAGGATAGTTCGAGAAATCCAGTCATTATTATTTATACGTGCCTTATCCTGCCTGTTTTAGAAGAATTATTTTTCCGTGGTATTCTGTATAATAGTATAAAACGTTATCACAGAAATATTTATGCCGTTATTTTTTCCGCCATATTGTTTGGTATAAGCCATATGAATTTGGTCCAGTTCATTAGTGCGGTTTATATGGGTCTGATTATCGGCTATGTGATTTCAATTACAAATGATTTAAGACTAGGTATGCTTATACATATAGCCAATAATACCTATTCCCTTATCTTGAATTATTTTATGAAATCCGATTTTATTCCATATCATGTTATGGTTTCTTCTATTTCCATTGGATTTCTGATTCTTATCTTTAGTTTGATTTTCCTGAAAAAGTATATAAAAGATCAAGCTGACCCGGAACTAATATGAAGAGGTACGGTATTGCCCGATTGAATCCAATCCATGCAATACCGTACCTCTTCCCCAATCATCCGTATCCCGTCATCCTCAGCATCTAGCTGTCCTTGGCGCTATGGAATCCGCATAATCGGCTCCCGGAAGGGTATACCCCCCATTAACCAGCAGGCACTGGCCGGTGATGAAAGACGCCTCGTCGCTGGCCAGGAACAGCACGGCATTGGCCATGTCCTCAGGCTCTGCCACACGCCTTAAAGGGACCGCCCTGGCGTATTGTTCCATGAACTCCGGGGGAAGCACCTTGACTGCGTCTGTTTTTGTAAATGGAGGCATCACAGCGTTGCACCGGATATTCTGGGGACCGTACTGGACGGCAATATGTTCGGTCAGCGCATTGACCGCTGTCTTGGCAATGCCGTACCAGCTTCTGGTCAGCTGGGGGACCACGGCTGTCTCGGAAGATATGTTAACAATGCTTCCGCCGCCTCCCTCTATCATATGGGGAACCGCATACTGGGCACACAAGGATGTGACGATGGTATTGAATTCAAATGCCTTATGTATGGCTTCCATATCGCTTCCCACGATATCCTTGTTCCCGGGCCTGACCCCGCCGCCCAGATTATTTACCAGGATGTCGATACGTCCCTCTGCCTCATAAACAGATTCCACCATGGGCCTGATGGTATCAAGGATATCCCCGTCAAAATAAACCACGTGCACCCTGCGCCCCAGCGCGTTATGGGCGTCTGCGATTTCCTGTCCCGCGTCCACCCTTCGCACAGCCATATAAACAATGGCCCCTTCCTCTGCAAAACGGTCCGAAATGGCCCGTCCGATTCCTCTTGTACATGCGGTTACGATTGCAACCTTGTCCTTAATCCTGTCCATTTTCCACCCTCCTTATCTGTCAGTGGGAACTGCGCCGCGCAGTTCCCATATAGTCCTATATTCCCAGCGCCATAAGCCCTGAATTCCCAGCACCGTAAGCCGTATATTCCCAGCACCGTATTAGCCCTATATCCCCAGCGCCGTATAATACCCGGCGGATGAGGAGGCTGCGAAGCTGTCCGGCATTTGGCTGTCACCGATATTGTAAAATTCCGGAACCATGGATGCCAGCTGGTCACACAGTTCATTGTTGGGTTTATCCCCGATACTGATTAACACGTCATCACAGACAATTTCCGTTTTCTTTCCTTCCTTGTCCTCGATAATGACTCCGGTATCCGTGATTTCCCTGCAGGTACACTCCATATATGCAGTAAGGCCATGTCCCTTTAAATGCCCCATAAGGATGGAGCGGGTAGTAGCGGCCATCTTCCCTGCCAGGGTGTCCAGCATTTCCACCACAGTCACTTTTTTGCCCTGCAAAAGCAGAAGTTCAGCTGTCTCACAGCCAACCACACCGCCGCCGATAATCACCACATGACTGCCTGTTTCCTTTCCGAGAAGCACCTCCTTGGCAGTGGAGACATTGGGTTTTTCAAAACCGGGTATGGGGAGTGCGGCCGGACGGACGCCGCAGGCCCAGATGACTGCGTCCGGTTTCCGGGACAGGATCCACGAAACATCCGCCCTGGTGTTCAGAAGGACCTGTACGCCGTTCAGCTTCAGCTGCTTTTCATAGTAAGGGTATAACTGTTTCAGGTTATCCTTGTAGGGAGGCGCCACCGCGTAGTCCAGCTGGCCTCCAAGGTGGTCATTCATTTCCACCAGGGTGACCTGGTGTCCCCTCATGGCAGACACCCTGGCAGCTTCCATCCCGGCGATGCCGCCTCCTACAACCAGGACATTTTTTTTGACAACGGCTGGCCGGATGGAATAGTCATTATCCCCATTGCCGAGCACTGCATTACAGGAACAGCGGATGTGGCGTCCATGGGAGAGCTGGTCATCGGCGCACAGGTTGCATCCGATACAGGGCCTGGCCTGGTCATAGCAGTCATGTTCCAGATAGTTCACCAGATGAGGCTCCGCCAGAAGCCCGTGTCCCATGAAAATGAAATCGCATTGTCCGTCAGCCAGGGCCTGTTCCGCCAGCTCCGGCAGGTATGTGCGTCCGCCGCCGATGAATACGGGCTGTCCCTTTTCACCCGGCATGGAGAGCACGGTCTTCTTGACAATGGAGCAAAGTCCCAGCATGCGTCCTGGTTTATCCGCCGTACTGGGGATATCGTCCAGATCCGGCTGCGGTTTCCAGGAACCTCCCATGACCTCAATCCCGTCAGCCCCTGCGGTGAGGAAACGGTTGGCGTAGTACATGCCTTCATCCATGGTAATCCCGCCCTGTTCCCCGGCCTCCATGACAGCCTGCTTCACCACAAGCCCGAACTCCCTGCCGCAGCCGCGTCTGATTTTTCCTATGATATTGGAATAGAAACGGCTCCGGTTCTCCGGGCTGCCGCCGTATTCATCCGTCCTTATGTTGGCGGTGGAAGAGAGGAACTGCTGTCCCATATAGTAACCGCAGGCGTGGAGTTCCACACCGTCAAACCCGGCCTTCTTAGCCCGGATTGCAGCCGCTGCATACCTGTCCTCAATCTCCCGGATCTCGCTGGTGGTGAGGGCCTTTGGTTCCTCATTGCCAAAACCCATCATGAAGGAAAATGGCATCGGCACGGCAGATGGTCCCACTGGCTGGGCGTGGATATTCTTCCTGCGCGCGCCGCGTCCGGTGTGGCTCAGTTGGAGAAAACATTTTGCGCCGTGTTCATGGATGGCAGAAGCCAGGCGTGTAAGCCCCGGTATGTACTTATCGTCATCGGCCACAAGCATGTTCAGCGTGTTCAGGCCCAGCGGGGTGTCCACGCAGGTCACCTCCACCATAATCAGGCCAACGCCGCCTTTGGCCCGCTCAACATAATGGTTGACAATGGCATCGTTGACGAATCCATGGTCCGACATGTTGGTTCCCATGGACGGCATGACCGTACGGTTGCGCACGGTAACATGCCCGATTCTTCCCGGTGTGAAAATATGTGGATAACTGCCCATAATAATACCTCCTTGAATGTTTGGTTGATTGGATTATCTTCACAAAAAGCAGCATTCCTGCTATAATAAAACCCGGAACAGATAAAACACGGGAAAGCAGGTAATCAATATGAGCCTTCGCCAAAAAGAAAAATCGGAAATGACCCATCAGGAGATTAAGGCCGCGGCCCTTAAACTTTTCCAGGAACGGGGATACAGGAATACCAGCGTACATGACATCGTGAAGGAATCCGGTTATTCCATTGGTTCATTTTACAATCATTATAAGACAAAGCGGGATGTGCTGGCTGATATCTGGAATGAACATGCCATAACATTCATCCGGCATTCCACAGAGGAAATCGGGAACCTGCGCACCCCGCGGGAGCTGGCCGATTATCTGATTGACAACTCCAATGCCTTTGACCGGGATGAAAAGACCGTCCGGCTTGCCAAAGCAGCCCAGGAGGACCAGGTGACCGTTGGAAAGAACTACGAGGGGGTTAGGGAGGCATCGCAGCTTTACCTGGAGCGGATAGCCGGACTGCTGGGAGAGTTCTGCCCGCATACGGGAAAGGAGATTCTGTTATCCCATGCCAGTGTGCTGGATTCCATCCAGTATGCCCATTCCGAAGTGACCAGGAAGAAGGTTGGATACTTCTTCCATGACGATACCGTTAAAAACGATATATTATCCCTCATAGACCATTGGATAGAGGAAGACCGCCGGACCAGATTTTAACCCGGCGGTCTTTTATGTATAAATACTCCCGCCAAAAGTGAATATGTTCATTTTTAGAATATATTCATTTATGTCCAATGTCAATGCTATTTTTGAAAATGTCTTCTTTTATCACTATTTTTTCTGATTTATACAAACCTTATCCCTTCTTTTTGTACATATTGTCCAAGATATTGATTTCATTTCCTTCATGTCCAAGGTTGTGTTTGAATCTTCATCCCTGTCAGTCTTGCGCCTTGCCATACGCATATTTTTATATTATAATAAGGGTTATTAAACGAATGGAGACATGATCATGAGCGCAGGAGAGTTATTCACAAAGCTGTTTGAAAATCCGGTCAATACGGCCGTTACCGTACTTACCGTTGTAATTGTGATTGAGCTGGTTAAGTATTTCATCAACCGCAAATAAAAGTTTTCTGTTTAGTGGTTGACATTTTCCGGCTTTCCCATTATAGTAAGTTCTAGAATAAGTGGGACGGCGGTCCTTCATAAGCAAAGGAGTGGTTGTTATGTTGGCAAATCAGATGGATCAGGTGAAAACAAGATAACAGTGTAAATCAGACAGGGACTGGCGTATGATATGTTTTTTTGCGCACGGCTTGTTGTCGTGTTTTTTTGTACCCTTTTTTACCTGTCAGCTTATGAAGGAGATTTAAGATTTGAATCAGGAAAATTGCATATTGATCAGTAATCAGAAGAATTGGGTGGAGCAGGCTGCCAAGGACCAGCTCTGCGGCGTGGGCAGGCTGCCCGGGGTCATAAGGGCCGTGGGGCTGCCGGACCTGCATCCGGGCAAGACGCCGGTCGGAATGGCGGTTCTCAGCCAGGGAAGGTTTTATCCCCATTTGATTGGAAATGATATCGGCTGCGGAATGAGCCTTTTTAAGACAGAGGTAAAACAGAAGAAATTCAAGATGGATAAATGGGTAACCCGTTTAAACTCCATACGCGGACTGGAAGACATCCCATGTGACATTCCCTATGAGGAGGCGTGTCCCATCCGGGATTTCGGGACCATCGGCGCAGGCAACCACTTTGCTGAATTTCAGTGCCTGGACCAGGTGTATGATGGGGATAGGGCGGAAAAGCTGGGGCTTATGGACGGAAAGATTTTTCTCTTAATCCATTCCGGCTCCAGGGGCTATGGGCAGGAAATCCTTTCACGTTTTTATTCGCCGGACGGACTTAAGGAGGGTACCTCCAAGGCGGATGCCTACCTGGCGGAACACGACAATGCGCTTTTGTGGGCCGGGCGCAACCGGCTGGCTGCCGCTGTCAAGCTTCTGGATTACCTGAATGTTGACAGCCGGACGGAACGGCTGACGGACAGCTGCCATAATTATGTGGAGCAGACAAGGGAAGGATGGCTGCACAGGAAAGGAAGCGTGTCGGCCGGACACCATGCCCTGGTCATTCCCGGTTCCAGGGGAAGCCTGACCTATGTGTGTGTTCCAGGCAGGGATACACACATATCCCTGGATTCCATTTCCCATGGAGCAGGCCGCAAATGGGCGCGCAGCATCTGTAAAAGCCGGATTGACCGCAAATACGACCGCAATTCCATACGCAGCACCAGGTATAAAAGCCAGGTGGTGTGCCACGACACCAACCTGCTGTTCGCAGAAGCGCCCGAGGCATACAAGAACGTGGAACAGGTTATGGAGTCACTGCTGGAATATGGACTGGTTGATGTGGTCGCAACCCTGCGCCCGCTCATCACATTTAAAGGGTAGGTGAGGATATGAGGGTACAGATCAGCTCCGGGCAGGGCCCGGCGGAATGCGAACTGGCAGTGGGATTATTTTACAGACAGCTCCAAAAGGAGAGGAGGGATATGCGCCTGGTCCAGAGTGTCCACGGAAAAACAGGCAGAGGGTATTCCTCCATCATGTTTGAGACAGAAGAAGATATGCGGGAACTGGAGGGAAGCGTGCTCTGGATATGCAAAAGCCCGTTCCGCCCGGAGCACAGGCGGAAGAACTGGTTCATTGACGTGAGTATCCTGGAACAGCTGCCTGATGCCAGGGAGGATATGAAGCTGCGTTTTGAAACCTTTTGCAGCGGAGGCAAGGGCGGTCAGCATGTGAATAAGGTGGAGACAGGGGTGCGCATCATCCATGTCCCCACCGGGATATCGGTTGTGTCAACTGAGGCCCGCAGCCAGCACATGAATAAAAAGCTGGCCATGAACCGACTGTGTGATATCCTTGCAGATATGGAACTGGAGAACAGACAGAGGGAAAAGGAGCTGGCATGGCTGGAACACACCCGCCTGGAACGCGGGAATCCAGTGAGGATTTACGAAGGCATGCAATTCATCAGGAAAAAATGATCCTGTGTGATTTGTCATAAAATCTTAATAGAATATATACTATCCATATTTTCCTTTCTAACTTAGAATAAAAGTAGTTATCCATTCTGTTTCATAAAACACAGGATTCACACGAAAGGAGAGGCTTATGAGGGCAAATAAATGGCGTCTGTGGGGATTGATTGCATTTCTGTGTTTCATTAACGGCCTTGCCTGCTGCCATATCAGGTACCGGCTTGCCGGGGAACGGTGGCTGGCCAATCCTGACGGCAGGGCCATATTGGTTGTGACGGTTGTTTCGGCAGCCGCCCTGGCCGGTTGTATCGTCATGGATGTCAGGAGGGGCAGGCGGCAGCATGGGCAGGGATAGTCACACCGTATCAAAGATTAAAAAATAATGTGAGGATTACCATGAAAAAACAGACAGATACAGACAAACAGGAGCCAAAGGGCATGAAGAAGGAAATCCTGGAATGGCTTCAGATCATCATCGTGGCGGCAGTAATCGCATTCTGCCTGAATACCTTTGTGGTGGCAAACAGCCGGGTTCCCTCGGCTTCCATGGAGAATACCATCATGACAGGCGACCGGATCCTTGGTTCCAGGCTTTCCTACCGTTTCGGGAACACACCGGAGCGGGGGGACATTGTCATCTTTACCCACAAGGCAGAGCCGGGAAAGGATAAGACACGGCTGGTAAAGCGGGTCATCGGCCTGCCTGGCGAGACAGTTGATATCCGGGAAGACAAGGTCTATATCAACGGTTCAGACATACCGCTTCAGGAGTCCTATCTGCCGGAGGCCATGGATTCAAAGGACTACCACTTTGAAGTGCCTGAGGACTGTTACCTGATGCTTGGCGATAACAGGAATCATTCCATTGACGCACGTGGGTGGGAGGACCCATATGTGACAAAGGATGAGATAAAGGCCAAGGTCCTGTTCCGGTATTTTCCCAACATGGGGAAGATTCAGTGAAACCACGATAACTGACAGGCTTATGCCTGCACAACTCCTGCCGTGAAAGGGGATGTAGTCATGAAAAAAATGATTGGTCCGCTGCTCCTTCCTGCGTGTGCCATAATCCTGATTGTATACGGGCTTGCAAACCACGCAATGACCATAAGGCTTATTGATCCGGAAAAGTATCATTGGGTGGATAGTCTTTTATTCTCATTAGTACCACTGATTGGCGCTAAGATATGCTGCCATAAAGAAAAGTATGGTCAGGCCATTGCCTGTATCATCGCAGCCATTGCGTTCCCGGTCATCTCATTTTTCATGTAAATATCCATGGCCGCACATGGCCCTGAACCGATGACACGAAAGAAAATCCTGGAATCCTGCCTTGGCACAGGAATCCTGGATTTTCTCAATGATTTTAATACATATCAACTTTTAACTGCCCTGTCCGGGATATCTGCCGCGCCTTATCATGTAAATAAACCGCGGAGCATGGTAAAGATACCTGCTGACTGTAAAAACAGGACCGCCATCATGACAGGCGTCACATAGCGTATCATAAATGCGTACATCTTCTTACGTCTGAATACATTTCCATTTACTTCCATCTCTTCGTCAATCCAGGACGGTTTGATGATCCATCCCACAAAGATACAGGTCAGCAATGAGATGAACGGCATCAGGAAGCTGTTGCTGATATAATCCATCAAATCCAGCAGCTGGGCGGTCTGTCCGTTTGGCAGGGGCATTTCAAAGTAAAAAATATTGTATCCCATGCAGATGACTGCGGCAGCGGCAGCGAACAGAACGGCAATGATCAGGCTCATCTGGCGGCGGGACCTGTGGAACAGCTCCATGCAGTTGGCAACCAGCGTCTCCATGATGGAGATACAGGAGGTCAGGGCCGCAAATGCCACCATGATGAAGAAGACAAGGCCAATCAGTGCGCCGGCCCGGCCCATGGCGTTAAATACCTTTGGCAGGGACACAAACATCAGGCTTGGGCCGGAAGCCATGCCTTCGGTTCCTGAGAACACGAACACGGCAGGAATGATCATAAGCCCGGCCAGGAACGCAACACCCGTGTCAAAAAATTCAATCTGGCTTAAGGAGCGGTTCAGGTTTACCTCTTTTTTCACATAGGAACCGTATGTAATCATGATGCCCATGGAAACACTTAAGGAAAAGAACAGCTGGCTCATGGCGTCCAGAAGGATTTCCAGGAAGCGCTTTAAGGTGATTCCATCCAGGCTGGGAATGATATATACCCCCAGTCCCTGAAGTCCTGTACGTGTGACCCCGTTCCCATCCGTGTACCTGAGGGTAAGTGAGAAAAGCGCAATACCCACAATCATGAAAATCAATCCGGGCATGATGATCCTGGAAAACTGCTCAATCCCTTTTTCCACGCCCCGGTACACGATAAAGGCGGTTGCAGCCAGGAATACCAGCATGAAAAAGACGGGAGAGGCCTTGGAGGTGATGAAGGATGTAAAGTATCCGTCCTGGGCCGCCTCCGCGCCCCTGGCAGTCATGTAAGTGACAATGTATTTCGTGACCCAGCCCCCGATTACGGAATAGTAGGTCATGATCAGGGCAGGAACCAGGAATGTGAGATATCCCAGGAAATTCCATTTTTTGTTGATGGCCCCAAATGCCTTGAGCGCATTCTGCTTTGTCTTCCTTCCAATGGCAACGTCCGTGGTCAGAAGCGTAAACCCAAAGGTAAGCACCAGGACCAGATAGATGATTAAGAACAGGCCGCCCCCGTCCTTGGCTGCAAGATAGGGAAAGCGCCATATATTTCCCACACCAACCGCACTTCCGGCCGCGGATAAAACAAATCCGATGGAGCCGCTGAAGCTGCTTTTCTTTTTGGTATCCATAAAATCCCCCGTTTATTCTTATGTTTTTATGATTCCTTATCTAAAAGGAAAACCTCAAATAGTTTATCAGATTTGCTTTATAAATCAAATGTGTCCGTGTTTCATTAAAATAAACTTTTTCGCATAAAAGTTTATTTAGAGTAGAATTATCCGGGAAGATAGTGTATGATAGGGAACTGGACGCATCAGATGCGGACAAGAATATATTTTAAAGAAACTTTCCGGATAGGTCAGGAGGAATCATGAGCAAAATCAATGAACACATTGGCGGGCGCATCCGCATGTACAGGAAGGCCAGGGAACTGACCCTGCAGCAGCTGGCGGACCTGATCCACAAAAGCAGGGCCAGTGTGAGCAAATATGAAAATGGTGAGATTACACTGGACGTGGAAACCCTGTCTGAGATAGCGGATGTGCTGATGGTCAGTCCGGGACAGCTGATGGATTTTACCCCGCCGGTTCCAAAGGCCCCGAAGCAGCCCCTGAACCATTCTGCCAAAAGTCCCTTTTATCAGGCCAAACGGCTGTATTTCTATTTTTATGACGGCCGTTATAAACGGCTGAAGGACGGAATCATCGATATTTATGAAAGGGAAAACTCGCCGGGGAACTTTGAGGCAACCCTGTCCATCAGCGCCGTGACGCCCACGGGAAGAAGCAGTGAGATATATTATACGGGCAAGGTGGTCTACAGTGATATGCTCATACGTTTTTCCTTCGTGAACCAGTGCAACGCCCTGGAGGAAGATCTGCTCTATATCTTCAATCCCCTGGAAATCCGCGATTCCACGGATGGGCTGCTGTGCGGGATATCCAGCGCCGACTTAATGCCCTGTGCATTCAAATGCCTTGTGACCCTGACGCCCCAGGAACACACGGAAAGCTTTAAGCAGCAGCTCCTCATCACCAGGAAGGAGATGCAGAAATGGCAGAAATTAAACATGTTGATAGTGGACAACAGAGGACTATAGAAAGAGGACAAATAGACCATATGACAAATAACTTTGAAGCATATAATTTATCACAGCCAATCCTTGACGCGCTGACACTTCTGGGCTACACGACGCCCACGCCCATCCAGGAGGCCGTAATCCCCAAGGCTCTTAACGGACAGGATATCGCCGCCCGTTCCCAGACCGGGACAGGCAAGACACTGGCCTTTGCAGTCCCTATCTGTGAGCAGGCCGTCTGGGAAGAAAACCTTCCCCAGGCCCTTGTACTGGAACCGACCAGGGAGCTGGCCGTACAGGTAAGCCGCGAGATCTTCCTCGTGGGAAGGAAGAAACGGCTGAAGGTCCCGGCTGTGTTCGGAGGATTCCCTATTGATAAGCAGATCCAGACCCTGAGACAGAAATCCCATATCGTGACAGGCACCCCGGGGCGGGTCATGGACCATCTGCGCAGGGGCAGCCTTTGCCTTTCAAAGGTCCGTTTCCTGGTGATTGACGAGGCGGACCTGATGCTGGACATGGGATTTCTGGATGAGGTGCGGCAGATTCTCTCCCTGCTTCCAAAAGACAGGAGCACCTTCCTGTTTTCAGCCACCCTGGACAGACAGGTGCGGGAACTGATGGGTGAGGCTGTGTCAGAAGCAGTGTTCATTTCCATGGAGGATGAGGTTAAGGCGCCGTCTGCAACCCAACAGTCCGTGTATCAGGTTTTGCAGGAAAATAAATACAACGCGTTTAAGAACATACTCATAAAGGAAAACCCGGACAGCTGCATGATATTCTGCGGAACCAGGGAGATGGTTAATGTGCTGTTCCAGAAGCTGCGCAGGGACCGGATTTTCTGCGGCATGATCCACGGGGAAATGGAGCAGGCGGAGAGGCTTAAGCATGTGGACGCGTTCCGCCGTGGCGGGTTCCGCTACCTGATTGCCACGGATGTGGCTGCCAGGGGCGTTGACTTTGAAGGCATTTCCCTGGTGGTGAACTATGATTTCCCGACAGGGCGCGAGACCTATGTGCACCGGATTGGCCGCACCGGCAGGAACGGGCAGTCCGGACGGGCAGTCAGCCTTGTGACTGAGGATGAACTGAGGATGCTTAAAAAAGTAGAAGAGTATATGGAAACCACCCTGCCGGTCAACCCCCTCCCCGAACCGGACCAGGCAGAGGAAAAGGAATTCTGGGCACTCCAACGGAAAAAAGCAGCGCCCAAAGCAGGTAAGGACGCAGCCCTGAACCATTCCATCCTGCGCCTGTCCATTGGGGGCGGCAGGAAATCCAAGATGCGGACAGGGGATATCGTTGGAACCATATGCAGCATTGACAGGGTGGAGGCAGAGGATATCGGGATCATCGATATCAGGGAAAGCCTTACTTATGTGGAGATACTCAACAGGAAAGGCCCCATGGTGCTGGAGCAGCTTCAGACAAAGACCATCAAGGGGAAGGTTCGCAAGGTAAGGACTGCTGGCAGCAGCGTGATATGACAGGAATGGAAGGACAGCGTTTGCATGTTAGATGATATCATTGTTACGGATTACACGGAGGATAAGAGAGGAATATGAAACGGAATTGGATCAGGCTCCCATTAAAAGGGGCACAGAATGTACGGGAATTAGGAGGACTGCCTGCAATGGACGGGCATCAGACTGCGTGGCACGCGTTTTTAAGGTCGGACCAGCTGTCCGGCCTGACTGCAGAGGACAGGGAAATGCTGCTGGCTTACGGCCTTTCAACGGTAATTGACCTGCGAAGCCCGGGGGAGACTGAAAAACGGCCTGACAGCCAGGAACTGCTGGATAGCATCCTGTACTGCCATATCCCGTTCATGGAGGCGGACATTTCGCCGGAAGGGCAGGCAGGGGCATTAGACAGCCTGCAGGATTTAGGCAGCCTTTATCTCTCCCTGCTGGAACGCAAGGATGTGATCCGACAGCTGTTCCGGCAGATGGATGAGGCCCCGGATGGCTGTATCCTCTTTCACTGTACGGCAGGGAAGGACAGGACCGGGGTCCTGGCTTTAATGCTGCTGATGCTGGCAGGTGTTGACAGACAGGACTGCGAGACAAATTACATGCAGTCATTCACGAATCTGACCAGGAACCCTCAGTTTGCCTATCTGAGCCAGAACGGATACCACTACCTGGTCAGGTCAGATGCAGAGGATATTGACAAAGCTTATGATCATATTGCATCCTGCCCCCATGGGATAAAAGGTTTTCTGGAAGGATGCGGGATTTCCCGCGCCTGTATGGAACGGGTATGCCATCGCATGCTGGGCTAAACCCGCCGGACAACAGACATCCCCGGACAATCCCCGTCCCAGTACAGAAAAATAGCTGATAAATCACAATAAATATTTAATAACTCCCATCCGCGGATATAGTATACTATACCTGTACATTTCAGGAAAAACAACCGCAGGGAGGGAGCGTATCATGACTGAATCCACTAACAGACAACCGGATAACAGGTTCCGGCGTCTTCTTGCCGCCATTACCGCAGTGGTCACCCTTATCATCATATGGGCGCTGTATGATTCGGAATTTCATTATGCCGATACTGCCAAGGGACAGAAGGAGGCGGTTGCTGATTATATAACAGATACCGCTGGGAACAACAGCCGCCATTCGGTCCGGCCCGGTGACCCGCTGCGTGTGATTGCGTCACGGAAAGTAAATAAACATCTTTTCATTTTCTACGGTGCCGGGGACCAGGATAACATTCATGGCCTCGTCCATCTGATACGGGGAATCAACGGCAGATACCGTCCGGTGGATGCAAGTCTCGGTCCGTTTCCATACACCGCTGGAATCCATGCGGAACAGCTGCGGGTTAAGGGAGGCGATATGGAACTGCTGGCGCTGGCAGGCGATGACTGCCAGGATATGGACGCGTTCCGGATTACCTATATAACATCAGAGGAAGGCACTGGGGCGGAAACGTCCTATGAGCAGATTTATCAGATAGAAGAACCGGATTTCCTATGGCTCAAGGACCTTAAGGAAGTGCGGGAAGAACTGGGCCTTAAGGATAATGCACAGATTCGCCTTTCTGCAAAGGAAATCCAGCTGATGGACAGGGATGGAAATGATATCACCCGCCAATTTAAGGATCCTTCCATAAGCCAGGGATGGGGCGGCGGAAAAGGCACGGCAGAAATGGGACTTCTGTATGTATTAATAGGGATTGTCGGAGGACTGGGCCTTATATTGGTCCGCTACCTCCTCTATGACGATAAAAACCATGGGAGGCATTAAATGACAGGAAGCAGGAAAAGACGGACCCGCCGGAGAGGAAGAAGAGGCGGGAAGGGACTCATACTGGCCCTTGTGCTGATTGTACTGGCAGGTGCCGGCATGGGCGGCGCATCTTATTATTATATACAGGCAAGGAATCAGGCAGCCATCCCAAAGCCGGATGAACTGTTTGTCCGGTACGTCTCCTTCCTGTCCCAGGGCAGTTATGGGGAAATGTACGGTATGCTGGATGACCAGAGCCGCCGGGAGATAAGCCTGGAGGATTTTGTTGCGCGCAATCAGAACATATATGAAGGCATTGAGGCCGCCCATATCCAGGCTGACATCAAAAGCGTGGAGGAGCCGCAGGAAAATATTGCCGTGGTGAATTACCAGATGAGCCTGGATACAGTGGCAGGTGCAGTCTCATTCCCCAATCAGGTGACCTTTGTAAGGGATGAGGAGGGATATTACCATATGTCCTGGAATGACCGGGTCATATTTCCTGAGTTCAGCAAAACAGATAAGGTCCGGGTGTATACGGAAAAGGCGGAACGCGGGGAAATCTATGACAGGAACGGAACGCTTCTGGCAGGCAGGGGCGCCGCATCCCTGGTTGGCCTTGTTCCTGGAAAGATGAGCGCCGAGCCTGGCCAAGACATGGAGCACCTTTCATCCCTCCTGGGAATTTCCACGGAGGGCATTGAAAAAAAACTTGGCGCGAAATGGGTGAAAGGCGATTCCCTGGTACCCTTAAAGACGCTTAAAAAGGTAGATGAGCTGAATCTTAAATCCGGGACGCCAAGTGAGGAGAACCTGCAGGACCGTGCCCTTCAGGATGAGCTTCTGACCATACCCGGCATCATGATCACGGATACGCCGGTCCGTTCCTATCCCCTTGGGGAGCAGGCCTCCCATCTGATTGGATATGTACAGAACGTGACGGCAGAGGACCTGGAAAAACATGCCGGGGAAGGATATCTGACTGACAGTGTCATCGGGCGGAGCGGCATGGAGGCCCTGTTTGAAAATGAACTGCGGGGCACCAACGGATGCACGGTTGCCATCATCCGGGAAGACGGTTCCATGAACCGGGTGCTGGCAGCCATCCCCAAGCAGGACGGCAGGAACATTACCCTTACCATAGACAGCGGTCTTCAAAGCGCCATATATCAGGCATTTAAGGAGGATAAAAGCTGTTCTGTTGCCATGAATCCTTATACGGGCGAGGTACTGGCCCTTGTGAGCACGCCGTCCTATGACAACAATGATTTCATACTGGGTATGTCCCAGGAAAAGTGGGACGCGCTGAACGGGGATGGGCGCAATCCGCTGCTGAACCGTTTCAGGCAGAGGTTTGCTCCCGGTTCCTCCTTTAAGCCCATAACGGGCGCCATCGGCCTGGATGCAGGAACCCTGGACCCGAACCGTGATTATGGGGAAGAGGGGCTGAGCTGGCAAAAGGACGAAAGCTGGGGGAATTATCATGTCACCACCCTCCACAACACCAACCCGGCCACACTGGAACACGCCATGGTGCTGTCCGACAACATTTACTTTGCAAAGGCCGCACTGGAAACCGGATATGATGCCTTTGCCTCCGGACTTGACCGCCTGGGCTTTAACCAGGACCTTCCCTTTGAAATCGCCGTGGCCCAATCCCAGTATTCCAATACGGACCGCATTGAGACGGAAATCCAGCTGGCGGACAGCGGTTACGGGCAGGGCCAGGTACTGGTCAATCCAATCCATCTGGCCTCCCTTTATACCATGTTCCCCAATAAGGGAAATGTGATGAAACCCCGGCTGGTCCATGACAAAGACATGGAACCGGAGGTGTGGCTTCCTGGTGTATTTACACCTGAAATCACAGACAGGATTGAAAATGCCATGAAGCAGGTGGTGTCTTCACCGGAAGGCACGGGACGGGCCGCGTACAGGGAGGACCTTACGCTGGCAGGCAAGACAGGGACAGCGGAAATCAAGGCATCCAAGACCGATACCAGCGGAACGGAGCTGGGATGGTTTGCCGTGTATACAGCGGACCCGGGACAGCCCGCGCCACTTCTTCTTGTGAGCATGGTGGAGGATGTGAAGCATGCAGGCGGCAGCGGCCTGGTAGTCAGGAAGGATAAGGCGGTGTTGGACGCCTGGCTGCCGGTTGCACCGCAGTGAGGGACGGGATGCCTGGCTGCCGGTTGCAGATTTTATGGATTGGCGGCTGAGTGGAAATTTCTATAGGTTGGCAGCCGAGTGGAAATTTCACAGTTGAATCATGCCATATATTCTGTTATAATAAAGCTATTAATAAGAGATTTGAAATGCGGATACGTGAAAAACGTGTTCGCATTTCGTCGTTTATGGGAAGATGAACAAATCTGTTCATCCAGCCCGGCACTGTCTTACGGCAACTACTACATATCAGGGGTGAGAAAATGAAAAAAATGGATGAACTGCAGGTGGAAAATGACCGGCTGAGGATACTTGCCAGACATGATTCACTGACAGGGCTTTTGAACCGCGGAGCAATGGAAGAGGAGGTGGGAGACTTACTCAAAAATAAAAAGGGCGGCATCTTCCTTATGCTTGATGTTGACCATTTCAAGGATATTAATGACGTTTACGGGCATCTGACCGGGGACCTGGTCCTTCAGGAGCTGGCCCGTATCATGGGATTTCTTTTTTTCAAAAAGGATATCATCGGACGCATGGGCGGGGATGAATTTGCCATCTTCATACCAGGTGAATACAGGAATGAACTGGTGGATTCCAAGGTGGAACGGCTTCATTCAAGGGCGGTCCAGGCCGGTAAGGATATGGGAATCGGAAACAGCCTGAAACTGACCATAGGCGCTGACCTGGTCCGCAAAAACGACACGTTCCGGACACTGTACAGGCGGGCTGACCTGGCCCTTAGGATTGGCAAACAGCAACGGAAAAAGGCCCTGTATCTCTATGAGTCCTCCATGGAGGACTGCCACCCGGATTCGGCAGCAAGGAACGAACTGCCGGCAGCGCCACATGATATGAGATACATATGCAGGCAGCTAAAGGAGCCTGAGTTTGCCCATGAAGCAGGCAGCCAGGACTACCGGACATTCCTAGCCATTTTCCGTTTTTTAGAAAGGAACCTGGGCAGGACAGGTCTTAATGTACAGATTATCCTCATCTCTGTCACAGACCAGTTCGGTTCCTTCGTCGCACTGGAGGAGCGTGAATTCCTGACAGGCAGGCTGAAGGACAGCATCTGTTCATCCCTGCGTTTCGGCGACCTCTATACCAGGTACAGCAGCTGCCAGTTCCTTATCATGACGCCGGGGGCGGCCTGTGAGAATATGGAACAGATCATCATGCGGATTCAGAAGAAATTCCAGGAATCCATTTCGGACCGCAAGGATATCAAACTTTTCTTCAGTTTTTATCCATTGCAGCAGACCGCACCGAAAAAGCAGGATCTTCTATGATTGACAAACCGCCTGCGTTAGAATATAATTCATGAAACATGAACCGTGTGATTCATTCAATATCAACAGACTCATATGAACCGTTAATTCATTCAATATCAACAGACCCATTCACTTTTTAAATTGGAGGATTATATATGGAGCATTCCTACCGACTGCTGGCAGTCGATGACGAACCGGATATACTGCGGACAAACCGCAAATACCTGGAGGCACGGGGGTATCAGGTGGATACTGCGGTCTGTGCCGCCGATGCACTGGAACTGTTGGGAAGGCAGGGTTATGACTGTATCCTGCTGGATGTACTGCTTCCGGACATGAACGGATTTGAACTCTGTGAAGCTGTCCGCTCCCTTACCAGCGCCCCAATCCTGTTTCTCAGCTGTATGGACGATGAGGCGGACAAGATAAAGGGGCTGATGGCCGGAGGGGATGACTATATCACCAAACCATACAGCCTGAAGGAACTGGCGGCGCGTGTGTATGCGCAGGTGCGCCGAAGTTCCATGAAAGGGTTTGTCATTGACCACCAGAACCAGCTTCTGCGGATTGACAACCGGATCATCCCCCTGGCGCAGAAGGAATTTGAGCTTTTCCTGTTCCTTCTTGGCAATTCCGGCCGGATCCTCTCGGCAGCGGAACTTTACCATGAGATATGGCGTACCGGGAAGCCTGACCCGGCCAATACCGTGGCAGTCCATATCACCCGCCTCAGGCACAAGCTGGAAGAATCAGAATCCGTCATCGGCCGGATTGAAACCGTGCGCGGGGAAGGATACAGGTTCTTACCAAAATCAGAAACGGGGATAAGACTATGAAACGGTTCCTTGCTATATTCCTGCTTATTTTCTCCCTGTGTCTGGCGCTGTTTTTTACTGCCTCCAAGCCCTTTGTCTCAAAAGGGCCGGAGGCAGTGGAAGGTGTCCTTGACGTCCGCGGGACGGATTTTACTTCCCAGGTATATGCACTGTCCGGGCAGTGGGAATTCTATCACGGCCAGCTCTACACCCCGGAGGACTTCCGGCAGGGAACTGCTAAAGGCGGGGAGTACATTGACCTGCCCGGTCCCTGGACCAGGATGGGGTATCCCAAACTTAGCTATGCAACCTACCGGCTCAAAATCCTGACGCCTCCCGGGCAGGTATATCTTCTCCATATCCCCGAAATCATGTCATCTTCCCTTATCTGGATCAACGGAGAAGAATTCTACGGCGCCGGAACGGTAGGTGGATTGGACGCTGATACGGTTACCGGGGTACGCAATGAACTTTTGGCGGCAGCTTCCCCCAACGGCACCCTGGAGCTGGTCATCCAGGCAGCCAATTACCGTATGAACGGCAGCGGCATTTTCTATCCAATCCTGATGGGCCGGGATACGGTCCTCATCCACCATGTGTTCTGGCAGCGCACCGTGGTGGCAGCTGCCCTGGGCGGAATCCTGCTGATTGGGGTATACCACCTGTTCCTCTATTTTTTCCGCAGGCGGGAACATCTGTACCTGACCTTCAGCCTGATCTGCCTGACCACGGTGCTGCGTCTGGGAATGGAGAGCAATGCCTTGGTCCAGTATTTTCTTCCGGGTGGGATTGGCTTTGTGCTCAGCCGGGTGTTTTTATTGCTGTTTACCCTGCACAGCCTGTGCATCTGTCTTTTTATGGTGCAGGCATTCTCCATAAGGCTGGGGCGTTTCCTGCGTGTCCTTTACCTGGTCTGTTTTATCCTGCCCATGGCGGGAATCTGTGTGCTGCCCTATGCAGCAGCAGTGAACGGCATGTTCATGGTCATGATTCCCTATGTCATCTCCATCTTCCTGGCTGTCCGGACCGGAAATATCGGCAGGGATCCCTACCGTCTCCTGTACTTATGCAGTATGGTAACCTATCTGTTTTATGGGCCGTTGACAAAAACAGTATTTGAAGGGGATATGTTTGTCCCTGGAATCGTGCCTAACATGTTCCTGATCCTCAGCCAGTGCGTCATGCTGTCGCGCAGCTACGCCCAGGCCCATGAGGAGGCAGAGCGGCTCAATGCCAACCTGGAAGAGCTGGTCAAGCAGCGCACGGCCCAGCTCAACCATGCCAATGAACAGCTGGAAGCCTCCCAGGCAGCGCTTCAGGAAATGATAAGCAACATTTCCCATGACCTTAAGACGCCCCTGACCGTGCTTAATAACTATCTGGAACTGCTGGGGGATGAGATGATTGCCCCCAGTGAACAGGAGAGGACAGAATACCTTGGGATAGCCTATCACAAGAACCTGGACCTTCAGCGGCTCATCCACAACCTGTTTGAGGTTACCCGCATGGAGGGAGGGACTGCTGTCTATCATCCGGAGTGGGTATCTGCCGATAAGCTCATGGTGGAGGCGGACAGGAAGTACGGCGACCTGGTGCGGGATAAGGGGATTACCTTCCTGGCCCGGGCAGAGGGTATGCTGGAGCTTCAACTCGACAAAAATAAAATCTGGAGCGTTCTGGATAATTTAGTTTACAATGCGCTGCGCCATACTCCGGAAGGAGGCAGTATTTCATTGTGCATATCCAGGGACGTGGACAACAGGGCCGCCCTCCGTGTGTCAGACACCGGTGAAGGGATTGCTGCCGCCCATCTGCCCCATATTTTTGAACGGTTCTATAAAGTATCGCCGGAGCGCGGGGAAAAGGACGGTTCCAGCGGCCTGGGCCTGTATATCGTGAAGACAACGGCCGAGGCCATGGGTGGTTCCGTCCGGGTAGAAAGCACGTTGGGGAAAGGAACTGTTTTTACCGTCACTTTTCCTGCAAGATAGGATTTTTAGCCGGACAGGGATTTCTAACCGTGTTTTAACCTTATATTGTATATAATGAATGCGTGATCACATCTCAGTACTAATAAAAATACAATATAACCGGAGGTAACAGATTATGATGAAACACAGAATGATGACCAGCCTGGCTATTGCAGCCATTGCAGCCGCAACCCTTGGGATTCCTGCATTTGCAGGGGAAATGAAACAGGAGGCTTATACCGTCACGGTAAAGGATGCCGTTGGCAGAGGGACAGACAGGACCTTGCCCGGCTTAAAAAACAGTGACGGCGGGGTTCAGTACTATGATACGGAAGACGGGGTCACGATTTCCGTTGTCCAGGCAGACGGTAATACCGCGCAGGAGGACCTGCCGCCTCAGAAAACCGATGAAAACGGAAACCGGTATTTTGAGATGGCAGATGGCAGCAGGATTTATGTTACCCCGTCAAGAAGCGCTTCTGTCAATTAACGGAAGGATATGATGTGCAATGAGACTTTTAATCATCGAGGATGAGGAAGATATGCGGGAGGCATTATGCTGCGGGCTGAGGAAACGCGGATACGCCGTGGACTCCTCGGGTGACGGCGCAGAAGCCGTCCAGCTGTGTTATATCAACCACTATGATCTGGTGGTACTCGATTTAAATCTCCCAGGCATGGATGGGATGGAAGTCCTCAGGCACCTGCAATCCCAGGAAAAGCATACAAAGGTACTGATTCTATCCGCCCGCTCGGAACTTACGGATAAGATAGCCGGACTGGACGGCGGGGCAAGTGATTACCTCACAAAGCCGTTTCATTTCCAGGAACTGGAGGCGCGTATCCGTATGCTGCTCCGGCGCTCCTTCACCCAGGCAGACGCCGCCCTGATATGGGGCGGCCTTTGCCTGGATACGAATGCAAGGACCGCAAGCTACAACGGTGTTTTGCTGGAACTGACCATGCGGGAATTTGCCATACTTGAATATCTGATGATGCATATGGGCAGACCGGTAAGCGCTGAGGAACTGATGGAACATGTGTGGGACAGTGAGGCTGACCCGTTTTCCAATCAGGTCAAGGTTTATATCAGCGTCATCCGCCGTAAGCTGCTTGCAGTTACCAAGGATGAAATCATAAGGAATATCCGGGGAGCCGGTTATCTCATTGGCGGGGAGGAGAAGAAATGTTAAAAAAGATATCGCTTCGTGCACGCCTGACGCTTCTGTCAGCCATGGTGATGGCATGTGTGGCGGTCATGCTGACCGGGATGTTCCTGGTTGGCGCTGACCGTATTTTTGTCCGCAACCTTCAGCAGCACTTTGTTACACAGTCAGATGAATACGATATTATATTATCCACCACGGAACTGAATCGGTCAGATGCCGGGGAAATTACATTTACCATAAAACAGGCAGGAAGCCAGTTTAATATATGGGGAGCGGCCGGACTGGCCCTCATGCTTTTCCTGGGAACCGGAGCCACCTGGCTCATGGCGGGGAAAGCGTTGAAACCGCTGAGGGAACTGACTGGCACCATTGAAGGAATCGGAGGCAATGACCTGTCCCGCCGTGTTGAGCATCAGGACAGGCAGGATGAGATTGGACAGCTTGCCGTTTCCTTTAATCATATGATGGACAAAGTCAGCGCTTCCTTTGAACGCCAGCAGCGGTTTTCAGCCAGCGCCGCCCATGAACTCAAGACCCCGCTTGCAACCATACTGGTGAACCTGGATGTACTGGACATGGAGGAAAAGGCTTCGGCAGCCCAGATGGAAAGGGTGCTGTCAATTGTCAGGACCAACACCGAACGGATGATCCAGCTGGTGGACAACCTGTTCCAGCTGACAGCAAAAACGGGGGATGGGATGTGTGAAGAGGTGCTGCTGGAAGAAATGTTTGCGGAAATCCTGGAGGAACAGACCCCTCAGCTGGATGCAAAGCACCTGAGTGTGTCCCTCAGCGGCCTTTCAGGAATGAAACTGACCGGAAACCCCACCATGCTCTACCGGGCGATGAGTAACCTGGTTGAAAATGCTATAAAATATAACCGTGAAAACGGCTCCATATCCATCTCTGCCAGCAGGCAGGAGGGGAACACAATCATAAAGATATCAGATACAGGCATAGGCATCCCCGAAGAAGAGTGTGAGCGTATCTTTGAGCCATTCTACCGGGTTGACCAGTCACGGTCGCGGTCTGTGGGAGGGTCGGGACTGGGGCTGGCCCTTGTGAAGGATATCGTGGAGAAACATGGAGGGAGCATCCGGGTAAACAGCAGGGCAGGACTGGGGAGTGAATTTATTTTATACTTATAAATAGACTGGATGGAAAAATGAATATCCATTATCTTTACTTGTATTATCCATACAGCAGAATTATAATGTATCCATGGAAGTGGCTGTATGGAATACATGATATCAAGGGACGCAGGCAGAAGAGGCTGTGGACAGCAGGAGAAAGAGGGCGGATGGTGAACAATGGAAAATAAAATTTTGCTGGTTGACGATGAGAAGGACATTGTTGATTTAGTAGAAGAAGTGCTGAGAAAAGAAGGTTTTCGTGTTATCCAGAAAGCCTATAACGGGACGGACGCGTTGAAAATCTGCCGGGACTTCCAGCCCGATGTAATTGTGCTGGATATCATGCTTCCTGATATTGACGGATTGGAAGTCTGCAGACAGATCCGGCAATTTTCTTATTGCTCCATTTTGTTCCTATCCTCAAAAAATGACGATGTCGATAAAATCCTCGGCCTTTCCTGGGGTGGGGATGATTACGTTACGAAGCCGTTCAGTCCGCGCGAAGTGGTATTCCGCATTAAGGCCCAGCTTCGCCGCCAGCAGTATCAGACTGCTTCCCCATTGCAGGAAGGAACCAGTTTAACTGTCGGTCCCCTTAGGATTGATAAAGAAAGCTGCAGGGCCTATAAAGGTGGGCAGGAGATTGGCTTAACAGGCCGTGAATATCTCCTGCTTACCTACCTCATGGAAAATGCAGATAAAATCATCAGCAAGGAACGGCTCTACGAGCAGGTGTGGGGAGAATACAGTTCTATCTGTGACAACACGATTATGGTGCATATACGGCATTTACGGGAAAAGATTGAGGATATCCCCTCTCAGCCGCAGCAGCTTATCACCGTGAAGGGGTTGGGTTATAAGCTCAAAAAAAGGATTGATTAAATGAAACGGTCTGGCTATCGTACAGTATTCCACATATACATGATTTTCTTTTTATCGCTGCTTGGCACTTTCCTGTTAGCGGGAAGCCTTTTCTTTTTAACGATTACCATTCAAAAGGCAGATGGCCAGATGGCAAGAAGCGACTGGCCCCAGCTATTTACAGACGAATTTAAGGAGCAGATTATTTTTATTGATATGGTCCCCCGGATTAAGCAATCCGGGATTGCTGCCCTGCAGGACAATGGAATCGGCCTTCAGCTTTTAGATGTTTCTGGCCGTGAAGTATTCAGCTATCAGAAACCGGAACAGGCAGATACGGCCTATTCCAGTATGGATTTGTTACAGCTCTGTCAGACCGGCCGGATAAAAGACAGTGGATTAACTGCTTGTATGGGTACGGTTTCCAATGCTGAAAGCGGGTACACTTATATTTTATATTTTCCTGTTAATATCTCAAAGGTTACGATGTATCTGAACGGAGAGCGGTTTACAGGCGGCAGGATGATAATCTTACCGATTTTGTCAGCTCTTTTCCTGCTTGTTCTGATTTCAGGCGTTCTCTATGGGCTTTTTACAACAAGGGCGATGAAACGGCTGACCACTGCCGTCCAGGAAATTTCAGGGCGCTGCTATCTCCCTGTTAAAGATTCAGGCGTGTTCCGTGATTTGTATCATAGCCTGAACACATTAAACGAGGAAATCAGGGCCAGTGACCGATTGCAGGTCCAAACAGAAAAAATGCGCGAGGAATGGATTTCCAACATTACCCATGATTTGAAAACGCCGCTTTCCCCCATTAAGGGTTATGCGGAAATACTCGGGGACACTGGCGGCCAAAGTGAAGAACAGTGCAGACGATATGCTGGAATCATACTAAAAAACGTTTCTTACATAGAAACGCTGATTGATGATTTAAAGCTGACCTATCAGTTGGAAAATGGAATGCTCCCCCTAAACAGGGAAAAGCAGGATATTGTCCGTTTTCTGAAAGAACTGGCGATTGACATTCTGAATACCCCGAAATATGAAAACCGCACCATACATTTTGAAGGCACGGCAGATTCCATAATCTTTTCATTTGACCAGAAACTTTTTACAAGAGCCTTTCGCAATTTAATCATCAATGCCTTTGTGCATGGCGATGAAACTACTGAAATCGCCTTATGTGTATCAGCCTCTGATACTGAATTAAAAATTGATGTATCTGATAATGGAAAGGGAATGGGAGAGGAGATGACCGGGCACCTTTTTGACCGATATTACCGTGGAACCAATACCGGACAAAAACCAGAGGGGAGCGGTTTGGGATTGGCAATCGCCAGGGATATTATCGGGCTGCACGGCGGCATGATATCCGTTGCCAGCATCCCCGATACCGGGACAAAATTCCAAATCGTCTTTTTGACTGATTAAGGTTAATTAAGGTTGCCTGAAAATCAGATTAAGGTTGGCAGACTATCATGATGTTAGTGATAGCTGCCAACCTTTTTGATTGAAGGGGAGGGCAGGATGATGGGAGGGTGCAAAAAGGCCGTCCATTAGAAAGTAGGTGTTCACATGAAAGTCATTTATAAATACATTCTTATGAATGTTAGAGAAAGAAAAACGCGGACCCTTGTGATGCTGTTATCCATTTTGCTTTCCACTACCCTGTTGTTTGTATCATTTTCCATAGGCGCGTCATATGAAAGTGCACAGCGGAAATTGGCGCGGGGGGCAGCCGGCAGTGCAACGGTTTCTGTAACCGCAGTAAATGGGGGGATAGACATCGGAATCATTCCAGAATTGCCTGGCATCCGGACGGTTGCAGGAGTGATGGAAGGCTCGGCCCTCTATCATGAAAACGGCTATTATGAAACCGTTGACCTGATTGCTGCCGACTTAAACCAGCTAAGTAAGATCAATCCTCCCCGTCTTGCAAACGGTGGCGGAATCACGGATTTTATCGGGAATCAGGTCATCCTTCCAGACCGTTTTACCTCAAAATATAAAATTGAAACGGGCGATGCCATTACGCTTCAGATAGAAGGGAAAACGGTGTCTCTGGAAGTTGCGGAAATTGCCGCTTATGATACAATTTTTCTCCGCCATACGAGAGGAGCTACTGCCCTTGTGCCTTTGGCCACATTGTCCGGATTATTAGGCAGTACTGAAGGTTATACAAAAATTTTAATAGAGCCTGCAGAGGGAACTTCCACTGCTGATTTAAAAAATGAATTGGCAGCAATGCTGCCTGACGGGGAATACCGGGTTTCCGAAGTGGTCAACGAGGCGCAGGTTTCCGCAGATGCACGGCAAAAATCCATGCCGTTTTTCCTGATCAGCTTCTTTTCCATGACAATGAGTATTTTTATCATTTATGGCAGCTATAAGGTTATTACCTTAGACCGCTTACCGGTAATCGGCACCTTCCGAAGCATTGGCGCAACGCAAAAAGCCGTAACCCGCATTCTTCTATTAGAAAGTATGCTGTATGGTGTGACAGGCGGCCTGATTGGGATTCCCGTTGGCGCATTGGCCCTGAAACTGCTTTTACAGGGGATGGACCAATCTCTTTCCCAGGGAATCCAGATTCCTGTCATAATCCCGGCATACAGTATCCTGTTTTCCTTTGCCGCCGCAGTCATTGTCTCATTGCTTTCCGCATGGCTTCCTGTGCGCCGGGCCAGCAGATTACCGATTAAGGATGTAGTGTTGGGCCATGTGGAAGAAAACCATATCCCCAGGCGTTTTATCATAGGCGCCGGAACCGTACTTTTTGCAGCCTCAATCATCCTTCCAAAGCTGGTATCTGGAAAGGCACTTTACCTAGCTGGCGGAATCTCCCTGCTGGGGCTGATTGCCGCCGCAATCCTAACCGTTCCGCTGATGACGGACCTGATTTCCAGAGGCCTGGAAGTAATCTATTGCGCTGTTTTGGGAAACGTGGGCAGGCTTGCCGCCCGTAATATGCGGGATAACAAAAATACTGCCCAGAATATAACATTGCTGTTTATCAGTATTTCCGCCGTGATTGCCATTACGAATGTTGGTAACTTTGTAACAACCTATGTGGGCGACGTATTCCGGGACGCAGAGCTGCAGGGCTTTGCGGATGGAACGATGGGACCGGAATTTGTGGAGCAGGTTAAGGAAATGGAGGGAATTGAAAAAGTGCTGCCGCTCTATGTTTACAAAAACCAAATGAAGGCAGACGGCACGATGTTGAGCCGCTTGGAGGCAACCGACAACCTGGTCTGGTACGGCTCCATGATGGGGCTCCATTATACGGAAAAGGACATGGAGGAACAGGCTCTTTCAGCGTTTTCCGATGAACGGGTTATTTTGTTCAGCGAGGCATGTTTGGAACGTACCGGACGTTCCGTAGGGGATGCCATCACCCTGACTGGCGCTGCCGGACAAAATGATTACCGGATTGTGGGGAGTTTCAAATCAAGGGCCACGGACGTGGAAGCGGTGATTTCTTCCACTAACGCGGTTTCCGATTTTAACTCATCCAGCTATGACTTCCTCGCCTACACTGCCGCCGACCCGGACGCCATAATGGTACAGATCCGAGGCCTATTTGGTAAAACCGCAAATTGGAGCCGGACAGTGGAGGAATTTAATGCGGACGCGCTGTCAACCGTAAGCGCCTTTTTACAACCCATGCACAATATGATTTATTTCATCCTGCTGTTGGCAGCCGTGGGAGTAATCAATAATCTGCTTATCAACTACATGCAAAAACGGCGTAGCATTGCCATGTATAAGTCGGTGGGACTTTCCAATTGCCAAAATGTCAAACTGACCCTGATTGAAGGTTTCTCCGCCGGGCTGATTGGTTCGGTCATTGCTATTTTTGTTTCCTATATGGAAATTCAGACAATCTTCCTTGTAGCGGGTCCCAAAATTGCGATGACGCCGGAACTGGACGCCTCCACTTTTTTGACCGCTGGCGGCATGGGAATCATCATTACCCTGATTGGTTCCGTTGTCCCTATCCTTAAGAGCCGCAGCATGAAACTGGTGGAGGAAATCAAATTTGAATGAACAGGAAGACAGGAGGTCTATTCAATGAAACAGAGCATCCGCAATATTGCCGTGGAAGGAAAACATATCGTAAAGGATTTTCGTCTTGGCACCACAACAATAAAAGTGCTCAAAGATGTTTCGTTACAGGTTATGCAGGGGGAATTTGTGTCAATCATGGGTCCATCCGGCTCCGGAAAAAGCACGCTGCTTTATATTCTTGGGGGACTGGATACCCCGACCAGCGGCCGCGTCCTCTTGGACGGCACTGACATTTCCTTTTTGGGGGATGAAAAAATGAGCCGCATCAGGCGGCAGAAGATTGGTTTCGTCTTTCAATTTTACAATCTCATTCCCAACCTGAGTGTCGAGGAAAACATCATGCTGCCATTGCTATTGGACGGCAAAAAGATGGGCAGCTGTAAAGGCAGGCTGGAACAGATTTTGAGGGTTACCGGCCTGTCTGACCGACGCAGTCATACGCCCCGTGAGTTATCCGGCGGCCAGCAGCAACGTGTGGCAATTGCCCGCGCTTTGATTGGTAATCCGGAAATTTTATTTGCAGACGAACCCACGGGAAACCTGGACAGCAGGACCGGGGGTGAAATCTTGGCCCTGCTGCAAAAAATCAATCAGGACATTGGCCAGACAATCATCATGGTAACGCACTCCCAGGAAGCAGCAAAAAGCAGCTCCCGGGTGATTACTGTCCAGGATGGCATGATTATTCAGATAGGCTGATGGATCCTACTTCTCCCTCAGCCTCACCTTATTCCGTGCACTGCGCCTGCGTTCATCCTCCAGGGCCGCATAATGGCGCTTTGTGGTATTCACATCTGAGTGGCCGAGGACATCCGCCACCAGGTAGATATCCCCGGTCTCACGGTACAGGTTGGTGCCATACGTACTCCGGAGTTTATGGGGGGTAATGGGTTTCAGGGGTGAGACAATCCTGGCATACTTTTTCACCAGGTTCTCCACACTGCGCACCGCCATGCGTCTGCGCTGAAGGGAGAGGAAGAGGGCATCTTCATGGCCCTTTTCCGGGATGATGCGGTCCCGTTCTTCCAGATAGTCCAAAAGTGCATCCTCCACCTCGGTCCCAAAATATACAGTCACTTCTTTTCCGCCTTTGCGGTAAATGCGGATTCCCCCATTCTTAAAGTCTATGTCGGCAATATTAAGCCCCACACATTCAGAGACACGGATTCCCGTGCCAAGCAGAAGGGTAAGCAGCGCCAGGTCACGGACCTTTGTCTTCTGGTGGTAGCTTTTCTGCTTATCCGTTAATTTTTCCCCCTGTTCCACTTCATCTAAAAGAAGGGCTACCTCATCAATATCCAGGCGGATGATTTCCTTTTCATGGAGTTTGGGAAGCTGCACGAGGGCAGCAGGGTTATTTTTAATGCGCTCATTGCGGTAAAAATAATTATAAAAACTTTTCAGGGAGGAAATCTTTCTCATGATTCCCCGTTCTTTATTCATCACTTCCTGCTTTTTGTCATTGAAGCGGTACTTAAGGTATTCCATATATTCCTCAAAATCCGTGACCGACAGCTGGTCCAGATGTTCCAGGGTAATGTCCCTTATCTCCAGCTTGGACAGCACGGGATTCTCCCGGTGCAGGAAATCAAAGAATACGTGAAGGTCATAGGCGTATGCAATCCGGGTCCTGGATGAAGTCCTGGGCTCGATGCCGCGGAAAAAATCACCGCAAAAGGGCGGCAGATCCTTGACCAATCCCCGCAGCTTTAATATATTTTCCCTGTCTATCTGTTCATGGTATGATAAATTACTCATTAAAAGCAATGCCTCACTTGTCAGTTGTTGTGTTCAGATACCGTTCTTCATACTCATCCGTGGAAATAGGCCTGCTGAACAGGAATCCCTGTGCCAGACCCACGCCGCAGGAGCGCAGGGTTGAAAACTGTTCCTCTGTTTCAATTCCTTCAGCCACCATGTCAATTCCCAGTTTGGTACAGATTTCCGAAATGGATTCCACAATCGCCTTTGTCTTAGGATTGACGGAGATATTATCAATCATGCTCTTATCCAGTTTCAGGACATCAAATTCCACCTCTGACAGAAGGGCCAGATTCGCGTACTCGGTACCGAAATCATCAATGGCAACCGTAAATCCCGCCTGGCGCAGCTTTGAAATCAGATGCTTAATATCCAAATCTTCCATGTCATGTACCCTTTCCGTAACTTCAATCTGCATATATCCGGGAGAGATATGGTAGGAACTGCAGATAGCAGTAAGCTGCTCAACAAAGGAGGGCTGCATCAGGGACGCAGTGGAAAAGTTCACGGAAACAGGAAACGCCTGCCTGCCCTCATCAATCCATCCCTTCAGCTTTGCACAGACAAACCGGAACACATAAAAGTCAATGAGACTGATGGACTCCGCCTCCTCCAGGAGCGGAAGGAAATTTCCCGGAAGTACCAGCGTATCCGAGTTGGAACGGTAGCGGATAAGGGCCTCGGCGCCTACCGGCGAACGGTCAGAGGAGGAAATCTTAGGCTGCAGATAAACCACGAAATGGTTCTGGTCAATTTCCTTCTGGAGCACGGACGGGTCTGCCAGGTGCAGGATTTCATCACTGTGATGGCGGTACCGGTGGGAAAAAGGATGTGTGCGGTAAAATTCCTTTTTATCTTCATACATTTCAGCATCCGCATTGGCAATGATCTGGCTTAGATTCTCAACCTTTTCCGTCCATTGGGAACCGATGGCCGCCTGATAATGAGGGTCATTCTGGAATTGGGCCTTCAATTCCCGAAGCTTGCTGAAAAAAACATCCTTTTTCATACAGGGGCAGATAATGACAAACTCATCGCCGCCTATCCGGTAAAAATCAGCTCCCATGAATACTGACTTCATACGCCTGGCGCATTCCACAAGAACCTTATCGCCATATTCATGTCCGTACTGGTCATTGATATCCTTTAGCCCATTCACATCCAGATAAGCGATGCCAACCGGTTTGCCTGTATGGGCCAGGGCATTTGTGTCTTCTATGTAACGGTTCCTGTTGTAAAAGGAGGTAAGCGTATCAAAATAACTCATATGTGACAGCTGCCTCTGGCTTTCCGCATGGCGGCGGGCCAGAAGGAGGAAATAACACAGTGTCTGAAGCAGCGGGGCGATATTCATGATCCGGTCCGGAGGAGGATTGTCAACACCGAGATATCCAAGCAGTTTTCCATCCTCCTCCAAAGGGGCTGCCACAAGACTGGATATGGACTGACCGTGCAGTACCTCATATTCATCTGGTTCTGACTCCTTAATCTGCTCCAAATCCTTTATGATGATACATTCCTTCCGGTTGAAATAGGTAATCCACCTCTCAATCAGTGAAAGCGGCAGCTCCTGCAGATAATCTTTCTGAGGTGATATCCCATCCGCACACCACTCATAATCATTGTACATCAGGCCATCCCTGATGTATATGATATAGGTACGGTCCGCTGAAAGGAAGCTTCCGAACAGACGCAGTACCTGTGTTGTGGTTTCCACGATATCATTCTGCTGGTATAAAGCGCTGATACAGTTGGTTACCATTTTTTCAGCATCCAATGTAAACTTCAGCTGCTGCTTTTCCTTTTCAGACTCAGTGGTATCAAATGCGATTTCCATTCTGGCCGGCCGGTTTTCCCATTCAATCAGGCGGTCCTTCAGGATGTAATGACGTCTGGTCAAAGGATTGGTAAATTCCCATGTATAATTCTCGCCTTCCTTCAGAAGATGGGTGGTGCAGAATTCACAGGGCGCATCCTTTCCCTGAAGGACCCGGTAGCATTTCTTCCCCTCCAGTGAATCCACGTGGAAGGTTTCCATGCCTGTCTTATTAAGGAACAACAGATCATAGTTCTCAACATCTGAAATATAGATGAGTTCCGATATATCATTCATAGGTCCCCGAAGGCCTTCTGCCATACGGGACAGGTGTTCCTTCCTTTTCCTGTTTTCTTCTTCCGCTTTCTGAAGTTCCTTCTGGCGTTTTGCCTGATTCGCACTATATATGTATAATAAAATCATGAGCAGCACAAAGGCACAGTTCAGGATGAACATGCTCTTTTCTGCAGAACGTACACTTTTTTCAGAAAACACTTCCGCTGTAACCACGGTCTGGTCCGCCAATCCGAAAAACGCTTCACTGTCCTCGAAAAGAGTATCCGTATCCCCTCCCGCACGTACAAGATAAATTTCCTCTTTCAGCTGTTCCCAGTCATCGCGCATCCTGACAATCAGCTCCTGGAACTCCTCACTGTCCAGGCGCGTAAGTCCGTGCTCCCCATGCCCGGTCTGCAGTTCCTCCAGGATACCTTCTATCTGCCCAATCAGCGCATCATTGGGCGAATGGTTTAATTCCTGTTTTATCAGACGCTGTGTGGCTCCACGGACCACACCGGCATAGTTTATGACCTTGGCATTCCCCTGCAGGTTATGGATGAAGAAGAGTGAGACCAGGCTTGAAACAAGAAGGGCCGCGGTCAATATGATTGGAAATATTTTCTTTTGCATGTGTACCTCCAGATTAAAATATAGCTAATAATCCATTCTTATAATCATAACAAATTGGGAGATAAAGTCAATAAGAACCCAAAACATTCTGCCGCAAAGCAGATATGTGAGAGAAATCAGTGTTGGTATAATTCATTATATTGTAAAAAAATAGTAAAACACTATTGACAGAGGGTATGTATAATGGGTATAACATGACAAGCTACAGATGAAGTGGCGAAGATACATGAAATGAGGGAGGAACGATATGAAAGAAAGAATCTGCTTATACCTGACGGCATTTTTTATGATCATGGGGTTGTCGGCATGCGCGGAAGGGACAGATGGGGTAGCCGCAGATACCGGGGAGATGACAGGAACTGTGGTAACAGAAACTGCGGCAACAGGAACTGCGGTAGAACGCAATTATGATGAATCTAAATTGGCGGGTACGGAGATGGGCAATACACAGACAGTGGCGGCGGAAGAGGATTGGAGGACAAGGGATTCTCAGGAGTCAGCAGGACAGGATGAGGATTTACAGGCCTATCGGGATTTTATGGCTAAATACCATATGAATGGCATCAACAGTACATTGCTGGCTGACCTAACCGGGGACGGCCGAGACGAACTTATCGTGGTCAGCAGTCAGGTCATGGATGGAGATGGTAAGCCACTGGACGAAGATTCGGAGATAGCAAAGGAGGCGAGAAAACATGATGAAGACTTGGGGCAGACAATGTTCGAAATTCGCAATACAGTGACTGAGCACCCATCTGTTTCCGCCTACCCCAGTATTGGCTATACCGGTTTCAATTCCATGATTGAAATTAACGTTTATACCAGGCGTGAGGAAACAAATACAATTGAATGTCTGTATGAATCCTGGGCCGCCTATCCCCATCCAGGCTGGAACTGGCTTTATCTGTACCATGAGAATGGCAGGGACTACCTGATGCAGTTTTCACCAATAATGTGGCAGGGCAGGGGCAGCTATATATATAAGATATTTTCCCTGTCAGACACAGGGGAAGAGCGTACATATCGGTGCGGGGAGGAAAACTATGGAACGGTTGATGTTGATGAGGAGCAGCAGAAACCGTTGTGGGAGCGGATGCATCTGTTCCTGAACCAGGTAGATACATACCGCATGAACAGTATTCCATTGGTGGAAATCGGTAACGATTATTTCGGTGGGGAATACGACTCCCTCAATGGCCGGGATTACAATTATGTGATTATGTGTGATGAGTTGGGGTATGACATTAATGAGTAGGCTCAGAAGGAATCGGGCAGGAACACCTTAATGAACACCTGTCAATTTTATGAACCCTATGCTATAATTAGGACATTGACTATTATTCAGGAAAGATTAAAGGGGAATTTGGGTATGGAAAAGACGGATCAGCAGATTTACGAGGAGTTTGCTTCCCAGCTCTGCCAGTGGGGAGAAAACGGGACCGCGCCTGTGACGGGAAACCAGGATATCAGTTACGGCCTGGAGCTTCAGGAAAAACGCCTGCAAAAGCATCACACCAAAATGGAGTTCCGGCTGACGAAACGGCAGGTCCGGCAAGGAACGGCTGCCACAGCTGTTTTTTCCGATACGCGCTATACCAACAAGCTGGTCTGGAATGCGTTTCACAGAGAAACGGATTATTATAGGGATGGAAAAAAATGTCTGACCGTCGGGGATGATGAACAGCTCTATACCGTCATAACCTGGCTCAACAATCAGGAAGATATCCAGACATCTTATGTCTGCCCCAACTGCGGCGCAATCAGCGCCGTGGGTGTTTTGCTGGAGGGATGTCCTTACTGCCACACCCGTTTTTTTATGTCAGACCTGTTTCCGAAGGTCACAAACTATTATTTTCTTCCGGATTACGGGATGGGAGAGCAGGAAGCCAGGAACCGTGTCGGTAAATGGATGGCGGCAGGAGGGGCAATCAGCTTTTTGCTCCGTCTGCCGGGGTTGGTCTTGGACATGATTCATGGGGAAAATCTGTTTCTTCTGCTTATAGCCCTGGTCTTCACCGTGGGAGTCGGCGCGGTGTTCGGATATTTCGCGCTGTCCATCCGCCTTCTGGTGCGGGTGTTCGGCGGAGCTTTTAAGATGGCGCCCAGAGCCGCAGGCCAGATATCGGCCAAGAAACGTCTGACGGATTTTATGAAGCAGTTTGATCCGGGATTTACATTTGAATATTTCTTCGGTAAGGTACAGGGATTGCTGAAAATTCTCATTTTTACCGATGACAGGAGCAGGCTCGCCGTGTACGACGGCCCGGAATTTGACGGCAGCGGGCTTGATAATATTGTGGATGCCCAGTTTGACGGCGCCGTCAGCCTGAACGGCAGCCGTATCGAAGGGGAATACTGCCATCTGGACCTGAATGTGTATATGACAGACGTGTACTGCCAAGGCGGCGGATTAAAGCGGACATCCGATTGCTTTCAGGTGGGGTTATGCCGGAATATCAGCCGCCCCCAGGACTACGGTTTTTCTGTCAAAAAGGTGAGCTGTAGGAACTGCGGCGCCAGCTTCGATGCCACCAAAGAGCGGTTCTGCCCTTTCTGCAGGACTCGCTATGAACTGCGCGAGGATGACTGGGTGATTACGTTTATCCGAAAGCGGTAGAGGACGGAACGGAATGGAGTGAATGGAACGAAAAACGTTAACTATTCGTTAAAGTTCCATATTGCAAATAATTGACGGCCCAGGAATGACTATGAGTGGGACCATTGTTTGCAAAGGTTCGGTTTAACGAATAGTTTTCAATCTACAAATTACAAGTATTATAGGATACCATCTAAAACATAAGATTCTGTACAATATCAGAGGATTGTATCAGTTGCCATTCGTAATCATCCAGAAGTTCCTGTAGCGCAGTAACATCTAACCAGCGTCAGAAGAGGATGCAACGGACATACAGACACCACCTTTATTCAATTTTTTTCATAATGGATTCAATACAGATATCTGATAGATAACATAGATTTTCCACTAACTATTCGTTAAAGTGGTCACTTTCACGAGTAATTGACGGCCCACGAATGTTGCATGAGTGGGACGGACATTAGTTGTGAAAGTGCAGTTTAGCGAATAGTTATCAATCTACAAATATTATCAGGATACCATCAAAAACATAAGATTCCTTAACATCATTGTTACCAAAACGCTTAATGCAGGATTGAGCAAGACCACCACCCAGGTAATCAATACCACCACCTCGCAGACGTTTCCTAATCGATATCTGGCCTATATAGTTCAGGCCAGTAAGCACCATATCAAGCGGCATACAGTCAACCCCCCATACATTCAGCCATTGCCATATTATACAATGACTTATTCATACGGTTCAGACCATTTTCCAGATTATCTTCTACAAATTCAAGGCTACCACCATCAGCCAGGATGACAGCGGCGAGAGTGGGCATAACCTGTCTTTTTATCCAAGTTTTCTTATCCTCCAAAGACTTTTCAAATTTCGGCACTGTTATTTTCAAGGACGAAATGCCATTGATAAAATCAACCCAAAGAGGATATATGGAGCACCGGGAACGGTTTGAATCGTCAAGTTCTATCATCCTTATGTAATGACTAAGAACACCAACGGCAACAACACCCAACGATAAATCAGAAAGAATCAATTTTACGACATTGACCGCCCTTTCGTTTTTAAGTTCAAGTTCCCAACGTGTCCACGGTGTATCAATACGGGAACCAGAATCAACAAGCTTACGATTGCGTTCCATCTGCTTATCATATACTCTAAGGAAGATATCACTGGTACGACTACCGAAATAGACAGTATGACCAGATTTCCTACCAGGAGCATCCCAGTCCTCAAAGTTACGGACATTACGGGTTTTAGTGACAATCTGTGTATTGGAATACAGAGCATATACATCATCCGTAGAAAAGTACCTACATCCGATATCATCCACAGCAATATCAAGCCGTGTAACATGACCATTATCCACAATACATTCAAGTAATGCTTTCATAAACGTACTATCAAAATCTATGTCATACCCCTCACCAAAAGGAGTATTTATCTTCAATGTTTCTGAGAAGCTACGGACAAGTTCACCTATGGCAGAGCCAGCCACGTCTATATGTATACCCATGTCCGGGTTACCATCGCACAGCACGCTGAGCGAGTAGCCATTGAGCCGGAACATGGTCTTATAGCCACGCGCGCCCCTTGGCATCCGTGTGAAATCCTCCATCACGTAGCCGAACATATCCAGCACGTCCACAACATCAGCCGTTGACATGACCGTGAACGACAGCCAGTCAACGGATACGACTAACCCGTTATCCAGGGTTATTAAGTTTCCTTCCATCCCAACCTCCACTGTATTTAGTACCCCCGTATTACCCTACGGGGGTTTTACAAGCCATCCCTAGCCAGGGATAGCGCAACGCAGGCGCATATACGCCTATCGGCTACCATGACGAATGATAACCACTGACTGACCTGGCACTGTGAGCAGACAAAGGAATGCGGGAAACCCCCAGCAAAGGGGCTGACCGGAACACAGGGGAACCAGCCAGCAAAGAAGAGTGAAAAGCAAAAAATCACTTGCAGACTACCAAGTCACAGACATAGCCACGGTTATTATATTCAACATCAACCATCATCCCCGGACGAATCTCAGCAACAGCCTTAATACCAAGGTTATCACTGACAAAGATAGAAGATACTGACTCACCTTCTACCTGGGCATCCTTGAATGAGGAATGTAACGTAACCCCCTTCACAGGGTTACCAGTCTTACGGCTGATATAATCAACAGCCTGAATACCTAAAACCTTAACTTTCATATCAAATACCTTCCTTTCATTATGCTATTGTCAACGTACCGCCCAGGGCGTTTGCATCAACCTGGGAGGGCAGTATTTCTGCCTAAAACCATCCGTCAGTTTCTCGATAGCCACTGACAAACAGACCGAACCAACAAAAAATCCTTTCCTCTGTGTTTCATGGGCTTGGAACCATCCACCAATCAAGGGGGCCACATTAAAGGGGAAGGGGCTAGGCCCCTTGCTCCACTATATTGTTAAGTTCGTCCCAAAGTGACGTAAGCTGAACAAATGAATCCGTTGCCTTGGCAATAGCATCAGCATCACCAGAATGGAACGCCTCCACCAGCTTACTGCTGGCAACATCCTTATAGCCTTGGAAAACCTGTTTCTCCTTTTTCGTCATGTCATTTTTCCCCTTTCAAAACTGCTATCAATCTGTTATACTTACCTTGGATTACCAGACCAGACCGTCTAGTGAAAATCCATATCTATCTTGTAACTATAGTATAGCACACTTGTGACATAGTGTATATAGGCACTTGTGACAAAGTGTGTATTGATTTTTTGTACACTTGTGACAAAGTGTACAAGAGGATACAAAAATGGGAGATTTTAACAAACAAAAGTATGATAATCAATACGCAAAAGAAAATTATGACCGATGCATATTTAACGTACCAAAAGGCCAGAAAGCAGTAATAGAAACGCACTGGAGAGCGAAAGGATATAAGTCCCTGAACGCCTACGTCAATGACCTGATAACAAGGGACATGGAGAGGGCAGGAGAGAAGCAGGGTATCCATGTCCAGAACAGCAACGGAGTGGTCATTGGCGATAATAACAAAGGCGTGGTAGTAGGAGATATAAACGGTAACATAAACATACAATAATAATCATCCCCCTCCAGCAATTCCATACAGTAGCAGGGGGGGGGGTATATTTTTGACGATTTTTTTACGGATTATCTATGCAGTACTGATGTGGGAATACACAGCCCACGTGTGCGCAATCCTCATATTATTAATCATCATAAGGGCCATGTACAGGAGTATGAAGGATGAATCAGACTGATATTGGGGCATCATCACAAGGAGGGGGAAGCACAGCCAGTCCCTGCGGTTCGGTCGCGCCATCCGGGCAGACCGGGCAGTCGCTCGGCGTGGCCCCCACGCCCCCTTCCTCGCGCCTGTCCGCCCTGTCCAGCAGGGCAAACGTATCATAGATACTGTAGTACCTTTTCCTGCACTGGAAGAACTCACTGCCGACCTTCTCTTTCATGGGATACCAGACCTTGACCTTGATGAAAAGGTTAGTAGGGGAGAGCAGGAGACAGGACAGGAATATACCCTTCAGCCCCATGTTGTTGACCTTCCGATGGATGTATTCGTACTCTATCAATCCCCGTACCTGCCTATCCAGCATCCGGTCAAACTGGGCGCACAGGATGATAAAGAAACCGAAGTGACGGTGCATGGTAAAGAACCAGTTCCAGCGGTCACGGCCCTTGGCAGACCAGTCACGTGCATTGAACAATAACTGGGCCTCGTCAATCACCAGGAGGATGCTGTCCTCCCTGCATGGACGGCCTGAAAAGTATGTCCTGGAAAAGGCCACCAATTCATCCGGATTAAGCTCACCGTTTGGAACAAAATGGATATCCTTCCTGCGCCTGACACGGATGTTATCCTCGTTGAGCGGGAAGTTACAGATGATAGGCGCGCCACGCCTACACCAGTTATAGATGGTCCTGGCAGTGTCCAGGGACTTACCGCTACCGGGCGTGCCGGAATATAACACAATCACACAGACACACCCCCTTAATCAATCGCATTGACCGTGCGCAGGATGGCACTGACAACATAATACAGACCGATTGCAGTCCCCCATGCAGTGAGGATTGCAATGAAATCACTCACTGGCACGAAGTAGTTGAAGAAGCTTATATACGGTATCGATGCAATGCTGTCAATGAATCCCCGGAACGGGGAATCAGGCAGTAAATCAATGGCTATCGACATCATATAGCTTAACGCCTTAAATACAACTGACATATCATCCTACCCCCTTATCATGTCACGCGTGACGGATATCAGACCAGCAATAAACAACAGGTCGAGCATAGTCCTAAGTATCTTAACAGCGGCATCCCAATCAGACATATCGACCACAAAGGTATGCGCATAATCAAACGATTGATAGTGTATCTCAAAGGGCAGTTCAAAGTGTGGTACTTCGACTGATGCATTCATTGCCTTGACCAGATATATCACGTCAAACGGGATACAGAACGGGAACTTATCGGCAATGGATGACGGCATCTTCATGTCCTCTAAGTCCTTGTCACTGTCCTCAGGTTCAAGCTTCTTATCGAACATGGCTTCAATCGCCATGGGGATGGCTTCGACCTTCGCAAGGATAGCCGCAAGGGTCGCCTTGGTTTCCGTGTCCTCACCTTCCCCGGTCGTTGCCGATTCCGTAGGCAGTACAACATCATTCCCCCAGCCAATCACTAAGCCAGCTTCCTTGAGTGCGGCTTCCAACTCGTCAATCCTATCCATGGCATCATCCAGACGTTCCAGCAGTTCAGCGGCATCCACCCCAGACTGAGGTAAGGTTATAACGGATGGCACAACCTTGACTTCCGTGGTCTGCGCCTGTTGGTTGACATTGGACACAGGAAGCCCCTGGCCTACCTTGTTATATACATCCTGCATAGACTGGTCAGCAACATATGAATCAGCGGCGGCCTTGTTCGCAAAGACAGGAAATGGAAGTTTGTGAATTGCTTCAGATGGGAGATAAAAGGCCCCGTCATTCGTATACTGTCTTGTGTCGTTGGATACAATACCGTTCGTCCGCTTATAGGAGTAAAACCAAGTAAAAACCTGCATGGAACGGGATTCACCGATATACGGGGCGATACCGTATATATACCGGGCGCGCAACAACCATCTGCCCTGGGCAGAATCATAAGACTCAAGATAGGCATAGGGTTTATGGAGCGGAGAGAAATCCACAGGATAATAATAGTTATATACCCATGTCACGTTACTGTCATTATAGGGAGTCTGGTAGGAACCAAGGACAGCCTGATATTGACCAGGACCGGGTTTACCCTTAAGGGCAATTTCCTGGAACGGAGTAAACATCTTGATATAATCCAATGCATCCGTGCCATAAGACGAGAATGTCTTAAGATACCCCTGTATACTCGCTGTAACATCAGCGGCAGTCCCCCTGACACCATCATACCAGCCATTCAGGATACCCTTGCCAAGCGGGACTTCCTTGCCGCCGGAACCAGACCAGTCAAGTTGCATCCAGTCCGTAAGGGTGCCTGCGTTCTCAATTGCTTTCTGCTTCAGGGCTTCCGTTTCAGCATTATGGGACAGGTCATACAGGTACTGGCTGTAACTGCCAAGTTCCCCCCGTTCCCCCTGTTCGAGATAGTCGTTATAATCCGACCACTTACCAAGCCAGGAATTAACTGACGTCAAAGGCACGTCAAGCCCATTCGCCGACAGAAGGGTGCTGAAAACATATTCAGCAACCGTGGGGACAGCAGGAGCCGCAAGGGCCGTCAGTGGGAACACGGACAGCAACAGGAGAGAGAGAAGAACACATACAAACCGCTTAAAAACAAGCATATCATTACCCCTTTCAAAATGGATTGGGACAGCCATCCCTATGACGACTGTCCCAATACAGATTAATTACGCCTTTCCAGCAATACGCTTGAACACCTTAAGTCCGATTGTAATCACCAGGCTCACGCCGACCAGCGGCAAAGCAATCGGTATCACACCGTTGATTGCGGCGGACGCACTGGACGCAATGGAAGTGCACGCAGACAGTAATGGGTCGGCGGCTTCGTCAGCCGCAAAGGATGTAACCGTGCCAAGCAGGAGAGGGGCGGCAACCGCCATACCACCAACCGCGCAACGTGCAACACAAACCTTGTCCTCAAATCTCTCTTTCATAGTCATAATTTCTTTCTCCTTTTTTAATTAGATTTTTTTAAATATATTGATAACCGCCTGGACACCCAAACCTGCCAGCATGGGTAGGCATCCAAACAGGAAACCAGCGCCTACATACGGGGCATACATCATCAACAGACCTTCAACCGTCATATCAAAACCCCCCTGTTCATAAGTCCGACCAATGTGATTACCACAAAGGCCGAAACCAGCATAAGGACCAACAAATCATCACCATTGTAACGCATAGCATCAACCCCTTAAGAAACGGCTGAATATAGAGCATAACAGGCAACCCAGAATCAGCGCGAGAAGGAAATCAGCGCACAGAAGAAGCTGTACGATATCAGACGTGTTCTGTGCAGTCTGATAGATACTTGCATTATCAACGGACGTATCCAATGATTCCGACTGCATCACCTGCCATTCGTAATCATCCAGCATTTCCTGTAGCGCAGTAACATCATAACCAGCATCAGAAGAGGATGCAACGGACATACAGACACCACCTTTATTCAATTTTATTCAATATGGATTTAATGATAGATTATCTGATAGATAACATAGATTTTCCACTAACTATTCGTTAAAGTGTTGTTTCGCGAATAGTTAAAGACATACCCTATTTATGCCCAAGCACCTTAAACCATTTTCCGATACACATGGTTTTTACCATATCATTTATGAAATCTGGCGCTACGCACGGCGAAAGCACTTCTTATTGTCGCGGATATGCTGTTTCCACCTGCCGCAGTCATTTAAGTGCAGGATAACATGGCGTGTCGGGGGCATTAGCAGCAGACCTGCTACGTCCTTTTTTTCCCAAAAGTCAAGAAGCCACAATGACTCTTCCTGGTCCGTCACACCGCTGGACTGTTTAACAGCCTCAAGTCCTTGGGCAGAAACCCTGCGCTTCATATCGTCTGCAGAAAGCGACTTTACAATATCCTGTGTCCTTTGTCCAACCGCATTCCGGTATGCAATGAGTTCTTTCATGTCCAGCCCGGCACTTAATTCCATGATTTCATCATCTGACAAAGCATTACCTGTGTCTGAAATGTGGACGTTCAGCTGTCTTTTCCATCTGCTGTCAAACACCTGCCCTCCCCCGTCAACAAGAATTCCCATGGTCAGATCTTCAATTCTTGCAATATGCCATAATACCCATGCAATTGTTTCATCTTTCGAGGTTGGCATGATACGGTATTCGCTGGGCATAAGGTCACCAAGCAGACTATCGGTTTCATTCTGTTCTGCCCCTGTCATTGATGATACATGCAGCTTGGAATGCAGTTCAAAAAACAGTGTCTTTGCCTCCTCCAATTTATCCGCTTTGCGGATAATTGTATTCAACTCTTTGTGCAGTTCACTTAATCCATTACCAAAGTATTTCATCCTAACCCCCATTCTGATCCGCTGACGCTTGCGGTACTTCCCGTTTCCGTCCCAGACGGCATTGGTAATGCCGATACAACCGTACCACTGCCGCCCCTAATCCAGCCCCCATTGTATTTAATACCAAATCATCCAGTTCTGACACGCCCGTCCCAAATATATACTGCAATGTTTCAATGATAAAGGATAGTAATAACCCGCATAATGCCGCACTCCAGATTCCCTTCACCTTACCGGATAACAGAAGCATGCTCCCAAATGGAACAAACCAGATAATATTGCCCACAAACAGGTACAGGAACAGAAACCATCTTCCCTGCCTGATGAAAGGAATATAGTCCTGAAACAAGGACAGGTTGATTGTTCCGTTCTCCATGACATGAAACAGGCTGAAGTTTGAACGGAAAACAGTAATGCGGAACAATGCAACCATATAAACCAGGAAAAATGCACACAGATATTTATCTTTTGTCTTTTTCTTATTTGCTTTCTTATCCTTATTTGCCAGCATCCCTCTTCTCCTCTGCCCTCCAACCATCTTCCGTTAACCCCGGACATCAAACCATCAACCCCAGCACCTCTAATATTTCATCATGCGGCCGTCCGGTATCTGCCTGGAATACCGCAATGTGGTTCAAATCCCCGCTCCTGTCGGTAAAGGCCGGGAATAAAAATCCGCACTCCGGCTTCCCCGGCTCATACTCCCCTGTCAATGGGCAGATGGCGCAAATCATGTATTCAAACACTTCTTCTGATTCCCAGAGTCTTTCATTATCAGAAGCTTTTGCCGGGATATCATACCGGTCATGGAAAACAAGGATGGTATAATCTGAAGATGTACGGTATTTTTCCATAACAACATCATAGAAAGTGTCCATCAAGGCATCGTTTTTCAGACCGCATTCGTTCATTGCCATCAGCAGCTGCCACATGCTGCCTGGTTTGCGCATACTCTGGGTAAATTCATATTTCTTCAGGTTTACATTCGTTGGTGAAAAAGGGATTTCCTTTGCAAGCTTCAGTTTCTTTGTCCGCTCTGCTGCCGATAGCTTTAGGAAATTCGTATTGAAGCTCCCGTCAAAATCACCATCCCTGTCCACATAGCATCCTGCTATCCTTGTAAAGGAGGTCCGTGAAAGCGTCATCCGTCTTGTCAGTTCCAGCATATCTTCTCTGTTTATCATTGCCAGTCATTACCTCTCTGTCATTTCTCTGTATTTTTCTGTTATTCATGGGCATATGGGTAAAGGAGGACAGGTCCACTGCCCCCTGTCACTATACCATAAAATCCCAAAACATGAAACCGGAAATCACTCCAGCGTATCATCCCGCAGGGCATTGGACAGATTGCACCGCAGCACCTTTCTCCCACCAAGATAATAGGCCAGTGCAACAAAACCAAAGATGGACAGACAGAAAACAAGGATTGGTATGATTGGTGCTTCAGCCATGAATTCCATTGGGTCTAAATAGCTGGCCTTTATCATGTATCCCATCACTGCCACAGCAATCGGCAGGGTAATGAGGACCGGGCGTCCTGCAATCACCAATGCTTCGATGCAGAACAGCCTGCGTATTCCTGACGGCGTCATGCCTATGGACATATACCTGGCGAATTCCCGTCTTCTCTGGCGCAGGAAGCCCAAGGTATTGGAAAACACATTGGCGATTCCAATCAGCGCAAGGATGGAACAAAGGCCGCCAAGAATCAGCTGATATCCGAAAATCATATAATCATTGGTGATTTTCTCCTGGATACGGTTTTCAATCCCAATCCCATACTTATTGCCAAGCAGTTCCAATACATCGCCCTCCAGCGCATCCATATCAGCCAGGGATGCCCCCTTTGCAGCCAGTATCCGTATACTGGTATCCTGCCTCACTTCCCCTATTTTCCCGGATATCTCCCCCCACAAAGACAATGGGACAAACTGCACAAATGCATGACCGTCATACTCCTCCCTTAAAACAGGAACTTCCTGCGTATAGGCAATGACCGGGATTTCCACGGTTGTATTTTTCCCGTTTCCTTCCCGTGTCGTCCTTCCTGTTCCATCTCCTGTCTCCCCGGCTTCCTGCAGAACAACCGTCCCAAGGCGTTCATCCACATAAGGAATATATCTGGGATATCGGAAATTGCTGTTCAGGCTGTCCCATATACGGTTCAGGACAATGGCTCCGTCAAGCCGTGGTGATGCTCCAATCCGCCTGCAGTATTCCATGAAGCTGTCATCATCCAGCACAACTACAGGCGCCTGCACCAGCCATGCATCATCCGCTTTCACAGCCAAAGGACCCGCAACCATGCCGATTCCCCCAAGGGCGGCCAGTTCCCGGCTTTGCCCTGTTTCAGGGATGCGGGCCGCAGCCTCCAGCCTCTGATACACGGCCAGGTCCCTTACACGGTCCAGCCCCTGCAGCTCCTTCCATTCCTGCGTCATCCTGAAATCTTCTATGTCCGTATCTTCCACAGTGGCCATGACATCCCACACTGACTGATACTTTTCAAAATAAGTATATCCTGTGCTGATGCCTGAAAGGGTAAAAAAGCACAAGGTCAGCGTAAAACCCAGCAATGAAAGGGTCAGGGACAGCGTTGAGGTATACATTGCCTTCCTCCTGGCCTTTATTGAATTCCCGGCCAGTTCGCCTTCAATCCCAAACAGGAACCGCAGGATATGGGAATGTTTTTCCTTTTTTAGTTTCCACTCACCAGTATTGCGGATGGCTTCCAATGGTGTCATTCTGCTCAGTTTTCCTGCCGGAAGCCATGCAGAACACAGTACGGTAAGAAAGGAGGACAGGATTGTGACCCCGAAAACCATGGGATGGTACCTGAAACCAGCTTCATGCCTGCCTGGAATATCTGCCGCTATCAGTTCAATTGCCTGGGTCACGCCAAAGCTGAGGGCGATTCCCAAAATGCTGCCAAAAAGAATGGGGGCCAGGCTGAGCACCACCGCCTCCTGTATCAGGCAGGTCCGTATCTGTCCTGGCGAGGCCCCCACACTGGAAAATATACCAAGCTGGTGTATCCGCGCATTCATGGACATTGCAAATGAATTGCGGATGATCAGGATCAGGGAAAAGGAAACAATCAACAGGATGACCAGGTAAAATGTCATTAGAAGCGGCGGTGATTCATCCTTTGGGTCATGAATCAGGTATCTGGATAAAAGCAGCAGATTGTAGGATACCGCATCCTCCTCAACCTCCAGCCTGTCTGCAATCAGGGGCATGTCCTGGAAAATGCTTCTGGCGTCCTCAAAATAAATATCAATAACGGTTTCCTGTCCATTGGACAAGTCCTTATTGACCACGGCTTTTTTCACATTACCAAAGCTCTGTATCATCGTCAAATCGTCCGCATCCATGATACCCGTAATACGCCCCTGCCAGTCCCCTTCCTCCAAAACAATCCCTTCTACCTCATACACCCAGAAACCATAAAACAGACTGCACAGAAAAGAAAGGAATAAGGCCGATATAAAGGCTGCCACAATGATGGATATGCTGGAAGCCCGGTTTTTCTTAATATAACTGATTGAATAATCCCTCCACATATCCTTACCCCCGCTTCCGGTCGCTTATGATACGTCCGTCCTCTATGGTTATGACACGGCTGGCTTCCAGAGCAATGGCCTCATCATGAGTTATGAGCAGAATGGTCTGGTTTAAGCTTTGGTTGGATAATTTCAGCATATCAATGATTTCCCTGGAATTCTTCCGGTCCAGGTTGCCTGTTGGTTCATCGGCCAGAAGCAGGGCCGGACGGTAAATCAGGGACCGGGCAATGGCGGTCCTCTGCTGCTGCCCTCCTGATAACTGGCCCGGCAGGGCTTCCAGTTTATCAGAAATGCCCAAAGACTTTACAATATGGTCAAAATATTCCTGGTTTGGCTTCTTTTTATCCAGCAGAAGCGGTATCAGGATATTCTGCCGGACCGTCAGGGTCGGAATCAGATTATAGAACTGGTAGACCAGTCCCACCTTCCTGCGCCGGAAGATGGCTGACTGGGTGGGATTCAGGGCAGCAATATCCCTGCCCTCTATGAGGACCCTCCCCTCAGTGGGCTTGTCCACACTTCCAATCACATGCAGCAGTGTGGATTTTCCTGAACCTGACGCTCCCACAATGGCAGTAAATTCCCCCTTTTGGACCGAAAGATTAATCTTATCCAGGGCAATGACCTTGTTATCCCTGGCACCGTATACCTTACTTAAATCCTCACATTTTAAAATTTCCAAGCTTTCTGCTCCTTTCCCTGTTATATTAACTTTGCTTTCATTATAACAGGCCAAAGTGACTGCTTAGTGACTGTAAAACCGGATTTCAAAGGTTCCGCCTCTGCCTGGTTGATTGACGGCCCGGATTGTGCCATTCTGGCGTTCAATGATTTCCCTGGAAAGGGAGAGGCCGATGCCGGTTCCATTGTCCGCCGCATTCTTCCCTCTGTAAAATCGTTCAAACAGATGGGGGATATCTTCCTTATCAAATCCTTTACCTTCATCCCATAGGATGATTTCCGTGTAAAGCGGGTTTTGGGAACAGGCGCAATGGACCGTTCCCCCTGGCGGCGTATATTCCGCACAGTTTTTGAAAAGATTCATCAATGCTTCCATGGTCCAGTCCAGGTCAGCCATTATCTCCATTTCCCCCATTTCAGGGATATCAACAGACAGTCCGGCGGCATCGAACATTTCCTGTAAATTGTCAGCGGCTAGGCTCACCACAGTATAGACATCCACTGCTTCTGTTTTCAAGGGAAGGGTTCCTGCGTCAAGACGTGACAGGAGAAGCAATGCCTCCTCCAGATGGGTCAGCCGTCCCAGCTGCTTATGCACCTGTGCCAGGTAATCCTGGGATGGATGTATTTCCATCATCTGTGCGCACAGGGAAATGGCCGTTATAGGTGTTTTAATCTGGTGGGCAATGTTGGACAGGTTTTCCGCAAACCCTTTTTTTGCTGTTACGGCAGCCTCCCTCGTCTGATACAGCATGGTAACGGTCTTGTATATCCCATCCTGCAGCTGTGAGAAACCGTCTTCTTTGGTTGTCAGGAGAAGGCCCGGGCTTCCTGTGTCCACTTTTTCAAGGTATTCTGTCAGCTCTTTTATGCGCATGGCCTCCTTTCTGCGCCAGTACCAGAAAACGGTAAAAAGCAGCAGCGCCCCAATGCCAAAGCCCGCCGTTGCAGGAAGGATGCTGTATCCGGATGTGTGTTTCAGAAAGTCAGACTCCCGGTAGCCATATGCCAAAAGCACATTGTCTTCCTCACCCAATGCTTGCTTGTTTTTAATTCTTTTTAAAACAGGAAACAGGGTCTGTTCTAAATCTGGATTTTCTTTAAGGATTCCCTGACACACACTGCCCAGCAGCTGGAACTGTGTCCGGTTATTCAGCCCTGTCATGACTGCGGCTGTAACGGACGATGCCAGCAGGCAGGCTGCCAGCATAACCCCCAGCAGTATTCCCATATTCTTCTGTCCAATCATACGGAGTCCTCCATACGGTAGCCAAAGCTGCGGATAGTCTTAAGGCAGGAGGGCTGGTGCAGCTTCCCGCGCAGGCGCTTGATGGTAACCGTAAGCGTATTGTTATTCACATAATTCCCGTTGCTGTCCCATACCTGTTCTAAAAGCATTTCCCTGGGAACGGTCCTGCCTTTATTCTGCAATAAGACCAGCAGCACCTGATATTCCGGCTGGCTTAAGGTGACTTCCTCATTCCCGCAGAATACCCTCATTCCGCTCGTGTCCAGTGTGATACCGTCACAGGTAAGATACTGCCCAGATACATATCCTGCCCTGCGCAGCAATGCGCAGATACGTGAATACAGGACCTCCAGTTCAAATGGTTTCACCACATAATCATCAGCCCCGTTCCTGAAACCCGATACCATATCATGGGATTCGCCGCGTACAGTGAGGAAAATAACAGGAAGCTCCCTCCACCTTAATCGGATCCATCTGCACAGCATGTCCCCCTGTCCATCCGGCATGTTCCAGTCCACCAGCACCATTGCAGGAACCTGGCGTACCATGGCCTGCCTGGCCTCTTCCATTGTTGTAAAAACCGAAACCCGGCAATTGTGCTGCTCAAGATATTCTTTGACCGCATGTGCAATCGCCTTATCATCTTCAATGTGATAAACTTCAATCATTTTGTCCTCTCCGCTGAATCAAGAAAAGAATCCGCCCACTTGTTAAACGCAGGGTTACAAGAAAAGAATCCGCCCACTTGGCAAACGCAGGGTTATAAGACAGATTGTGCCCCACAGCGCATATACGTTGTGAGGCACGAAGCACCATCCGGTGTGAATCCTATCTGATGTAAATCATCACAGGTCATAATAACGCTGGAACTCTGCCGGATGGGGAATCTGTGACATCTCGCGGCTCTCTTCCCGTTTCTTTTTAAGCCATACTTCAATCAGCCGTTCCGGGAACACCCCGCCCGCGGTCAGATAACCATGGTCTGCCTCCAGGGCATCCAGGGCCTCATCCAGGCTTTTTGGCAGGGACTGGATCTTTGCCTTCTCCTCATCCGGAAGTTCATAGAGATTACAGTCAAAAGGTCCCCACCCATGTTCTGCAGGGTCAATCCTGTTCTTAATCCCGTCAAGGCCGGCCATGAGGATTGCCGCATAAGCATAGTATGGATTGGCTGTTGCATCAGGGTTCCTCAGTTCGAAGCGTTTTGCCTTCGGCGTCTTTGCATAGGCCGGAATCCGGATGACGGCGCTCCGGTTGGATGTGGCATATCCGATGGTTACCGGCGCTTCATATCCAGGCACAAGGCGCTTGAAGGAATTGGTGGACGGGTTTGTAAATGCACACAGGGACGCCACGTGCTTTAACAGGCCGCCTATAAAATAGTGGGCTGTTTTACTCAGTCCGGAATAACCATCCTCGTCATAGAAAACCGGCTCCCCATCCTTCATCAGAAGCATATGGACATGCATTCCATTGCCGGCCTCTTTGTAAATGGGCTTGGGCATGAAGGTACATGTCCTTCCATCCTGGACCGCAGCATTATGGACAACGTATTTGACAATCATGGTCTTATCAGCCATGTCCACCATGTCGCCCAGTTCCACCTCTATCTCCATCTGACCCGAACCGCCCACTTCGTGGTGATGGTACTTCACATCCACGCCCCAGTCCTGAAGCATCATGCACATCCTGCTTCTTAAATTATACGCCACATCCTGAGGGGCGGCAATGTGGTATCCCCCTCCGCCAGGGACCTGGAAACCTTTGTTGTCAGTGCTCTCACGTCCGCTGTTCCAGGCAGCCTGCCTGGTATCCACTGAAAATGCCATGCGCTGCGGTTCCACCATAAAGCTCACATTGTCAAACAGATGGAATTCAAATTCCGGCCCAATGAGCATCTGGTCCGCAATCCCCTGTTCCTTCATGTATTCAATGGCCCTTAAGCTTACATTCCTGGGATACTGGTCAAAGGGCCTGTTTTCCTTTCCAATGACACAGACATCCCCGCACATGGTCAGTGTGGGAATCTCTGTAAACGGATCCACCACAGCAGTTTCCGGATTGGGTATGAATACCATATCACTTTTTTCCACTGGGGCATACCCATAATTGGAACCGTCAAAACCAATGCCCTGTGTAAAAATCCCATCATCAAACCTTTCAACCGGAATGGTGATGTGCCTCCAGCGGCCGCTTAAATCCGTCATCTTGAAATCAATCATCTTGATTCCCTTTTCTTCGCAGATACGTAAAATCCCTGAACTTTTTGACATGTCCTTCCCCTCCAAATCGTTTTTTAAAGCAATTGTGTCCTGCTATGTTGATTTTACCATATCTTCGGAAATTAATCGTCAATTAAATCTGTCTTTATCAACAATTTCTGCATTTTCATAATAGTCCGGGACATCCGGGGCTGTATTGACACGGCCTGTAAAATATGCGCCATATCCATACATCTTCACTCCCATGCGGCGGGCTATGTATTCATAGCCTTCAACCAGGATCCGTATATCCGGATCCGTGCTGTCTGTACCCATCCGCTCCTCAAGCCGGGCCATGGCATGTCCAATGTTTTTTCCTGCATGAAGGTCCGCGTCCATCCACTCTTTCTCAATTATCTGTATCAGTTGGAACTCTTGACCGCCACCGGTCATGGCCAGGAGTCCGGCACCGTAATCATACATCTTTAAACAGATATACTGTATCTTTGATTCAGCACCATCAACAATATCCATTATATCCGGGTCTTCCTCTCCGGTCCCCAGCCGTTTCCCCATACGTACCCGCGCTTCGTATATTTTGTTATACGCCTCCAGGCAGTCAGAACTCTCAGTAAATTCATTTCGCACATGGCGCTCTAATCTCGGATTAGCCCCTGCTATAAAATTCCCATTCATAATCTCAAATATATGTGTCTTATTCATCTTATTCCAACTCTTTCGCAAAGAAATGATGCTTTGTATATACTTGTGCTTCAAACCGGCTGTCGCCCATGTACGTCCTTGTTCATATGCATATATAGCACTTAGTATAGCAAAACATGGCTGAAATATCAATATTATGAATCCTATTCCTGCGCCCATGTCTTTAACCCACCTACCGGATTATGCGATAAAGAAAAGGCACCAATCATTAATATGACTGATGCCCTATGTAATGTTCCTGTTATTCAGCTGCTTCTATCCGAGGATGCTTTCCTTTTTATTAAGGATTGCCTCTACTGCCGCGCAGGCCGGGCAATCACAATATTTCGCCCCTGCAGCCTTGATTTCCTTGGCATGGGCAGCCACAACCCTGGCGTGGTCCGCTCCAAATACCTGTGCTCCGGCATCCGACTCCGCAAATCCGATTAAACCATCAATCGGCATGATGTCTGCTTCCAGTTCCTTCACATATGTTTTGGTTGCTTCCGCCTCGCCGTCAGTTCCCACCGCTGCCAGCCATGCCTCTGCGGCTGCCTTTGTCTCGCTGTTGCAGGATGCTGCGTTTATTAACTCGTTAGTCTTTTCTACAACAAAACTTAATACTTCCTTATCCATAACCAGTACCTTCCTTCTTCTGAATTTTAACTATATATTACCATAATTACCTGACTTTTGCAATTCGACAGCCGGAATTTAAACAATAATTTATGTTTACCGCCCCTATTCCGGCCGCTCCGGTCCATCACGTCTGCCCATATAATCGCATGGACCCTCTTCAAATATTCCGGCTGGAAGGTTTCCCCCACCTATGGTCATATTATAAGAATCACCCCATAACCCGTTATCAGAATCAATACCAGTGTCATGGGGCTGTCTGTTTTTTTGTTTCATTGCATAGAATGAAAACCTTAATTATACTTATCGCCTGTCTTATAATCATCCCTTGCCCAGTTGGGGGCATTGATGGGGCCTGCCTTGGCATTCCCGTTTTTTGCCGCGCCCTGAATCTCCGGCACCTGTGCCTGTTCATTTTTCGGATGATTCATCTTGTGATGGTTTTCTGTCCCATGGTTATCCGGGTCATAGGGACTTGGCCGTCTCATACCTGCTTTTGCCATAATGATACCTCCTGTCTGGTGATAGTTTTTGTATCCTGTCAGAAAGTATGCATGATTTCAAGTCCAAGCCATATTTTCCTTTCCCGCTTTATTCCATATTTCCAATCATTTCCTTGACTGTATCCGTATCCTTTAACCCTATGCATCTTAATGTTTTTTCTTTTCCGTATGATTCGCAATGCATTTCCCCAAAAGTTCCATCATAAGTCCTACCTGGATTGGCTTTGACAGGTGCCCGTCCATACCGCTTTCAATGGATTTCTTCGTGTCCTCATCAAATGCATTGGCAGTAAGGGCTATTATGGGAATGGTCCTGGAATCCGGCTTTCCCGAAGTACGTATCTGTCTGGCAGCCTCCAGGCCATCCATGACAGGCATGCGGATATCCATCAGTATGGCATCAAATTCCCCTGGCCCACTGCCGCAGAAGCAATCCAGGGCCTCGCGTCCGTCAACGGCGCAGGTTACGGAAAATCCGTTCATTTCAAGGATGCTCTGTGCAATCTCCCGGTTGATTTCGTTGTCCTCTGCCAGCAGGATACGGCGTCCATGGAAATCAGGCAGGGGGGCGGCTTCGTCCTGCGGTATATCGGATATGGCTTCCTGGGCATAATCAAAGCCCAGTGTAAAGAAAAATTCAGAGCCTTTTCCTATCTGGCTGCTCACTTCCAGGGTACCGCCCATCATCTGCACCAGGCGGCTGGCAATGGACAGTCCAAGGCCGGTTCCCCCATAGCTGGCCGCTGTTCCTGCCTCCGCCTGTTCGAAGGCGTTAAAGATACGGTCCAGGGCTGACGGTTCTATTCCGATTCCAGTATCGGCAACGGAAAACCTAAGGACTGCCCTGGGCGACTCCTCCAGCTGCTCCACTTTTACCGTGATGCCGCCCTGCTCCGTGAATTTAACCGCATTCCCAATAATGTTGATCAGCACCTGGTTCAGCCGCAGTCCATCTGCAATGAGCAGCCTGGTACTGCTGTATCTGTTCTCAAACCTCATATCCAGGTGCTTTTCCTCTGCCTGTGTACGGAACAGGGCTTCCAGCCCGTCTATCTGCTGCCTAAGGTCCATGGGGCTGGTGCTCAGTTCCATTTTACCGCTCTCAATGCGGGACATATCCAGTATGTCATTAATCAGGTCCAGCAGATAGGTGTTGGCTGATTCAATCTTCTCCAGGCAGTCCAGTGTTTTCTCCCTGTCATCCAGGACATTTTTGGCAATGGTGGTCATGCCGCTGATGGCGTTCATGGGTGTCCTTATCTCGTGGCTCATACGGGAAAGGAAATCCGTCTTGGCCTTGCTGACCGCATCTGCTTTGGATTTCATGACAAAGGATGGGACAATCCTGACCAGTTCCTTTAAGAGTTTGCGCTGTTCCTGTGACCACTGATAATCCGGCTCATCCACCTCAAAGCTCATGGAACCCACATACTCCCCATAGTTCCAGATACCTGCATGGAGGCATGATGCAATCCGTGAGATTCCGTCCCGGACATTATGGTCAGCCAGGCCATCCTCATCATACATATTGGAGCAGATATCAAAATCCTCCTTGGAGGCATAGAAATCCTGTCCCAGCTGAAGGTCCGCCCGGTTGCGCGCCCACTGATAGGAAAAGCGGTAGGACAGATAGGCCTGGCTGGCTTCAATAATGGATACCCGGTCCAGGCAGTACTTCTTGCCGATTCTGGAAAGCAGCAGGAACACAGCGTCATCCAGGTTTTTGGACTTGCCGAGAAGGTCCAGCGCAAAGGATACCAGGTCGTCATCCAGATGTGATGTCTCCATCTCGATTGCATTGAGAGGATGCTCTTCCGTATAGAGCTGTGTCAGGAACACTCCCAGTTCATTGGAAGTGTCCAGATAACAGGCCGCCCGGCCTTTTCCATTCTCCTTAACGTATTTGAGCGTGCTCTCCGCACAGCGGTAAAGGGCATTATATTCCTCTGTCACCTCGGTGCTGCACATCCCGATGCTGACTGAGACATGTATATCCTTTTCCATATTCACAAAAACATTCTGTACCTGGCCTGCAATCCTGGGACCTATGACCGTTGCCTGTGCCTTGTTGCTGTTTTTCACATAAAGCATGAATTCGTCCCCGCCAAGCCGGACCGGGATACTGTCCTTGCCAGCTTCCGCCCGGAGGATATCAGCGACTTCCTGGAGTACCACATCCCCAAAAATCCTGCCCTCCTTCTGGTTCACGTCCTCAAATCCATCCATGTCCAGAAGCATCAGGACCCCATGTTCCCCCGGTCCCCTGTCCGCCATGCATTCCTGCACCAGACGGATACCGCTTTCCCTGTTATAAAGGCCCGTAAGGCTGTCCCGTGTCCTTGCCTTTACAAGCGCCTCCTCCGCTGTTTTCTGCCGTGTGATGTTTTCCACAATGCCGATGACAAGCCTGGGGGAGCCATCATCATTGCGCAGGATGACAGACAAGGTCTGCCTGCACCAGAACGCCTGGTTGCGCCCCCTGAATTCGCAGCTTGCGGTGCGCTCACCATGATGGATGCGCTCATACATCTCATAAAAAGCAGGCCGGAACGGTTCATCCACCCGTTCCATGGCAAAGCTGTAGGGCAGGTTGTCGTAATGTTCCTGGCAGCAATACAGTTCACTGGTCCTGGCCGGCACCATACATTCCCTGGTATCCGGATAATAATAAAATTCACTGGTTGTAGTATGCTCCAATGCCATATGAAGCACCTTATCGCTGGCCTCCAGCTGGTCTGTGAGACGCTGATTGCGCTGCTCTGCCTTTTTGCTCTCATTAATGTCCAGATACACACTTTGGATGTATGCCTGGTTGCTGCTGTCTGACAGTACCTCGGCGCTGCCGATGATCCAGCATGGACTGCCGTCCTGCCGGCGCAGCCGGTATTCATAGCTGGCCTTATCTCCCGGTTTACTAAGCTTTGCAAACACATCCCCAATATAATCCCGGTCCTCTTCTGCAACCAGGTTATCCATCCGCCAGTACTTCCTGGCCCAGAACTCTTCCTCAGTATATCCGAAGATACGGATTGCTTCCCTGTTGGCATTCCTGAACACCACACCCTGGCTGGTTGGATGATACTGCACGATGCCGCAGAGCACGGACTGCAGCAGGTGATTGTACTGGTCTGCCAGCTGTTCCTGTTCCCTGGCCTGCTTTTCCAGGCGTATCCTGGATTCCACTTCCTCGGAAATATCCCGGATAACACTGATACAGACCTCCTGTCCATCCTCAGACCATCCCTTTTTCCCCACATCATTGACCCAGATATAACTGCCGTCCTTTTTCCTCATCCTGTATTGCACCTCGTAGTCAGTGCCTTTCTCAAAGGCCCCTGTCACCAGGTCATCCACCTGTTTCCGGTCATCCGGATGCATGCAGTTAATCACTTTCCCTTCAATTGCCTTCACGAATTCCTCATATGTATATCCCAGATAGGAAAGCATGAAATCATTGACATAATATAAAGGAAAATCCGGTTCCAGATATCCTCCCATCATTCCGCCCGGAATATTCTTTCCCAGGATATCTAGGGCTTTGGCTCCCAGACGGGCCTCCATCTCGGACCGACTCAGACCGGATGACGGAAAGAAACTGCCTTCCTCCTGCCGGCTGTCAGGGGTGGATGCGTGGATGGATGCAATGCGGCATATACCATCCCTATCCTCGACACAGGCAGCAGACACCCTGAACCACATGGCCGTGCCGGATGGCGTCCCCGGATATACCGTGGCAGTGAGAAGTACCAGGGAGCAATCATCCGTCCCATATGCCTCCTCAACGCTCTCATATTCAATCCTGCAGGATTCCGGAGCTTGGGAAAATTCCGCCTGAAGCGCCTCTTCTGCCTGGCTGCGGCCATACACCATCTCCGACTTCCCGGTTCCCACCCAGTGTATCCCCTCGGTCAGGCACCCAAGCGTATTCCCAATATCCCTCTGGTTCAGATACGCATCAAAAAACCGTTTTACGGTTCTTGCAGCCTCCCCTGACTGTATCATATTTGTTACCCCCTTCTGTCCGGGCATGTTCAGATATGGAACATAATCCTGTTTTTAAATTCCTGGGCCTTGCCGTCATTCCAGTCATGCACCGGCCTGTAATATCCGGCAATCCGGCTGTAGATATCCGCGGCAGCCCCACACTTCGGACACACCTCCTGGCTTCCGCGCAGATAGCCGCAGGAAGGACAGATGGAATAGACCGGGGATAAGGTACAGCAGGGGATATCATGTTCCGTGATGATCTTGTGGAGCACATCCCTTGCACTTCTCCAGTCCTCCAGTTCCTGTTCCACATACACATGGAAAACAGTCCCTGTAGTATAAAGAGGCTGCACCGCGTCCTGGTTACCCAGCGCATCATCAAGGGATATGCTGTAATCCGCAGGAAGCTTGGTACTGTTCGTATAGTACGGCGCATCCCCTTCCCTGCCGGCTGTCTTAAGTTCAGGGAACCGTTCCCTGTCAAGCCTTGCAAAACGGAAAGTGGCTGATTCCGCCGGTGTTGCCTCCAATCCATAAAGGGTACCATACTCCAGCTGGTATTCCACCAGTTTTTCACGCATGTGGTTCAGGACAGCCACCGCGAATTGCCTTGTCTGTTCCGCTTCCATGCCTGCCTTCAGCCATGAGGCATTTAATCCGGCCTCATTCATGCCGATGACACCGATGGATGAAAAATGGTGGGAAAAATCATCCAGATAGCAGGCGGTATAGGGGTAAAGCCCTCCCTTTAACAGGTTGCTGATTACCTTCCGTTTAATATCCAGGGAACGCGCGGACAGATCCATCATATAATCCAGGTTCTTATAAAATTCCGTCTCATCCTTTGACTGGTACGCAATCCTTGGAAGGTTGATTGTCACAACGCCGATGGCGCCTGTGTGCTCGCCATATCCAAAGAAGCCGCCGGCCTTTCTGTGCAGCACATGTAAATCCTGGCGGTCATCCCCATAGGTAACCCGGTCTTCCCCCTGTACAGCCCCGCCCCTTACATAGTTGATAAAATACGGGGTTCCATGACGGGATGCCAGCGAGAATAAAAGGCGGTTCTGTTCCGTGTCCGACCAGTCAAAATCCTCAGCCATCCCGTAAGATGGGATTGGATACTGGAACCCCTGTCCATTGGCATCGCCTTCCAGCATGGTTTCCAGGAAGGCACGGTTCACCATGTCCATCTCCTTCTGGCACTCCCCATATGTAAATTCCATCATCTTTCCACCAACAATGGCCTTTTCCCCGGCCATGTCCTTTGGCACCTTAAAATCCATGGAAATGTGTGAAAACGGCGCCTGGGTCCCCCATCTGCTGGGGGTATTCACACCGAACACAAATGCCTCCATGCACTTTTTAACCTTATCATATGACAGGCTGTCCGCCTTCACAAAAGGAGCCAGATATGTATCAAAGGAGGAAAATGACTGGGAGGCCGCCCATTCATTCTGCATGATTCCAAGGAAATTGACCATCTGGTTGCAGAGGGTTGCCAGATGCTTTGCCGGGGAGGCCGTAATCTTCCCTGTGATGCCGCCTAAACCGTCCATCAGAAGCTTTTTTAAGGACCAGCCGCAGCTGTAGCTGGTCAGCATGGACAGATCGTGGATATGGATATCCCCGTTCAGATGCGCATCCGCAATCTCTTTGTCATATATCTCTGTCAGCCAGTAATTGGCTGTCACTGCGCCGGAATTATTAAGTATCAGCCCGCCCACGGAATATGTGATGGTGGAATTCTCCTTTACCCGCCAGTCCTCTACCTTTACATAATTATCCACCACGTCCTTGTAATCCAGTGTGGTCTTTTCCAGGTTCCTGATTTTCTCGCGCTGTTTCCTGTACAGGATATATGCCTTGGCCACATCCGTGTACCCTGATTCCTCCAATACTTTCTCCACACTGTCCTGGATGTCTTCTACCGATATCCGGCCATCCCGCATCTTCCTCTGGAAATCAGAGGTTACCCTTATGGACAGCAGGTCAATGATGTCATCCGTATAGGACTTCCCTGTTGCCTTAAATGCCTTCTTTATGGCTGAAGATATCTTCTCCAGCTGGAACTCCACGGTCTCTCCGTCCCGCTTAACAACTAAAAACATGGCAGTGTCCCTCCCTTGTTAATATTTAGAAGCAATACATCCTCAAAAACATTTTCTTCTATTATATCAAAAACATGTCCGGAAATACAGTTCAGAAACAGTCATTATCCCAGAATTTCCTATTATTTTGCCATCTTACCTGGAATCAGGGACAGCCCAGGGCTGGAGGACGGCTTTCAGCTCCTTATCATAATCAAGACCAATCAGATAACTGTATTCCTCACCCTCCAATGTCCCCTGCGGAAAACCTACCTCCAGATTATCCGGAAACACAATGATATGCTCAGGCTTCATGGCTGCTTCCATTTCAGAAAGAAGTCCGGGGTCATTGATATCAGCGGCCTTTAACAGCCATTGTCTGGCCTCTGCCTCCGGCAGATTAAATAATTCCCAGTTGCTCAGCGCCCTTCCTGTCTCCCTGTCAAATACAGCGCCCAGCCGGATTTCCTGCATGGCTGCTCCGGTCATGGGAAGGGATACCGTTGTGAGGAAACATATGATGGTGTCATTGGAGGCCGTGGGTGAGATGTCCTGGCTTATGTACCGCACCTCATAGCCTGTTCCATTATCCCTGCACATCCTGTATTCACTGTAAGCATCCTCCAGTTCTCTATGGATATCATACAGCAGTCCCTGTTCTTCATAGTATGCCCTTATAGAATCCTGCGCGGTCCGGTTCAAGTCATCAAAGCCGTCAATCCCGCCCACATAAACATGGTCCGGCCCGGCAACGTCATGGACCGTGAGAAGGACAGTCCCATCTGTAAGCCTGTAACAGGAATATGGGCTGTGCACTGCCCGCCACAGATCTGCTGTGCCACCATCCGTGAAAGTGATGGCATGTTCCTGCTCAAGGACATATGTCTCTTCCCTGTACTGAGGTTTTTGAAGACATCCTGTAAGAAAAAACACGGCCGCCGGTAAAACCGCGGACAACGCTTTTATATATAATACCCTTATTCTCTTCATATGGTTCATTTCCTCAAAACCCCGGTATGGGCGGTTGGTGTGCTTTATGATATTATCATGATAAAAATGCAGGTCTGAAGTGAAGTATATCATTGTGTCCTCCTATCTGTCAAATGGTGCGCAATGTCCCTTTCTTCCCTATTATAGCAAATACACGGGTATAAATACAGAACCCCTTCTACGTCTTATCCACCTGAACAGGATATGAACAGCTTTTAATTTATCTTTTGTAATGCAACCATCCTGCCATAGGATGGTTATTTGCATCTATCGCTTTCATTTTTTAACTGTTTTCAAATAAAATGAACAATATATTGACAATATATGGATTAAGTGCTATCATTTCACGTGTTCAATATTTTACTATTTTATATATTTTTGAACGCAAAATTCAGGAGGAATCATATATGCACCCATTCTATCTCCAGAAACAATTAAAGCCAAGGCTTATATTTACCGTGTTTACGGCTCCGGCCCTCATATTCCTTGTTCTGTTCTGGGTGATTCCCATCATTGCATCCATAGGAATCAGCTTCACTGACTGGGATTACATGACTTCGGACTTCCACATGACAGGATTTAGCAATTACAGCTCGCTGTTTAAGGACAAATCCTTCCAGGATGCGCTCATCCATACGCTTTTGTTTGCCCTGGAAACCGTAATCCCTGTCACATGCCTTGGATTGCTGCTGGCGATGCTTGTTTATTCCGCCGGGAGGCATACCATCTACTCCCTGATCCTCTTCTCTCCCTGGATTACACCAGCGGTTGCCGTGTCCATTGTATGGACCTGGATTTTTGAACCGGATAGCGGATTGGCCAATACCCTGCTGCGTCAATTGGGGATGACCGGACTTCCCTGGCTTCACAGTTCTTCAACGGCATTGGCAAGCATTGCCCTTGTAACCGTGTGGAAAAACCTTGGTTATGTGATGCTTCTTTTCGCCGGGGCCTTATCAAGGATTCCCACGGAACTTTACGAAGCTGCCGCGGTTGACGGCGCAGGAAGCCTGAACCGCTTTGTACATATCACGCTTCCAATCCTGCGTCCTGCCATCCTTATGATAGGGATGATCATGACCGCGGATTCCCTGCGCGCCTATGACCAGATCCAGATCCTGACCCAGGGAGGACCTGCAGGAAGTACCAGGACGCTACTCTATCTGTATTACCAGCTGGGATTTGAACAGTTTGACATGGGCCGCGGGGCGGCGGCCGTGGTCATCCTCATGGTTATCGGCATCAGCCTTGCCCTGATCCAGCTTAAGATGAAAAAGGAGGAAAAATCATGACCAGGCCTGTCATTCCATGGGCACGGATCATCCGGCGCGCCGCTGTCCATGTTGTATTGGGATTCACCTGCTGTGTCACGGCATTCCCCTTCCTCTGGATGGCTGTCAGTTCACTCAAGACCAGGGAGGAGGTGATGGACACGGCTTCCTTCCTGCCTTCTGTCCTCCAGTTTGGGAACTACCTTTCCATCCTGGCTGATTCACCGGTTCCACGATACCTTGCAAACAGCTTTTTTGTATCCCTTGCAGTGGTTGCCATACAGCTTGTGTGCTGCGCCCTTTTCACCTACGCAGTAGCCTTCATGAAAGTAAAAGGCAGGAACATGCTTTTCCGGCTGGTCCTGTTTACCTATATGGTGCCCACTGCCGTCACCTACATTCCATGCTATATCATTTTATCCAGGATGGGGCTTTTAGACAGCTATCAGGGCCTTATATTATCCAATGGAGTCAGCGTGTTCGGCATTTTCCTGCTTCATCAGGCATTTGAGGCAGTCCCCATGGAAACCATTGAGGCGGCCAGGATGGACGGGGCCGGACATCTCTCCGTCCTCACAAGAATCATAGTCCCCATGACGCGGCCATCCTTTATGACCTTCATCCTTTTGTCATTCATCAACACCTATAACAGCTACATGTGGCCGTCCCTTATCACGGATTCCCCGGATTTAAGCCTCATATCCCAGGGATTAAGGCGATTTCTCTATGAGGGAGGCGCATACGGAACCCAGTGGTCCCTTGTGATGGCGGCAGGGACCGTTGCCGTACTCCCCCTGCTGGCGGTTTTCATATCTGCCTGGCGTCTGATTGTCCGGGGAATCACGGATTTTGGGTGCAAGGGATGAGCCTGATACAGCTTCGCACAGAAACTACAGCTTTGCACAGAAACCACAGCTTTGCACAGAAACCACAGCTTTGCACAGTAACCAGTACAGCCAATTTCATATAGACATAACAGGAGGAACATCAAATGAACAGAACATTCAGATTCAGTATCAGATTTAAGAAGAAAATCCTTACCGCGGTATTCCTGGCCACTGGCTGCGCCATGATGACGGGCTGCAATGCCCCGGGTCAGGCAAGGGATGCGGCGGTTGACGGAAAAGTACAGATCACATTCTGGTATTCCGGCGGCAAGACAGCCGCCGGCGTGATGGGGGACATCATCCAGGCCTTTAACCAGTCCCAGGACGAATACGAGGTGACGGGAATCCAGCAGGCGGATTATGACGAGACCTACACCAAGCTGCAGGCCGGGATTGCCGGGAAAAATGCCGCTGACATTGCCCTGCTGGATTCTGACAAATCACGCAACCTCATGCAGAAGGACCTGCTGGTTCCCATGGACAGATATACGCAGCAGGATACATCCTTTCACCAGGATGACTTCATCCCTGTTTTTTACAGCCAGTGCCTGGACAGTGACGGGGGCCTGTATGCCATGCCCGCTTACGGCACCACCCAGGTCATGTACTATAACCGGGACCTTTTTGAAAAGGCCGGGATCCAGCCGGATAAACTGGACACCTGGGAAAGTCTGGCCGACGCAGCCAGGGTCATTAAGGAGAGTACGGGCGGAACAGCCTATGGATGGGAACCCATGTGGGGTGAAGATAACCTGATTGACATGGCCTTAAGTAACGGCGGGTCCATGATAGATGAAGATGGAAAAAAGGTGCTCATCAACACGGATGCCTGGATTGATTCCTGGGAAGCTGTCCGCGGATGGATCCACGAAGATAAGACCATGACTGTCCACTACGGCGGACAGGGCTGGGAATACTGGTATGATACAATGGGCGATGTGCTTCAGGATAAGGCGGGCGGCTATACCGGTTCCTCCGGCGACCAGGCTGACCTGGATTTCCATAAGGTAGGCGCCATGGAACAGCCCGGCTTCGGCAAGCATGGATCAGCGCCTGTGGCCAGGGTACTGCAGCTGGTGATGATTGATACGGGCAAGGATAAGACAGTGGACGGCGCTTACCAGTTCATCCGGTATTTCGCAGACGCATCCCAGCAGGCGAAGTGGTCCATGGCCACCGGCTACATCCCGGTCCGAAAGAGCACCCTGGGAATCCCTGAGTATCAATCCTACACTGAACACAATCCCCATGCCCTGGTCCCCATATCCCAGGCCATGCACGCTTCCCCTGACCCGGTAGACCCCACGGGCGGCAAAATCTTTGACGCCCTGGCCATTGCCGCCGATAAGGTGGAGATAGAGAACATTCCTGCCAGGGATGCCCTGGATGAAGCTGCCAGGACAGCCCAGGCAGCGCTGGACGCGGTAAATCAGCCGCAGTAGGCGTCCTGCTTTGTAAAGAACCCATGGCCTCCCATGACGGCCTTTGCCTCAGCCAGCACCTTCTCCTCGTCAATGGTCAACAGCTGCCGGTCCTTCATCACAAGCTTACCATGAATGATGGAATGCTTTACGTCGGCTCCGGCCGCGCTCTCCACAAGGGAATTGACAATGCTGCCCGTTGCCATCAGATGGGGCTGGTCCAGATTCACTGCAATCAGGTCGGCAAGATTGCCTTCCCGGATGGTTCCAAGGTCCTCACGCATAAGGGCGCCGGCGCCTCCTGCGGTTGCCATGGCAAGCAGGGTCTTTGCAGGCATAATCTGGGGATTTCCAGTGGAAAGCCCATGGGTCACATTCATGACACAGCGGAACGCCCGCATTTCCCTGAACAGGTCAAGGCCCCCATGACCGGCCCCGTCGGAGCCAAAGGCCACCGGGATTCCTGCTGCAAGAAGCCTTGGTGTCTGTGGAACACCCTTTCCGCAGTTGCTGAACGGACAGTGTACTGCATGGATTTTATGGCTGCGCACAATCTCAATCTCTGATTCTGATAGCATGATACAGTGGGCCGCAACAAAGGAGTCCGACAGGGCGCCTATGTGTTCAAGGTATTCAAAAGGCCGCTCCTTATACCGTTCCATAAAGTCCAGGACCTCGCTGGCATACTCATTCATGTGGCATTCGGCCGGTATCTGCCTCTCCTTCGCGGAAAGGAAAACCGTACGGAACAGCTCCTCGGTACAGGCCATCAGGGATGTGATTGAATAATAAACGCTGATAAGGCCTCCTTTCCCGTCGTATTCCCGGTGGAACCGTTCCAGCCTTGGTACTGCGTCCTTTGTTTCAACACGCAGGGTATCCGGCACCTTCACGCCGTCCGTGGTCTGCCAGGTGAGGGCCCCCCGGATGCCTGCCTTTATGTATTCCTCGGCAGCCGCCTCTATGTGAGGGCCGCCGGCGTCCACAAAGGAGGTGGTTCCATTTTTAATCATCTCCGCTGCTGCCAGCCTTGCGCTCAGCGCCATGGTTTCCTCTGTCAGGGATGCCTCAAACGGCACATTGATACGTTTCCAGATAACCGGCTTCTCATCCAGCAGGCTCCCCTTTAAAAACTGCTGGCTGGTATGCAGGTGCCCGTCCGTAAGCCCCGGCATCCACAGAAGGCCGGAATCATCAATCACGGTCCCGGCCTCATAATCCCCATCACCTTCTGCAATCCCTATAATCCTGGAATCCTTAATCGCGATTGTCCGGTTTTCCGCAACCGACATATCCGGCATCAGTACCCTTGCATTCTTAATCAGGATATCACATGTAAACATAAATAAACCGCCCTCTTTCCCATAAGATTTTATATAACCATTATAGGAAAAGGACGGTTCATAAAAAAGGACATATGGGCATATTTCACATAAAATTTCAGGCTTCGATACCCAGGTCCGACGGCATGCGGATGGAGGCATCGTACATCTGGAAACAGCTTTTCCCCTTACCCTTTGCCCCATACATGGCAGCATCCGCACGCTGGAACAGTGTGTTGAAGTCATTGCCGTCAATGGGCTGGAAAGCAGCCCCTATGCTGCAGCTGGGGTGGATTACCATACCCTGCTTCAGGCACATGTCCTGAATGGAATCCAGGACCATGGCCATGCGTGTTTCAACGGTTTTTACATCCGGGACATGGGACATGAAAAGAAGGAACTCATCCCCTCCTATCCTTGCAAGGACATCCTCGCTGCGGAACTGCCGGGTCAGTATGTCAGCCACTGCCTTAAGCACACTGTCCCCGAACATATGGCCGTTGCTGTCATTGATTTTCTTAAAGTCATCAACGTCCAGGACCATCAGGGCCCTGTATCCCTGGACACAGGGCTCCTCCAATATGGCTTCAATGAGCCGTCTTGCCGTCCTGCGGTTATAGAGCTGTGTCAGCTCATCCCGCTCCGCCTGATACTGGAGGGCCTCCTCCGCCCGCTTCTGTTCATCCACATCAGCCAGCATCCCAATTACCCTGCTGACCCTGCCCGCCGCATCAAACTGGGAAGAGGCACGGAGCCTGCACCAGCGGTACCGTCCCGCTGCATCGGACAGCCTGAATTCAATCTCCCTGTAAATCGTCCCCTTCATCAGCGAATCCAGCATTTCCGTAAAATCAGGCACGTCAGCCGGATGGATATGGGATACGAACCGGATACGTTTGCTGAAATTGTTTGAAATGGGGGTATATCCAAACTTTTTCTCAAAATTGGCAGAGTGGGTGACTGTATCTTTTTCAATATCCCACTCAAACAGGGCATCCTCTGCCTGCTCCATGATGATTTTATGGCGCTCCAGGGAAAGACGGAGCTCTTCCTGGTCTTTTTTAGAAGCAGTGATGTCCATAAGGGCAAATACCAGATATTCCATGTTGTTTTTTCCGGTAATGGACTGACATCGCTCCAAAACCCAGATAATCCTTCCATCCTTGGCAGTAAGCCTGTATTCCAGTTCAACGGAATTACCAGACTCCAGCTGTCTCCCCGTCTCTTCCATGATCCGGCTCCGGTCAGCCGGGTAAATCATATTCAGGTACCGGTTGTCAAACCGGGTCTTGATCTCACCGTCGCTGTAGCCCAGCATTTTCCTCATACCGCCATTGGTCTCTACGATGGTAAACTCCTTATCGTTCAGGCAGGCCTGGACACATCCCACCATATGGCTTAAGACAGCATCATTAAACATCCTCATCTGCATGGTGCTGCCGGCCGGAACCGCATCCTCCTCTGCCTCCAGTTCTTCCCAGATAATCAGTGCCCTTTTCTGATAAGGGTTTCCTGTATTGATGCGGAGCATGGTGGCCCGGCACCAGCGGTAAACCTGCTCCACCTGGTTATATATGCGGTAGTTACGGCTTCTCTTATTAAATCCTTCCTTCATGAAATCCTTCATATAAGCACCCATAAGGGCCCTTGCCATCTCCCTGTCCTCAGGATGGACGGATGTCTCCACAAAATGATAAAAGGCATCCTTGAAGCTGCCGCCGGATTTCAGGCCGTCAAAGTCATGGTTTGAGAGATAAACCACATGGTAAACGCCTGTGTTAAAATCCACCTCCACAACAGTGGAATCCACATATTTAAGCAGTGTCAGATACTTCTGCTGGCCCATCTGCCTGCTGTCCCTATCCCCATCCATGCAAAGCCGTATATCGCTGTTGATGGCAGGCTGTTTCTGTATCTGCCCATCCCTGTACTCATCGGACAGCTTGGAAAATATTGCCTTTACATTCTTAAAACATTCCAAAAGCCAGGGTGAAAACGTACCGCACTCCCCGTTCAATATCATGTTGATGGCCTGCGCAGGCGGTATGGCCTTCTTATAGACACGGTCGGAGGTCAGGGCGTCATAACAATCAGCGATACCCACCACCTGGGCGCAGACCGGGATATTGTCCCCGCGAAGCCCGTCAGGATATCCCCTGCCATCCCATCGTTCATGGTGATAGCGGCATATATTGTAGGCATATTGCAGATATTCCCTGTCCCCCATGCGGTCAAGATTCACCAGCATCTCACAGCCCTTTGTGGTGTGGCCTTTCATGATCTCAAATTCTTCCTCTGTCAGCCGCCCAGGCTTATTGAGGATTGTATCCGGTATGGCAATCTTGCCGATATCGTGCATGGAAGAGGCACTGGAAATAATGTCAATCTGACGCCGGTCCAGGCCCAGCTCCGGGAAGTTTCCCGATATCTCCTCCAGCAGTATCCTGGTAAACATACGGATACGCTGTATATGCTGCCCTGTTTCCACGCTCCTGTACTCGATGATGGCGGATAATGCGTCAATCATCACCGCATTGGATTCCATTAACCGGGCGGCCTGTTCATCAATCCGCTCCTGAAGGTTCTGCTGGTTCCGGCTGAGGGCAATGCTGTTCTCCACCCTGCGCTTCACAATGACCGGATCAAAAGGCTTCATCACAATATCCGATGCGCCCAAATCAAATGCCTTCACCGTGTTGTCCGGCGAATCCTCGGATGTGATGATGATAACGGGACATTCCGGCAAAAGATGCATATCATTCATCTCCGCCAGGACCTGGTAGCCGTCCTTCTGCGGCATCACAAGGTCTAAAAGCACGGCAGCAATATTCCTGTGGTACTGTTTAAGCAGTACCATGGCCTGATCCCCGTTTTCCGCCTCCAGCAGATTATAATCCTTTTCAAAAATACTTTGCAGTATAATACGGTTTACCTCTATATCGTCTACAATCAGGATGGTATCCCTGCCCCTCAATTCCCTGTCTTTTACAGGGTATGGATTTATATCTTCCAACACGTTTCATTCCCCTTTTTCCAGCAGTCCAAGGGTTCCCGGGCCGCTGCGGATAAAAGCGGCCCTTCCCCGGCAGGGAGTGTCCGGAAATTCATTCCCGCCCTCTGTATTCCCCGGAACGGCCGCTTCATTCACAAATTTTCTATCTATACCATATCATTTTATCCCTGAAAATGCAATCATTCTTCCCCTCCCACATACAAAACCTCATGGGAAAGTCCTCCGGAAGACCGCATTTCATGCTGCCTGCCGGAGGACCCCAAAAACCTGTCAACTCTTTGTATCAAATCCTTATGCCGGTATCACGGCATAAGACCAGCTAATTTACGTCCTAACTCCCTGCACTGTGAAAGCGCGTCCTCATCCGGGGTTTCCTGGGCAATCACACCCTGGCCGCCCACGACAACCGCGCCTGCACCGGCCACACGTTCCTCCCAGTCGCGCATCCACTGTCCGTCCCCCCATCCATAAGAGCCAAACAGGCCAATCTGCTTTCCTCCGGCAAAGGATTCCACTTCAGCCATGAACGGCTCCATTTCATCCTCCTCAAGGACTTCCGCTCCCATGGCCGGGCATCCCAGTGCAAACACAGGCGCATCCTTCAAAACATCCGGGGTTATGGATGAAACCTCCACCGCTGCCCCTTCTTTCCCCGCTTCCTTCACTCCTTCGGCCACCTCATTGGCCATGGCCTGTGTGTTGCCTGTCTGCGACCAGTATACCACCATTATCTTACTCATGTTCCTGTCCTCCTAAATTGTCATTGATTTATATTGATGTAATCCATGGATCTCAAGAATATCCCCTATCCCCAGTCCACGGGAAACCATATGTATGAGCCTCTCCCGCGCCTGATTGTATCTCCTGAATATGCGCCTGCACTCTGACTGGTTGGAATAAACCTTCCAATAACCTGTGCACAGATAATTCCTGCCATTGTTCCGGATGAATCCCAGCACATCTGCAGGCGGGTACCCCAGAAGCAGTCCTATTTCATGTGGGAAGCCTCCATTTCCATTCATGTGTGCCGTATACTTTTCCGAAACACATTCCAGGATTTGTTCCAGCCCCAAGACATGATACCCGAAGCTTCCCATCAGCCTTTCTATATCCTCTTCTGCAAGGTATTCCATGAGCGCGGACCTTGAATACAGCAGGAATGTTGTCTTATCCCCGGAGCCATACAGCAGGTAACAGGATATTGCAGTTCCTTCAAACAGCCCCATGACCTCCTGAGTCCTGCTGCTTCTGACAGTGAGAAGATTGGATATCTTCATCCCGGTCAGAAGCGGCGCGCACTGAAGGGCAATCTGTGTTTCTAATCTGTCATGGTTCATCCTGAGCAGTAAATTCAGGGTCTCTTTGCTCATATCGGGTGCCTCCTTGATGTTATCATTTTCATTCAGTTAGTTTAAGCTAACTTACAATGGTTATTTTAACAGTAAATCCAGGGATTTTCAAGGTATATAGATGGGAATATTTCTCAAATAGGCCCGGAACAAATTTTCCATGCAAAAAAAAGCAATGTGTTATATAATGATTGATGAACAAATGAATAAGCAGAGGTAAAAAATGGAATTATTACAATTACGCTATTTTCTTACAACCGCAGAATACCAGCACATGACAAAGGCTGCCGAGCACCTTCAGATTGCCCAGCCCGCTCTGTCCCAGGCCATACACAGGCTGGAAAGTGAACTGGGGATTCCGCTGTTTGAGAGGAAAAACCGGAGTATTGAATTAAACGATGCAGGACGGCTGCTGCAAAAGCGCCTGATTCCAATCATAAGCGCCCTTGACCGGATTCCCGGGGAACTTATGGCCGGCCAGTACCAGTCCAGCCATACCATCCATCTGAAGCTTTTGGCAGCTTCCACCCTGATTACCAACCGTATCATAGCATACAGGACCCTGCGGCCGGATGTGAACTTCCAGCTGTACCAATCCGATACCAATGCGGACTTTGACCTGTGTGTGTCCGCCATACGCTCAGACCTTAAAAATGACGAATATTCCGACTATATGGTCATGCTGGAGGAGGATCTGTACCTGGCCGTTCCGACCCATTCCCCTTATGGGGATAAGGATTCCATCCGTCTGGCTGACACAAAGAATGCGGGATATATCTGCCTGGCAGGTTCACGTCCCATCCGGCAGATATGCAACAGCTACTTTTCAGAAGCTGATTTCGTGCCAAAAGTAATCTTTGAGAGCGACACCACGGAATCGGTGCGCAACCTCATTGCCGCCGGACTGGGAATCGGCTTCTGGCCCCAGTATTCATGGGGTCCCCTGTCTGCTGAATGGGGTCCGCTGTCCCCCCATTCCCCGGTCAAGCTCCTTCCCATCAAGGACCAGACCTGCCGGCGCCAGATCATCCTTATGTGCTCCGCCCATGGCAAGGAAAATCCCATTGTCATGGATTTCTGCAACTTTTTAATCCAGAACTCAAAATGGCTGTAGGTTTTTACCTGCAGCCATTATCTTATCCATATGAATCCATTTTCCAATGGTTATATCTCAATGGTTTTAACTCAACCGTTTTATCCCAATTCCTTGAGATGGCTTCCCTTAAGCCTTGACAGCGCCCTTGCCATGGATGCCTGGGTCATCCTGAATTCCCGCAGGCTCTGCTTCTGCCGCATCTGTTCCTCGGCCCGCTCAAGGGCTTCCCTGGCCCTTACCGCGTCAATATCTTCCGGCCTCTCCGCCGTATCCACAAGCATGGTCACACGGTTGTTGGCCACCTGTACGATCCCACGTCCCACAATGGCTTCCCTCCACTGTGTTTCCTGAGGCACCCTAAAGCGCAGTCCGCCTTCCTGAACGGCCAGGATCATGGCCTCATGGTGGGGAAGGATACCCATCTCACCATCATGGGCAGGGACCACCAGCGTCTCACAGTTTCCATTATAGAAAATATGGTCGCTGGCAACTATTTTCAGCCAAAATGTAGACATATCCGGGCTCCTTTCTATGCATCAGCCAAACCTCAGGACTCACTGTGTTCCATGGTCCCGGCCTTTTCCACCACCTCGTCAATGGTTCCCACATTGAAGAATGCGGCTTCCGGGTAAGAATCCATCTCACCCTCGATAATGGCCTTAAAACCGCGGATGGTTTCCTTTACAGGTACATATTTGCCGAGCACGCCTGTAAAGTTCTCAGCCACATGGAACGGCTGGGACAGGAAACGCTGGATCTTCCTGGCACGGTTTACCGTCAGCTTATCATCCTCCGACAGCTCCTCCATTCCAAGGATTGCAATGATATCCTGAAGTTCCTTGTACTTCTGGAGCATCTGCTGTACTTTGTTAGCCACCTCATAATGCTCCTTGCCTACCACATCCTCTTCCAGGATACGTGAGGTGGATTCCAGCGGGTCAACGGCCGGATAGATACCCTGTTCCACAATCTTCCTGGAAAGCACCGTGGTTGCATCCAGGTGGGCAAAGGTAGTTGCAGGGGCCGGGTCCGTCAGGTCATCCGCAGGCACATATACGGCCTGTACCGAGGTAACGGAACCGTTCTTGGTGGATGCAATCCTCTCCTGAAGCTCACCTACCTCGGTGGCCAGGGTGGGCTGGTAGCCAACCGCTGAAGGCATACGTCCAAGAAGGGCGGATACCTCGGAACCGGCCTGCACGAAACGGAAGATATTATCAATGAACAGAAGCACATTCTGATGCTCCACATCCCTGAAATACTCTGCCATGGTAAGTCCGGTCTCAGCCACGCGCATACGTGCGCCCGGCGGTTCATTCATCTGCCCGAATACCAGGGCTGTTTTCTCCAGTACGCCGGATTCCCCCATCTCGGTCCAAAGGTCATTACCCTCACGGGAACGCTCACCCACTCCGGTAAAGATGGAATAGCCGCCGTGTTCCGTTGCAATGTTGGTAATCAGTTCCTGAATCAGGACGGTCTTGCCGACACCGGCGCCGCCGAACAGGCCGATCTTGCCGCCCTTGGCATATGGGGCCAGCAGGTCAATGACCTTGATTCCTGTCTCCAGCATCTCCACGACAGGACTCTGGTCCTCAAAAGAAGGCGGGTCCCTGTGAATCACCCACTTCTCCTCATCCTCCAGGCTCTGTCCCCCGTCAATGGTATCGCCAAGGACATTAAAAAGCCTGCCCAGGGTCTTCTTGCCCACCGGCACCTTGATGCCTGCCCCGGTTGGCTCCACCTCCATATCCTTGCACAGCCCGTCACTGGATGCCAGCATGATGCAGCGGACCACATTACCGCCAACATGCTGTGCAACCTCCATGACGCACTTCTTTCCCTGGTTGTCAACAATCAGGGCGTCTTTTATATGGGGAAGGTGTTCATCTTCAAACGCCACGTCAACAACAGGTCCCATGACCTGTATGATTTTTCCCTTGCTCATGGCTGCCTCCTTCTATATCTACGAATTATGTTTCTTTTTCTGTGCCTTGGCACCGCTGATTACTTCCGTTATCTCCTGGGTAATAGCTGCCTGCCGTACACGGTTATATTCAATGGACAGGTCGCTTAAGATGGCATTGGCATTGTCGCTGGCCGACTGCATTGCCATCATCCTGGCATTCTGCTCGCTGCAGAAGGACTCCACCAGCGCGCCGAATATAAATCCTGTCACATAGTTTGGTACCACGTTATCCATGACCGCGCTGGGGGATGGGACCATCTGTATCTCCTCCTGGATGATGTCAGCCGGAATCACGATGTTGCTGAAATCCTCCCGCTTCAAAGGAAGCAGCTGGACAATCTCAGCCTCCATCTTCATGCTGTTAATCATCTGGGTATAAAGGATCCATACCTCATCCAGCTGGCCTTGCTCATAATCCTCCAGCACGGTGGAGGAAATCAGCCTGGCCCTGTGCATGGTGGGATTCTGTACCGTATAGTGGAACTGTTCCTCCACCGGTATGTGCTTGGAAGCAAAATAATGGCGTCCCAGCTCCCCCACCACATAAAGGCGGTGGTTGTCGCCCTGTTCCATCCACTCCTGGGCCATCTTTAACACATTGTGGTTATAAGCACCTGCAAGCCCTTTATCGCCCGTTATGACAATAAGGCCCTTCGTCCTGTCCGCTCCCTTGATTTCGCTTCTGGGATTAAAGTAAAAATGCTCCACATCCGGCATATGGCGCAGGATACGGCGGATTAAATCCTGCAGCGTATAGAAGTAAGGCTCTGTCTCCTCCAGCAGCTTCTTGCTTTTCTTTAGCTTGGTGGAGGAAATCAGGTACATGGCATTGGTAATCTTCCTGGTATCCTGGACGCTTTTCATGCGGCTCAGGATTTCTCTTGCATTTGCCATATTCTCTCCCTCTTCCCGGTTATATGGACGTCTTGTACTGGTTGGCAGCGTCCACGATTCTCTGTACCAAATCATCTGTCAGGGTCTTATTCCCTTCAATCTCCCGGCCAATCTCAGGATGCTTCACGTCAAACCAGCCCAGCATATCCATCTGGAATTCCTTAATCTTATCCACATCCACGTCAAGCATTACCTTGTGGGTTGCCGCGCAGAGCGTGATGACCTGCTCGTGAAGGCTTAAAGGCCTTCCAAGAGGCTGCTTTAACAGTTCCATCAGACGCTTGCCGTAAGCCAGCTGTTCCTTGGTCGACTCATCCAGGTCCGAACTGAACTGGGTGAATACCTCCATCTCCCGGTACTGCGCCAGGTCAATACGGATACTGCCCGAAGCCTTCTTCATGGCCTTGGTCTGGGCAGCGCCGCCCACACGCGATACGGAAAGACCTACATTGACAGCGGGCCTCATTCCGGAAAAGAACAGATCGCTTTCAAGGAAAATCTGGCCATCCGTAATGGAAATCACATTGGTTGGGATATATGCGGATACATCCCCTGCCTGGGTCTCAATGATGGGCAGCGCCGTGATGGAGCCGCCTCCCTTTGCATCACTCAGCCTGCTGGACCGCTCCAAAAGCCTTGAATGGAGATAGAATACATCTCCGGGATACGCCTCACGTCCAGGTGAGCGCTCCAGCAAAAGGGACAGTGCCCTGTAAGCCACCGCATGCTTGGAAAGGTCATCATAGACAATCAGTACATCCTTTCCCTGATGCATGAAAAACTCAGCCATGGCAGTCCCTGAATAGGGCGCTATGTACTGCAGCGGGGCTGCCTCGCTGGCAGTGGAGGACATCACGATGGTGTAATCCATGGCGCCGCTCTTCTTAAGGGTGGATACCAGTTTTGCAACCGTGGAAGCCTTCTGTCCGATTGCCACATATATGCAGACCACGTCCTTGCCCTTCTGGTTCAATATGGTATCAATGGCAATGGAGGTCTTGCCGGTCTGGCGGTCACCGATAATCAACTCCCTCTGTCCCCGTCCAATGGGGAACATGGAATCAATGGCAAGTATACCTGTCTCCATGGGAACGCCCACTGATTTCCTGTCCACGATGCCGGGGGCTTCTTCCTCCACCGGCCGGTAATCTTCCTCTTTTACCGGGCCAAGACCGTCAATGGGGTCTCCCAGGGCATTGACCACCCTGCCTAAAAATCCACTGCCGACCGGCACACCGGCACGTTTTTTCGTGCGTACCACCTTGGTGCCCTGGCTTATCTCAGTATCCTTTCCAAAAAGGATGACGCCTATTTCATCTTTGCGGATGTCCTGGACCATTCCCCGGACACCGTTTTCAAATATTACAATCTCTCCATACATGGCATGCTCCATGCCGTATACAATAGCGATACCGTCGCCAACCCAGATGACAGAACCTGTCTCCTGCTGTGTGGCTGCCTTGGTATCGAAATCCTCAATCTCGCTTTTTATGATGGAGATGATTTCCTGGGAACTGATTGTGCTCATATCAAGACTCCTATCTTACCACAGCCTGGCGCAGCTTTGACAGCTGCCCCTTCAGGCTGTAGTCATATTCTATATCCCCTGCCTTTAAGACGAATCCGCCTATAAGGTCAGGCTGCATCACCAGTTTAAGGCTGATATCCTTTTTATGGTATATCCTGCATAGGAACTGCTTCATTCCTGCAATCTGGGCCGCACCCGGCATGGTCACATAATGAAGTTCTGCCTCCATAACGCCCTCTTTTTCAAGGGAATATGACCGCCATGCATCAGCGATATCTTCCATCTGCCCGATGCACCCCGCATCGCAAGCCTTTTTTAAGAAGTTCACCATGAGTCCGGAGAATTCCGGTTCCCTGAATATCTTTCCTATGATGGCGTGCTTGCTCCTGGCCGGAACCACCGGGCTTGTTAAGGTCTTGATAAGCTGCTGGCTTTCTTTGAATATACCGGCCGCATCCTCAACCATCTGTCCGGGGATTCCTAATTCATATAATACAATGGCATATGTCCTGGCCTTCTCAGTCATTGCTCTCACCTGATCCTGCTAAAAATGAGTTATATAGGTTCCTGTCCCTGTCCGGTCCGGCCTGCTCACTGAGGAGTTTGGCGGCAGCCGTCATGGCCAGCCCTGCAACACCGGCCTGAAGGTCGTTCATGGCTTTCTCCCGCTCCAGCGCAATGGTCCTGTCTGCCTCTTCCATCTTCTTTGCGGCATCCTTCTTTGCCTGGTCCAGGATCCTGTTATATTCCTCTCCCGCCCTTGCCCTGGCATCCTCTATGATCCTTGAGGCTTCCTGGTCCGCGTTGCTCATGGAAGCTTCATACTCTGTCTTCATCTGTTCTGCCTGTGTCCTGGTATCCTTCGCGTCATCCAGGTCACGTTCAATCATCTGCTTCCTCTCATCCAGTATCTTCCGCACCGGCGCAACAAGGAAGTGCTTCATGAACAGGTAGAGCACCAGAAGGTTAATGACCGTACAGGCAATATTCCAAATGTTTAGATTTAACATAATAAAGCGCCTTCCTGCTATCGATTATTTTAAGAACAGAATGATTAAAAGGCCGATTACAAAGCCGTAAATGGCGGTTGCCTCGGCAAGGGCACATCCTAACAGCAGGGCCTTTGTGATCTTGCCGTCTGCCTCGGGCTGTCTTGCTATGGCATCCACTGCCTTGGAAGTGGCCATACCAATACCGATACCTGCACCAATACCTGTAAGAACTGCAACACCTGCACCTATAGCGATTAAACTTGTCATAATAAAATTCTCCTTTTTCTCATAAAATTTTCATTCCATTTGAAGCCATCAGCCTTTACCTCAGTCTTCAATTGCCTCTTTTATATATAGTGACGTGAGGAATACGAATACATAAGCCTGTATCACCCCGTCAAATATATCAAAGTAAAAACTAAACGGCAGAGGCACCACCAAAGGCACCAGATGCTTGATAAGCGCCATGACCACAATGGCTCCCAACACATTGCCGAACAACCGCATACACAGCGAAAGCGGCCTGATGAAAAGCTCCAGCACATTGATGGGGGCTATGATGGGTATCGGCTCCGCAAAGCTCTTGATCCAGCCCTTGACGCCCTTCTTGCGGATTCCCGCTGTCTCCACAAGCACAATGCTCATGACAGCCAGGGATGCGGTTACATTCAGATCCTTGGTCGGTGACTTAAATCCAAACAGCCCAATCATATTGGCTATCCCGATGTAAAGCACCACTGTAATCAGGTATGGTATGTAATCCCTGCCGTCCTTGCCCAGCAATCCTTCGAAGAAGTCATAGATAAAGGAAATACCGCTCTCCAGGGCCGCCTGCTTATTGTTGATCTGCCTGACCTTCAGGCCATGGACCAGAAGCAGGGACGCCGCCATGAGGACCGCCATGATGATCCAGGTCACCACAACCGATTCAAGTATGGGAATACCGCCAAACAGCGGTATGGTAAACACCACGTTGCAGTTAAGCTCCTCCATCAATGATCCCACTAAATCACTCATATCTTCCAACCCCCTTTCTCATCTCTTATGCATTGCCCTATTATAGTCACTGTATTTTATAATTTCAAATACATATTATTTATAAATTAATAATATTAAAGTTATCAAAATTAAATTTGAACAATAAATAATAAGATTCCGCTATAATATTTGTGTTATTTTTATCTGCATCTTATTTCTTTCTTTATACAATTTTAACGCTTCTTAAAAAAATTGTTATAATCACACTAAAAACTCCAGAAAATTATATGCAGATGTAACCGGTACCTCACGTCATACCTGACCCGCATTATACCACTCTATGAACCATGCCGTTCATTCAGACCTGTTATTCCTTATGGAATCATGAAAATAAAAATCCCCTGCAGACAAATATGCGCTTCCATGCACTTCTGTCTGCAGGGAACAACCAATCCCCTGTAATCCTATGATAAACAACAGGCCTTCCTACTTATAATAAACAACGGTCAGATACTGTCCCGCATGGATGGTATCCTTCTTAAGGCTGTTCATCTGCCTGAGCTGGTCCACATACTCATGGGTACTCATGGAACTTCCATCCTTATACTGGCTGGCAAGCCCCCACAGACTGTCCCCTTCCTGTATCTGGACACTCTTATAATACGGCGTGGCCCCGCTCTCCTCCTTTGCCATGGAGGTAAACATAGTACGCCCCATGAAAATGGTGACAAATAAAAGTACAGCAAAACAGGCAGCCACTAACTTAACCATTAACTTTCTCATATGCAACCTCCCTAAGGCGGTTCCGTTATGCGCGCACTACAGAACATGTGTTCTTTCGTATGTATATAATATAGCACCAGAACGCATGTTTGTCAATGGGTTTCCGGCAAAAAAGCGAACAAAGGTTTGCATTTTACCCGAACATATGTTACTATAAGAATAGAAAATGCAGGAGGTTGAATATGGCTCAGGATAAAATTACTTCTAAACAGCAGGAGATATTAGAATACATAAAAGAAACAATACTTAAGAAGGGGTATCCGCCCGCTGTACGTGAGATCTGCGAAGCAGTTCATTTAAAGTCCACATCTTCCGTGCACTCCCACCTCTCAGCGCTGGAGGAAAAAGGATTCATACGGCGCGACCCAACCAAGCCAAGGACCATCGAGATCCTGGATGACACCTTCAACTTCAACCGCCGGGAGATGGTCAACATCCCGCTCATCGGCACGGTGGCTGCCGGGGAACCCATCCTTGCAGAGGAACGGATTGAGGATTACTTCCCATTCCCGGCCGAGGCCCTTCCCAACGCAGAGACCTTCATGTTAAAGGTAAAAGGTGAAAGCATGATCGGAGCCGGCATCCTGCCTGGCGACCAGCTGATCATAGAACAGTGCCCCACTGCATTGAACGGTGAGATTGTAGTGGCACTGGTAGACGACTCCGCTACCGTCAAGCGCTTTTATAAGGAAAAAGGCCACTACCGCCTGCAGCCGGAAAACGAAGCCATGGACCCCATCATCACGGACCACGTGGAGATTCTGGGCAAGGTAATCGGCCTTATACGTATGATGTAATTAATTAGGTTAATGATTTGTATTTAATGATTTAGATGTAATAATTCAGATTATTTAAAAGAGGGCTGCATTCCTGCAACCCTCTTTCCTCTTTTTCAGCCCTATCGCAACCATCCTTCATAACAGCATATAACAAAAAAGCAGAATCCTGCATCCCCACAGCCATCCGCCTTCACTCAAGCCAAATCATCCATGAACCATATGGAAACGGGATACAAAACCCCAATCCCAGCTGCCGCCAATACACAGCAAGGGAAGAGGGAGGCTGAGGGAGGGCGCAGACCGTCCTGTCCTGGTGACATTTGGAGCGGTTCGGCCGGACTAGGGGGCGGGATGCAAAAACAGAAGGCGGATTTGGAGCGCTCCACGCCCAAATCCGGCTGCCCATGGAGGGGCAGGCATCAAGCCTGCGCCGTAATTGACAGCGAACCTTCTGTTTTTGCATCCCGGCCCCTTAGAGCGTGTTTGAAAATTGCTTTCCGTCGGCTGTGCGTCCCACTTTGTGGGAGATTTGGTCCCGATGCTGGAGGCGTAGCGGGCTACGCTGACTGAATTGGGGCCAAATATACCGCGAAGTGGGGCGTGCTTTGTCCGAAGGGGGTACCTCTGGTGGATTCCTTCGGGCAGACGGCGGGAATGAATTTTCAAACGCGTTCCAGTCCGGCCCACCGCGGAAACCAGGAACCAGGGCAGGACGGTCTGCGCCCTCCCTCGGCCTCCCTCTTCCCTTGCGTCCCTCTCAAGACTACAGTTCCTCAACGTCCACAAACGTCTTCCCATCCCTCCAGATCCGTTCCAAATCATAGAACAGCCTGTCCTCCTTACAGAAGATATGGACAATCACATCCTTATAATCCATGAGGATCCAGTTTGCATTCTGATAGCCCTCAATCTGTTTGCACTCACAGCCCTCTTTTCCCAGGATTTCTTCCACGTTATCCGCCATGGCCTGAACCTGGTTGGGGTTGCTTCCATCGGCAATGATGAAGTAGTCAGCCAGGACCGATACGGACTGGATATCGATGATTTTAATATCCTCCCCCTTTTTATCGCTCAGGGCCTTGTATGCCAGTTTAACCATTTCCTTTGAGTTCATTGCTGTCTCCTTTCAGCCTCTTAAAATATTCATATGCTTCTACGGTCATAGGGTCGATGTTCCCGCCCTTTTTGTCCAGATATTCCAGGGTTCCGGACAGGATGGCGTACATGGTGTCATCCAGGTCCTCAAATGCCATCTTCCGTATAATTGGAAGATTCTCCGCCTTATAACGCCTTGGCTCGATATAGTCCGCAATATAAAGGATTTTATCCAGGGTGGTCATATCAGTTTTACCGGTTGTATGGCAGGCAATGGCGTCCAGGATTTCCCGGTCCATTATCTGATATTTATGTTCTGCCAGCCAGGCGCCGTACTTTGCGTGAAGGACCGGCAAGGCCTTCAGCTCATCCTCCGTCACTTCAATCCCGTGTTTCAGGCATTTCCTCAATATTACGTCATCGGAATAACGTTTCCCACAGTCATGCATCAAACCGGCCAGTTCCGCCTTATCCATATCATAACCATAGCGCATGGCCAGGTTCATACAGGTAAATGACACACTCAGTGAATGTTCATAGCGCATGGGGTCCAGTCTTGACTTGAGTTTTTTCCTCATCATCATGATCTGGCTGCATTGTGTCTCCATATAATCCTCCTTACGCATCCTCATACTGGCATTGCAGCACGTTATCGGTATACAATCCATGGGACCGGATGTATTCCTCCACAGGCTCCGGCACCAGACCGCTGATTGACAGCCCCTCCGCCACCGCGGACCTGATTTTCTCAGATGACACATCCATCTGCGGACAGTGGATTGGGTAAATAACAGCGCCGTACTTATGGGAAAGATAGGCAATCTGCTCCTCCATGGTCCTGTGCCGGGTCTTGTATGCCCTCCCGGCCACCAGAAGCACGGCCTGTCCCATCACCAGCTCCGGATGATACCAGTGTTCGATTTCGTACAGTGAATCCGCGCCTATTATAAAATAGAACTCATCCTCACCGCGCTCCTTTTTCAGGAGTGTAAGGGTCTGGGCCGTATAAGTATTGCCCTTCCGTTCCATTTCAAAATCCGAATACAGAAAACAGGGGATATCCGCGATTGCCAGCAGGACCATGTCCCGGCGCATCTTCCCCTCTGTAATCCTATGATCCTTTTTGTGGGGCGGTATCCCGGAAGGCATGAACCAGACATGTTCCAGTCCGAATTCCTCGTATGCCTTTTTCCCTAGTTCCAGATGACCGTTGTGTATGGGGTCAAATGTCCCGCCCAGAATTCCTATCCTTGCCATAGAAATCCCTCTCCCTTATTTTTCAGGCAGCACGATTTTACGTTTCGACTCTTCCTTTGCCGGACGGTAAAGTACAATCTTCCTGCCGATTACCTGCACAACCTGTGAATGGGTGCGCTCTGCCAATACCTCAGCAATGGACCTGCCATCGTCCAGACAGTTCTTAAGGACCGTGATTTTAATCAGTTCCCTGGCTTCCAGGGCTTCATCCACTGCCTGTGTGATTTCAGGCGTAAGGCTGGATTTGCCAATCTGGAACACAGGAACAATGTTCATGGCCAGGCCTTTGAGATAGGCTCTCTGCTTACTCGTCATATTAACTCCTTTTACTTATAATAATCAAACTCCAGTCCATATATACGGACCGTATCCCCTTCTTTGATGCCTGCCTCTTCCAGTTCCTTAAGGATTCCTGTATTCTTGAGGAATTTCTGGAAGAAATCAAAGCCTTTCTCGGAGTCCAGATTGGTGTATCCCAGCATCTTCTCGATTCTTGGCCCTTCCACCACATAAAGTCCTTCCTCTTCCTTGGAAACAGTATATGGAAGGTTCCGGTCACCCTGGTACTCAATCTCGAATTCTTTTTCAAACACAACCGGTGCATCGTCCACTGTCTTTAACAGGTCATTGATATGGTAAAGCAGTTCCTTTACCCCCTGTCTGCTGACAGCTGATATGGCAAATACCTTGATGCCCTTTGGCTCAAATTCAGCCCTCAGCGCATCCAGTATCTCATTGGAATCATCCTCTGAATACACGGCATCCATCTTGTTGGCGGCAATGACCTGGGGACGCTTTAACAGTTCCGGGTTATATGCCTCCAGCTCTTTGTTAATGGTACGTATATCCTCCAGCGGGTCACGGCCCTCCACGGAAGCGCCGTCCACCACATGGACCAGCACTTTAGTGCGCTCAATGTGTTTAAGGAAGGCATGTCCCAGGCCCACGCCTTCGGATGCCCCCTCGATAAGGCCCGGAATATCAGCCATGACAAAACCGGCGCCATCCCCCAGGTCTACCACGCCAAGATGGGGATTGAGGGTTGTAAAATGGTAATTCGCAATTTCAGGCTTTGCATTGCTCACAACGGACAGCAGTGTGGACTTTCCAACATTGGGAAATCCTACCAGTCCCACGTCCGCAATCACCTTAAGCTCTAACTGTACAAACAGTTCGGCTCCCGGCTGCCCCGGCTGGGCGTATTTGGGTACCTGCATGGTTGATGTTGCAAAATGCATGTTTCCAAGGCCGCCCTTGCCGCCCCGGAGGATTACCTCCCGCTGGTTATCCCCTGACATATCGGCAATGACCTTGCCGGATTCAAAATCCTTAATCACGGTACCTTCAGGCACCTTTACTATCAGGTCTTCTGCATCCGCTCCATGGCAGCGCTTCTTGCCGCCCTGTTCCCCGTCCCTGGCAATGTATTTGCGGACATGGCGGAAATCCACCAGTGTGTTCTTACCTTTGTCCACCTGGAAAATGACGTCTCCGCCCCGTCCTCCATCGCCTCCGTCAGGACCGCCGTTGGGGACGTAAAGCTCGCGCCTGAATGACACATGACCGTCTCCGCCCTTGCCGGATTTAATAAATATTTTTGCACTATCGGCAAACATACATAGCACCTCCTGTGGTGTTGTCCCCAACAGGATATTCCCGTTGAAGAAAAAAGAGCTCCATACGCCAAGTATGGAGCCCTTCGAAATTATTCGTTGATTGCCCTTGGATATACAGAAACCTGCTTCCTGTCTCTGCCCTTCCTCTCAAACTTAACAACTCCGTCTACTAAAGCAAATAAGGTATCATCATTACCTCTGCCTACGTTGTTGCCAGGATGGATATGGGTTCCGCGCTGTCTGTACAGGATGTTGCCTGCCAGTACGAACTGTCCGTCAGCCCTCTTGGCGCCAAGTCTCTGGGACTCAGAGTCTCTACCGTTCTTGGTAGAACCAACACCTTTCTTATGAGCGAATAATTGAAGGTTCATCTTTAACATGTGTTACACCTCCTTGCTTTTCCACGATGTATTTTATCGTGGACTTTCCTTATACTTGACATTAATATATGATTTCCCGTAATCCTTCTCAATATTCCGTAATCCCAGAACAAGAGAATTCATAAGGAGCTGTGACTCAGGACTTATATCTGAAGTGAAGCAAAATTCGAACTGTACGTCCTCCTGGCCTGCCCCGCCTTCAAATTCATCTTCCGTAAATGCCTCCACCGAGTTAAAAAAGTTCAGGGCTAATGCAGATACAGCAGCACAGATGATATCCTCACCTTCCTCTGCATAACCAGCATGTCCCTCCATCACGATTCCCCTGTAGATGACATTGCCTGAATCTGTGGAATCTTTTAATACGGTTGCTTTAATCATATCATTTACGATTAAGCATTGATCTTGTCAATCTTAACCTGGGTATAAAGCTGTCTGTGGCCGTTCTTCTTATGATAGCCAGTTTTCCTCTTATACTTGTAAACGATAACTTTCTTAGCCTTACCTTCCTTCTCAACTGTTGCTGTAACAGTTGCTCCGGATACGGTTGGGCATCCAATCTGCAGCTCGCCGTTGTTAACAACCAGCACCTGGTCAAATGTTACGGTCTCGCCTGCGCCTGCGCCCAGTCTCTCTACCTTAATGACATCGCCTTCTGCTACCTTGTACTGCTTTCCGCCTGTTGCTATAATCGCGTACATGAAAGGCACCTCCTATAATCATTACTCGCCAGCTTCGGTGTCCCTGCTTCCCTGTCCTCAGACAAATGGGCAGAATCTTAGAACCTCGCTGTGCGGCATACTTGATTATAATAGCATTTCCATCTGCTGATGTCAACAGGAATTTCCACTATTTTTCAGCTAATTTACTTTTTCTATTGCGCTGACATCCATCAGTTCTATATACTGTCCTTCTGCCACCGTTACCTCCACCGGCTGGAAGAAGGTCTGGTAATCGTCCATGTAATCATAGTAATAGCGCACGTCGTTATACAAGGCATAGTGGGCGCCGTCGGATGTAAGGGGCGTCAGACGGTAGGTCCCAGGCTCCATATCACGTCCTGCCTTATACATTCCTGTGGGTCCGGGGGTAATGCCTGCCTGGTCCGCCAGTACTGCGTACCCCTTTGACAGGATCAGATGCTGGCCATTATAAAGGGTAATCAGGCCGTGGTGCTGGAAACGGAAGGTTCCAATCTTTTTTTCATCTGAATCATTCTTATATAAAGTAAGGGTGCTGGAGGAAAATGCACGGTTCCCCGAAGTATCTTCCGTAAACACGGCATACTCACCAGGGGGCATGTCCCGTCCGATGACATAGCTCCCGCGCCCATATATCTCAGGCATGTCCTCCTGTCCGGCCACTGCTTCTGCCGCGGCCTGTCCTGCCGTCCCCGATTCTGCCTGGATCTGTCCGTCCGTGTCAAAATCTGCCTGAATCTGTCCGTCCGCACCCGGATCTGCCGCAGCCTGTCCATCCGGTAATCCCTCTTGTTCCCATCCTGACGCCGCCAGTCCTTCACCGGCAGCATCCTGCCCATTTCCCTGGCTCTGCGCTGCCACTGTCCCGCTGGCAATCACCGCTGCCAGCAGGGAAGCGCTTGCGGTGTATATCAATTTGTGAATCCCTTTTCGGATCCGTATTCCAGTTTTTCCTGTCAACTGCATCCCTCCTTAATCCATGGATAAAAAAAGCATACAATACCCGTCAGGATCAGTCAAGGAAGGCCGCTGATTTTTCACTTACATTTCACAATTACATGCAATCCTGTGATACCGCCAATCCCCACTGCATCAGCTGCGTTTCCAGGTTCCCGGCGACAGGAGCACCAGCATTGGGAACAGCTCCAGCCTTCCTGCCAGCATGTCGAATATGAGCACGGTCTTGCTCAGATAGGACATCATGGAATAGTTGGAAGCCGGACCAACCACGGACATCCCCGGCCCGATGTTGTTTAAATTGGCAGCCACCGCTGAAAAGGACGTCATGAAATCAAAATTGTCCAGGCTGATGATCAGCGTGGAAATTGCAAATATCATGAAATACACAATGATATAGGCATTGAGGGAACGCAGGGTGTTGTGTTCCAGGGGCTTTCCTTCATACTTCAGTACCTTGACACTGCGCGGATGGATGACGGATGCCATTTCTTTTTTGATTTCTTTAAATGCAATCATGATACGGGATACCTTCATACCCCCGCCCGTACTTCCGGCACAGGCGCCGACGAACATGATAAGCAGGAGTATGCTCTTGGAAAATTCCGGCCATACATTATAATCAATGGTGGAATATCCCGTGGTTGTGATGATGGATGAAACCTGGAAGGCCGCCTGGTGGAAGGCCATGAACAGGCTCGGGAAAAGGGATCGTATGTTAATGGTGATAAGGAGGATGGCAATCACGACAATGGCCAGATATCCCCTCAGCTCCTCACACCGGAACGCATCCTTTGGCTTACGTATCAGCATCAGATAGTACACGTTAAAGTTCACGCCAAACAGCAGCATGAACACGGTAATGACCCCCTGCTGGTACACGGTATAATCAGCCTGTCCTGAATTACGGCAGGCAAAGCCTCCTGTACCGGCCGCGCCAAAGCTCATGCAGATACTGTCAAACAGGGGCATTTTCCCTATCAGGAGCAAAATCATCATCACAATCGTCATGCAGAAATAAATAGTGTACAGAAGCTTGGCCGTAATCCTTATCTTTGGCACCAGCTTTCCCACAGAAGGCCCCGGGCTCTCCGCACGCATGATATGCATATTATAATCCCCTGCCATGGGAAGGATGGCAAGGATGAATACCAGGATCCCCATGCCGCCAATCCAGTGGGAAAAGCTTCTCCACATCAGGGATGCCTTGGATAAATCCTCAACCTTTGGGATGATACTGGATCCGGTGGTGGTAAAACCGGAGACAATCTCAAACATGGCATCAATGATATGCGGTATTTCCCCGCTGATGACAAAGGGCATACAGCCGAAAAAACTCAATACTATCCAGCCAAGGGATACGGTCACAAACCCTTCCCTTGCAAAGAACATTTTCGTCTTCGGTTTTTTCCTGGTACAGGCAATGCCTAACAGTCCGCATACAACCGCCACCCCAAGATAGATAAAACCGATGTTTTCCTTATAAACAGCAGCTGTCAGAACAGGCAGCATCATAAACAGGGCCTCAATGTTCATTATCCAGCCCAGCATATACATAATTATATTCCGATTCATTTCCAGCCCGCCTTTACTTCAGGATATCCTTTAAGTCGTTAAGCCCTGTGTGTGTGGTCACGATGATGACCGTATCCCCTACCTGGATTGTATCCTTGCCTCGGGGAGTGATGAATTTACCGTTCCGGTTGATGCATGCAACCAGAAGATTACTCTTAGTCCTCAGGTCCTCCAGCGGGATTCCCACAACCGGCGATGCCTCCCTCACCCTGAACTCCAGCGCCTCGGCCTTGTCCGCAACGATTTTGTATAAAGTCTCAATGTTGCTTCCCATGGAATTCTGCATGGCGCGCACATACTGAAGTATGATGTCCGCAGTCAGCATCTTGGGGTAAATCACACTTCCCAGGTTCAGGGAATTGATGACATTCTCAAAGGCAATCTTGTTTACTTTCGTGATCAGCTTGGCTTTTGACTGGCTGGCCGCATACAGGGAAAGCATGATGTTCTCCTCATCAAAACCGGTCAGGGATGCAAATGCCTCGGTCTGGCGGATGCCTTCCTCCAGAAGAAGCTGCTGGTCAGAGCCATCGCCGTGGATGATCATGGCCTCCGGAAGCAGTTCACTGAGAAGCCGGCACCGCTCCTCATCCTGCTCAATGATCTTAATCTTTATCTTGGCCCCGGTCAGCGCCTTTGCAAGGTAGACGGTCAGCCTTCCTCCGCCCACGAACATGGCGGTGTTAACCGTATTATTCTCAATCCCCGCCTTGTGGAAGAACTCAGCCGAATCAGAGTGGGGCGCAATGAATGAGATTTTATCCCCGCCCAGCATGACAAAGTTTCCATCCGGTATCACCACCTCATTGCCCCGCTCCACAGCACAGATCAGCACATTGCTTTTTAACCGGCTGACCACCTCCATCACCTTCATCCTGTCCAGGATGGAACCCTGGGGAATCTGGAATTTCAGCAGTTCAATCCTGCCTTTTGCAAAGGGCTCAATCTTGATTGCACTTGGAAAACGCAGCAGCCTGGCAATTTCCCTGGCAGCAGCCAGTTCCGGGTTAATGGCCAGGGACAGGTTTAACTCCTCACGTATATAATTGATCTCGGCTGAATATTCAGGGTTGCGGATACGGGCAATGGTGTGGCAGTTTCCTGCCTTCTTGGCAATCAGGCAGCACAGCATGTTCAGCTCATCTGAGTTGGTGGTTGCAATCAGAAGGTCTGCCTCTTTAATACCAGCCTCCATCTGTACCTGATACACGGCGCCATTTCCCGTGACACACATGACATCGATGCTGTCAGCCACTGCCTGCAGCGCTTCAGCATCCGAATCAATCAGCGTGATATCATGCTGCTCCCTGTTCAGCTGTTCAGCCAGGGTGGTTCCCACCTTGCCGCATCCAACAATTATAATTTTCATTTTCCTTCCCCTTTTGCTCCTTTGTGTGATATTTTATGTTCAGACCTGCTCATAAAGCGGCTTCCTCACTTTTTTCCTGGTCACCTCAACCAGGTTCAGCCTGGTCATATCCACCACCGTGGTCTTGACCGGGTCCTTTGAAACAACGTCCCCCAGATGGCGCATCAGCATTTCCCTGTCCTCTTCCCGCTCCATATCGATAAAATCAATGAGTATGATTCCCGAGAGGTTCCGGAGCCTGAGCTGGCGTCCAATTTCATCTGCGGCCTCCATATTAATCCTGCATATGGTGTCCTGCATCTTTTTTTTACCTGAGTATTTGCCTGTATTCACATCAATGACAACCATGGCTTCCGTAGGCTCAATCACAAGGTATCCACCGGATTTCAGCCACACATGCTTGTTAAGGGCGTGTTCAAGGGCTGAATCCAGGCTGTAAAGCTTGGACAGTGGAAGCAGTTTATCCTCATACAGGGTCAGCTTATCCGCGTCCTCTGCCTGGTATTTCTCCAGATAATCCTTTAGTTCTTCATAATAGGCAGGTATGTCCGTCACGATTCCATCCAGTGTGCCGCTGTAGGAGTCCCTGATAGCCGCGATATATCCCGGCAATGCCCTGTAGATGCAGCTGTAACAGGTACGGCAGGACGCTTCTTTTGACAGTTTCAGATACATATCCTTCAGCTGCCTGTATTCCTGCAAAAGCACCTCATCCGTTGCACCGGCCCCGTTGGTGCGCACAATAATGCCAAACCGGTCCCCATCTTCTGCCAGGGCCTCATTCAACATGCTCCTGACCCTTGCCTTATATTTATTGTCCCCTATCTTATTGGAAAAACCGACTCCCGTCTTCCCAGCGGTAAGTACACAGTACCTGCCGGTAAATGCAAGCTTTCCGGTCAGGACCGGCGCCTTTGTCTTTACCGCGTCCCGGCTTACCTGGACCACGATTTCATCCCCGGCTTTCAGCTTCCCTGTGGAGGGTGAGGCAAACAGATGCTCCTTGTTTTCATCCAGGCTGTAATAGCCTGTCCTGCCACCGCCTATGTCCACGAAGGCCGCATTGATATTGCCGACCACCTTCTGGACCTTGCCGATATATATGTTATTTAACAGGGAGGAGGAATCCTCCGGCTCCATCATAAGCTGGGTAATACGGCTGCCGGATACAGCAGCCGTACATACCCGGTCATTCAATTGTGTTACAATCAGCCTGTCCATTACAATATTTCCTGCCCCAACTGTTCCAGTGATACAAACTCATGGCTTCCCTTTTCCTTCTGCGCATCCATTGCCATGTCGGCATATACCTCTTCCCGCTGCACCAGATAAGCGAAATCCGGCCGTTCCAGGCCCAGATGGGTATAATATGCATCCAGCACCAAATCAGGCTTTATATTGGAGGAACTTCCGGTGGAGATTTTCATGAAAAGGGCTGGACGGTCCTTTTCATGCGGGGATGTTCCTTCCTCCTGGCCCCCTTCCTCCCACCGGTCAAGGTAAAGCTCATAGACCAGGGGTTTTATATCCAGCTCAGTCTGTCCCCTTTTGGTCTTCTTGGTGACAATCACCTGAGGCTGTCCATAGAAATCCACCAGACCCCTGAACCAGTCCTCTGCCGTCATTCCCTCCGGCTCATAGCCGGGGCGGAAGGCAACCCTGTAGTCAGCGGCCGCCACAATGGACATGGCGTTGCCCGCCGTATCCGGCAATTCCCGGTAACTGACAATCTCAAACCCTTCTGACATGACCTGATTCAGGCGGCAAACCATGGATTCAGAATCCTCTGTGCCCTGCACTTCTATGTCCACATACTCCCCGTTGCTGGTAATCCCCACGCCCAGGGGCGCTGCAAATGACATGACCTGATGGGGGCTGAACCCGCCGCTGTAACAGATATCCACCCCTGAACGGCGGATGGCCTTCTGGAAATACCGCATCACATCCAGATGGCCGATAAATTTCATTGTACCGTGTTTTTTAAATTTAATCCGAATTTTCATATATTATCCCTTTACCGTTTCATAACAGACACCGCTGCCAAATGATTTTGCCCCACAGCCGGAACACCGCTGCCTGCAGTTGGGCGTTACCTGTTCATTGACCGCGGCATTCCACTCACGTATCAGGAACTCCTTGGTCACTCCCGCATCAATGAAATCCCACGGGAATATTTCGTCCAGGCTACGCTGTCTGGTGGTATAGAAGCCGATGTCCACACCGCAGGTCTCAAATGCCTTCATCCATATATCATTGTTAAAATATTCTGACCAGGAATCATAGATGGCTCCTGTGCGGTATGCCTCTTCAATCACGGCGCCCACACGCCTGTCGCCTCTGGCCAGCACGCCCTCAAGGACAGTCAGCTCCGCTTCATGCCAGTTGTATTTAAGGCTCTTATAGTTCCTCATCTCCCGGAACTTGCCGCGGACTATGTTGGCGCGCTCAATAAACTCCTCCTTGGTGCACATCCTGGCCCACTGGAAGGGGGTAAAGGGCTTGGGAACAAAGAATGAGGAACTGGCCACAATCTGCACCTTGCCATTTCTCTGGTCCTTCGGTATCTCATAATACTCTTCTGCTATTTTCTCGGACAGCAGGGCAATCCCCTCCATGTCCTCCACGGTTTCCGTGGGAAGGCCCAGCATGAAATACAGCTTCACCCGGTTCCAGCCAGACTCAAAGGCATCCCTGGCCCCCTTGAGGATTACCTCCTCGGTCAGGCCTTTGTTGATGACATCCCTTAAACGCTGGGAACCAGCCTCAGGCGCAAAGGTCAGGCTGCTCTTCTTAATATCCTGCACCTTACTCATGACATCCAGTGAAAATGCGTCAATCCTCAGGGACGGCAGGGAGATATTGACTCCCTTCCCCTTAAACTCATCAATCAGGAAATTCACCAGTCCTTCTAACTGGCTGTAGTCACTGGAGCTTAAGGAACTCAGGGATATCTCCTCATGTCCGGTGTTCTTCAACATATCATAGGCATAGCGCTTCAGGTATTCCAGGCTGTGCTCCCTCAGGGGCCTGTACACATCCCCGGCCTGGCAGAACCTGCAGCCCCGGATACAGCCGCGCTGTATCTCCAGCACCACCCTGTCCTGTGTCACCTTAATAAAAGGCACCAGCGGCTTTTCTATATAGCCCACATCATCCATATTGCTTACGACCTGTTTTGTCACCACCGGCGTGGCATGGCTGTTATTGGGCAGGAAGCTCTCAATGGTCCCGTCTTCCTTATAAACGACATCATAAAATGCCGGCACATAGATACCGGGTATCCCTGCTGCCAGCTCCAGGAAACCGCGTCTGGTCCCGCCTTTTTTCTTATTTTCCTTGTAACGGTCCATAAGCTCAAAATATACGGTTTCACCTTCCCCGATATAGAATATATCAAAAAATCCTGCTAACGGCTCCGGATTGTAGGCGCATGGCCCTCCGCCTATTACGATGGGATGCTCCTCCGTCCTGTCACATGCGTGAAGGGGAATCTGGGACAGATCCAGTATCTGGAGCACATTGGTATAACACATCTCATACTGCAGGGTAATTCCCAGGAAATCAAAATCCTTCACCGGGTCCTGGGTCTCCAGGGTAAACAGCGGAATCTTCTTCTCCCTGAGTATGGGGTCTAAATCCATCCATGGGGAATACACACGCTCGCAGTATATGTCATCCCGCTGGTTGAACATGGAGTATAGGATCTGGATGCCCAGATGGGACATGCCGATTTCGTAAACATCGGGGAAACACATGGCAAAGCGGATATCCACTTTTTTGGGGTCCTTATTCACCATGTTCACCTCACCGCCGATATAGCGGGCAGGCTGCTGAATGCTCAGTAACACTTCATCATTTAATGCTAGTTTTCTCATGATTTTTCCTTATTTATTGTGCTTTTACACAGTATTTTTGATTTATAGTAAAGGCCGGTATGAATTGAAAAGAAGCCGGACCTGTGTCCTGAACTGCTCTTCTTTGCTCCTTTTTTCACCCCTTTTTCTAAAAATCAGGCTTTTTTAATACAACGATTTTTAATCCCAGCTACATGACACGGGACGAAACAATCTGCCACAATGCATAATTATAATTCATTTCACGGTATTAAGCAACACTATTCGGCAGAACATGATTCGGATGATACAGTAAAAATGCACAAATAATTACCTGCAATCCTTCTGTCTGAAGAATCCCATCAATGAAACGGTCATACTCCGGAACACCGTGGCTGATGACCTGGTTCCCCCTCAGGATAAAGAGTATTCCAAATACCGAATATGATAAGTATATCATATTCCACCAAAATACTCCATATATCAGTACGCAGCCATCCCCTGTTTTATAACACGGAAGGTCCCCTTCTCCTTGTGGGCCTGGCGGATGGACCCATGGGCGGTTGAACCAGCTGCTTGGTCATCCAGACAAAGAGGTGCTGCATAGCTGGCTTATTCTGGCTACACAACACCTCCTGTATTGTATTTTTAGGTAAAGAAACCCCATCCACGACAGTATCCGATATACGGCATAATTATGGGGCACTTTTATAAACTAAACAACGCCTATTTACTTATTAGTTCAGAAATCTCACTGTCAATATCGTGTGTCAATTTTCCTAACGGACGTTTTCCCCACTCATTTTTATTAAGGCTCATCAAATACAAAGTGCTTTTAAGTTCATCTTCTGAAGAAAAAAGCCCGCCAAATATCTGATACAGCATTTTCAGATATGAATCATTAAATATATATCGCTTGCTAAACATTTTTAAAATATAATCTTTATGCTCATTATATAATTCTGTTAAATGGAATACCTGGTCAGACTGTACGGATCGGATTACGATATCTGTGTCCACATCATTTACGGCCTCCAAAACCACGCTAAACTCATCTTCTGTCTGTTCTGCCCCTGTCAGATACCGAATTCCGTTCTCTATCTGAGTTCGAAACAGGATATCCGTTCCCATTTCATCAAAATACGGATACAGGATATTGTTCTCACGTTCAAGCTTTGCCTGATTACATAGACCACAACATGGTATCAGATTCAAAAGTGATAATGCAAAATATGGATATTTCATTTTACTTTTAAAATGATCAAACTGTGGACGTGACTTTCCTTTGCCTTTCGAAAGCGTGACTGTGTATGAACGGTTACAATATGGACACACCTTCACATCCATATAGCCTGATAGTTTAGAAATATAGGCACTTCTTGAAAATGCCTTATATCTGAAAACCAGATTCAATAATAACTTGGCATCATCCCCTTGTATCTTTGGCAGTTCTTTTATATCCTGATCCAGATAATCCATTCTCGAAAACAGGAGTCTATGCAGATTTTCCTGATTCACTTTGGGAATTTTCCCTGGATTCTCCTCATCCAGTTTTTCATCATAAATGAAATCATAAAGTTTCTGATCCACACGGTAAACCGTCCTGGCTGCAATCAGATAATCTGCTTCAAATCGTTGATTCTTATCCATATGTTCATCATCTGAACAAGGCCGTTTTCCTGATTGTTCAATAAAATTTTCTGCCCGTATTTCTTCCCCTTCTACTATAATAACATCCGTCCCCAAAATATCTTCGGGTCTGAATGGCATAACTTTTGCAATCATATACAGATACAGATCCCTAATCTTTTTTCCTTCCGGATGCTCCATATATGGTTTAATCCGTATCATTTTTTCCTCCTTCGCTGCTCTGCCTTTAACTTTTTAATTTGACTTATTAATTCATCATCTGACATATCCGCAAACTCCATGTCTTCTTTTTCACTGGTAAGCGTATATATCACAGCGTCAATCTCATTTAATAGTTTATTGCGGACAATAGGTTCTGCTATCAATTCCGCCATAGGCTTATATACATTCTCTAACGGTTTTAGGGTTTGCTTTGCAATTTTGGATAAAGCCTTATTTCTTTTAGAAGAAGGTTGTTTTTTTGCTTTCTCGATTTTCTTTTTTATTTCATTTACAGCAATTATGATATTGTTTATTTTCTCCTGTGCAAAATGCCCCAGCGTACTTTCCAGAAAAAATCCATCTCGTAAAAGAAGGTGTATATTTTGTCCAAATGTCCCGATATGATTATTTCCGTCAATTATTATCTTTCTTGTACTTAAGTCGGATTTTAAATAAATCACATTTGACTCTGGGACATCCCCCAATAAAAGCGGCGAATGGGTCGATAGTATGATCTGTATATTATCGCAACAGGATTCCGGATAAATCCTCGTTAAGAATTGTGTGAGTAACCCGATATACTCCCGCTGCCATTCCGGATGATATGTAAGATCAGCCTCATCTATCAGAAGTATCACACTGTCACATTCAACCATATGAATTCCATACCATCGATTCTCAATTTTATAATTTCCATGTGTCTGATTTGTATAATCAGCGCCAAAAATATAATAAAAGGACGCAAACATACTTAGGAGATTATTTTCCCCACTGCTTAATCCCCATGAAAAATCAAGGAAATAATCCGGCTCGCATATATAGCGGTACTTCTGCAGGAATGACATGAACCATTCCGTATCATCTGTTTTTACGAATATCCTGTAATTGGATATCATATAAGTATATGGTAAATTATTATCTGAACTCTCTATTTGAAAATGATTTTGTAGTTCCGTTGGTTTCTTTACAAAATCCAAAAAATCCAAAAATGCATTCTGCAATCTGAAAAATCGTTGTAGTTCATCATTGAATTCTTTCCCTAATTCAAGCTCCAGGAAATCCCACAATTCTGATATAATCGTCATAAATGTATATGCTGCCGGGTCCTCTTCTATTACTTCCATTAGTGACTTCAGCCACTGAACGAAATCGTCTGTCTGTTTGTCACTCAGGCACCGCAGTATACTTCGGAACGCACAAAGAATGCATCCTCTGCATAGCTGGTATCCCAGATGTAAAACAGGGAAATTGGGAGCATCCGAAGCATTCGGATTTTCTGCCCATCTGTCATATTGCTTTTCAAGCTGTTTTGCATCCAATCCAAATAGTTTAGCTTCAAAGTTCTGTTCCAGTCCCAATTTGTCTGTATCAATCTGATTGTCCAGCAGAAGATTAATATATAAGCGCTCTGGAACAGGAACCGGGTAACCACATTTTTTCATATCCTGCAGTATTTTATACTGATTTCTGTCAAAAACGAATTTAATCTGTTTGTACTGTTCGTATATAAAATATGTTTCCAACTCTGCTATATGTGTATTTCCACTTCTGAATTCCCTGTTCACATCCAATTCAGCATCATTTTTTATGAGAGCGCTTGCTGAACAGTCATAAAAAAAATCGAACTTACCATATCGTTCTAATTGGTTGCGATATAAATCAGCCTGTGTCAATGCATTCGTCATATAAATCAGTTTTGTCTTCTTTAAATAACAGTACATATCACCTTTATCCATAATTGAAACATTCCATGCTCCAGATAAATCGGCTTCAAACTTAATATCTATACTATTTCCATTTACAGTCTTATAAATATATACATGCTTATCTTCTTTCAATACCAGAAAAGCGCTCCCATCACACTGCCTGTTTCCCACCGTCTCACAGAGGCTGTCTATCAGACAATGCATAACGCTTGTTTTTCCAGAACCGTTATTCCCTACAATCAGTGTCAGATTGCTAATATTATCACCCCAAAAACCAGATGGCAATGTCTTCTCAACAGGCCACCCCTTGAGAATCCCCGTCTGCCAGTCATAATGTAAGCGCAAATCCGTTCCAAAGTTAAGTTCCATTTTTTCGATATTTCTATATTTATGGATGTATAAGTAGATAAGTCCCACAGCCGTCCCCCCAGTGTAATATCAGTTTTATCTGTTTCATATTTTCTATAATTAATATTTTGATAGCGCACAAATAATACATCCTCTTCTTTTTCTATAAACCAAATGTATGCTAAAAAATGCTCATCGCATACTCCTTTCAGGTTGCCTCGGACCAATGTTACTTTACCTATGCTAAATTTAAAACATGATATTTATCCATTATAACAGAATTCCTAATTAATTCCCACATCATAATTTCATTTCCCAACACAGGCAAGCACCATGGTCAGGCAGGCCGTGCCGCATTCCATTATCTCCATCTGTAAACCCAAAGAAATCAAAGAAAAAGCCAAAGCCATTCCATTCCAATCACAGTTTAAAAAAAGTAAAATAAAGTCATCAAATTAAGAAAGAGGTGACAACATGAATCCCCACATACTTTACTTAGGTACAGTGCTTGCCGCAGGACTTTTTTCCTTCTTCTCCCCTTGCATCATACCTCTCCTGCCCGTATACATATCCCTGTTTTCTTCCGGCAAAACCGCCGGGGATGACGGTACCTCCAGGAGGAAATTCCGGGTATTCCTTAAAAGCGTCCTTTTCGTTGCAGGCATATCCGTATGCTTCATCCTTCTGGGGTTCGGCGCAGGGGCATTGGGATCAGTGATCAGCAGTAAATCTTTCCTGACTGTGATGGGCCTTATTGTAATTATCCTTGGGCTTCACCAGACAGGACTGATCCATATCAAGTGGCTGTACCATGAGAAAAAAGTGGATTGGGAACGCACCCGCAGGGGTGACTACATCGGGGCATTTTTATTGGGGCTTACATTCAGCTTTGGCTGGACCCCCTGTATCGGTCCGGTCCTGGGAGCAATCCTGGGGTTGTCCGCCACCAGCAGCCAGCCGCTGTACGGCGCTTTCCTGATGGCTGTTTACTCATTAGGATTCCTGATTCCGTTTCTGGCGCTGTCCCTCTTCTCCGATACACTGCTGACAAAGGTAAAAAAGCTCAATCAGTATCTTGGGAAAATTAAGATTGCCGGAGGCATCATCATAATCCTGATGGGAATTTTACTGATGACGGATCGTCTGGGCAGTATACTGGCTATCTTTGGTTAACACTTGAGAAAGGAAGGAATACTATGAGGAAGAATTTAATAGCAGGTGCAGCTTCTATATTTTTACTAATCTCCTTAACTGCCTGCGGCGCCGGAAATACCGCAGACGTCAAGGCTGCCGCCAGTCAAACCATGGAAACACAGGAAACCGGGATGATGGAGGGTCCTGATACGATGAGCGGAAATGAAAAAATGAATCCGGGAAAACCGGCCCCGGACTTCGAGATGATGGATTTAGATGGCAATACGGTTAAACTTTCTGATTTCAAAGGAGAAAGAGTTTATTTAAAATATTGGGCTTCCTGGTGTCCCATCTGTTTAGGCGGTCTGGAGGATATCAATACCCTCTCCGCTGAAGATAACGGCTTTAAGGTCTTAACCATTGTTGCTCCCGGACAGAAAGGTGAAAAGAACACCGCGGATTTTAAGACATGGTTTTCCGGTGTTGAGAATACCGCCGACATCACAGTACTGTTTGATACGGACGGAACCTATGGGACACAGACCGGTGTGCGCGGCTATCCCACTTCGGAATACATTGGTTCCGACGGTGTAATGGTTCAGTTGGTTCCGGGCCATGCAGATAATGATACCATCAGGGCCACCTTTGAATCCATAAAATAACCGTCATGGAAAGGAGAATGGATTATGAAAAATCATCGGACACTATCAATGGGTATAAGCATCGTGACTGCCGCCATGTTCCTGTTAACCGGCTGTTTTGCGGCCCAACAGGATACAGAAGCCATGATTGCGGGTAAAACAGTAAAAACCGCCGATACTATGTCTATGGAACAGGAGGAAGATAAGATGGATAACAATAATCTGCACACAATTTATCTGGCAGGAGGCTGCTTCTGGGGAATTGAGGCCTACATAAAAAAACTGCCAGGCATTTATGATACTGACGTAGGATATGCCAATGGAAACACTGAAAACCCAACCTACGAACAGGTATGCTACAACAATACCGGACATGCAGAAACGGTCAGGGTCGTCTATGACCCCATGAGCATTTCCACGGAACAGCTGTTGGATGGTTTCTTCAAGGTTGTGGACCCAACCAGCACCAACCGGCAGGGAAATGACCGGGGAAGCCAGTACCGTTCCGGCATTTACTATACGGATGAGGCTGACAAGGCCATAGCAAAGGCCGTGGCAGACAGACAGCAGGAAAAATATACTTCCCCTATTGTCACAGAAATCCTGCCCCTTGATAACTTCTATCTGGCTGAAGACTATCATCAGGATTATCTGGATAAGAATCCAGGCGGATACTGCCATATTGACTTAAACGATGCAGATGCATTCATAGAGGAGGAAGGACTGGGTATGTCCAATCTCTCCAGTTTAATCAGGCCCGAGGACTATCCCGTCCCAAGCGATGAAGTCCTTAGGGAAAAGCTTACCGACATACAATATCAGGTAACCCAGAAAAATGATACCGAACGCCCCTATACCAACGAGTATGCCAGCACATTTGAGAAAGGAATCTACGTGGACGTGGTCACTGGAGAACCATTGTTCAGTTCGGAAGACAAATTTGAATCCGGCTGCGGCTGGCCCAGCTTTTCCAAACCAATCATCCCGGAAGTGGTAACAGAAGATTCCGATACCAGCTTTAACATGGTGCGCACCGAGGTACGCAGCCGGGCAGGGAACACCCATTTAGGACACGTCTTTGACGATGGTCCCAAAGAACTGGGAGGACTCCGATACTGCATCAACAGCGCTTCCATCCGCTTCATTGCCTATGAAGATCTGGATACTGAAGGTTACGGCTTCCTCAAGCCCATGTTTGATATGTAATTAGTGATACAGGATATCAGCTGCAAAAATATAAACATAGCGCCGGAGCCAGAAGACTTGCCTTCCATGCTCCGGCGCTATATACTTATTAAAAAGCACAGGAATGATGAGGGAGGAGGACACGCTATGTATAATCTGCTAATAGTTGAGGATGAAAGCCTTATCCGCCGCGGCATCCGTGCCTTCATTGATTTTGACGGCCTTGGGATTGGCGGATTCTTTGAGGCGGAAAACGGTGAGGAAGCCCTGGATACCATCCGCAGACATCATATTGACCTAATCCTGGCAGACATCAATATGCCGAAGATGAACGGCCTTGATTTCTGTCTGCTTGCAAAGGAATGGGATCCGTCCATCAAGATAGCCATACTCACTGGTTACGATTACCTGGACTACGCCATACGCGCAATTAAAATCGGGGTGGATGACTATGCCTTAAAGCCCCTGTCCCGGGATGACATCCAGAAGCTGCTCTTCCATCTCGTTGAAAAGAAAAAGGAGGCGGATGATCTGGCGGCGGTCCGGCAGGCCGTGGACAGATTAGCTGGGAATACAGGCGTGGAGGAGGATTTCGATGTCCGCGCCCAGATGGCCGGCATATTGGAGGAGCATCTGTCTGATTCCGGTTTTTCACTCAGCGTTATGGCGGCAGAACTGGGATATAACATCAGTTATTTAAGTACGCTTTTCAAACGGTGCTTCGGAGAGAATTTCAGGGATTATCTGTTCAATCTCCGTTTAGAACACGCAAAAATCCTTCTGCTGTCCACACAGATGAAAAACTATGAGATTGCTGCTGCGGTCGGTATTGATGACCCCAATTACTTCAGCGTATGTTTCCGGCGCAAATACAAAAAAACGCCAAAGGAATTCAGGACGGAGGCAGGACATGGAAAAGAGATTTAAGCTCCGGGAATGGATCCGGCGTTTCGGTATTCAGCTCTCCCTCTTTTTCCTCGGCGCTGGCCTGGCTGTCATCCTGCTTCTCAGCGGGGCTGTTTACTTTTTTGCGTCCAATCTGCTGATGAACGAGACAGTCTCCAAAACCCATGATTTACTGGAGATGAGCGGCGCCAACATCGGTACATACATTGCCCGTGTAAAAGGGGAATCCAATGTCTTTGCAGCTAATCCCATGCTCCGTCAATATCTGTCCAAAGACGATGAAAGCCTGCGCGCCGGGCTGATGTCCCAGATCCATACGCTGCTGGAAAATGATTCCTATATCAAATCCATTGTCATAGTGTCCAAGGACGGACGGATCCTCTCCAATGAGGAAAATTTAGATATGTCGGTATCCAGTGATATGATGAAGGAAGACTGGTATATCGAGTCCATCCACAATACGATGCCGGTCCTCACCGGAGCCAGGATGCAGAGTTTTTCTTCCGACAAAGACAACTGGGTAATCTCCGTAAGCACTGAAATCACAGGGGATTCCGGCGACAACTTAGGCGTCCTTTTAATGGATATGGAATATAGCGTCATCGAGGATCACCTGCGCAGCCTGGATCTGGGCAGGGAGGGCTATGTCTTCCTCTTAAACGACAAAGGCGAGCCAGTCTATCATAAGGACACCAGTTATTTCTCCAATCCTGACAAAAAGAGGCAGCTGTTGGAAATCCAGTCATCCGGGGATGGCTACGATAAGGCTGGCAACCGGCTCACATACCAGACCCGGATAGGGAATGCCGGATGGACCATGATTGGCGTGGTATCATTAGACACCTTAAGGATGCTGGAACAGCAGCTGTTTGAGGCAGTGCTTCTGACGGGCGGACTGCTATTTTTCATGGTCCTGCTGTTCGGTACCCTATTTGCCCGCCGTCTGTCTAACCCAATTGCGGACTTGGAACATGGCATGAGCGAGATTGAGAAGCTGGCTGAAGTCCATGTACGCAAAAACAGTTTCTATGAAGTGGAACTGCTGGCCGGCAATTATAACCGGATGATCCACCGGATCCGCGGCCTGATGGATGAGATATCCGAAAAGGAAAAAACGCTGCGCCATGCCGAGCTTAATGCCCTGGTCAGCCAGATTAACCCACATTTTCTCTATAATACCCTGGATACCATTGTCTGGATGGCTGAATTCAACGACAGCAGCCGTGTCATTGCCCTCACCAAGTCCCTGGCAGCATTTTTCCGTCTGTCACTCAGCGGCGGCAGGAAACTGATTACCGTGGAAGATGAACTGGAACATGTGCGGCAGTATCTTTATATACAGAAGGAACGGTATGAGGAAAAACTGAATTATGTCATCGATGCCCCCGGGAACTTATTGGATTACACGGTACCCAAAATCATCCTCCAACCCATTGTGGAAAACAGTATCTACCATGGAATCAAACCCCTTAACGGGCCAGGCCAGGTTACGATAACCGTACAGGAAGAAGGGGAACGCCTGATTTTCACGGTTACGGATAATGGCGTGGGCTATGATCCGGCCGCAGTAACGGCTGATGGCTCCCCGCGTTTAGGCAGCGTGGGACTTAAGAATGTGGATGAACGCCTCAAACTTTACTATGGGCCGGAATATGGGGTGACCATACGCTCTGCCCCCGGTGCCGGATGCCGTGTAAGGCTTATGGTTGGGAAACATCTGCCGGACAGCCCCATCCATTCCGAACAGGCAGTCCGAAAAAACAAATAATTGAAAGGTTTTATAAGGTCTTCTATCGCACATAGAAGGCCTTTTATCATGGGATTCATGCCTCCCCTCTCCCCCGGCGTACCTTTGTGGACATATCCTGGGCTTGTGCATATCTTAATATTGTAAGGAACTTTTAAATGAAGAATTAGAGGAGGATCTGCTGTGATTAAAACTAATAATGCAAGACTGCAATCCAGACCATTTATAATCTACCCTGATTCAGATATCAGCGGAACCGCTGGCGGCAATCCCAACAGGGAAAATTACTGTGATTTAGATACCACCTCCGGATCCCGTTACCATCTCAATCGGGATGACCATAATAATATTTTCCAATTTTTTGGGAATATTTTAACTGCCACCAACAAACCGGTATACTGTTTAGATAAATTTGCCGACGGTCCATACAACGATGTCCCCTATGAGAGCAGGCCCTTTGAGACAATCTTCCCTGCGACCACGAATCGCCAAAAGAACATGTTCGGATGGATTATGGCCAATACCTATCCGGCGGTCAGCGCCGATGCCACATTTGCCCTGGCCGGTGTAGATTCTGCCGCGGATCCTGCCCTGGATGACAATGACGCCTACGCCGCCGTCCAGGTGGCCCTGTGGGTACTTCTGGGGCAGATTTCACTGGATGAAGTGTACTTCCTGGACTGCGGCACCGGAGAACCGCATCCCAAATCAGACCGCCTGAGGACAGCTGTGCTGAACCTGCTCCGGCTCGCCGGGGAATACGCTGACGGTGCCACGGATACCTCCCGCCCGTCACCATCCTCAGGCACAGGCAGATGCGCCAATGCCGGGATTAACTGCTGTAATAAGAGCACCATGCCCCCGGATCCCGGCGCTCCTTACTTCATATTCCAGGGATGCCCGGATGAAGTACGGACCGTCTGCGGACGGATGCTCATCGGACCTTTTAAAATACTGTCAAACTTTACCGGACAACCCCAGATTACCGTCACCCCGTTCTGCAGCTGTGGCGATGACTACTCCGTCACATTCATGGATTTCTGCGGCAATCCCATTGCGGATCCAGCGATTGGACAGGAATTCTATATCGCAGTGCGCGCCTGCCAAAAACAGATATGCCTTACCGTCACAGCATCCTATACCGGAACAATCACACGGGTGATTTCGATGGAGGCTCAGAGTACTGCGCTGAATTACCAGCCCATCGGAACCTCATTCGATGATGAACCGGTGACGCTCACGGCAGAACTCTGTCTCTGTGTTAACTCTAAGAAACATGGCAAAAAGAACGGTACCTCGTCTAAATCCGGCCAGTTCGGAGTTAATGTCAATAATAATAACAACAATAACAATAATAATAACAGCAATAACAGCAGCAATGCAGGCCCTTCCTGCGGCTTTCCAGTGCCATGTATGCCGGTTTGCTGGCCATACCCTCCACAATCGCCGTATCCGCCTATACCGCCCTACCCGCCGCAGCCACCGTACCCGCCGTATCCGCCAACACCACCATACCCTCCGTATCCGCCAACACCGCCATACCCTCCGTATCCGCCAACACCGCCGTACCCTCCGTATCCACCAACACCGCCATACCCTCCGTATCCGCCAAAACCACCGTATCCGCCATACCCTCCGTATCCACCAAAACCACCGTATCCGCCGTACCCTCCGTATCCACCAACACCACCATACCCTCCAGAGCCGCCCTGCCCTCCGAAACCGCCCTGTCCGCCAGAGCCACCCTGCCCTCCAAAGCCGCCATACCCTCCGAAACCGCCTTGTCCGCCAGAGCCACCCTGTCCGCCAGAACCGCCCTGTCCGCCAGGGCCTCCCTGCCCCCCGAAACCGCCTTGCCCGCCAGAGCCGTCCTGTCCGCCAGAACCGCCTTGCCCTCCGAAACCGCCCTGCACTCCGAAACCGCCCTGCTGTCAAAAGGCACCTTGCTGTTGCCAAAAGACACCTTGCTGCTGTCAAAAGACACCTTGCTGTTGTCAAAAGCCAGCCTGTTGTCTGCCTTGTAAGTGCGGCTGCTGCCGGCATCGGGATGCCTGACAGACCGGCGAGACCGATAGCCCCCAGAAGCCCATATGAAAATCCGCCTCATCATATACCGAATAAATGATGGGGCGGATCCGTGCTGCCAACACAATTAGCAAATTATGTCCTTCGGTTATTTTAACCCTGGCATTGACTTAAATAAAGAAACGGTTTCATTGGAGGTCAATGCCCACCAGCTTCTGCTGTCTGAACCCGGCGTATTCCTCCGCAAGCTCCAGGAGTCCCTGCCTGCGGTGGATTTCCTTCCACAGCTTCATCTGGATTTCCATTCCCTTTCCCTTTTTCTTACTTGTCCAGATGCCAGCCACCTCACCCCGGTACACCACTGCGCCCGGGTTGGCCACCAGCCTCCATATCTGTTTCTGCAGGGTCGGGTCCGGCTGCAGGACTGCCCGGTCCCGCTGGTCCAGGTATGGATCATGGCCACCCAAAAGGATTATTTCCCTGTCAAAGGATGACGGCGAAAAAAGCATCTCCCTGTCATCAGACAGGATAAAGGACTTTTTCCCAGCCAACGTGACCGGCTCCATTTCCTCTGAAACCATGTTCCATAAACGTCTTCCCTGTTTGCCGGAACATCCCAGCCAGTTCACAAATCCATCCACATTGGACGGGCCATAACAGTGTAGGTAACTGCGGACCAGCTGTTTGGATGCGTTTTCATCTGCTTTTAACATCTGCCCTGTCCAGTTTTTATAGGAGGTAAATGTGGGGCTGATTCCACTGCGCTTCCCGAATACCACCAGGCCGCTGAAGGCGCACGGCCTTAACAGGAAGGAGACAACTGCCCCGCCCACGGTCTGTTTGTCAGGGCTGCCATACATGGAGGGCTGGTTCCACAAATCCCTTTTGTCCGCAGGCAGCAGGGGCAGCATCCACTCAGCCAGTGTCTTATCCAGCGTAACCTTGCTCACGATAGTTGTGTCATCCAGTCGTGTCATGACCTGTTTCAGCGTCTCCAGCAATGTATTGGAATCCATCTTTAGGAAGTCCATGGCTCCGGCCATCCCATGGGTATAAATCCATGGTTCATCCCCGACTGGCACCAGGGCAGACAGGAATACCGGGCTTAGCGGGACCGGGAACAGGGCCGGTACCCCCCGAAGGCTCCACGCCTGCAGCAATGTCTTATCCCCATATAGATGCTGCTCCATGTCCGCCAGCCCGCACTCCGGCGCACGGTTATACATAGCTGTTTCCCATGCGCCTGGCGGGGTGTTAAGCATCCCACATGCACCGGCAAGCATTTCCATGTCCGTGCTTTTGTATACTGCATCCAGATGATGGTTACGCAGTCTGAAACTCCTTATCTGATCAACACAAAGCTCTGCCATATGGATACTCCTTCCGGGACTTTTCTCCTTGTATTTCCTTGCTGTTGCCGTTGGTTCCACATCGGATGGCTGCCTGCGGCACGAAATAATATGTCTATTATATCGGATGCACCATGGAAACGCAAGCGTGTGAAAACTTGACAACACCGCAAAACCTTGCTATAGTATCTTTGTAATATTTCTGTAACATTTACACCAGGAACAAAAATAACTCTATGGATACAGGGGGTTTTAAGAAACAGATGCATAAACACACTGACTGGAAATGGACATCCCTTGCCCTGGCAGCCGTTATAACCGCACTGGGAATATACCCGGCCGGACCGCTTAATCCGGCAGGTATTCCTGAGGCACTGACGGCAGAGGCTTCGCAGGAAGTTTCCATTTCCCCAATACCGGCTGACACGGCGGCGCCCAAAGCCTCCATCAGCCCCAATCAGGTGCCTGTCACCCATGCTCCTGCTGCATCCGAATATGACAACAAGGTGGTGGCCAATGTTACCGATGTCCTGAACCTGCGGGCGGAGCCATCCTTAGAAGGCAAGATCATCGGCAAGTGCTACAGAGGGGCTGGAGGCACCATCCTTGAGAAAAAAGACGGCTGGACCAAAATCCGCTCCGGCAAACTGGAGGGCTGGCTGAACAATGACTACCTTGTATTTGGACAGGACATCAGACCGCTTGCCAAAGAGCTGGGACTGTTTACAGCCAGGGTAACCACACAGACACTGAATGTGCGTGAGGAGCCAACCACCGAATCCGCCATAATCGGCCTGGCTGCCGGGGACGACTACTATCCTGTGCTGGAAGAAAAGGATGGCTGGGCCAAAATCCAGCTGGCCTCAGATACCAGCGGCTATGTATCCACTGACTACACTAAAATCAGCGTGTCACCTGGCAAGGCAATCAGCATTGAAGCGGAACTGGCCGCCCTGAAAGAAACAGAAAAACAGCAGACCAAGAAAAAAGCAGAAGAAGCGCCCAAATATGTCATCAATGTTTCCTCTGATGAGATTTACCTGCTGGCCTCCTGTGTCATGATGGAAGCCGGGGGCTATTCCTATGACGGCCAGCTGGCAGTGGCCAGCACCATTGTGAACCGCGTCAAATCCGGCCGCTGGGGCAGTTCCGTAACCGATGTCATATATGCACAGGGACAGTTTCCCGGAGCCACCTCCGGCCTGTTGGACAAGTACCTGACCAAGGGTCCCTCCTCCAGCGCCCTGAAAGCCACCAAAGCAGCCCTTAGCGGAACCAATAACATCGGCGACTATCTCTTCTTTAATTCCACCAAGAATGCGGATTATGAAAGTTATGCCTCCTATACCGTTGTGGACGGCAACTGTTTCTATAAGAAATAGCATATATCTGCCCTGTATATAGTATAAAAGACAGGCAGCCATGTCTCCAATCAATCCGGAGACAGGCTGCCTGTTTCTATACAGGGATATCAATCCTTATATGATGAATCCAGTCCACAAATGACCTGATTCAGTAACAATTATAACTGTGGGCCTGCGGAAACTAATGCTTTTCCTGCTGCATTGCCCTCATATTTTGCAAAGTTCTTGATAAAGCGCTGTGCCAGATCCTGAGCCTTTGTCTCCCACTGTGAAACATCGCTGTACGTATCACGTGGATCAAGGATTGCAGGGTCTACGCCTGGCAGCTCGGTCGGAATCTCAAAGTTGAAGTATGGAAGCTGCTTTGTAGGTGCATTGGCAATGGAACCATCCAGGATTGCATCGATGATGCCGCGGGTATCGCGGATGGAGATACGTTTGCCGGTGCCGTTCCAGCCAGTGTTGACAAGATATGCCTTTGCACCGCTCTTCTCCATTCTCTTAACAAGTTCCTCTGCATACTTGGTTGGATGCAGTTCCAGGAATGCCTGTCCGAAACAAGCTGAGAATGTTGGTGTAGGCTCTGTGATTCCACGCTCTGTACCAGCAAGCTTTGCTGTAAAGCCGGACAGGAAGTAATACTGTGTCTGCTCCGGTGTCAGGACGGATACTGGAGGAAGAACGCCGAACGCATCAGCTGACAGGAAGATAACATCCTTTGCAGCAGGAGCAGCGGAAACCGGGCGTACAATCTTCTCAATATGGTCAATCGGATAAGATACACGTGTATTCTCTGTCACGCTCTTATCGTCAAAATCAATCTTGCCGTCAGCATCCAGGGTAACGTTCTCTAAAAGTGCATTGCGCTTGATTGCATTGTAGATGTCAGGCTCGGAATCCTTGTCCAGGTTGATGACCTTTGCATAGCATCCGCCTTCAAAGTTGAATACGCCGTTGTCATCCCAGCCATGCTCGTCATCGCCGATAAGAAGACGCTTCGGGTCTGTTGAAAGGGTGGTCTTACCTGTTCCGGAAAGTCCGAAGAAAATAGCGGTATTCTCGCCATTCAGGTCGGTATTGGCTGAACAGTGCATGGAAGCAATGCCCTTTAATGGCAGGAAGTAGTTCATCATGGAGAACATGCCCTTCTTCATCTCGCCGCCGTACCATGTATTGACAATGACCTGCTCACGGCTGGTGATATTGAACATGGCAGCTGTCTCTGAATTCAGGCCCAGCTCCTTGTAGTTCTCTACCTTTGCCTTGGATGCATTATATACAACGAAATCTGGCTTAAAGTCCTCCAGTTCCTCAGCGGTTGGCTGGATAAACATATTCTTAACGAAATGAGCCTGCCATGCAACCTCAACGATGAAACGGATTGCCATACGTGTGTCCTTGTTTGCTCCGCAGAACGCGTCTACAACGAAAAGCCTTTTGTTGGAAAGCTCTTCCAGGGCAATCTTCTTTACCGTATCCCATGCTTCCTGGCTGGCCGGATGATTATCATTCTTATATTCATCAGATGTCCACCATACAGTGTCCTTGGAGTTCTCATCCATGACAATGAATTTGTCCTTAGGTGAACGTCCAGTGTAAATACCGGTCATGACATTAACAGCGCCAAGTTCGCTTACCTGGCCCTTCTCATAGCCCTCCAGTTCAGGTTTTGTCTCTTCTTCAAACAGCATCTCAAAAGAAGGATTGTAAACAATTTCTGTAGTTCCGGTAATACCATACTGACTCAAATCAACATTTGCCATCTTTCATTATCCTCTCTTTCATTTTATCGAAATCCTTCTTATTATCTCATTTTGTTAATTAAAAGTCAATATTTAAAAGGGCAAAATCTAATATAATGTTCGGATATTTATACAATCCCCTTCAGGACCCGGATAAGGGCTGTTTTTAATACTTCCATATCAATGGGCTTGGCAATATGCGCATCCATCCCCGCATCCAGTGCCTCCTGTACATCCTCGGAAAATGCATTGGCTGTCATGGCGATGATCGGTATCTGCCCCGCATCCCCGCGCTCCAAACCGCGGATGGCCCTGGCCGCCTCATATCCGTTCATCTCCGGCATGCGGATATCCATCAGCACAGCGTCATATGTACCGGGAGCAGCGTCCCTGTAGGCCTGTAATGCCAGGGCGCCGTTCTCCATCACATCAGACACTGCCCCCCGCATCTTAAGCAGTTCGCATAGTATCTCCGCATTGATGTCATTGTCTTCCGCAATCAGGAACCTGCGGCCTGCAAACGCCTGGTCCGGCCCGGTCCCCGTACCCCCTGCATCCTCCGCGCCAGCGGTCTCTGTATCCCTTCCACCGCAATCCGCGTACTCACATTCCAGCTCCACCCTGAATGTGGTACCCTTATGGATCCTGCTTTCTACGCCGATATATCCGCCCATGAGATCCACCAGGCCTTTGGTGATGCTGAGACCCAGCCCGGTTCCTTCCACCCTCGCCGTATTGCGGGTAAAGGGTTCAAAAATATGGGATAAGAACTCCTCCCCCATACCGATTCCCGTATCCCTGACCGTAAACCGGTAGCGGGCATAGCCCTGGGGCCTGATTGGCGTTATCTCCTCTGCCAGGAACTCCACGCTGCCGCCTTCCGGCGTGAACTTGACCGCATTGCTCAGAAGGTTTATGAGTATCTGGTTAATGCGCAGGCTGTCGCCATAATAATAGCCATGCTCAATCCCCCTGCTTTGGATGGTAAACCTAAGTCCCGACGCCTTGGCCTGGGGCTCCATGATATCGGACAGTTTTTCCAGAAGGCCGGACATGGATATCTTCATATGGTTCAGGCTGATTTTGGACTGCTCAATCTTGTTCATGTCAAGGATATCGTTAATCAGGCTCAGCAGATGGCTGGAGGAAACCGAAATCTTCTGCAGGCAGTCCGCCACCCTCTCCCGCTCATCCAGATGGGCCTTGGCCAGCACTGTCATTCCCATGATGGCGTTCATAGGGGTCCGGATATCGTGGCTCATGGTGGAAAGGAAGTCACTCTTTGCCTGGCTTGCCTCCCTGGCAACAGCCAGCGCCTCCTCAAGGGCTTTCTTCCTCCTGCGCTCCTCTGCCAGCATATCCGTCACATCCGCCCTTACAAGGCACACGGTACGGTGGTTCTCATCCCCCCACAGCACATTAATCTGCTTATAGCGTATCCCTTCATCCCCATGGTATGGGAAAACAAAATCATACCCCCCTGGTTTTGCTTTCAGGGTCCGGAGGATATGTTCCAGGCAAAACTGGCGGACGGACCCATCCTCCTCTCCTGGGGCATAATGGCCCACAAACCGCTCTGCCGCCTGTTCATAATCGTCCGCAATATAAGGCGGCAGGTTCTCCAGCACGGTCTGGCGCGTATGCATGGTCAGGCGGCCGGTGTATATATTGATAATCCCTACCAGGTCAAAGGTATATGCCATGATGTTAAGGAATCCCTGCTGCTCCCGCACGGAATCCGTTATATCCGTGCGCACCAGACAGACCCGGCCCAGACGAAGGTCTATTGCCGAAACCGTCATGTTCTTGGTACGGATATCCCGGTTCTCATCCATGATGGAAAATGAAAATGTATATGCCTCCTCCTTCTCCAGACGCCGCCTGATTTCCGCCGGGTCCAGGGAGCCTGCAAACTGTTCCCTGTCTTTTGGCACGATTATCGTCTTAAGCATATGTTCCAGATGTTCTGAGTGGCATCCTGACCGGCTGGGAAGGCAGCTGGCATTCTCATTACAGGTCAGGACCGTGTAGGTGTCCTGCTCCAGGTTCAGGTCTATGACAAAATCATAGCTGGTCACGGAAAGCTGATGCATGATACGGTCGCTGATGACCTGCTCCGTGATATCCGTCACGGTCAGGATCCCGGTCACATCACCCGTATCCGGCGCATCCACCAGATTTACCTTAAACTGTGCATAACGGCCATTCTTCTCATTGGGCAGCTTAATAAAACACCGGAGTATCTTCTCCGTATCCTGCTCCCGGAAAGCTTTCAGGGACGGCGCGTTCAGATAGGTATCCAAAAATGTCCGGCGCTCCGCCCCATCTTCCACCAGGCCTGCAATCCCTGTAAAGAACGCCTCCCTGTCATATCCAAAGGTCTCCAGCAAATGGGAACCCGTATGGTCGCTGATTTCAATGATCTGGTTCCGGGTGATATTGCAATGCCCCATGATCAGTACATTGGGGTCCGTTGTGCCATAATGCTGCATCAACCGTTCCTTAAACTGCCGGCGCAGCTGCTCCTGTTCCTCCCGCTCCTTTGTCACATCATGATAAACCGCATAGAACCGGCTCTCACCGCCTTCACTGAGAAGTGTGGAAAGGGTATTCTTCACCCAGACATAACTGCCGTCACCGCGCACCAGGCGGTACACCATTTCAAGGCTGCTTCCGCCCTGGTTTATGAACGCTGTTATCTCTTCAGCCACCCGCTCCTTATCATCGGGGTGGACACCCGACATGGCATCCTGGCTGTAAAGTTCCCAGGCCTGGTTAAGGGGCATGGCTGTCAGGGCCGCAAATCCGTCCGACATATATTCCGGCACCATGCTGCCGTCCTTCTCAAACCTTACCACGGCAATACCGCCCGGCAGGTTTTTTATCACGGTCTGGAAATACTCCTCCAGCCGTTCCTTCTCCCTGCGTGTCCTTACCTCCTCCGTCACATCCCGCACATACTTTATATACGCCGGAATCCCATTCCAGTCGCTCTCCTTGAAACGGGTCACATAAAAACGGTCTGAGCCATCTACCCGCATCTGATGTTCCTGTCCGTCCGCCGCATGGGTTTTTAAGGCGCAGAACCTGCAGGGGCTGTCCTGTCCATGGAGGGCCGCATAGCATTTCTGGCCCACACAGTTCTTTGAATCCGCAAAAAGGACCTCATTCTCATTCACATAGAGAAGGTCATAATTCTCCTTGTCAATCACATAGATGGAATCTGACATCTCATTGGCAATTGTCTGGAACAGGCGTGTCTCTGCCGACATACCTGTAACTACAATATAAAGCCTTGCGTGTCCGGTCAGGGGTCCCATGCGTCTTCCGTTCATATGTATCCAGACCAGGTGACCGTCCTTATGGCGGATCCGGTAAAATACATCCAGCACCATGCCGCTCTTCACTGCATTGTCAACAGCGCCGCGGACCCGCTTCTGGTCAGCCTCATGGACAATATCAAGGACATCCCTCTGAATCAGGGCTTCATACCCACTTCTCGTATATCCGGCAAGGGCAATCACACCGTCTGAAAGGAATTCGGCTTTATAGGCACCTTCTTCTTTTTGGAAAATGGCAATCCCGCCGGGAATGGAGTTAATCAGATGGTTCATTTCCAGCTGTGTCTCTTTCAGGTCGGAAATATTGTGGAACACACAGTGCAGCAGGGGGCAGCCCCTGTCCTCACCAATCCATTTCATCTGCACATGCACCCATACAACATGTCCGTCCCGGTGCTGCTTGCGGAACTCAAAACCATCCACGCCCCTCAGACGGATGACCTCCATTGCCCTGGATACCACCATGGCAGTATCCTCTTTGTAGGTCATCTCCGCCGCATCCCCTTTGACCAGCTCCCTGTACTCCTCCACCGTATAGCCGGACAGTTCCGGAACACCGTCTGAAAAATAAACGGTTTCAAAGATATCCGATACCCTGTAGATGGCCACACCGCCGGGAATGGCATTGATGATGTCCTCCATCTTGGCATTGGCATCAGCCAGTTCCTGTTCCGTCCGCACCTGGCTGCTCACGTCACTGAATACGCCATAAAGCATCATTTCCCCGCCTTCCAGCTTCCTTACGGATCCTTCCAGGCGGATCCAGCGGTATTTATCCTCCTTGTCATTAAACAGACGGAAGGTATGACAAAGCCTGCCTTTGTCTTGAATCAGGGCGGACAGTTTTCCCTTCAGCGGCCCGGCATCCTCGGGATGGACCCGTTTCAGGTCCAGGACCTGGCCTGCATCAGACCTGAGCGCATCGGAACAGCCCAGGATTTCATGAAAAGCCGGGTTGCAGAACCTGGGCAGGATCTGCCCGTCCTCAATCTGGTAAATACAAAGGCCGCAGGGAATGCTGTCAAAAGCCATCCTCATCTGTCCTTCATAAAAAGAAGTGCCTGTCATGATGATTACCGCCCTTCTTTCAGTGTTGCCCGAAGTTCATCCGCCCGTAGGAATTCAGACCGGATGATCTGATATAATGCGGTATAACCATCCGGGTCCTTACCGTTGCGAAGAGGCTCCACAATGGCGCAGACCGCGTTAAAAAGAGGGGTCAGCCCCATATTCCCCACTACCCCCTTAAGCGTATGGGCGGCAGCAAATGCAGCCTCATAGTCCTGCTGCCCAAGGGCTGTTCCCAGCTTCTCAAGGTTGTCATCCTTAAACAGCATGTCCAGAAATTTTACATACATGGCCTCATTTCCCATGAACCGCGCCATTGTGGAGTTGTAATCCGCCCCGTAGGCCTCAAATATTTTCCTGAACTCCCCCATTGTCAGGCCTCCTTTCCAAAAATAAAGTCATATAAGGTTTGAAACAGCCGTTCCGGCTCAATGGGTTTGGCCAGATGGGCATCCATGCCGGCTGCCTTGCTCTTTTCAATGTCATCATCAAAGGCATTGGCCGTCATGGCAATGATCGGTATGGTTCCGGCATCCGGATTACTCAGATGGCGTATGTTCCTGGCTGCTGTCAGGCCGTCCATAAGGGGCATGCGTATATCCATTAAGATGGCGTCATAATACCCATCCGGCGACTTGCCGTACATCTCCATGGCCCTGAGCCCGTTCTCCGCCGTATCAACCCCAAAGCCCTTTCCTTCCAGAAGCATGACCGCCACCTCGGTATTGATGATATTGTCCTCGGCAAGCAGCACCCGCTTCCCTGAAAAATCATAGTCTGATGCTTCCGGCTGGCGTTCCTGTTCTTCCTTTTCCCCCAAGGCCCTTGTGAACGCAGAAATCAGGGATGATTTAAACATGGGTTTGCTCATCAGCAGGTTTACCCCTGCCAGCTTTGCCTCATGTTCAATGCATATCCAGTCATAAGCGGTCATGATGATGATGGTCACATCCGGTCCCACAATCTGCCGGATGCGGCGCGCCGTCTCAATGCCATCCATTTCAGGCATCTTCCAGTCAATCAATATCATGTCAAAATACCTGCCGCCGGCCCACAGCATGCTTACCCGTTCCACTGCCTTGCGGCCGCTGTCCACCCATTCAGCCTTGATTCCCATTTCCTCCAGCGTGACAATGGCGCTTTCGCAGACAGCCACATCATCGTCCACCACCAGGGTCTTCAGATGGGAAAAATTATGGACGGCTTTCCTTTTATTGTGCCGGAGTTTTTCTTCCTCCGTAATTCCCAGCTTCACATCAACGGTGAATTCCGTGCCGATTCCCTTAATGGAGCGGACGTTTATCTTGCCATCCATCATATCCACAATACTTTTGGATATGGCCAGGCCCAGGCCAGAGCCTCCATAAGGAGTGGTGGTGCCTGTGGATTCCTGGGAAAACGGTTCGAAGATATGGGGGATGAATTCCTCTCCCATCCCAATACCCGTATCATTGACAATGAACCTCAGGACGGCGTCATTCTTGGTCTTCCTGCGCAGGGCTGCCGAGAGCGTCACCTTACCGCCCTCCTTGGTAAACTTGATTGCATTGCTCAGGATATTGATCAGGACCTGCTGCAGCTTCATGGCATCGCCCATGTAATAGTCATCCAGCACAGGGTCCACGATACACTCATAATCCACGCCCCTGGCAGCGGCCTGGGCGTAGCAGATGGAATTAATCCCGTTCAGGAAATCTTCTGTTGGTATTTTTTCATTTTTAAGCAGCATCTTCCCGCTCTCAATCCGGCTCATGTCCAGGATGTCATTAATCAGGGACAGAAGGAAACGGGAGGATATTCCAATTTTGGAGATACAGTCTTCCACCTGTTCATCATCCCCGATGGACTGGGCGGCAATGGTGCTCATTCCAATGATGGCGTTCATAGGGGTGCGGATTTCATGGCTCATCCTGGAAAGGAAATCAGACTTGGCTGCATTGGCCTGCTCTGCCGCAACCAGCGCCGCTGCCAGGTCTTCCTTCTGTCTCTGCTCCTTGCGAACAACATCGGTCACATCAGTGCGGGACATGCCCACACGACCCAGGGCCTTATTGATGTAGAAGACCTGAAACCGTTTTACACGCATCACGCCTGCACGGTCCCTCATCTCCACAATAAAGGAATAGCTGTCCTCTTTTTCCAGATGATCCTTAATGTATTGGTAATCCAGTTTCTGAAGATACTCCTCACTGGCCGCCTTTTCCATACACTGGGCCGCAATCCCCCGTATGGATTCCTGGAACCTGCCGGGCTTTGGCACCTGTTCCTTCTGATTGCAGCGGATGGAAACCGGACGGTGTGTGTCTTCCTGTATGTCAATCTCCGTCACTATGTCATAATCCAGTTCAGCTATCCTATAGAGCAGCTGCTCCTGAACCATCTTCTCGGTCACATCAAAGGTATAGAAAAAGCATATGATGTCGCCGCTTTCAGGATTCAGACAGAAGCGCAGGCTGGCGCTGCACCAGAAGGATCCCCGGCGGATGCTCCTGCGCTGGAAATCAAAGTGATAGGTTGTCTTGCCTGAGGCATAGCCGGCCAGCACCCGTTCCCGCTGTAAGTCATGGAGGATTTTCCTGCCGTATGCAGCATCCACCGCGGAACCTGCCAGCTTCGCAACTGCCTCCTCATATGTATCGCCTATTTCCGCAACGGATGCATCGTCTGTGGAGGCATGGCTCTCCAGCCTGTTCTGTGTAACATTAAGCCTTCCCTGTACCAGGCCTCCCTCAGAGGACAGTTCGGCAAAATAAAGCAGTTCTTTCTCATACAGTTCCTTGACCCGCTCCTGGACATTTTTCTCGTCCGTTGCATCTACGAATACACAGTAAAAATACTGTTCCCCATTTTCACCGGTGAACAGCTGCGCTTTAATGGAAATCCATTTTACCTGCCCATTTTTGCAGACCAGACGGTTTTCATTCTGGATGGTATTGCCATGCTTAAGCTGGGCCCTCAGTTTTTCCTCCATGACTGCCAGGTCTTCCGGATAGATGACTGCTGACATCCGGTTGCCCATTGCCGCGAATTCCTCCCGTGAATAGCCAAGGAAATCAAAAAGGCCGTCATTGGCATCAATCACGGAAAAATCAGGATCAAACCGGCAGCGGAAAACTGCTCCCGGGATATTATTGTAGATGTTCATTACCTCTAACTGGGCCAGCTTCTGGGCCGTGATATCACTGCACACGGATGTGATGGCAGGGCGGCCATCCTCTGCTACCGTCTTATGCCCGGTATCATGGATCCAGATATAGGATCCGTCCTTTTTCCTCATCCTGTACTCTACGGTGTACTCTTCCCCCCTGTCCAGCTGGGCTGCAATGGATTGTCCCGCCAAAGCCCGGTCCTCCGGGTGGATGCAGTTACTGATACATCCGTCAATCTCTTCCACAAACTCCTTTTCATCCAGGTAGCCCAGATATCGTAACATTCTCTGATTGATGAAATAAAAAGGGGAGCCATCCCCCATATAGTGGCCCATCATACCGCCTGCAAAGGCTTCATTCAACAGTTCCTGACGCTGCTTAGCTATATTCTCCATGACCAGCACCTTGGGATAATGCTCCCCGTTCCTCTGGCTGGAGGCTGGCTCAGAGAAATTAAGGGTACTTACCAGCCACCTTCCATCCTGGAGGTGGAGTACGAAAAAGCACCGCAAAAGCCAGGAATAAACCGTATTCCTCAATGTGAATTCCGAGGACAGGATGTAAACTGATTCCTCCGGATACTGCTCGTAGACAACGGAAAAATCCACTCCGAATGGTTCCGGTATCTCCCTGATATCCTGTAAGAGATATTGGAACATATCATCTTTTCCGCAGGCATATTCATTGTCCCCCGTGCCCACGAACCGTATATCATCCGCCACATATTCAAGGGCTGCCCCGGCATCCCTCTGTTCAAACCATGCCTGGCAGAACAGCCGCACTGTCTGATTTGCATCTATGTGGTCCATCATATTATTTCCTTTCTCCACAGGCAGTATTTATCCTTGTTTGTATTCTGAACCCCCGGGACCTCAGGATTCATGCGTTTCATGGCTTCCAGGGGCGTTTCTCCCTGCCGGGTCAATGCCACTCCAGCCGATGCGTAAAACAGGGCACTTCTCTGTATCCGTCTTGAAAGGCTCTGCATTAAATGTGGCTTTGCAATAAAATCATCAGCCCCCTGTTCCAGCGCCCTGTACTCCTGTTCCGGATCCGGCCCGGACGTGGTTATGACGGGAAGGTTCCACAGACTCCTGTCCTTCTGTATGGCCTTAAGGACCTTGAAACCGTCTGGTCCGGGCAGGGTCAGGCTCAATACCACCGCGGCGATATCCTGATTGTCCTCAATGAATGCCAGGGTATCGGTGCAATCCGCGGTACCGGCCACACGGTACCGGCCCTCAAATGCCTTATGCACCATGTCCCGGTAATCCTCATCCTCGTCCGCAACCAGCAGGATTGGAAGCTCATTCCTGGCCTCCGCGTCCGTTAAGGGTTCTTCTATCCCTGCTCCCCTGTAATCATCCAACAGCCCTTCGAATTCCTGACATGGCATCGGCTTTGCAAAATAATACCCCTGTACATAATCACAGCCAATCTCCGTAAGCCTTAAGAGCTGCGCCTTTGTCTCCACTCCCTCGGCCACAACGCTCAGGTTCATCCAGCGCGCCAGGTTGATGATGAACTGGAGGATTCCCTGGCTTTTGGGCTTTGCCATCTCGCTCCGTATGAACTTCATATCCAGTTTCAATATATCAATGGGCATGTCATTGAGCATGTTAAGGGATGAATACCCGCTTCCGAAATCATCCATCTCAATCACGAACCCCAGTTCCCGAAGGATTGTCACCGTATCAATGATCTGTTTGGGATTCTCCGTGTAGGCGCTTTCCGTGATTTCCAGGTGAAGACGTGACGGAGCCAGGTCATATTTCTCAATGATCTTAACCAGGGTGTCTGCAAGATCCTCATTATAGATATCTGCCCGTGAGACATTCACGGACACGGATATGGGATAATATCCCCTCTCATCCCAGTCATGGAGCACGGCGCATGCTTTCTCCCATACAAACCGGTCCAGCCTGGTGATGAATCCGTTCTTCTCAAATAATGGTATGAATTCAGCCGGGGATAAAAAGCCCCAGACCGGATGGTTCCAGCGCACCAGGGCCTCAGCCCCCACCAGGGCCTCGTCCTTGATTCTGTATTTGGGCTGGAGATAGACCAGGAACTGGTTCTGTGACAGCGCGGATTCCATGCTGTCCGTAATGGCCTGTTCCCTCAGAAGCTGGTTGCGCAGCGTATCATCATATATAGCAAAATACTTGCCGTACTGGCCTTTGATGCTCCGGGCTGCCAGCAATGCGCGGTCGCAGATCTGTTCAATGGACACAGATCTGTCCTCCACATTATAGATGCCCCATTTCATCACAATATTATGTATATCAAGCAATCCGTTCACCAGGGCGCTGGCCTCAATGAACATGTCATCTGCATAGTCACCCCTGTGCTCTACCAGGCATGCGAACTGGTCGGAATTAAGACGCCCGCAGATACCGATACCCTTTAACCGCTCCGCGTAAGCATTGCCGATTCCGCGCAGCAGGCTGTCTCCTGCCTTGACACCGAATACATCATTAATCAGTTTGAAGTTCTCAATATCCGAACATATTATGTCATACTGCTGGTCAGGGTTGCGCAGGAGCACCTCGCCTGCCTGCTGGTAAAAATACTGCTTGCTGTAAAGTCCCGTAAGCCTGTCATACTGGATCATGTTAATCATGGCAGCGGTTTCGCGCAGCCTGATGATTCCCGCCACCCGGTGCAGGATGACCTGAGGCTTATAAGGCTTTGCAACAAAATCCGTTGCCCCGTGGGACAGGGCCGCCACCTCATCTGACTCAGCATCGTTCTGGGTCGTGACAATGACAGGGATAGAGGAATAAGAAGGGTCTGCTTTCATAATGGACAGGAAGGTATAACCATCCATGACAGGCATGATGATATCCAACAGGATAAGGGATATCCCCTCTCCAAACTGCCTCAACACCCCAAGGGCCTCCTGGCCATTCTCTGCTTCCTCAACATCATAGTCAGCGGACAGAATCTGGCACAACAGGCTCCGGTTAAGTGCATTGTCTTCCACCACCAAAATCTTCTTTCGTGAAAACATAACTTTACTCCTCTTCTTTAGGATATAAATGGTATGAAATATAGATAATTAATCCATTTTATTTTAACATAGTGGTATCAAAAACTCAATGATGGGTTTTGGGGGATTTTAGGGGGAATATAAGGGGAGAAGGGGGAGGTGCATCCGTTCGTGAGCGGAATGGGGATGGGGGAGATGGACGCGGGCTGCGGACCTAGCTGGTCTAAGGGTGTGGGAAGGGGCGCTGGACAAGAGGCTGGCTGCCAAAACTCGCGCCTGGTCTTCTACCAGGTATTTTGGTATCGGGCTCAGACAATGGCGCCAGCCTCTTAGCGCCCCTTCCCACACCCTAAGTCCAGCACGGTCCTGTAGATGCATCCATCTCCCCCATCCCCATCCCGCTCACCCGCTACGTTTTATATTCCCTTCTATACCACTTAAATCGGGCCGGGAATTGAAAAGTATCGGGCTGTCTTTTAAATTTGTCTTTTTTTGGTTTAGATGGCAGATGGCGGAAGGCTCAGCGGCCTCTTCAGGAACCTTGGCAGGAGGAATGGGCGGGGGACAGGCAGGGGGACGGTTCCTTGTGGAGGGGGCTTGGTCTGCTTGCTCAAAAAGGCGGCGGAAACAGGGCCGAGGGAGGGCTTCCAAGCCCGAGTGCAGAGCGCCCACGGACGAAAAATCATGAAGATTTCTTCGGTAGTTGGCGCGCGGTGCCCTGTTTCCGGCGTCTTTTTGAGTTAGCAGGCCATGCCCCCGGAACCAGGAACCGTCCCCCTGCCTGTCCCCCGCCCATTCCTCCGGAGAACACAAAAAAGCAGAGGCTGCGTAACCTACGTCACACTCCCTCTGCCTCTCCCAACATCCCCCTACCGGTTCGCAAGCTCCTCTGTTATTTCTTCCCATGTAACACCTTTATCAGCCATTAACACCATCATATGATACAGGAAATCCGATATCTCATATTTGATTTCCTCCGGGTCCGGGTTCTTGGCCGCTATGATGATTTCCGTGGCTTCCTCACCCAGCTTTTTAAGGATTTTGTCGATTCCCTTGTCAAACAGGTAGTTGGTGTAGGAACCTTCCTTTGGATGTTCCTTCCGGTCCAGGATGACATGGTAGACATCCTCAAATACCTTCAGCGGATTGGTTTCCTTGTATTCCTTTTCCGCCAGGGTGGTGTAGAAACAGCTCCTGTTTCCGGTGTGGCAGGCTGCCCCTACCTGTTTTACCGTGGCAAGGATGGTGTCATTGTCGCAGTCTATCTTCAGGGACTTCACATACTGGTAATGTCCGCTGGTTTCGCCCTTAAGCCATAGTTTCCTGCGGCTCCTGCTGTAATAGGTCATCTTCCCGGTGGTCAGGGTTGCCTGGAATGCCTCCTCGTCCATATAGGCCAGCATCAGAACCTCCAGGCTTTTGTAATCCTGTACGATGACAGGGATAAGCCCGTCGCTGTTCAGCTTGAAATCATTCCATGACACGGCGCTCTCAAAGGTATCCGTTGATATGCCTGCGCTTTTTAATATCTGTTTCATCTCCATGCAGGAGCCTGTTTTTCCTTCCTGAAGGGTAAGGACAGCGCCCTGGACCTGGGGACAGCCGAAATGGATTTTCAACTCGCCGGCCATGTCCTGGATGGAGTCGTGGCCGCCGCAGAATATCAGTGTCCCATGTCCGCCCTCGCCGATTTCCCCCAGTTCCTGTAAGGATGGGACCTGGGCAGAGGTCCTGACAATCATCACGGATGCGCCAAGCTGCGCATACTCCTCCATCCTGGGGATATAGGATACGTTGGGGAGATAGGCATATATCTTTTCCCTTCCGAAACGGTCCGCGGCCTCCTTCATCATGTCCACATTATCTTCCCGGCCCACATCCAGAAAGACCGCGCTTGCACCTGCATAAAGATACTTTTTCACATCCTCCAGGCGTCTTACGCGGCCGCCTGCCAGTATGGGCTCATCGATTGTCCTGGCTGTTTCCTTCATGATGCCGATTACGGACTCGTGGTCCTCATCGCTTTCAGAATGGTCATATATCAGCACCTCGTCCGCCCCGTTGTCGCACCCCTGCCTTGCAAGTACTGCCAGAGGGCTGCCGTACACGGTCCGTCCGTCCCAGGTATATGCCCTGCCTTCCTTTACGCCAAATCCTAATATCAGCTTTTTGTAATCCGTCATAGTATGTATCTCCTAGTTTTCATAAAGCATTACGGCTTCCTTCAGATCAATCCTGTTTTCATAAAGGGCCTTTCCAATGATTGCTCCCCTGATTCCCGCCTCATGCAGTTCCTTCAGGTCCTGCATACAGGATACCCCGCCGGATGCTATGATGTCAAGTCCCGTATCATCGGTCAGACGTTTTGTGGCCTTTACATTGGGGCCGGACAGCATCCCATCCCTGGATATATCAGTGTACACAATATGCTTTACGCCATAGCCTTTCATCTTAAGGCATAGTTCACTGGCAGTCATGGAGCTGACCTTTTCCCAGCCCTCCACCGCCACCATTCCGTTCCTGGCATCCACACCGGCCACAATGGCGTCTTCCCCGAATTTACTGACCATCTCTTCCAGGAATTCAGGATGCTCCACTGCCTTGGTCCCGATGATTACCCGCTTCACCCCCAGGTCAAGCATGCCGCGGACTGCCTCCTCTGAGCGGATTCCGCCGCCTATCTCTATGGGTATGGACACATGATCCACAATCTTCCTGATGGCCTCCTCGTTAACGGAATGGCCCGCCAGGGCGCCATCCAGGTCCACCAGGTGCAGGAAGGTGGCTCCCTGCGCCTGCCACCAGGCCGCCACCTTCCAGGGCGCATCCGAATACACGGTAATGTCCTTAAATTCTCCCTGCCTTAAACGGACACACTGTCCGTCCTTCATGTCTATTGCCGGATATAACTGCATTGATTTCTCCTCTTTCTTTTTATTGTCCTGCCTGCCCGTATGTGTCCGGCATTGCCTGCCCCAGTTTCTTTTGAAGCATCCCAAGAATCTGTCCCCCATGCCTGCCGCCTGACACGATATGTGCATACCCATCCCTGGTGACGGCAATCACAAATCCCCCGCTGGCCTCCATCCGGTCAACGAAGGTGTATGGAATCACATCAAACCGGTAAAAGGATGTCACGATGAAATGCTCTGTCAGGTAAACGCGGCTGCCTTTGACGGCCTCATCCGTGTGCTGCAGTTCCAGGTCCGCCGCCCTAAGCTCCTCCGGCCTTCCAAACAGGCCCGCACGTTGGGCCTTCAGTCCCCTGAAGTACCGGAACAGCCGGTTCCCGCCAAGAACCAGTATGAATGCCGGAATCAAATAGAACAGGACGGACCAGGGATATTGCTCCAGGTAGGTCCTGGGAACCGTGTCCAGATAGTAGTTCCCCACTATCTGGGTCAGATCCTCCATGGTAATGGGCAGCTGGTTTTCCTCCCACAGCTGGCTGTAGTACTCCCTTGCGTATCCAAGCATTTCCGGCACAATGGGTCTTCCATAGCCGCATACATCCACTGCAGGAGGTGGCTCAGAAAGCCCATCCCCATATGTATAGTCCATGAGGGCCATCAGGTTCTCAGGCATATGGCCTTTCATGGAAATGATGTAGGGCCTGAACATAAAATCAAACCCGTAATAATAATTCTCTTCTGATTTTACGTGTTCCGCAAAACTATCCGTCAGATACTGCAGCCTGACATAGCTGTATCCACCCGGTTCACTGGAATCAAAGGGAACCGCGAGGTTCTGTTCCTCCCTGTATCCCCTTCTGGCCTCCTGGTCCAGCATCAGTCCGGCCAGGGCAGAAGACAATCCTAATATCAGCAGCAGGATTCCCGCCATAAGCTTTCTATTCCCGTATGCCAGGCCAATCATCTTTTTGGACAGGACATGGCCTCCTGCCATCCCTTCCCCTGCCGGTGTCCCTTCTCCCACTGCCGGCCTCCTTCCTAAAGGCTTCCTTTGGTGGAGAGCACGCCTGTAAGTCTTGGCTCTGCTGCAACCGCACTGTCCAGGGCCTTTGCAAATGCCTTAAAGGCAGCTTCAATGATATGGTGGTTGTTCATGCCTGCCATCTGCCTGATGTGCAGGTTCATTTCTGCTGCATAGGAAATGGCATAGAAGAATTCCCGGACCATCTCTGTCTCCAAATCCCCTACTTTTTCACGGTCCAGGTCCAGATCATAGACCAGATACGGCCTGCCGCACAGATCCAGGGCGCACAGGACCAGGGATTCATCCATGGGGAGGATCTGGGAACCATAGCGCACAATCCCTTTTTTATCCCCCACAGCCTGTTTAATCGCCTGTCCCAGGACAATCCCGGTATCCTCAATGGTGTGGTGATTATCCACTTCCAGGTCCCCCTTCACCTTTACGGTCAGGTCAAAGAACCCGTGACGGGCAAAACTGTTCAGCATATGGTCAAAGAATCCGATGCCTGTCTGGATATCCGCGTTCCCGCTCCCATCCAGGTTAAGGCTTATCTGGATTTCTGTTTCTTTTGTATTCCGTGTTACCACGGCCGTCCTTTCCATCATATATCCCTCCTAATTTCATGTGGCTTGACGATACCTGGCGCCGTCCGGGAATCCCACCCAGGAACCCCGACCAGGACCCCTGCCCCGGTATCATGAAGCGCGTTCACACCCAATTCCAAAAAACAGGCATTAAGCCTATGGTTCGAACCGTACCCGGATGGAATTGGCATGTGCGGTCAGGTGTTCGGACTCCGCAAACAATTCAATATCCTTATGAGCCTTCTCAAGCGCCTCCCTGGAGTAGTAAATGATGCTGGATTTCTTGATGAAGTCATCCACTCCAAGAGGCGAGAAGAATTTGGCTGTCCCGTTGGTGGGCAGGATATGGTTCGGTCCAGCGAAGTAATCCCCCAGGGGTTCGCTGCTGTATTCGCCGATGAAGATGGCCCCCGCGTTCTGGATCTTCGTCATGATCTCAAAGGGATTGGCCGTTACAATCTCAAGATGCTCGGGCGCAATATTGTTGGCTGTCTCCACCGCCTTTTCCATGGTATCCGCAACCAGGATATACCCGTAATTATCCAGGGACTTTGCAATGATATCGCTTCTGGATAATACCTTCAGGAAACCATCCACCTCATCCGACACCTTCTTAGCAAGCTCCATGCTGGTGGTCACCAATATGGCGCTTGCCAGCTCATCATGCTCGGCCTGGCTTAAAAGGTCGGCAGCCACAAAGCGCGGATTGGCGCTGTCATCCGCAATCACCAGGATCTCGCTGGGGCCTGCAATGCTGTCAATGCTCACATGGCCGTACACAGCCTTCTTGGCAAGGGCAACAAAGATATTGCCCGGTCCCACAATCTTATTGACCCTGGGTATGGACTGGGTGCCAAAGGCAAGGGCTGCCACTGCCTGGGCCCCGCCCACCTTATACACCTCGGTGGCGCCTGCCAGATGGGCGGCTGTGAGGGTGACAGGATTCACCTTCCCGTCCTTCCCCGGCGGGGTCACCATGACAATCCGCTTTACCCCTGCAACCTCGGCCGGTATGATATTCATCAGCACAGAGGATGGATAGGCCGCCTTGCCCCCCGGCACATAAACGCCCACGCTCTCAAGGGCCGTCACCTTCTGGCCCAGTATGGTGCCATCTGGCTGGGCGTCAAACCAGCTGTTCCTCTTCTGCTTTTCGTGGTAACGGCGGATATTGTCCATGGACTTTTTCATGACTGCAAGAAGGCCTTCGTCCACCTGGGCCATGGCCTCTCCTATCTCTTCCTGTGTCACCCGGATGTTGGATGCATCCAGGTCCGCATGGTCAAATTCCCTTGTATACTCAAACACGGCCTCATCCCTGCGGTTCTTTACATTTTCCACAATCGCTTCCACGGTCTTTGTATAGCTGTCATAGTTGTTCGGGTCGCGTCTGAGCATGTCAGCCAGGATATTCTTCATGGATGCATCGTCTAATGTTATGATTCTCATTTAATTATCCTCCTTAAGCAGTGCCTGGAAATCCTTGATTATCTTCGTGATACGCCCGTTCTCCGTCTTCATGCTCACCTGGTTCACCACCATGCGGGCGGACAGGCTGCATACCTCCTCCAGAACGGCCAGGCCGTTCTCCCTGAGGGTAGAGCCGGTCTCCACGATATCCACGATTACCTCTGACAGCCCCACGATGGGTGCCAGTTCAATGGAACCGTTCAGCTTGATGATCTCCACGGTCTGATACTTCTGGTTATAAAAATAATCCTTTGCAATATTAGGATACTTGGTGGCCACGCGTATCAGCTCATGATGCCTTAAGCTCTCCTTTGCCGATTCAGGACCGCACACGCACATCCTGCACCTGCCCATCCCCAGGTCCATGACCTCGTAGAGCTTGCGCCCCTCCTCCAGGATGGTGTCCTTGCCCACGATACCTATATCCGCCGCCCCATATTCCACGTAAGTGGGCACATCATTGGCTTTGGCCAGGAAGAAACGGATCCCCAGCTCCTCATTTACAAATATCAGCTTCCTGGAATCCTTATCCTTCATCTCGTCACAGGAAATACCGATTGCCTCAAACAGTTCCATGGCCTTTTTGGCCAGCCTGCCCTTTGCCAGTGCTATTGTTAAATATCTCATCTGCCTTCAAGCCCTCCGATAATTCAATTCTTACTCATACGCCTCAATGGGAATCTCATCCGCACTGCCGTTCACCATATCCATGGCAGTGACCACCCGGCCGTCATCCTTCAGATACAGGAGGTTCCTCATGTGGCGCCCCAGCGTCATGTCCCTGTAATCTTCCAGGCTCTTATCCTGCCGCCGCTTCATGGACTGGACGGCAAGGCCCTTTTCCTTAAAATAACGGCCCAGGCGTATGGCGTTATCCCTGGCCGGGGCTTCATAGAGGATAACCGTGTTCACCAGGGTCACAGGCGTATCTATCTGCTGTCTGGACAGGGCCGCCATGACCTGGTCCACCACAATGGCGAAGCCGACGGCAGGCGTATCCTTGCCAAACTGGACCAGAAGCTTATCATAACGGCCTCCGGTGACAATATAATCCCCTGTCCCATATGTATATGCCTTGAAAATGATTCCCGTATAATAATGATACTTGCTGAGCATCCCCAGATCATAGGACACATAATCCGCCAGTCCATAGCTTTGAAGGATGGCATGGACCTGCTCCAGCCGTTCAATGGCAGCCAGGGCCTTGGGGGAGGATGTCAGCTTCCTTGCCTGGACAATCTGTTCCAGGGAACCAAACAGCTCCGGCAGTTTCAAGAACACCTGCTTTAAGCCCTCATCAATATCCTGGCCCTTAAGCAGTTCAGCCACGCCAAAGTCATTCTTATTCTCCACCAGCTGGTTCAGCTCCTCTTCCACTTCCTCACTGAACCCCGCTTCTTCCAAAAGGCTGCGGTAAAATGCCACCTGTCCCAGTTCCACCTGGAATTCCTTAAGGCCCGCCGCCTTCAGGCTGTCGATGACCATGGCAATCATCTCGGCGTCCCCGTCGGCAGAATCATCCCCGATAAGCTCGGCCCCCATCTCGGCCCTCTCCTTGAGCCTTCCCTGGTAGCTGCTGTTGTTCTTAAAGGTGCGCTCCAGGTAGCAGAGACGCAGCGGCATGTCATCATCCATGAAATATTTGGCGACACACCTTGCAACGGCCGGGGTCATATCCGGGCGGAGCACCAGGGTATTATTATCCCGGTCAAAAAACTTGAACATCTCCCGGTCCGACACGCTTCCCCTGTCCTTGCTGAATATGTCGAAATATTCAAAGCTGGGCGTCTGTATATGCTCATAGCCGTACAGGTATAAGGTGTTCAATATCTTATCCTGCACCGCCAGTTTCTTTCTGCACTCCGCATTGTAACTGTCCCTCACGCCTTCCGGGGTGTGGATTAAACGGTTCTTTCCTGCCATCATGTCCCATCCTCTTTTATCATATTCTTTGGCTTTTGCCATTGCATCTGCATCATTATACCTGCAGCCTTTGTTATCGTTCACCTTCACTTTTTCGTAGTAAAGTGCTAATTCGATAACGTGATTGTATTATTATAGGGGATATCAGACGGATTGTCAATCAGAAATCCTACTGTCTCCCATAAAAGATTACCATACTCATCTCTGCATTTCCCGTCCCCGGATTGCGGTAACCGTGGGCCGTGTCCGCCTTAAAGCGGATGGAATCCCCCTCTGCCAGCTCCCACTCCTGTCCGGCCGCCTCTATGACGGCCTGACCACAAAACAGGGTTATATACTCCTCGGTTCCGGCCAGGTGCGGCCGGGCCTTTAAGCATCCTCCCGGCTTTATGACAATCCGGTATGTCTCAAACAGCTTCCTGTCATCAAAGGCAAACACGGGATAATTCATATAGTTTCCCCCGTCCTCCATGATAGGCGTGATATCGCCTGCCCTTATGACGGCGGCATCCTCCATGCCTGTCTCAACCAGCGAGGTAAAGGATACCTTATAGCCATTGGCAATCTTCCAGAGTACGGAAATAGTGGGGTTCACATCCCCCTTCTCAATTTGGGCCAGCATGCTCCTGGATACCCCGGTTGCTGCCGCGGCCCCGTCCAGGGTCAGTTTTTTTGCTTCCCTCAGCCGCCTGATATTGCGGCCCACTTCCAGATTAATATTAATATCCATCATTTCCTCCAATAAAGCCAGATACCTGATTGACAATATAATGGATTAATAGTACAATATAGTAGACTTCCAATATATTGGTTCCTACATTCCACTATATTATACTTTTATTTACATTTAAGGTCAATCCCAAGATAGCAAAGGAGGAAAAACACATGGCAGGTACACAATCAGAAACACATTCAGGAACACGTCCCGCATTCAGACGCTCCACGGATAAGGAAATTGACCGTTGCTGGGAAATCATAAAAGAGGCGCGGCAGTTCCTCAGGGACCAGGGGGTGGACCAATGGCAGAAGGAATATCCCAACCGGGATTCCGTGGCAGATGATATCAGGAACAACAACGGATATGTGATGACAGACGGGGACCGTATCATTGCGTATGCCTGCATTTCCTTTGATGGTGAAACATGTTACGAATCCCTCCGGGGGACCTGGAAAAGCCATCAGCCCTACGCCGTGATCCACAGACTGGCCATCGACAATACCTGCAAAGGAAGGGGGCTTGCATCCCTCATGTTCAGCCATGCCGAGGAACTCTGCCTTTCAAAAGGCATATACAGCATTAAAATCGATACGGACCAGGACAATGCCATCATGAGGCATCTCCTGGAAAAGAACGGATACGGATACTGCGGCGTGGTCACCTTTGACAACAGCGACAAGATTGCATATGAAAAACTGCTCCGCCCATAATCCATAAAAGACCTGGCAGCAAGGTCCTGCCATCCGTCACGGCCTTCTGTCCAGGTCTTTCTGTATCCCCTCCAGATAATGCACCAGCATGTCCCGAAAGGAGCGTATCCTCCACGCCTTATCCACTTCATCATAGGTAAAGCTTTTGCGTCCGCCGTCCTCCATCCGCTTCCAAAAGGTATATATATGCTCAAAGGGCATGTAATACATCTCGTTAAGGCTAGTAAAATACAGGATGATGAACGCAATCCCGCCCTGTTCCTCAAACTCCTTCATGAACTGGATCTGATGGGGATGGATGTTCTGAAGGGGAAATGTCTTAGCCGCGCATTCCTTTGCATCAAAGCATACCGGTATTCCCTGCACGGTCCCTATGTAATCCACCGTACTCTTCTGGTCAAAATACGCCAGCGTTATATGCCTGCTTGCCTTATCAATCTCAATGGGTGTTATGGGCGTGGGGATTTTCTGGATCAGCGCCAAATGCCTGTCCCGGTAGCTTTCATTGGTATGGTTGATTAAATCCTCCAGGGTGGATCCCCTTAAGCCTCTTGTGTTCCAGGTTCCCATGCAGATACATTCCTTTCAAAAAAACATTACGGTCAAAGTCATTTTCCCGTGTTCCATCAGTATACCAGAACATCTGTTTTTTCTCAAGTCATTTTCCCGGCCTGTCCTGGTCCTCCAGTCCGTCCTGCCCCTCCGCCCCGTCCTGCCTCTTCAGTCCATCCTGGCCCTCCACTTCATCTGTCTGTCCTCCTGTTTCTGTAAATTCAGCCCACTGCACCTCGTCTCCTGCAAACACGTTCAGGTCAATGAACCGCTCATCCCCCGTATATCCGTCCAGCCGCCCGCGGTTGCTGTACTGCCAGAACAGCCAGTCCGTATCCGTATCCGGCTGCCCCGTCACATTGCGTATCCAAAGGGGATATTCATCAAAGCGTCCCTCCAGATACATGTGGTAGGTTTCCTCCGTGGCATAGAGGATGGGCGTCATCCCATAATGCTGCCTCAGTTTCCCCAGCATGACCCACAGCTCATGCACCGTTGGTTCCACCGGGGGAGGGCTGGCTTTTTTATCACCGTAAAATTCAAAATCCACAACTGGCGGCAGCATCCCGTCAAACCCCTGGACGGTCTTAATAAAATGTTCTGCCTGTGTCTCTGCCGGACTGTCGAAACTGAAGAAATGATAGGCCCCCACCTTCAAATCCGTAACCGTTGCATGGTCCCAGTTTTCCAGGAACCTCCCATCCGTATGGCTGCTTCCCTCCGTGGCCTTGATATATGCGAACCGTATATCCTGTCCGCTTAAGACAGCCCAGTCAATCTCGCCCTGGTAATGGGATACATCCACGCCGCGGATTGGATATAGTTTCCTGGAAGGGTTATTAAGCAGGAACCAGCCCTGTAATATACCGTAACCGTAAATTGCTGCCAGGACTGCTCCGATACAGATAACTGCCAGGACTGCCCTGATTCCTGTTTGAAAAGGCTTTTTCACATCCCATCCTCCTTTCCTGTGTATAGGCAGTCCTGGCCATAAAGCCCACTCCCTGCAGGAATACCGCCTCCCATCGAGGACCAGTACAGCCCTGCATAGACAGCGGACGCCGTCTTCACCGTTCATTGCAAAGGTCTGTACCAGGGTCCTCCACATCCACGAACCTGACATAACGTCTCAGGGGATACTCCCCGTCATGCGTCCCGTCGGCAAATAAGGCTGACATGCTTCCCGCGTCTGTAATCCGGCTCACGCCGCAAGAACACAGAAGCTTCACCAGTTCCTCCCTGCATTCACCTGCACATATAAGTCCTGCTGTCTGCAGATGTCCTTTATGGCGGCGCAGGCATCCAAACGCCTTGTTTCTGGGCAGACGCTTTATCAGGCAGTTCCCAAACATAGGGGACAGTTCCAGTTCCATATCGCCGCATACGGTCACGCTGCATCCTTTTCCCTGGAATATCCTGTTCCCGCCTGTGCCCTCCCCATAAACAATCCGCTCCAGTTCATCATTGTAACGTCTGAGACTGATTGCGCCTGCCACAATAGGATTGCTGCCTGGAAATCTGTCTGCGGCCCGCTCCAGGTAATCCAGGAATCCCCTTCCGAACTCCAGGATTTCCTCATAGGATTCCGTATCAATGAATACGGTCTGGCACGAACTGCACAAAAGCTGCTTTGTGGCCATCATGTGCCCTGCCAGGGCAGCCAGTTCCGCTTCCCTGTCCGTGTATCCTGAAATATACGCAAAGCCCAGTTTATGTCCCCATTCAACCAGCCTGATTCCGGGAGGCGCCAGGCTCCTTACCTGGGTAACCGCCCCATCGCCTCCCCACACCACGATTCCGTCTGCCAGTCCTGCCAGCTGCATCAGCGCATCCCTGTCCTTAGAAGAGGTATCAAAAACATAGATATAATCAGCCAGTTCCGGCTGGATATCAATGAGCATGCGCAGCATTTCCAAGGACGCCCCGCTGTCCGCGCCCGGCAGCTTCAGTATGTTCACATTACAGGTTAGGAGGCCCTCTGCCACACTGTAAGCCGGAAGGAAATCCGCATTGCCTGCCCCGATGTGGAGCAGGGTTCCAAGAGGCATGACACGGGTGGAGATACGGCTATTGGGCGATGGCTTCACGGAACCATATGGACGGGCATTCCCCAGCTCCCGCATAAGCCTGTCCTCCATGGCTTCACGGCTAAACATTCCTGCGGCCTGCGGATACCCGTACCTCTGTTCCAGCTTCTGTCCCAGACAGGCCAGGGCGGATATCACCATGTCCGCCTCCAGATGTTTCCCTTCCATGGTCCTGTTAATCCGCTCCTCCATACAGGCAAGGACCTCTCCCTGCCTGCCGGAATCGTATAATTTTCCATTTGCCAGAATCATGTCCCAGTTCCTTCCCCCTCTCTCCTAAAGCATCCACTCCTGCCCGCGCAGATACGCCTCTGCCCCCGCCGCGCACGTCCTGATTTCCCGGATTCCTGCCCGCCCCTTCAGTTCCAGGTAAGGGGAGGCTATGCCGCATCCGCATCCTGCCCCTTCATGAAGCACTCCCAGATCATCTGTCATCACGCTGAGTATGGGCGTTGCTTTCATCATGGGCGTCACCAGGTTCACAAGTCCCTGCTTTCCATAGCCCAGCGGTTTCAGGGTATCCACATCGCGTATGATGACACGGCTGTAGACCGGGACATGGAAATGATGGTTCTTACAGGTACAATAAAGGACCGGATGCTCCACCGCGCTGAAGAACTCAACGATATCCTCCTCCCCGATTCCAAGCACCTGTCCTGCAAGGCGGTAGAGCACCTTTTTATCCACTTCCTCTGCCCCGTGCTGTTTCCATCCCCCGCTCAGCACAATCCGGGACCCCTTGGGGAAGGAAAGACGGATTCCCTTCTGTTCCAGCAGTTTCAAGGCAAACCATGTATAGGACGGAAACCCCAGTATCCGTACCGGGAAGGAAGATCTGCTGCACCTTATCATTTCCCGGACAACCCCATCCATATCCGGATAATACTGCCCGTCCTTCCATTCCAGGGCATAGGTCCGTCTAAGGGCAGGCGAAAAAAAGGTAGACAGGAACATGGTCCTTGTCACTCCTGTTGGGTTATCCCTATGGGGCCGGTATCCAAGAATGATATAATTAGCCGGTCTGGCAGACACGAGGCGGCTCCTGGCAGCCACCTTAAGTCCCATATATACCCCGCAGGCCATGGCTCCCGCATCATATCCGATACAGCTGGACATTCCGGATGTGCCGGAAGACAGGACTTTTGTCCTGATTTTATCCTCCGGCATGGAAAAGACTGCGTGGCGTTTAAAAAACAGGGTGGGAAGAAAGGGAATTCCCGCAATATCCCCCATTCCTTCTATGGATTCCGGTCTGAATCCGGTATAATCAAGGATCCTCCTGTATTCCGGACAGTTCCTGTAATGGAATGCACAGTTTTCACGGACCGCTGCCGCAAAAAGCCCCTCTGTCCTCTCAATATCATACATATCCCGGGTGCTGAATAGCCTGCCCCGGCATCCTGATTGTCCGCGCGGTACTGTACCTGTCATCTGTCTCCCCCTGTCTCGGCATTAACCCAGTCAAGGGCTGTCCAGCCGTTTTCTCCTTCCTTATTCACAAATACGGATGTGTGGTAAGGCGTTCCTTCATAAACCCGACACCTTTTTCATCGCACAACCTCCTCATGAACTAAGTATATGGTGCCCAGGGTTTCCAGTCAATGGAAGGACAGGCATATTAAGGATATATTCAGAAAATCGAAAATATTACCAGTACCCCATCCGTTCAGGATCCAGGTATTAAAAAAGGACCGGTCTTCCTGACGAAAAAAGACCGGCCCCATCCCTGCCAGATCATGCCTGACAGTCCATTCCCGCCATATGCCCTAAGGAACCCACCAGGCGGGACGCACAGCTGACGGAAAGCAATTTCCTGATACGCCCTGATTACTTCCTGACAGGAAAGAATATCTCTGTCACCCACTCTTCCGGAGGAAGCTTGTCAAAATGTGTCTTCAGATAGATTTCATAGGGCATTCCGTCCATCTTATACCCATTAGCGTTAATCCAGGCCACAATGGCCCCATATGCGTCAGGAAGACCGGAATACGCGCCTTTGTGAATCGTGGTTGCACAGAGGTGGCCCGGCAAAATAAAGTCCGCCTTGTCCCTCTCCGTAATTCCCACACCCAGTTCAATATCGCTGAAGGCCGGGTCAAACTCCTGGTCATGGTATATCGCCATCACAATGCCGTTGACTTCCAGGTGTTCCCTGGCAATCTTCTCATATATCTTCCCATAATAGGTGCCGAACTCTTCCACTGACATCTTCTGCCTGTGGGTGGCCAGTACCTGCTCCCCTGCTTCCTTTACCACTATCTCATAATTATTCTGATAACTCATGATATCACCTGTCCTTTCGAATTCTTCCAGATGATAGCCCATCTCCCTGATGGTAATGGAAATGTGCTCCATCTGCCGCTCCAAGCGGAATCTCTGCTGATGCATCTGGCGCAGCAGCTCCCTGCTATCTTTGACGGTCAACAGGCGTTGAATATCAGTGAGTGTAAAGCCATACCGTTTCAGCCTTCCGATAAGCAGCATGGTACCGATCTGGGAATCCTCATAATAACGGTATCCATTGGCTTCATCTGTTTTCTGTGGTTTCAAAAGGCCGATTTTATCATAGTGATGCAGCGTCTTCACACTCACACCGCAAACCCTTGACATCTGTCCTATGGTCAGCATGCTCCTGCTCCTCCATTCAATTTCTGTTTTACCTGATCCGGATCTGGATTCAGTATAATCTCTTACCTAAGGTCAGGGTCAAGGACTTTTTATCAGATTCTCCGTTTATCAGATTCCTGCAGTCATCCCCCGGCTTCAAGAAGTTCAATCCCGGTCTTATCCTGAAACATTGCCGCCCACTCAGGCGTATTATAAAAAAGGATTGCCCCCTGGCCATTGTCTCCCATGTAATAGAGGCGTTTTTCCTTCCCGCCCTCCATAAGGGAGCGGCCCAGGAATTGAAGGAACGAACTGTCTATCCAGTCATTCTCCATTTCCGCACAAAATCTTAGCGGCCTGCCGTCCAGGGTAAAGGTCACGTCAATGGTGCCTGTTCCATTTTCCCAGTCCACCCCGGACGTGTCCTCCTCCATATCCGACAGGATAAAATCATCCCCTCCAATGGCCTGTACCCCTTTCATGATGTCAATGTAATCCTCACTGATATCCCAGCCTTCAAAATCAAACCAGTACACGGTTCCTGACCAGCCTGTCTTCTCATACGTCTCCTCGTCATACTCCCCTGATCCGATTCCTGATAACAGGGAATAATATGGATAACCCTCCATGAAGGTTCGGCTCCACGGGTCCTGCTCCATCCACTTTTTGTATTCCTCCACAGTCCCTTCCTCCAGTCCGTCAATCCCAAGGGACTTAAGCACCTCCACCTGGATTTCAATGGGGACATAGTCCGGATAATCCGCCGGGTCAAAAACAAAGGCCTCCATGGTTCCCCGCTGCCCTGTTTTTTCCATTTCCATCCCTTTTTCCATTTCCATCCCTTTTTCCAATGACCCATCCTCCACCAGGCGTTCCATCCTCTGTTGGACCGAACCGGCGGCAATGGAATAAGCAATCCTGAGCTGGGCATATAAAACCACAAGCACCAGCAGCAGGACCCCGCATATGATCCATTTCCCTTTTTCCCTTTTCAGTGATGTCTGAATCCGTTCCTTCCTTATGGTCACGCCCCTGCTCCCGCAGAACCTGGCAAAGGCCTGCATCTCCTCCGGGCCGCTGAATACCCATTTGGGAACCGGCAGGAACTGGGCCTGCAGCACGCCGCACAGGCGGACCAGGAGGAACGTATCATCGGACTCCATCAGATATGCGTAATCCTGCCAGCTGCAGTCAAACAGCTGCTGCCCCTTACGGACCCTGATTGTTTCATCCATGAAAGCCATTTCCCAGATGCCGGTCCCGTCATTCCCCAGACGTCCATGTCCAGAGAACCTGGCGTACGCCTTTTCACTTGGCCATGGATTTCCCATGGCATATATGACAATGCCTATGATAAGATACGGCAGGGCATGGATTATGAAGCGCGTGATGCCATACAGCGGGCTTGTCATGAGAGTCCGTATATAGAACCCGGTTAAGACAAAAAACAGGATACACCGGATCCTCCTGATGCGGGGCGCCCTTAAAACACGGACAGCCTGCAGCATCTGGATATAGGCATGTGCCCAGGACCCGGGATCCATCCTGAAATAGTAATTAAACCTTCCCCCGCCTGCATGTTCCTGGCCGGCGGCATGGGCAGCCGGACAAAAGGCTGACAGGAAGGCTTCCATTTCCCCCTTATCCCCAAACACACGCTTCGGTATTGGGGTCGCTGCCAGATTATATCTTCCGCTTTCCCATCCCAGGACTATCAGGTGCCGGCTCTCCCAGCGGCGCACATAATCACTGCAGGGTATCCTGGTCCTGTTCTTTTCACAGCACAGACAGCCATCCTCAATCCAGTAGGCCGCCGGCTCCAGCATGCCTGCCTTAAGCGCCTGGCAATAGTTGATAAGGTACATGACAACAAGGAGGATTGCCAAAACACTCCCCCCGCTTATAAGGCTTAGGACAAAACCCTGCCAGGACCTCTGCAAAGCCACTGTCATGATAAGCTCCCCTGCCATGTACAAAATGAATAAAATCCAGAAAATCCACAGCTTTTGCAAAGCAACCAACGTCATCCTGGCTGCAAACTCCCTAATTTCCGCCTTTGTGAACGTAAATCTCATTACCCTTGACTGTCCCATACGCTTCCTCTCCAGTAAAAATACTTTAAACACATTATATCATAAAGAAAAAAGGATCCCTATGGTTTCAGGAATCCTCTTATGATTTTAATGATTTTCATTCTTCCATTTGACGGAAAGCAATTATCGGATACGCTTACTCCATCTCAGAACGGAACCGCTCTGCCTGCTCTGCAATCAGTTCCTTATCCTCGAAATAATTAATCTTCATGGCCCGCTTCATCTCTGCCAGGGTTTGTGCCGCCTTGGCCTTGGCCTTACGGCTGCCCTCTTCCAGTATGCGGTAAACGGCCGGGATGTCCTTGGCAATCTCCTTACGGCGCTCACGGATGGGGCGGAGTTCATCCTGCAGCACATTGTTCAGGAACTTCTTGACCTTCACATCCCCAAGGCCGCCCCTCATGTAGTGGGCCTTAAGCTCATCCAGGTTCCTGTAATCCGGCAGGTACTCTGCAAAATGTTCATCCCTGCAGAACGCGTCCAGATAAATGAATACCGGGTTGCCTTCCACCTGGCCCGGGTCCTCCACCCGCAGATGGTTGGGGTCTGTAAACATGGACATGATTTTCTTTTTGACTTCTGCCTCAGTGTCAGACAGGTAGATGCAGTTGCCAAGGGACTTGCTCATCTTGGCCTTGCCGTCAATGCCCGGAAGCCTCAGGCAGGCCTTGTTGTCCGGCAGGAGGATGTCCGGTTCAACCAGGGTTTCCCCGTAAACAGAATTGAACTTGTGCACAATCTCCCTGGTCTGCTCAATCATCGGAGCCTGGTCTTCCCCCACCGGCACCGTGGTGGCCTTAAACGCAGTGATGTCAGCTGCCTGGCTGATGGGATACGTAAAGAACCCAACCGGGATGCTCGCCTCAAACCCTCTCATCTGGATTTCGGATTTGACCGTTGGATTGCGCTGGAGCCTGGACACGGTCACCAGATCCATATAATAGAAACTCATCTCACACAGCTCCGGAATCTGGGACTGGATGAACAGCACGGACTTTGCCGGGTCCAGGCCGCATGCCAGATAATCCAGCGCCACCTCGATGATGTTCTGGCGCACCTTTTCCGGGTTGTCCGCATTATCAGTAAGCGCCTGGGCATCTGCTATCATAATATAAATCTCATCAAACCCACCTGAGTTCTGAAGTTCCACCCTGCGCTTCAGTGAGCCTACATAATGTCCTACGTGAAGCCGTCCCGTGGGACGGTCACCCGTCAAAATAATCTTTCCCATTTCAAAAATCCTCTCATTCTCATGTTACGCCAGGGTGTTTGGAACATGCTGCCCCGGTCCACATTTTATCGCTTGTACTATCATAACCTGAAGATGGCTTCCTGTCAAGAATCACAGGGTCATCCCTTCCCCTTTAAGCACCCTGGCAAACTGGTCCGGCAGCCCCGCGACCATCTCTTTCCCGCTTAGGTAATCCAGGGGCTGCGGCAGTTTATCAGGCATCACCAGACGCCAGGAATGGAGCAGCTGGGAACGCACGCCGTATTTCTTCTTCATGGCGTCGTTCAGGTCCTGTCTGCCGTATTTATAGTCCCCCACGATGGGATGGCCGATGGATGCCAGATGGGCGCGTATCTGATGGCTGCGGCCTGTGATTAAGGTCACCTGGAGAAGCGTGTGGCTTCCATTCCCTGCCAGGGGAAGGTACTCTGTCATGATGGGCACGCTGTCCTCCACCTCCAGCGGGTAGATTGTCACTGTATTCGCAGCCTCATCCTTGCGCAGGAAACCGGCTATCAGTTTCTTCTCCTTAATCTGTCCGGCCACCAGGCACTGGTAATACTTGTGCAGGCTCCTGTCCTTAAACACCCCGTTCATGACCTGAAGCCCTGCCAGGGATTTGCCAGCCACCACAAGTCCGCTGGTGTTGCGGTCCAGGCGGTTGCAGATGGAGGGTTTGAAGGTGCGCAGCTGGCTTATGGGCAGGCCGCCGGAATCAATCAGATAATTAAGGATATATTCATTAAGGGACATGTCCCCCTCCCTGGCCTTCTGGGACAGCATGCCTGAGGGTTTGTTCACCACCAATATGTGCCTGTCTTCATAGATGATATCCAGCTTTTTATATCCGTACCCGGCCGTTGACCGGGCCGGGGCCTTTGGGGCTGCCTGGAACTTCTCAATGGTCTCATCGGCCATGAACAGCTGGATTTCATCGCCTTCCTCCAGGTGTTCGGAGCCGTCACATTTCTTCCCGTTAAGGGTAATATTCTTTTTCCTCATCATTTTATAAAGAAACCCCTTGCCGGCCTGGTCCAGGTATTTGGCGAGAAGCTTATCCATGCGCTGCCCGGCCTCATTGGGGGTCACAGTCAATGTCTGCATATGGGGATTCTCCTTATCTTCAGATTATATGGTTGCACCACTCCATCATCCTGAGTATCAGGCGGTGCGGCAGGACCTTGCAGAGTATCCGGAAAGCTTTCATGGTAAGACCGTACACGGAAATTTCCTTTCCGGCCACGCTGTCCCTGATGGCCTTTGACACCACCCGCCTGGGGTTGGCCATGACCAGACGCTTGTACAGGGGAATCTCCCCCGTGGTCTCCGCTATGTCGAAAAATTCCGTTCTGACCGGTCCGGGGCAGACTGATGTCACATAAATGTTCCTGGCTTTCAGTTCCTGGTTTAACGCCCTGCTGTAACTGAGTACAAATGACTTGGTTGCCGCATAGATGGCAAATCCCGGCTGCGGAAGGAAGGCGGCTGAGGATGCAAACTGGATGATGCGGCTGTTGCATGTCATATAGGGCAGCACCAGACGTGTCACGGCGCACAGCGCTTCACAGTTTAAGCGTACCATGTCCGTCTCATCAACCAGGGCCAGGGACTCCACGGTCCCGATCTTGCCAAACCCGGCTGCATTGACCAGGAATTTTACCTGGGGATCCTTCTCTGAAAGCTCCCGCTCCAACACACGCAGATCCTTTTCTTTTGTAAGGTCCAGGGCAAACTTGCGCAGCGGGACCCCCACCTGGCGGTCCAGTTCGTCAAGACGTCCTTCCCTTCTGGCTATGATCCACATTTCATCAAATCCTTTAAAATGCTCCCACAGCTGGATGATCATTTCCCTTCCCATTCCGGAGGATGCTCCGGTTACTACGGCAATCTTCATTATCAGGATCCTTTCTTTTTATGAACGTTGCGGATTGTTTTCTTTGGATGGCCGGCTGCGGCCTGACCCGGCTGCTTCCCCTGGCCTTTTGCGGTCCGGCCCGGTTGGTTCATCTGACCCGCCGCTGTCCGGCCCGGCTGCTTCCCCTGGCCTTTTGCGGTCCGGCCCGGCTGGTTCATCTGGCCCGCCGCTGTCCGGCCCGGTCTGCTTCCCTGGGCGCCCTGTCCCTGGCCGTAGCTGCTTCTTGGCCTTATCAGGCATTTTTTATCAAATCCGATTAAATCCGTCCTTCCGGCAATCTTAAGGGCTTCCGCCACAAGGTCATGGTTCTTGGGGTTCCTGTACTGTATCAGCGCCCTCTGCATGGCCTTTTCATGGGGATTTACCGGAACATACACCTGTTCCATGGTCCTGCAGTCATACCCGGTATAATACATGCAGGTGGAGATGGTGGAAGGCGTGGGATAAAAGTCCTGGACCTGTTCCGGCATATAGCCCAGGTCACGGAGGTATTCAGCCAGTTCCACTGCCTCCTTCATGGACGAGCCCGGGTGGGAGGACATCAGGTAGGGGACCAGATACTGCTCCTTGCCAAGCCTGCCGTTCATCTCCTTATATTCCTTTACAAACTGCCTGTATACGCTGTTTTTCGGTTTGCCCATCATCTGGAGCACCTTATCCGCCACATGTTCCGGCGCAACCTTCAGCTGTCCGCTCACATGGAACTCACAAAGTTCCTTCAGGAATCTGCGGCTGGGGTCTGCCAGCACATAGTCAAAACGGATACCGGACCGGATGAATACCTTCTTTACCTTTGGCAGGGCACGGAGTTTCCTCAAAAGCGCAATATAATCGCTGTGATCCGCCTTAAGGTTCTTACATGGTTCAGGGAACAGGCACTGGCGGCCCGGGCATGCGCCCTTTGTCAGCTGCTTGTCACAGGCCGGGAACCGGAAATCCGCCGTGGGGCCGCCCACATCGTGGATGTATCCTTTAAAATCCGGCTCCTCAGTCAGAAGCTTTGCTTCCCCTATCAGGGATTCATGGCTCCTGGCCTGTATGATCCTGCCCTGATGGAAGGTAAGGGCGCAGAAACTGCAGGCGCCGAAGCATCCCCGGTTGCTGATAAGGCTGAACTTTATCTCGCGGATAGCCGGAACACCTCCCAGTTCTTCATAGGAGGGATGGTAATTCCTCATGTAGGGAAGGTCATAAACCGCATCCATCTCCTCCTGGCCCAAAGGCTTTGCAGGCGGATTCTGGACCACGAACACCTTTCCCTCATAAGGCTCCACCAGGCGCTTCCCGGAAAATGGGTCCGTGTTGCTGTACTGGACATAAAAGCTTCTTGCATACTCCTTCTTGTCCCTTAAAAGCTCCGTATAATCAGGCAGCAGCCTGTAATCATAGACGGACTCCAGGCTTTTGGCCTTATACACGGTCCCGTCGATGAATGTGATATCCTTTACGTCAATCCCGCTGTCCAGGGCATCCGCTATCTCAACAATGGAGCGCTCCCCCATGCCGTAGGAGATGATGTCGGCCTGGGAATCCAGGAGCACGGAACGCTTCAGCTTTCCAGACCAGTAATCATAATGCGCCAGCCTGCGCAGGCTGGCCTCGATTCCCCCGATGATGATGGGCGCATCCTTATACACGGAACGGATTAGGTTGCAATACACCACAACCGCATAATCCGGACGTCTGCCCATGACTCCTCCCGGCGTATAGGAGTCTTCCTTCCTGCGTTTTTTGGATACGGAATAATGATTCACCATGGAATCCATGTTTCCGGCCGACACCAGGAAGCCGAGGCGGGGACGTCCCAGGATTTCAATGCTTTTTTTGTCCTTCCAGTCCGGCTGGGCAATGATTCCCACCTTGTATCCATGTGCCTCCAGTATCCTGGATATGATGGCCGTCCCAAAGGAAGGATGGTCCACATAGGCATCCCCTGATACATAAACAAAATCGCACTGTTTCCATCCCCTGATACTCATATCATGACGGTTCATGGGTAAATAATCGTTTTTCATCCTGCCGCTCCATCTAATAATTCATAGTAATCCTTAATATAGTAATCCGCCAGCTGCATCTTCTCTTCCCTCATGTCCAGGGAAAATGCATCCTCCACCGCAAACACGGTCATCCCGGCATTCTTTCCCGCCTGGATCCCGGCCGGGACATCCTCAAACACCACGCAGTCCGACGGCGCCACCTGCAGGCGTCCTGCCACGTTCAGGTAGATGTCCGGGGCCGGTTTCCCGGCAGCCACCTCGCAGGCCGTTGCCACCACCCGGAAATACCTGCGTATGTCCAGGGAATCCAGGACCGCGTCCACCATGGCCCGGCCATTGCTGGTTGCAATCCCGGCAGGTATCCCTTTGTCCCATATATAGTCCAGGAATGCCCTGGCGCCGGGTTTTAAGGTAACCTCGTTCTTATATTTCTCAATGGACATCTGGACCCAGGCTTCCTTAATGCCATCCAGGGAATCCTCAAGGCCAAACCTCCTTTTAAAATAGGAGGCTGTCTCCGAAAAGCTCATGCCTTCAATCTCCCTCTGCAGATCATCGGGACATTCCAGGCCATATCTGGCAAGATACTCTATGTCAATGGTCTTCCACATCCACATGGAATCCACCAGTGTCCCATCCAAATCAAATATAACTGCCTTTTTCTGATTTATTTTCATTTTCTCCAATTCCTCTGTCCGTTAATCACTTACCTGTTCCCGCTTCCTTCAGGCTGCGGATTTCTTCCTCCGTAAGGGGACGGTATTGTCCAGGCTCCAGTTCCGGGTCCAGCCCAAGCGGCCCCATGGACATCCGCTTCAGATACTCCACATGGCAGCCCAGCGCCTCAAACATGCGCTTTACCTGGTGGAACTTGCCTTCCCGGATGGTGAGGAGGACTTCCGTCAGCCCCTCCGGGCCGTTTCCATGCCCCTCATATTCCAATAGGGCTGGAAGGGTCTTAACCCCGTCATCCAGGACAATCCCTTCCGAAAACCGCTCTTTCGCATTCACTGGAAGCTGGCCGGAAAGCCGGGCCATGTACACCTTATCCACATGTTTTTTCGGGGAAAGCAGATTGTGGGCCATTTCCCCGTCATTGGTGATGATGAGAAGCCCTTCCGTATCCACATCCAGGCGGCCCACCGGAAAAAGGTCCTTCCGCAGCGCATCACCAATCAGCCCCACCACGGTCGGATAACGGCTGTCCGTTGTGGCGCTCACCACGTCCTTTGGCTTATTAAGCATATAATATTCCATCCTGGCATATCCCACCACCGACTGGTCCACCATGACCTGGTCTGTCTCCGGCGCCAGTTTGGACTCGGGGGCCTTTATCACCTGTCCATTGACCTGGACACGTCCTTTCCTCACCATCTCTTTTATCTGGGTTCGGGTGCCGTATCCCATCTCTCCCAGGAATTTATCCAGCCTCATCGGGCCTGTCTTCTGTTTTTTCTTATCTGCCACTCATATCACCATTCTTCCCAAAACCCACATCCCGACCCAGACGGAACCGCCCGGCCAATCCTGGTACCGCTGCAGGAGCCATCCGGCATCCTACTGCCACCGCCAGCCGGGATAGTATTTATTCTTAAGGCTCATTCCGGTGCCCTTGGCCCAGCCCATGGGATAGTCTTCCATGGCCACCAGGCACCAGCCCTTTACAGGGCCTTCTTCCTCTGATAGTTCCACTGTCTCCCCTTTCAGGTAACGCACCACCCGTTCATCCTCATGTCCCAGACGGACAACCGTATCAAACTGGTCCGCCTTAAGGGCCATGGCCAGGGCCTGGGATGGCTCGAACCTGCCCTTTTTCAGTTCCCCAAGCAACAGTCCTGTGCGCAGGAACCGCAGGGGCAGGTTCCACTCCAGCCCCTCCGGCAGATAATACACATGGTCCTGATGAAGCACAATCCGTTCCTCATCCAGCTTGAGGGACAGGGATTCCATGAAACGGACCAGGTCGTCCTGGCGTTTCAGGGACTTTAAGGCTTTCGTGTTTTTCCGCCTGCATTCCGCGGGCATGTCCACATCCGTTTTCTTCTTTCTCAGCAGGGCAAGGAAATGTCCCTCTCCCTTCAGCCTGTGGGGAAAGAGCCGCAAACAGCCCTTAAGCCCGATTCCATCCACTGCGCCGGGTACGGCTGACAGATCAAGCATGCACAGCTCCATCTGCGGATAATGTTCCAGTACATACTCAATGTTCCCCTCATCCTCGGTCCGTGAAAAGGTGCAGGTGGAATAAAGCAGCATTCCGCCCGGCTTTAACATCCGGACCGCCTGGCCCAGGATCTGGCGCTGGATGGGTGCGTAGTATGAGGGTCCATTGGAGGCCCAGTCCTTCACCATGTCCTCATCCCGGCGGAACATCCCTTCCCCGGAACAGGGCGCATCCACCAGGATTTTGTCAAAAAATTCCGGCCACACTTCTGCCAGCTTTTCCGGGCTTTCGCTTGTGACGCAGATATTAGGGACCCCGGCCAGTTCCAGGTTCTTAAGAAGCGCCCTTGCCCTGGAATAGCTGATATCGTTGGACACCAGCATCCCCCGGCCCTTCAGCCTGGCTCCCAGTTCCGTGCTCTTGCCGCCCGGCGCCGCACAAAGGTCCAGGACCCGGTCCCCCGGCTTTACCGGAAGCATGGCGGCCGGGGTCATGGCGCTGGGTTCCTGGAGATAATAGAGACCGCAGTAATAAGCCGGATGCTTGGACGGCCGCGGGCCTCCATCTGCCCCTGCTTCACTGCCGTAGTAGAACCCGTTCTCCGTCCACGGCACCGGCTCCAGCTCCCAAGGGACCATTGCCCTCAGCCGTGAAGGCTCCGTCTTTAATGTATTAACCCTGAGTCCCGGCTGAAAGCCTTCCTCAAAGCTCTTAAGATACCTGTCGTATTCATCCCCCAGAAGCAGCTTCATTTCTGCCAGGAATTCCTTTGGGAGCTGTTTTACATCCGTCATCCTTTTACCTCATCCATCCTATAATCCTACTTATCATATCACAATTCACCTGGCCAGGCCACTCTAATATGTAAATGTCAGCCGCCCTTTTTCCAGATACCGGAGAATCCAGTACGGATTCACGCTCATTTCCTCCAGATGGTCCGTCTTGATATAGATGCCAAGATGGAGGTGCACATCAAAATTCCCGGTGGTGCCTTCCGTCTTCCCGTATCCAGTGTCCCCCATATAGCCCAGCAGTTCCCCGGCCTTCACCTGGTCCCCTTCCTTAAAATCCCTGGCATAACCGTACAGATGGGCATAGTAAAGATATGCCCCGCCCGGGCTTCGGATCCCGATGCGCCATCCCCCCATCTCCAGCCATCCAATCCGCTCCACAATCCCGTCGCTCATACTGACAACCGGATAATATCCCCTGGGCATTTTGGAACCCATGATATCGCAGCCCTCATGGTGGCGCTGGCCCTGGCTTTCGCCGTCCGTCCGGTAACTGCGCCCCTCCAGCCATCCATTTTCATAGACCACGTCCGGCGTTCCCTTATCAGAGCTTAACGGCACCGGAAAATACTTAAGGTCCCCCATCACGGTCTCATATGCCTGCCGCAGCTTCCTGTAATCAGCGGGCCTGGCAGCCATAAGGAGCGTATTGCTGTAGGAGCTGTCCTCCACCCCGGTCAGGTCATAATCGTGCTCTATCATAAGCGTGGTAAGCATGTCATAATCAATGGCCTTCTTCTCCGCCAGCATGGTTCCCAGCTTCATTGACCTGAATTCCCCGCTTTCCCAGGTATAGGGGCCAAGCTGGTAATAATCAGGATTCATGATCAGGTAATTGGTAATGGAACACTGGAACACTGCCAGCAGTAATATGAGAATCAAAGGCATAGCCCGCCACCCTTTACAATATATTGTATAAATCATTGTATTCAGGTGCTTATGAAAAAATCCATCTTAGGCTATCTGTCCGTCCTGTGCCTGCTCATGCTTCTGTTCAATCCGGGACTTGCACTGGAGGGCGCGAGACAGGGCATCCTTCTCTGGGGCAATGTGGTCCTCCCCACCCTTCTCCCATTCATGATATGCTCCGGCGTGATTGTTGCCCTTAACGCCATCCACATACTCACAGGCCCCTTTAAACCAGTCCTTTCAAAGGTATTACAGCTTTCGGACCAGGGAAGCTTCTGCCTGATGAGCGGCCTTTTATGCGGATATCCCATGGGCGCCAAGACCACCAGCGAGTTCATGGACAGCGGGCGGATTCCGGGTGAGGAGGGGCAATACCTACTGGCCATCAGCAACCATCCCAGCCCCATGTTTGTCCTTGGCTACGTGCTGGCGCAGATCCGGGTGATTCCGGGCATTGCGGCCTCCTATCCCATATGGGCGGTTGCTGCGGCCCTGTACCTTCCCGTTCTTCCCATATCCATATTAGCAAGGAAATGCTATCACTACAAAAAGAATCCTTATCCCATACCGGATAATACCGAATCAGCTAATCAGCCCTTTTCCTTTGATGACCATATGATGGGCTGCTTTGAGACCATGGTGAAAATCGGCGGATACATCATGCTCTTTTCCATACTTGCCCTGTACCTCACCGTATTTCCTTTTGCCATGCCTCCCCTTTTGCGCCCTGCCCTTTTGGGAGCCGTGGAAATCACCACCGGCATACAGGCCATTGCCCACAGTGTGCCCGGAATGTCCGGCGCAATGCTTATCATCGGCTCTGCTGCCTTTGGCGGCCTGTCCGGCATCTTCCAGACAAAGAGCGTATTAAAAAATGCCGGACTCTCCATCCGGCACTATATGCTATGGAAGCTGATCCACAGCGCATTATCCATTATCCTGTTTTATGTACTGGCCATGCGCTGATAAGGGAAGATGGTCGGATGCCTGTACTACATCTGTTCCTGGTCCGGTTCCTGCTGCATCTCCTGCTCTTCCTGACGGACAATTCCCCCTGACAGCTCGTTGCGGTTGGAGGATACGATGTCATAGCTGGACTGCATGGAGGTCATGAACGCATCAAAACGGCCCTTGGCCCCTTCCATGGTGTGGTTGATGATGGTCTGAAGGCTGCGCAGCATGTCATCCGTATACTGGATGGAACTCTGTCTGATATTGTTGGCATCATTCACGGCAGCATCCACAATGGCCTGGGCCTGGATGCTGGCCTGTTCCACCACCTGGTCCGCATGGGCGTAAGCCTGCTGCATGATTTCATGTTCATTAATCATCTCCGAGGTCTGTTCACTGACCTGGGCCATCATGGAATCCGCCTGTTTCTTGGCGTCCTCCAGCATGGCATCTGCCTGGGCCTGGGCTTCTCCCAGGATTGTATCCTGCTGGCTGATGATCTTCTGGTACTTCTTAATCTCATCCGGAATCCGGAGACGGAGCTCTACCAGCAGCTCTTCCAATTCTTCTTTATTAACAACAATCTTACTGTTGGATAATGCCTGGAATTTACAACTGTCAATATATTCTTCAATCTCGCTGATTAACTGCTCAATTCTACTCATCATATTACTTCTTCTCCTTATCCTGATAAAGAACCATCCTCAGACAAACGCCGCATACCGGGCCATATAAGCGCAGTGCTAGCCTCTCTCCTTCAGTTTCTCCCTCACGCGGGCGGCAATGGCCGGATGAAGGAATTCGCTGATATCCCCGTCGTATTCCGCAATCTCTTTTACAATGCTGGAACTCAAGTAAGAATACTTAAGGTTCGTGGTCAAAAATATGGTATCAACTTCAGGCGCAATCACCCGGTTGGTCTGGGCCAGCTGAAGTTCGTATTCAAAATCCGTGATGGCCCGCAGGCCCCTTACAATGATGGCCGCGCCATTCTGGCGTACAAAATCAATCAATAATCCCTCAAAGGACTGAACCTCCACATTGGGAAGGGAAGCAGTCACTTCCTTTAACATATTAACACGTTCTCCCGCAGAAAACAACGGGGATTTTGCCCTGTTATTCAATACTCCCAGTATGACCTTGTCAAATATCTTGGAGGTGCGCTCAATAATATCGTAATGCCCTAATGTAACCGGGTCAAAACTGCCCGGATAAACAGCTATCTTCATCTATTCTCCCCTGCCAGCAAACACATGCTTGTTGGTCTTGTACTCCTTGCTTTTTATCATGTGGTATCCTTTTTCCTCAAGCCATCCGAAATCAGTTTCCCTGGACGCCTCTATGACAAAGACGGTTTCATCCGATACCATCGGTGAATGGGCCAGATATCCAAGCACCTGCTCCTCATATCCATGATGATAGGGCGGGTCCATGAACACCAGGTCAAACCTGTAGTTATGTCCCTCCAGCCGCTTAAGGCCTGTCAGCACGTCACATGCCATGACCACGGCCCGTTCCTCCAGCCTGGTGGTTCCCAGGTTCTCCCGGATACAGGCTACGGCCTGGGGATTGTTCTCTATCATCACTGCCAGGTCCGCGCCACGGCTTAAAGCCTCTATTCCGATTGCACCGCTGCCGGAAAAGAGGTCTAAAAACTGACAGCCCGGTATCTGGGGCTGCAGCATATTAAACAATGTTTCTTTTATTCTATCCGTGGTGGGTCTGGTATCCATCCCGTCCACTGTCTTTAAAAGCAGCCTTCTGGCGCTGCCTGCGATTACTCTCATTCAATGCTCCTGTTTATCCATACTGCTAATCCGCAGCAAATTTCATTCCAAACAAGTATAATATGAAAATTCCAGATATACAAGGGGTTTTAAGGATTTTTTAGCATTTTTTTCAATACCTTAAGGGTGGTTCCCATCTTAGTTTGAGGTTGGCAGGCCCTGGGCAATCCTGCCCGTGAATTCGGCAATGTTCATGGTCTGCATATATATCTTGCCAGGTCCTGTAAGTCTGGTAAGAAACAGGCCTTCCCCGCCGAACAGCATGTTCTTCACTCCCTTGATTGTCTCAATCTCGTAAGACACCGTGGGTTCAAAGGCAAAAACATTACCCGTATCCACTTTCATCACCTCGCCCGGCGCCAGGGTCTTCTCAACCACATCGCCGTCCACTTCCAGGAATGCCATACCGCTGCCCTTCAGCTGCTGGAGTATGAAACCTTCCCCTCCAAAGAAACCGGCGGAAAGCTTTTTTGTGAATACCGTGCTCACCTCAACCGTGGGCTGGGCGCAGAGGAATGCCCCCTTCTGGCATATAAGGCTGGTCCTTGACATATCCACCGGCAGTATCCTGCCCGGAACCGTGGATGCGAACGCAATGATACAATCCGGCCTGACAGCCGTATAGGTGGCCATGAACAGGGATTCCCCTGTAAACATCCTTCCTATCCCCTTCATCAGCCCGCCTTTTATATTTGAATCCAGGGTCAGGCCCTCGCTCATCCACGCCATGCCGCCGGACTGTGTGTACATGGCCTCCCCGGCATTGAGCCTGACCTCAACAACCGGCAGTGTCTCTCCAAGTATCCTGTAATCCATCCTGTTTTTCCTCCTATATCATGCTGTTTTTCAGTATAACACAGGTTATGGCGGATTACTTTAAGTAAGTCTTAATATTTCCGGTCACTGCATCTGCCGCATCCCTGAACCATTCATCCTCCGGGTCTGACGACAGCACGAAACCTATCCTACCGCACAGGGACTGCAGGTACCTTAATTCCCCCTCTTCCCCCATGGCCAGATATCCGTTTTCGCCCCTATGCCTTAAATGTTCCCTTACCCCGTATTTCAGGCAGTAGTGGACCTCCTGCCTGAGCGCCCTCCTGTAGGGAAGGGGAACCTGGACCTTATCATTGACCACCATTCCTGTCACGGTCTGGCGCACATGACGGGTAAGGATTTTTGTTTTGGATTTATTAAGTTCAAAGCCCATGGACCCTAAAAATCCATTGGCCTTGCCCCACACCATGGAAGCACTGAAATCCCCTGAAAATGTCATATCGTCACAGTACCTGGTATAAACAATCCCCCTGTCCCTGCACCAGCCGTCCATATACGTATCAAAAGGCCTCATCACCAGGTTGGATATGGCTGCGGACGCAGGGGAACCCTGGGGGAGGCGGTCCTGGCAGCAGCACAGGGAGGTAAGGAGCGTTCCCACGGGAACCGGGAAGTACCGGCTGTTGAAGGCGCCCTGATGCACCATGGGAAAGGTAATGCTTCCAAAGAAATCCTTTATATCCAGCTTCAACACCACCGGCTTATCCATATGGGAGGCGGCATTCAACCGGACCGATGCGCCTTTGTGATAAGCCGTGGCGCAGGGGGAAATCTCCAGACCTTCCAGCACATGGTGCAGGATGTTCCTCTGGACAGTCTTAAGAACAGGGTCAGGCGCCATGATATGCCGCACGCCCCCGTCCTTTTTCACAAGCTTGTGTTTCCTGTAATGTTTCTCCGTATGATTGCTGATTGCGTAAAGACAGGAAAGGATCCTCCCATCCGTCCACTCCTCCCCTTCCAGGAGGCGGAGGGACAGGATCATTTCCCTGCAGTGTCCAGCCGTACAGTATTTCCATAAATCCGGTTCACCCATTTTATTTTCCTCATATGAATGTCCATTATAAACAGCACAAAACAGCAGCGGATGATACAAAAAGGGATTCCGTAAGATGCGCAGATGTACAAGCCGCAGGCGTGTGCACATGGAATGTGCAGTTGTACATTGGAGCAGATTACGGTCTTTCGGCCTTACTATCATGATGTTCCTGACAGCGACTCGCTGCCCGGCCGGATCCGTTCAGGATTCCGGAAATGCTATCATTCCGCTGCTGTTTTATGATTTTTTATTGTATCACACCTTGGACAGGGTTGCAACCTGCCAAGGCATACTATATCCCGGAAGATTTTATAGGATTTTCTTCATAAACCCGCCTGCCATCCTGTAATAAGCTTTTTTAGGGAGGAAATCTGCCAGGATTTTTATCAGCTTTCCCGACAGGTCCGGCACGGAGACTACATTTCCCTTTTCAAAACCCTTCATGGCCTCTTCCACCACCGAAAACCTTCCGATGTCTACCGCGATTTCAGTACCCGTTCCATGAAACCGCGTATGCCATCCGCCTTGTCCTCTGTTGAATACCCGTCATCCAGAATCACAGGCGATACCCCGTACAGCAGGAAGGATGCCGCCATGGGTATGCACGCCGCGTCCGTCAGTCCTTTTTCCTTCATTTTGTAAAGCTTTTTTTCCATATATGGTTTCAGCGTCTCACACAGATCAGCGGACAAAAGCTGGTGGAGGCTGTGGTTTTCCTTCTTATGAAAGAACAGGTGATACTTTTCCCTCCTGTTAACAATCATCCTCATTCTCAAATCCAGTCCTATATTAATATACCGGATATCGGAAGATACTATCAGCATAGCACTTTAAAATGAAGCTATCAATGAACATTGTTCATTCGAATCCATGGTCCATGTAAAACCGTTCTCCCAAAATTAGCCAAAAAACGAAAAACCTTCTAGTTTATTATTTTTGAATCATCACATAATAGGATTGTAGCACAAAACAAGCCGCACACAACTCAAACAAAAGCGGCAAATAAATTTTAAGGAGGCGTTTTATTATGTCTAACAATTCTAACAGAACAAACGTACCAGAAGCAAAGGAAGCAATGGACAGATTCAAGATGGAGGTTGCCAACGAAATCGGTGTTCCGTTAACCAACGGATACAACGGTAACCTGACTTCTGCACAGAATGGTTCCGTAGGCGGTTATATGGTTAAGAAGATGATTGAGTCTTACGAGCGTCAGCTGGCAGGTAAATAAATCCTCCGGTCCTGAAGGTTTTAAGAAGTAAGATCTGAACCTTGCTGGAAACAGCAGAAAGTCCCCAGGCTATGTGAACACACGGTCTGGGGACTTTCATTTTATTTCATTGCTTATATCCTAATCCACAATCACAACCTTGCCAATCCGTTCCTTTTCAGCCTTGGCGTCATCCGCATATCCCAATGCGGCCAATCCATAAACCACATGGTTTTCAGGTATTCCAAAGGATGTGAGTACCTGACGCACGGATGGCTCGTCGCAGATTCCCTGAAGCTGGTTGATCCAAACAGAGCCGATACCCATGGAATGGGCTGCCAGGAATATATTTTCCATGGCGCAGGCGTCATCCTCCCGTCCAAAGGGGCTTTCACGGTCATTGCTTGGAATGATGATGGCCTCCGGCTGGTACATATCGTAACCGTCCCTCTTAAGGACTTTTCTGATCACAGCAGCCAGTTCCTGGATTTTCTCCCTGTTTTTTACCGCTGTAAACTGCCATGTCTGCCTGCCCATGCCGCTGGGCGCGTGAAGCGCGGCCTGTATGATCTGCTGCAGCTCCTGCTCCGGTATGGGTTTGTTCAGGAATTTCCTTGTGCTTCTTCTGGTAAGTATGGCGTTCATTGTTTCGTTCATCCTGCATTTCTCCTTTCATTCCTATGCGCCGGCATACCTTGGCTCTTCTTAAGCATCCTTTATAGATTCAGCTTTTCGTAATTCGTGCCCAGATAATCCTCAATTTTCCGCTTCAGCTCCCTGTGTTCCTCCAGCTCCAGCTGAGGGTCCATGTCAAGAAGGCGGTCCACTTCCTCTGATACCCGTTTAAGGATATTGGCATCTGTAAAAATATCAGCCAGCTTAAATTCCATGTCCCCGCTCTGCCTGAGTCCAAAGATATCCCCCGGCCCCCTGAGCTTAAGGTCCTCTGACGCAATATAGAACCCATCATTGGAACGGTTCAGGATGTCCAGGCGTTCCCCCGTATCCTTGTCATGGGAGCAGTTGACCATGATGCAGTAGGACTGGGCTTTCCCACGTCCCACACGTCCCCTGAGCTGGTGGAGCTGGGCAAGGCCGAAGCGTTCTGCATTTTCTATCATCATCACCGTGGCATTGGGTACGTTGACGCCCACCTCAATGACCGTGGTGGATACCAGTACCTGTATCCCTCCTGCTGCAAACCGTTCCATGATTGCATTTTTTTCCTTAGCCTTCATCTTCCCGTGAAGGTATTCCACCGCGATTTGGGAGGGAAGCTCTGTCCGCAGGGACTTTGTGTAATCCAGCACATTCTCGGCCTCAATCATCTCGCTGGCCTCCACCATGGGGCAGATGATGTAGGCCTGGTGCCCCATCTCCACCTGTTTCTGGATAAAGGAATATGCCTTTGGACGGTATCCCGGGTCCACCACACAGTTCCTGATGGCCTGGCGGCCCTGGGGAAGTTCATCAATGACGGAGATGTCCAGATCCCCATAAATGATGATGGCCAGGGTCCTTGGGATGGGTGTAGCGCTCATGACAAGCACATGGGGCTCCTGTCCCTTTGTGCTGAGAAGTTCCCTCTGTCCCACCCCGAACCGGTGCTGCTCATCCGTAATGACCAGGGCCAGATTGTCATAAACCACCTTTTCCTGGATAAGGGCATGGGTCCCGATTATGATATCTGCTTCGTGGCCAGCTATTTTACCATAGGCCAGGCGCTTTTCCTTAGCAGTCATGGATCCGGTCACAAGCACCGGAACCTTCGTGATGCCATGGGCCTCAAAAAGGGAAATCATGGATTCATAATGCTGCCTTGCCAGTACCTCCGTGGGCACCATGAGGGCGCCCTGATATCCATTATATGCGGCCTGGACCAGGGCCAGGATTGCAATGATGGTCTTACCGGAACCCACATCGCCCTGGATCAGGCGGTTCATCACCAGCCCGCCCTCCATGTCCCTGTACACTTCCTCCAGGGCACGTTCCTGGGCTCCTGTAAGGGCGTAGGGCAGGGAGGATTTAAGGGCCTTGGCCTCCTGCACCCGTTTAATCACATAGGGGGAATGCTTATCCTCCCTGTGTTCCTTCATCCGCCTTACGCCCACCAGGAACATGAAGAACTCGTCAAACACAAGGCGTTTCCTGGCAAACAGCAGTTCCGTGCGGTCTGCCGGGAAATGGATGTGTTCCATGGCATAATTGATTTCCGCCAGTTCATACTTCCTTCTGAGTCCGGCAGGCATATATTCCCGTTCCAGCCTGCGCACCTCAAGGGCCTGCTGCTGTGCCTTTACAATCGTCTTATTGCTGAGTCCCCTGGTCTGTCCATAGACCGGCTGCATGGAATGGGCCACCGCCTCATACGCCTCGGGCGTAAATACCTCGGGCTGTTCCATGACCAGCCTTCCACGCTTTCTCACCACCCGGCCCCGGAATACATAGGTCTCCCCTGATTTCAGGTTGGCGCGCATATAAGGCATGTTATACCAGGACACCTGCAGGGAACCGGTAATATCCTTTAACTGTACAGACACAATCTGGATATGGTTCAAACGGACCAGGTCAGCGCCCTTTAGAAGCACCGACTCCACGGCCATCACTGTCTGGTCCTTCAGCTGGCCGATGCTCACCGGGGCCTCATACGTATCGTAAGCCCTTGGATAATAGGAAAGCAGGTCGTCAATGCTGAAAACGCCGAGCTTTTCAAATAATTTACCTGTCTTCTCACCAATCCCCTTTAATGAGTGGACCGGCTGTCCGTTTAACATGCAGCAATATACCTCCTGGAAAAACTATCGTGATGCATCAAGGGCATTGAGTCCAAGCTTGATGCATCCCATGATGCCCTGATTATCCTTAAGGCTGGCCGGAACAATGTAATTGTCCATATCCCCCAGCTCCTCCGTATTAATATATCCGTTTAACATCTCAAGCACCTTGGCCCGAATCATGGGGAACAGCTGCTCCTGATGCATGACGCCTCCGCCCAGGATGATCTTCTGTGGGGACAGCACCAGGATATAATCCACCAGGGCCTGGGCGATGTAGTAGCTTTCAAGTTCCCAGACCTCAGGCATGTCCACCAGTTCCACTGCCTTTTTGCCCCATCTGGCCTCAATGGCAGGCCCGCTGGCAAAGCCTTCCAGGCAGTTCCTGTGATAAGGGCAGATGCCTCCGTCCGGGTCCTCCAGGTGGCGCGGCAGGAAAATATGCCCTCCTTCCGGATGCAGCATGCCGTGAAGCAGGCCGCCGTTCACCCAGACGCCCACTCCCACGCCGGTTCCAATGGTGATATAGATGACACTGTCAAGACCCTTGGCGCAGCCGTAAGTCACTTCACCCAGACAGGAACCGTTCACATCCGTGTCAAGGCCCACCGGTATGCCAAGGGCCTTTTTCAGGCCTCCCACCAGGTCCTTGTGTCTCCATGCCAGCTTTGGTGAATCCAGGATATATCCAAAGGTCCCGGACTCCGTATTCACATCCACCGGCCCAAAGGCCCCGATTCCCAACGCCTCAATCTCCTTATCCTGAAAATACCCAATCAGCTTCGGTATGGTCTCCTCGGGTGTGGTTGTTGGGATTGATATCTGCTCCAGAATCGTTCCGTCCTCTTTTCCAATGGCACACACCATCTTGGTTCCGCCTGCTTCCAATGCTCCGATTAACATATGTGTTCCCCTTTCATTGTGGTGATTCAATGATTGAATTATACAATCATTTCCTGATTTTGGCTAGAGCGTGTTTGAAAATTGCTTTCCGTCAGCTGTGCGTCACACTTTGTGGGAGATTTGGTCCCGATGAGGGAGGCGTAGCGGGCTACGTTGACTGAATCGGGACCAAATATGCCGCAAAGTGGGGCGTGCAGATGGCGGGAATGAATTTTCAAACACGATTTAGATTAAATTGCATCAGGCCCTGACAGAATACACTGTCAGGGCCTTAAAGAAACCGGCAATAGATTTTAATGATTGTTTATTTCCTGCGGCCCAGCACGCGCAGCAGATAGATGAACAGGTTGATGAAATCCAGGTAAAGCTGAAGCGCAGAGAAAATGGAAGCCTTGGCAGCCATCTCCGGAACCTGGCCATAGTACTCATAATATGCCTGGATTTTCTTCGTATCATAGGCAGTGAAAATCAGGAACAGGAAAATGCCGAACATGGATACCCCTGTTTCAAATGCGCTCAAATCGATAAACATGGCCAGCAGCCAGTAGAACACCAGGAAAATCAATCCGCCGACCATGAATGGACGGAGCTTTGCAAAGTTGATATTCCCAAACCAGCCAATAAGGGCCATGATTCCAAAGAACACGGAAGTGATCCCGAATACCATCCACAGGATGGTCAGGTCAAAAATAATCAGATATGCGCAGAACACAAGTCCGTTCAATACGGCATACAGGAAAAACATGGTCCTTGCCAATCCCACGGACATCTTCTCAATCCTGGCTGAAAGGAACAGGACCACGCCGATTTCAGCTGCAAACAGGATATAGTACCAGTAAGGAATGGAGTACACATATGCTATGGCGCCTGTAAACAATCCGCCCACCGCAACCGCAAAGGTAATCAGAAGGCCGGCAAACATCCAGCCAAAAGTCTTGGCCGTGTAGCGTCCAAGGGACTCCCTCTCTACCTGTACTTCATAGGACCGGTTCATCATCTCTTCATTCATATATCATCTCTCCTCTCTTTATTTAAAAAATGAAAACAAAAATATCATATTAAGTATATAGCCCACAAGGGCGGCTATCACGGCCACTGTCCCCAGGATGACGGAGGCCCTGGCAATATTGCCCTTACTGGAGTTCCTGGCATTCTGCCCAAGTGAAATCCCCACGCTCCCAAGAAGGATTCCTCCCAAAGGCGACAGCATGAGCCCCACTATGATCCCCACGATGGAAACAACCATGGCCGGTACCGCATACTTTGCGTGGTCAGGCACCTGTATGGTGACCACCCTTCCGGCTTCCCCTTCCCGGGCCTCCGGTAACGGCTGGTGCAGGAGCCGGATAAGTTCCTCCAGGCTTTCCCTGAACATCTTCTTGGGCAACGCGCCCACAAATCCCTTCAGGGCATTCTCCCTGCGCTTGCCAATCCATGCCTCCAGATGGAACAGGCCATCGGAATATTCGTACCGGATGAACCGTGCGGAGGCCAGGAATCCCTCACCCTCCTGCCACACTTCCTCACCTTTATGGATTTTCTTTTTAAACCCGCCTTTATTCAGATAATCCTCCATCATGAACCGGACAAAGTCCTGGGGCTGGTCCAGCCTTTCATCTCTCGTCCACCTTGCCATATATTCTGTCCTCTTATCATTCCTTTGTCTTTACTCCGCTGTCTTTATTCCGCGGAAATCATATAATAATAAATGGGCTGCCCTCCGTACTGAAGTTCAATCTCCTTATCCGGATACATCTGCTCAGCCTGGCTCACCAGGGCTTTTGCCGCATTCTCAACCACATCGCTTCCATAATATACGGTGACCAGTTCGCAGTCATCATCCAGCATGCACTTTAAGGCATCCATTGCCACCCGTTCCACGGACTTGCCGGCTGCCAGCATCCCATGGTCCCCGATAGCCATGATATCCCCTTCCTCTATCTCCATTCCGTCGATATTGGTGGTGCGTACCGCATAGGTTATCTGGGCCGTCTTTACATTGTCCATCTCCTCTGTCATGGCAGCCAGGTTATCCTCGGCTGACAGGTCAGGCATGAAGTTTACAAGGGCGGTGATTCCCTGGGGCACTGTTTTGGAAGGAATGACGATAATGTTCTTATCTTCAGTCAGGTCCCTTGCCTGCTGGGCCGCCATGATGATGTTCTTGTTATTGGGGAGTATGAAAATATTGTCTGCGTTCACCTTATCGATGGCGTTGAGCATATCTTCCGTGCTGGGGTTCATGGTCTGCCCCCCTTCAATCAGGTAATCCGCACCGATTCCCTTAAATATCTCACTGAGGCCGTCGCCGCTTGACACTGCTATGAATCCGTATGTCTTGCGCTCGTTTGAAGGCTGCCCCACATCCCCGTCATTCCCGGCCGCCTGTTCCCTTGCCAGCCGTTCGGAGTCCTTGATGATACGCTCCTGATGCTCCTCCCTCATGTTGTCAACCTTCATGCGGGACAGGGAACCGTAGGTCAGGGCTTTCTCAAATGCAAGCCCCGGATGGTTGGTGTGCACGTGTACCTTCACAATCTCGTCATCCGACACAACCACAAGTGAGTCACCGATGGATTCCAGATAGGACTTTAACTGGTTTTCATCCTGGTCTGAATAATCCTTTTCCAGATTGATGATGAATTCCGTGCAGTATCCAAACTTGATATCTGCCGTGTCAATATCCGTCAGGGAGGCTGTTTGGGGCTTCTGCGCCGCCGGTCCCTTCTGCTCAGGAACCGCATCCAGCGAAACATCGGCCATCCTGCCTGTGAGTCCGTCAAATGCGCCTTTCACCACCTGCATCAGGCCCTGGCCGCCGGAATCCACCACGCCTGCCTGCTTTAACACGGGAAGCATCTCCGGCGTCTGGTCCAGTACATAGTCGCCGTAAGCAATGACTTCCCTTGCAAATTCCTCTATATCATCTGTCTTGGATGCCATCTCAAGGGCCTTATCCGACATGCCCTTTGCAACCGTCAGTATGGTTCCTTCCTTGGGCTTCATGACAGCCTTGTATGCTGTTTCAGTCCCCCTCACCATGGCGTTGGCCAGGGTTGTGGTATCAATCTCTGTTACGGATTTTATTTCCTTTGTAAAGCCTCTTAATAGCTGTGAAAGGATAACCCCCGAATTACCCCTGGCCCCTCTTAGGGAACCTGAGGAAATGGCCTTTGCCAGCTGGTCCATGGTCGGATTCTCCAGTTCTGCCACTTCCCTTGCGGCTGCCATGATCGTAAGCGTCATATTCGTCCCCGTGTCCCCGTCAGGTACAGGGAACACATTCAGTTCGTTAATCCAGTCTTTCTTGGCCTCCAGGCCTTTTGCTCCTGCCAGGAAGGCGTTCTTTAATTTCCCGGCATCAATTGTACTTATACCCACAAGTTACTTCCTCCTAATCAATCACTCTCACACCTTCCACAAAGATGTTGATTTTCTCAACCTCCATGCCGGTGAATTCCTCTACTCTATATTTCACGCTTTCGATTAAGTTGTCAGATACTGCGGATATGCTGACCCCATAGGATACGATTACATGAAAATCAAAGGATATCCTGTTATCATTAATAACCACATTAATTCCATGGGTCAGGCTCTCTCTTTTAAGCAGTTTGACCAGCCCGTCCTTCATACTGACTGCCGCCATCCCGACAATGCCAAAACACTCTACCGCTATGGTTCCTGCATATAAAGCAATCACGTCCGGGTTGATCTGTATTTCGCCCATCTTATTGCTGATTCTTCCCTTCATACACATGCCTCCATTCATTTACTAGAGACAGTATACACTATTTTCTGAAAAAAAGAAATAAATTTTTGTTTTTTCACTTGCAAATTTTATCACTTTCTGGTATCATACATTTGTTGTGGATTTTTCTTAATGGAAGAATTCAAGTAACGTGCTAAGGAGGTGCAATAGTATGGCTAAGTGTGTAATCTGTGAAAAGGCAGCTCATTTCGGTAACAAAGTGAGCCATTCCCATAGAAGATCCAACAAGATGTGGAAAGCTAATGTTAAGTCCGTTAAAGTCAAGGTTAACGGTGGAACCCAGAGAATGTACGTATGTACTTCCTGCTTACGTTCAGGCCTTGTAGAGAGGGCTTAATGAAACAGAATCCGGGTAGCGTCTGAGGGCATTGTGAAGCTTAACAGCTTTTACAATGCCTTCTTTAATTGTTTATAAAAGAATCTGTTTATAAAAAGGGCTTCCGCGCCAAAAAGCCACCCTGCAGTACTAGATACTGCAGGATGGCCCTGTATACCTATCTTACTTCCTCTTCGAACCGCTCCATCAACAGCAAAAGAGATTATATCCCAATACAAGACAGCCGATAACGAACAGGAAAGTAAAGATTGTCTCCGGAATAAAGAGCAGCACTGCCATCCCAAATCCGAAGCAGAACAGCATAAGACCGCATATTCTTCTCATATCTTAATCATATCCCCCATTCTGCAACAAGCTATACTTCATCATATGCAGAAATCCGGGATTCATTACCTTTGCCGCTTATTTTACCTGCCGGATCCATTTCCTTCAGTCACTTTATATCCATGTGTTCGGTTTTACCCGTATCATAGGCAGATGCAGTGTCCTTTGCAGCCTGCACGGTCTCATCCGACACCGCCGGCTTGCCGCCCATGAACTTATTGATGAAGTCCGGAGCCATGTCAATCACCTTCGTGATGGCATCCTGGTTCTTCACATTGACTAACTTGGTGACCCCGTTCTGGATTACAAGGACAGCGCTGGGGCTCATCTTGGCGCTCATTCCTCCTCCGCCCTTCTGCTTCTGTTTTGCGCCTTCTGCAAATGCTCCGGCCGCCATTCCGCAGGTTACGTCAATGAGGGGGACAATGATGGTCTCTCCAACCTGCACAGGCTCTCCCACCACGGTCTTGGTGGTGACAAACTGGTCCATGCCCTTGAATAATGTTTCTATTGTAGATGTGAACTGATTCTCTGCCATAGTATGTCCTCTTCTCTTTTATTTTATAAAACCGCGGATCATCCTGCGGGTATGTTTATCCATGAACACCTGAAATGCCAGCCACAAAGGATAGGCCAGACGTACCCTGCCCTTAAAACTACCCTCTGCATCCAATACCTTGTCATCAAACACAGGGTATACGGCAAGCTGTTTATGAAAGAACGGATAAATCAGGCTTACGGCCTGAAGCACCTGTCCCGTGGTATAGGGGTCGTCAAAGCCGAATGTGACGCTTCCCTTACCCTTTCGCGGCCAGATATGGGCAATCAGCCGTTTCACCTGCCTGTAAAGCAGCTTAAGGCTGGCCTGGTTCTTCTCATCCTCCAGCCATGCCTTCTTGTCCAGCGCAAACGCCTGCATCCCTTTTAGCTTATCACGGATGCGGGTAAAAGAAAACCTAAGTTTCTCCCACAGGGCCTTTACCCGGGACTTAATCCGCCCGGGAAGGGACAGAAGTTTTCCAAAAGCAGGTGCAGCATCCTTCCCGAACGCCTTCTCCCCGTCCGTCTCCGGATCATCCGGGGCCTTGGTTCCTTCGGATTGTGTTCCACCGGATGTATTTCCTTCATCCGTTTCCACGTATCCGCCCGAAGCCTTCCGCTCCTGCGCTGATTTCCTGAAATTGGCCTCGTCCTCCTCCAGTTCATCATACAGGGTCTGTTCCTCCTGGCCCAGGACATCCTCCGTCCCGTCTTTCACCGCATCCGCCGCGTCCTTTAAGGCATCCCTGTCATGCTTCCTTAACAGGTTGATGCCCAGGACCCTGACCACGAACTTCAGGCCCTCCTTCGTATAAATCGCGCGGAAGGAAAGCAGATGCAAAAACCAGCTGGCCTTCAGGGACAGATCCGGCTCCCCATGCCAGGAAAAATCAGCCTTATACCGGACCGGAACGAACAGTACGGCAAGTATGAGCACCAGCAGGATTCCCAGGATGACCAGAAGGATGATTCCGATTATTTTTAATATCATAAGCAGAATATGGATCATTTTCCCTCCTTAAATATCATCCCGTCTGTCTGCGGCGTCCAGATATCCCATGTATGCATTCCAGTCAAATGCCCCTGTGGCGCGGTACATGTCGTCTACCATGGACCTGACCACCTCACCGGCTTCCCCATACCCTTTTGCCACCCCCAGAATAAGGAAACTGTCATCTTCCCGTTCCTTTTCCGTCAGCAGCAGGACAGGACGTATGTCAAGTATATGATTCCCACTCTCAGGAAGAGTAATCACATATATGTCCGGGGTTGTCTTTCCCTCACGGATTCCCATAAGGACTTTGGCCCTGTTCTTTAAAGCCCTGTCACCCATATACAAATGCTTCCACCAGCGCATGCCTTCATCTCTCCTGTCACATTTAATCAATGCGCCTAAAATATATCATCCGGTTCCAGGTCTTCCTGCTCCATCATGTCTGTGATCAGCTTCATGGTAATTGCTTTTTCCATGTAATCCGTACAGCTTTCCAGACTGTTCCTGATATATTCCCGTACCTCATCCAGCGACTGGAAGAATACCGGAAGGCTGGAAAGGACCTTGGCCATGACGGCACGCACCAGCACCCTTGGCTGCCCCTCAAAGGCAGAGGAAAACTCTTCAAAGAACCGGCTGGCTGCTGCTGAAAGCATTGCCTGGTCCACAAGCTCCCCTGACTCCTGTCCAGCAGACGCAAGGGACATGAAGGAACTTCCTGACAGGAGCATCTCCACCTTATATAGCTTTGAGGCTTCGCCCTCCTGGCCTTTTATATCCCTCAGTTCACCGGACGAAAGCCCGTCCTCCATCCACTGTTCAAAATAAGCTTCCTGGCGTCCTTCCAGCCTGTCCAAAAGCCCTGTGATCCCATCCGGGATAGGTGCATCCGTTCCCGCCTCAAATAAAGACAGGATTCCTGAAAGGATCCGGTTCAGGCACTGTTCTTCGGAAACCTCCATCATGGCGCTGTCCCTGGAGATAAAAAGCACATACAGGTCATTCACCAGCTCCATCAGAAGCATCAGCTCTGCCGTGTCGTCCATCAGCATATGGCCGGCCCGCTTCATCTCATCCGTAAGGTGCCGGTAGGATTCCGGTGTCATGGACCGGTAGTCCGCTGTCCTTAACTCCTCCAGGATGGAATGCAGCTCCTCGTAACCGGTCACCATATCGGCAGGAACATACAGCAGGGCCTCAGAGCGCAGGATATAGAACATGTCATCCAGGCTTTCCCTGGTACTGCCGCGGTATACCGAAAGCCCTTCCTCCACCAGTGAAAAGAATTTATTCCTGGTCAGACGGACCGGAAGCTGCCCAAGGACAGAACGGATCCGTTCATTCACCGTCATGGCATCCTGCGAATCCGTGATATATCCCATGATGCGTTCCGTCATGGCTTCATCGTGGTCTTCCCCCGCCATGTTTCCTACTGGCTGCGGCGCAAACCTCCCCTCCAGCCGGTTCAGCACATACTCGTATGCCTGGAATGCATCGGTATAGGCAGTGGCTGTCTCCATCTCCGCCGCCACCTGGTTCCTCAGTTCCTCCAGGGCGTCCTCTGGGCAGGTTCCATCCAGGAATCCCCGCAGCAGGCCGTGAAAAGCCGCGTTAAGCGGCTCCAGCCTGTTGTCCAGTAATGAGTCCTCCAGCGAAGTCTCATAATACATATAATAATTCAGGGCCAGCCGTGTATAGGAATAATGGCAGGCCGCTGAAAGCTGTCGTTTCATTCTTTTTGTCTGCAATGTCAACAATCTCCCTGTTCTAATATACACAGACGCACCAGATCAAGGGCCTTCATCATGGATTGTTCCCGTATCTTATCCCTGTTTCCCTTAAAATGATATTCCTGCACCGTTACCTTTCCCTTAAGACAGCATGCCATATATACAAGTCCCACCGGTTTCTTATCCGTGCCGCCGTCCGGCCCGGCAAGGCCTGTGATGGCCACGCAGACATCGGTCCGGCTCATGGCAGCGCCTCCTGCCGCCATCTCAGCGGCTGTCTGTGCGCTGACCGCCCCGTAAGCCCTAAGTGTCTCTTCCTTCACTCCTAGAAGACGCATCTTGGCTTCATTGGAATAGGTGACCATGCCCTGCATGAACACCTGGGACACGCCGGAAACATTGACCAGCTTAGCTGCAACCATGCCTCCTGTACAGGATTCAGCCGTTGACATGGTAAGCTTATGCTTCTTTAACAGCTCCACCACCGCCATCTCCAGGCTGACCTTCTCATCCGTGGTATAGATTTTCTCCTTGAACCGCCTGCTGATTTCCACCAGCACCGGTTCAATCAGCGCCTCGGCCTGTTCCCTGTCCCCAGCCCTGGCCGTGATGCGCAGATGCACCTCAGCGGTCTTGGCATACGTTGCAATGGTAGGGTTGGTCTGGCTGTCAATCAGGTCCAGGATCATATCCTCCACCTGGCTCTCGCCGCATCCGCAGATTTTTACCATCCTGGATACAAGGACGGACTGCTGGCGCTTCTGAAGCCACGGGAACACCTGGTCATTGAACATGGGGTACAGTTCTCCCGGAGGCCCCGGCAGCAGGATGGCGGTCTTGTTGTCCCGTTCCAGGATCAGTCCCGGTGCCATGCCGTTATGGTTATCAAGGACCAGCGCCCCCTTTGGGACGGCAGCCATCTTCCAATTGTTATCAGGTATCTCCTTGTATATATTGTTGACAAAAAATGCTTCCAGATGCTTCCTTGTATGCGGGTCTTCCACCAGCTCCATGCCCATGGCCTCAGCGCATACTTCCTTTGTCAGGTCATCTTCCGTGGGGCCGAGGCCCCCGGTCAGTATGATAAGGTCCGAGCGCTCAAGGGCTGTCTCAATCACAGCCTTCATCCGGCCGTAATTATCCCCCACTGTCACCTGGTAATACATATCAAATCCAAGAAGGGCACACTTCTCCGCCAGGAACTGGGTGTTGCTGTTCACAATGTTCCCCATCAGCAGTTCGGTGCCCACTGAAATCAGTTCCGCCGTCATCCTACATGCCTCCCTCAGTGAGAATCCTGTAATTCTTGGCCACATAGTCCACCAGTGAGATGATGGTCAGGGCCACTGCAATCACCACGGTTATATTGGCAACCAGGCGCAGGGCCGGGATATCAAATATCAGCAGGATGACCGCAATCATCTGGAAGGTGGTCTTGAACTTGCCCCAGTAGCTGGCGGCAATCACCACGCCGTTGTCAGCCGCGACCAGACGGAAGCCGCTGATGATGAACTCGCGGCTGATGATCACAATCACGACCCAGGCTGGAAGCTGTCCCAGTTCAATCAGGCAGATAAGGGCGGAACACACCAGAAGCTTATCCGCAAGGGGGTCCATGAACTTGCCAAAGTTAGTGACCATGTTGTATTTGCGGGCAATCTTGCCGTCAAACAGGTCCGTAAGGCTGGCAATGATGAACAGGACATTGGCAACAATACGCATGGTATAGTTATTGCCATGGTCAAACAGCAGTGCAGCTACAAAAAAAGGAATCAAACACACTCTTACAATCGTCAGTTTATTGGGCAGATTCATCGTACACCTCTCCTATCAGATCATATTCAGCGGCTCCGGTCACCTTTACCCTTACAAAGTCGCCAGACATCAGTTCCATCTCAGCATTCACAAATATAAGTCCGTCCACACCCGGGGCATCCATATAAGTCCTTCCCACATAGACAGGCTCATCCACCACCTTCCCTTCAATCAGCACGGTCAGGATACGTCCCACCATGTCCTCACAGTGTCCAAAGGCAATGTCCTGCTGCAGTTCCATGATTTCATCCCTGCGTTCCTCCTTCACCTCCTGGGGCACCTGGTCCGGATAAGAATATGCAGGGGTGTCCTCCTCTGCGGAATAGGCAAATACCCCCAGCCGTTCAAATTCCATCTCATTGACAAAGTCCATCAGCTCCTCATGGTCTGCCTGGGTCTCCCCCGGGAACCCGGAAATCATGGTGGTGCGCAGCGCTATATCCGGTATCTCCTTTCGCAGCTTCGCAATGCGTTCCGTCAGTTCCTCACGGTTGGTCCTTCGCCCCATGCGCTTAAGGATCCGGTTGCTGGCGTGCTGGATTGGGATGTCCAGATAATGACAGACCTTTTCTTCTGAGCGTATGGCTTCAATCAGCTCGTCCGTAATCTCTTCCGGATAACAGTACTGGATCCGTATCCACTGGATGCCCGGAATCTGCGCCAGCTCATGCAGCAGCTTTGGAAGGGACTTCCCACCATAGATATCCTTGCCGTAAAGGGTGGTTTCCTGGGCTACCAGGATCAGTTCCTTTACCCCGCCGCTGGCCAGCTGCCTGGCTTCCTCCAGAAGCTGCTCCATGGGCACACTGCGGTAAGGCCCCCTCAGATAGGGGATGATGCAGTAGGTACAGCGCTTATCACATCCTTCCGCTATTTTTAAGAACGCATAATATCCGCCCGTGGTCACTACCCGTCCCGCCTGGGTGTCAGGAAGTTCCCCCAGGTCATGGAAGCTGGTCAGATGGGTGATTCCCTTGCCCTCCAGCACCTGTTTCACAATCCCAGCCACATCCTCATAGGACGTGGTGCCCAGGATGGCATCCACCTCAGGAATCTCATCCAGGATTTCCTGCTTATATCGCTGGGCCAGGCAGCCTGTCACGATCAAGGCCCTGCAGGCCCCTTCTTCCTTTAAACGCGCCATTTCCAGGATGGTATTCACACTTTCTTCCTTGGCGTCGCCGATAAAGCAGCATGTGTTGACCAGGATTACATCCGCTTCCATCTCATCATCTGTAAATGTAAAACCGGTCCCGCCCAGCAGTCCCAGCATTTTCTCCGTATCCACAAGGTTCTTATCGCATCCCAGGGACACGCAAAATAATTTCATGTTTTCCATATGTCAAATTTACTCCTAATGAACATTTAAGCCATCTCTGCTGTGCCCGCAGTGCCGGGAATGACCCTGCCTGCTGCGGTGTACAGGAGACGGCTTATGATTTTATGCGTTCTGGTTCTCATCTTCCTCAGATGGGTTTTCCTCTTCCGGAAGGATTTTCACCTTCTGGTGGTACAGTTCGTCAATGGCTATGGACAGCGGCTTCTTGCCTGCGGCGCCGCTTACCATGGGGTCTTCCCCCCCGATGATCTGTCTGGCACGTCTGGAAGCTGCAATGACAATGGAATAGCGGCTCTGTACCACAGGCTGCTCTCCTGGCTCGATATCGCTGTTAACTACGTCAATTAAATCGGTGTATGATGGATGTAACATATTACATTCCCCTTTCAATCTTTATATTTTATTTTCTGTCATCCAAGTGATATAAATCTTCCCGCATCCTGCTCAAGAAATCCAGGTGATAGGAGGTCTTATTGTGCTGGAGCTGGATCAGCTGATGCATCTGCTCCACACAGGACTGGATTTCATCGTTAATCAGCAGATAATCATATGCCTCCATACCTGCCGCCTCCTCTGCCGCGCGGCGCAGCCTTGCGTTAATGACCTCAATGGTCTCCGTGCCGCGTCCAACCAGACGGCGGCGCAGTTCCTCTGCACTGGGAGGCGTCACAAAGAGAAGCAGCGCGTCCGGAAAACGCTTTTTGACTTTCAGGGCGCCCTGGATTTCAATCTCCAGGATCACATCCTTGCCTTGTGCCATCTTCTTCTCAACATAATCCTTTGGGGTTCCGTAATAATGATTGACATACTGGGCATATTCCACCAGTCTGTTCTCCTCAATCATCTGCTGGAAATGCTCCTTTGTGACAAAGAAATAATCCTCCCCGTCCTTTTCGCCTTCCCTGGGCTGCCTTGTGGTGGCTGATACGGACAGCGCATAGTTATCGTATTGCTTCAGCAGCTCCTTCATAAGTGTTCCCTTGCCTGCACCGGAAAAACCGGATACAACCACTAATATTCCCTGATGGCTCATGGTGTACTCTCCTGACTTTCGTGCTGCATTTTATTCGATATTCTGTATCTGCTCCCTGACCTTTTCTATCTCGGTCTTAAGGGCAATGGCCTTGTCCGAAATCGACAGGTCGCTGGACTTGGAAAGGATGGTGTTGGCTTCCCGGTTCATCTCCTGGGCAATGAAATCCAGCTTACGTCCAACGCTCCCGCCGCTTAACAGGTCCTTCCTCGTGTTCTCAATATGGCTTCTCAGACGTACCGTCTCCTCATCCACGCAGATTTTATCCGCATAAATGGTAACTTCCGCCGCAATCCGGCCCTCATCTATGGCTGTGCCGTTTAACAGCTCCTGGACCTTGGCCTCCAGCTTGGCCCTGTACTCTGTCAGTATCTGGGGTGAACGCTCTTCAATGTAATCCACCAGGCCGGTCATATAATCCAGTTTGCCCAGAAGGTCATTCTTTAAATGCTCTCCTTCCACCTCCCTGGACTGCACGAACTTCACCGCAGCCTCCTCAAGTGCCGCTGACAGGATCCCCCACAGATGTTCCTCATCGTCCGGCGCCTGCTCCATGGAAAATACCTCAGGGAACTTGGCCAGTGTGGAAACCTTCACATCGTTCTGTATGCTGAATTCTTCTGCCATCTTGTTGAAATAATCCATATATTCAGCTGCCAGCGCCCGGTTGTACTTAAGGCACATGTTGCCTTCTGTATAGTCCTCATAGTTGATGAACAGGTCAACCTTTCCCCTCTGGATGTATTTCTTAAGAAGGGTCCTGATGGAAGCTTCAAAATAATTAAACTTCTTCGGCATCTTAATACTCAAGTCCAGATATCTGTGATTCACGGCTTTCATTTCGACAGAAATCCTATATTCATCGGTTATATTCTCGCACCTGCCGAAACCAGTCATGCTTTTTAACATAACGAATGCCTCTCTTTCGCTTTTATCCATAGTTAGATAGTATTATAATTCATCTGGGGATTCAAGTCAAGGAAATGATTGGGGATGGGGTTGTATGGGATGACGGGGAGGTGCATCCGTCCGTGAGGAAGGGAGCCGGAGAAGGGGGATGCGGCTGCGGAGCGAGAATCCCTAAGGCTCTGGAAACCGGCTAAGGACAAGAGGCCGGCTGCCCAAACTCGCGCTTTGGCTATCGCATGAATTTTGGTATTGGGCTCAGACAAAGGGCGCCTGCCTCTTAACGCCGGTTCCCACAGCCTAAGGGATTCTAACACTCCTGTAGATGCATCCCCCTTCTCCGGCTCCCTTCCTCACCCACTGGGTGTTTCTGATTGCTGTATCTTCATGCATGGGGGAAATAGCTTGGGGAAGCTCGGGGAGCTGGCGTAGGTTGGCCTTTTCTTATTGGATTTTTTATGTTATTCTTATAGTCAATGGCCGTGGCATAAGGGTGATTTTGGTTTTGTTTTTTGCTTTATGCCAAATCGGGCCTGACAGGAGTGAGATTTTATGGCATTTGACGGAATTACCATTGCCAGTCTGGTGCATGAGTTTAAGGATACCCTGGAGGGAGGGCGTATTTCTAAGATTGCCCAGCCGGAAAAGGATGAGTTGCTTATCGCCATCAAGAATAACAAGGAAAATTACAGGCTTCAGATATCAGCCAGCGCAAGCCTGCCGCTGATTTATCTTACGGATAAGAATAAGCCCAGCCCTATGACTGCCCCGAATTTCTGCATGCTGCTGCGCAAGCATATCGGGAGCGCACGGATTGTGGGTATCAGCCAGCCCGGGCTGGAACGGATTATTGAGTTTGAATTGGAACATCTGGATGAGATGGGGGATCTGTGCCGAAAAAAGCTGATTGTGGAGATTATGGGTAAGCACAGTAATATTATTTTCTGTAAAGAGGATAAGACCATCATCGACAGCATCAAACATGTATCGGCCCAGGTCAGCTCGGTCCGCGAGGTGCTGCCGGGCAGGGAGTATTTCATACCGCAGACCGTGGCTAAGGAGAATCCCCTTACGGTTTCCCAGGAGGAATTTGCAGGCCTGATGGGGAATGCCCCCATGACCGTGCAGAAGGCGCTGTATAACCGCCTTACCGGAATCAGCCCCATTATGGCGGAGGAAATCTGCCACCTGGCCTCCATTGATTCCGACCAGTCGGCCAATCAGCTTTCAGAGGCAGAGCTGGTGCATCTGTACCATACCTTCAGCCTGGTGATGGAGGATGTGCGGGACGGTAACTTTTCACCGGCCATTGTCCATGACGTGGATGGACCTGTGGAATATGCGGCATTTCCCCTTACCTGCTATGAAGGGGCTGATTACCATTTGGAACATGTGGCCTCCATCAGCGCGCTTCTTGAAAATTATTATGCGTCACGGGACACGGTGACCAGGATCAGGCAGAAATCCTCGGACCTTCGCAGGATTGTCCAGACAGCCCTGGAGCGCAACTATAAAAAGTACGATCTGCAGCTAAAGCAGCTGGGTGACACGGAGAAGCGCGAGAAATACCGTATCTACGGGGAACTCCTTAATACTTATGGGTATGAACTTCAAGGCGGCGAGAAGTCCCTCCGGTGCCTGAATTACTATACCAATGAGGAAATCACGGTCCCCCTGGATTCCCAGCTTTCTGCCAAGGATAATGCCAAGAAGCATTTTGACAAATATAACAAGCTGAAACGTACCTATGAAGCCTTAACCGACCTGACAAAGGAGACAAAGGCTGAGATTGACCACCTGGAATCCATCAGTTCAGCCCTGGATATCGCCCTTAAGGAGGATGACCTGGTCCAGATTAAAGAGGAACTGATGGAATACGGTTATATCAAGAAACGCAGGTCCGGTGACAAGAAGCCCAGGATTACCAGCAGGCCCTTCCATTATATCTCTTCCGATGGATATCATATGTACGTGGGCAAGAATAATTACCAGAATGAGGAACTGACCTTCAAGGTTGCCACGGGCAATGACTGGTGGTTCCACGCCAAGGGAATCCCCGGTTCCCATGTGATTGTTAAGTCTGAGGGGAAAACAGACCTTCCGGACCGGGTGTTTGAGGAAGCAGGCGCCCTGGCCGCCTATTATTCCAAGGGACGGGATAATGATAAGGTGGAGATTGACTATATACAGAAGAAGAATATTAAAAAGGTGGCTGGTTCAGCCCCCGGCTTTGTTATCTACCACACCAACTATTCACTGGTGGCAACGCCTTCCTGCAGCCTTAAGGAAGCGGACTGATATGGCCTGGGTGAACAGGAGCAGATAAAGGATTCCCGGACCGGAAAAGCAGGAACTTAAAAAACTAAAAAAACGTGCGCCGCAGGGCGCACGGCAAAAACAGCTGGCTGTTATGTTTCCATAACAGCCAGCTGATTTTACTTACCTCTGACAACCAGACTCACGCAGTGCATGCTGTGAATTAGTTGAATTTACGCTTACGGGCAGCTTCAGACTTTTTCTTACGTCTTACGCTTGGCTTCTCGTAATGCTCTCTCTTACGAATTTCCTGCTGAATGCCAGCCTTCGCACAGTTTCTTTTGAATCTGCGCAAAGCACTGTCTAAGGTCTCGTTATCTTTAACAATTACGTTTGACATCGCTCACACCTAACCTCCCTCCAGTTGTGTAATTGTGCATAATACAACTGTTTGGGTATTTTTAGCACTGCTATGATTATAGCATAAAAATACCGTACGTCAAGAAAAAAATGATATTTCTTGCAGTTATTTTGCATTTTTTTAAAGATAAGACTTATTTCGTCTGTTCTTCCACCACTTCAACTGCTTTCTTAAGGGCATTCTCAATGCCTGCCGGGTTCTTTCCGCCTGCCTGGGCCATGCCCGGACGGCCGCCTCCGCCGCCGCCCACAAGACCGGCAATTGCCTTAATCAGGTTGCCTGCATGGGCTCCCTTCTTCTGTACGGCATCCGTTGCAGTAGCCATCAGGTTTACCTTGCCGTCCTGTTCGGAGACAAGGACCACAACGCCGTCTCCCAATTTATCCTTTAACTGGTCCCCCAGGCTGCGCAGGCCGTTCATATCCACGCCTGATACCCTGGACGCCAGGACCTTGACGCCGTTTACTTCCTTCACCTGGCTCATCACGTCCCCAAGGGAATCATTGGCCAGCCTGCTCTTTAATTTCTCATTCTCAGAATTCAGGGACTTAATCTCATCTAACAGTGCGTGAATCTTTGAGGTAAGGGCTGCCGGCGTTGTCTTGGCTGCCTTGGCTGCCTCATGGAGTCCTGCCTCCATTTCCTCATAATACTTCATAAGTCCTTCTGAGGTAAGGGCTTCAATACGCCTTACACCGGCGGCAATGCCTGCCTCTGACAGGATCTTGAAGGAAGCGATATTGTTGGTATTCGCCACATGGGTGCCGCCGCAGAGTTCTGTGGAGAAATCCCCCATCTCAACCACGCGCACGGAGTCGCCGTATTTCTCACCGAACAGGGCCATTGCACCTGTCTTCTTGGCCTCCTCCAGGGTCATGATTTCAGTCACCACCGGAAGGGATGCCTGAATCTCCTTGTTGACCAGTGCCTCTACCTTTTTAATTTCCTCAGGCGTCATGGCTGAGAAGTGGGTGAAGTCAAAACGGAGCCTGCCCGCGTCCACATAGGAACCGGCCTGTTCCACATGGTCCCCCAGCACCAGGCGGAGCGCCTTCTGCAACAGGTGGGTGGCGCTGTGGTTCTTACAGATAAGGGCACGGTTCTTCTCGCAGACAGAAAGCGTCACGCTGTCATCCACCTTGAGCATACCCTTTGTCATTATACCCACATGGCCCACCTTGCCGCCCTGGAGATGTATGGTATCTTCTACTTTAAATTCACCGTTTTCATTGACAATCACACCCACATCGCCCTGCTGGCCGCCCATGGTGCCATAGAATGGGGTCTGTCCTACAATCACGGTTCCCTTCTGTCCGTCCGTAAGAGCCTGGACCAGTTCATCCTCCGTGGTCAGCACCGTAATCCTTGAAACCGCGCTGAGCTTATCATAACCCACGAATTCCGTTGTGATGGAAGGGTCAATGGACTGGTAAACGGTCACATCCGCGCCCATGTAATTGGTTGTCTTGCGCGCCTTCCTGGCTTTTTCCTTCTGCTCCTTCATGGCAGCGTCAAAGCCGTCCTCATCCACCCCGTATCCCTTTTCCTCCAGGATTTCCTTGGTCAGGTCCAGCGGGAATCCATAGGTATCATACAGTTTAAATGCATTGGTCCCGGACAGTGTCCTGCTGCCCTCCTTCTGCATCTCCTCTTCCATCTCGCCCAAAATCATAAGGCCCTGGTCAATGGTCTTGTTAAACTTATCCTCTTCCTCAGACAGGACCTTGAATATCATGACCTGCTTTTCTTCCAGTTCAGGATATCCATCCTTGCAGAGTTCAATCACTGTCCTTGAAAGCTCTGCCAGGAACCTGCCTTCAATCCCAAGCTTCCTTCCATGACGGGCAGCCCTGCGCAGCAGACGGCGGAGCACATACCCCCTGCCTTCATTGGAAGGCATGATTCCATCCGATATCATGAAGGTACAGGACTTGACATGGTCTGCCACAATACGCAGGGAGACATCTGTCTCATGGTCTTTCTGGTATTCGGTGTGGGACAGTTCACAAACCCTGTCAAGAAGGGCTTTGTTGGTGTCCACGGTAAACAGGGAATCCACGCCCTGGACCACCACGGCCAGACGCTCCAGCCCCATGCCTGTATCAATGTTCTTATGCTCCAGCTCCGTGTAATGGCCATGTCCGTCATTATCAAACTGGGTAAATACATTGTTCCACACTTCTATATAGCGGTCACACTCACAGCCCACCGTACAGTCCGGGCTGCCGCAGCCATACTGTTCCCCTCTGTCATAGTATACCTCGGAACAGGGGCCGCATGGACCGGATCCGTGCTCCCAGAAGTTGTCCTCTTTGCCGAACTTAAAAATGCGTTCAGCCGGGATTCCAATCTCCTTGTTCCAGATATCAAACGCCTCGTCATCCTCCAGGTATACGCTGGGATACAGCCTGTCAGCATCCAGGCCGACCACTTCCGTCAGGAACTCCCAGGTCCAGGCAATTGCCTCATGTTTAAAATAATCGCCAAAGGAGAAATTGCCCAGCATCTCAAAAAAAGTACCATGTCTGGCAGTCTTGCCGATATTCTCAATATCACCGGTACGGATGCACTTCTGGCAGGTGGTCACGCGTTTTCTCGGCGGAATCTCCTGTCCGGTGAAGTACGGCTTCAAAGGGGCCATACCGGAATTGATTAAAAGCAGGCTGTTATCATTATGCGGAACAAGGGAAAAACTCTTCATGGCAAGATGGCCCTTGCTCTCGAAAAATTCAAGGAACATCCGGCGGAGTTCATTCACGCCGCGGTACTGTGGTTCTTTCACTTTATCTTCCTCCATATCATCACATCATAAATTACATAACCGTCATTTTACCATATTGGTATATATTTATCAAGACTCACTTCACAAAATAAGCGGGAAAACCAAGGATTTTCCATTGGTTTTCCCGCTTATCCATTACTTTATGCATTCCCTTTCCCTGCCAGGCATATCAGATAACCGGGGTGAGCGCCTACTGCCCGGATACGGCATCCGTGGTTTCCTCTTCCACCGGGGCAGGAAGGCCGTTGGCCTGCTCATATCTGCCAGCCAGCTCATACGCCCTGTCCCTGGTAAGGCTTGCCAGGGTTGCCGCATATCCGATCCGTTCCACCGAACCGCCGCTTTTACCTGTGTTCTCTGCAGCCTTTGTCTCCCTGGTCTTCAGCCACTCCTGCTGTTCTGCAGCCAGCCTGGCCGCATCTTCCTGGGGCAGAAGCTCAAGGAGTGCATTATAAATGGTATTCAGTTCCCCTTCCCACATCTTAAGTTCGGTTTCAGCTGAGGTTTTGATGGAATAGACATTGGAATCCGTCTCCTGCTCGCGCATCTTCTGTATCTGCGAATCCAGGTCCATCAGGCGCTGCCTGTAATCTATGGTGAGGAGCATCTTTGATTCAGTCTCTTTTGCACCTGTCAGCGGTGATATGGGCATCTGTTCCACAGGCACTTCATCTTCCGAATATATCTGGACCGCCTGGACACCGTCCTCATCCGATGCAGCAGTCTCCTCTGCCGCGGCTTGGGCTTCTGCCCTGTCTTCCATAGGGGAGGAGGCATATGCGGCGCCTGGCCCGGCTCCTGCTGCCGGGGAAGCACTGAGGCTCCTGTCCATGGGGGCGGAAACCTCTGCGGCTTTCCCTGCCTTCTGTTCCTCTTCCTTCACTTCAGATGCAGATGCAGGGGAAGGTGCTCCTGCAGGCATCTCGCCAGCCGTTGTTGCTGCTGTATCCATGGCTGTTGCCTGGCTTTTTACGTAGTACTTGGTATAATGGGTGACCCCGGTCCCTATCACCAGGATGCAGATAATTACAATCCATATTCGTTTATCCTTCATCGTCACACTTCCCTGCTGTGTTCTTGTCACTACATTATCACAAAAAAACAGGAAAGGGAATATGCAGATGAAAGGAGTAATAGATTGTAAGAGATACGTAAGAAATCAGCTTTCCAGTCCCTCATCAACCATCAGGTCATCACCGTCAGCCGCCGAAGTTGCCAGCTGGTCGCAGCGCTCGTTCTGCGGATGGCCTGCATGTCCTTTTACCCAGATAAAGGTGACCTGATGGGGCTCCTTTGCTTTCAGAAGCCGTTTCCACAGGTCAATATTCTTGACAGGACCGCTTTTTCCGCGGTTCCATCCCTTTGCAATCCAGCTGTCAATCCATCTCTGGTTAAATGCATCTGTCAGGTACTTGGAATCGGAATACAACTCTACCTGGCACGGCCGGTTCAGCGTCTCCAGTCCCATGATGGCAGCCATCAGCTCCATCCTGTTGTTGGTCGTGCGCACGTATCCGCCGGACAGGGTCTTCTCATGCAGCTGTCCCTTATTGTCCGTGAAATGCAGCACTACCCCATAGCCTCCCGGGCCGTCAGGGTTCCCTCTGGCTGAACCATCCGTATAAATCTGTACTTTACTCATGTATTACTGTCTCCTGTCCTCACTGTCCTTATCTGGCCCATTTATCGCAGAGGGCCAGTATCTGTTCTGTAAAATGTGTTAAATCCTTATTGGCCCCTCCCTGGTTACGGTTAATCACATCCATAAGAAGCTTCCCCGCATCCACAAGACGTGTATAGACACCCGTTGCCCTGCGTCTGGCTTCCGTCTCTTTCTCAATCAGTACAGGCTCAGCTTCCTTAATCCAGCATCCCCTGATCAAATCAAACTGCGAACCGGAAAAAGGCGCCCTGGCTTTCAGTTTCAGCTGGGTATCCAGCATATCCGCAAATGCGGTGCAGGACTCCTCATCGCCATGGACCACAAACACATAATCCGGCCGTTTCTCAAAGGAGGATATCCATGTAAGCAGGCCATCCCTGTCAGCATGCCCGCTGATTCCTTCAATATTCTCAATATGGGCCCTTACATCAATCTCCTCGCCAAAGATCTTCACGGTCTGTGCACCGTCCTGAATCAGGCGCCCCAAGGTCCCCTCTGCCTGGTATCCGGCAAAAACAATGGAGCATTCCGGCCTCCAGAGATTATGCTTCAGATGATGCCTGATACGGCCCGCATCGCACATACCGGCCGCGGATATGATTACCTTGGGCGTCATATCGAAGTTGATGTTTTTCGATTCCTCACTGGTAATGGAAAGCTTAAGCCCAGGGAAGTCAATGGGGTTGATCCCCTTTTCCACCAGCGCCTTTGTCTCATCGTCATAACATTCCAGCATGTTTTCCTTAAACACATGGGTGGCTTCCACTGCCAGCGGGCTGTCCACATAGACGTCAAAGCCGTCATGTCCCTTGACCAGCTTTTCATCCTTGATATGCCGTATCAGATACAGCAGTTCCTGGGTACGTCCCACTGCAAAGGCAGGGATTACCACATTGCCGCTGCGGTCCAGGGTCTCCTGGATGATGCGGGCCAGGCTCTCCACATGGTTCACGCCTTTTTTGTGGTAGCGGTTGCCATAGGTGGATTCCATCACCACATAATCCGCCTCGTCAATATACTGCGGATCCCTTATGAGGGGCTTATTCTTATTGCCGATGTCCCCGGAGAATACAATCTTTTTAGTATGGCTTCCCTCGCAAGCCCATATCTCTATGGATGCAGATCCCAGCAGATGCCCCACATCCGTAAAACGCAGGGTCAGGTTATCATTGAGTTTGAATTCCTGCCCGTAAGCCACCCCTTCAAAATGCTTCAGCACATCTTCGGCATCCTCCATGGTATAAAGGGCCTCCACCTCGGTGCGGCCTGCACGGCGCGCCTTTCGGTTCTTCCACTCGGCCTCCATCTCCTGTATGTGGGCGCTGTCCTTCAGCATGATATTGCACAGGTCAACGGTTGCATAGGTGGCTATCACCCGGCCCCGGAACCCCCTTGCATAAATCCAGGGCAGCATGCCCGCATGGTCGATATGGGCATGGGTCAGGAATACATAGTCGATTTCACGGTAGCTTACAGGAAGTTCCGCGTTCTGATAGACATTGTTTCCCTGTTCCATGCCACAGTCGATTAATACCTTTGTTTCCCCTACTTCCAGAAAATGACAGCTTCCAGTCACCTCATGATCCGCCCCGATAAATGTTAGTCTCATCTGCATTCTCCCCTCTGCGTATAATATAGTCCCGCCGCATAAATATTCTGTCAATTCTGGCTACAGTATACCATGTTCTCGGTATGAATGCAAATAGTATCGCTATATTTACACAATTTCCTAAAACCTGTCATGCTTTCAACACACCGACGGGTAACTGTTGATTTCAGATAATGATGCATATCATCCCGCCGTTGCTGTCATTGATGATTTTCTGCAGGGTATCCTGAAGCTTAAGCTGACAGTCTTCCGTCATCTGTGAGACCTTTGCCTGAATCCCATCCTCCACAATCTGCTCAATGGATTTACCGAAAATGTTGGTGTTCCAGATTCCGTCATCGCTGTCCCTGGCATTTTCCTTAATGTAGGCAATCAGGTCCTGGGCCTGCTGTTCACTGCCCACGATTGGCGCAATCTCTGTCTCTATATGGGCCTTAATCAGGTTGATGGAGGGGGCTTCCGCCTTCATCTTCACACCATACTTGTTGCCATGCTTGATGACCTGGGGTTCATCCAGGACAATCTCAGAGCGTTCCGGCGTCACTACCCCGTAACCTTTAAGGCGTACCTGGGTCAGGGCGTTCTGGACCTTTTCGTATTCCTTCTGCATATTGGCCAGGCTGCTTAAGGTCTGCATCAGCTGGTATTCCCCCTCAATGGGAAGTCCCACATAGTCACTGAGGATCTGGTAATAATAGCTGTCATCCATATCCACCTGCACGGCCACCCGTCCGTCCGCCATCTGCATATTCTTTACATTCATGGAGCGTATGGTGTCCGTGTTCTGTCCAGACAGTTCACCGGCCACATCCTTCATATGGCTGACCTTCTGGATGACCCCCCTGGCAGCCTGGATGACCTGTGCCTTCAGCCAGTGGGTGGCAGGAAGGATTTCCAGCCACTTAGGAATATGGAAGTCCATCTCCGTGACCGGGAATTCCTTCAATACCCGCTCCAGGATATGGAAAACATCATCCTTTTTCAGCTGTTCGCAGTTGACCGGAAGCACGGATACACCGTATCCTTCCGACATTTCCTTGGCCAGCTTGGCTGTCTCATCGGAGTAGGGCTTCATGGAATTGAGCAGGACCACGAATGGTTTCCCAAGCTTTTTCAGTTCATCAACCGTCTGTTTCTCAGCCGCTATGTATCCGGGACGTTTTATTTCCCCTATGCTGCCATCCGTGGTCACCACGATTCCTATGGTGGAGTGGTCATTGATGACCTTCCTGGTTCCCAGTTCCGCGGCCTGGGTAAAAGGGATGTCGTAATCAAACCAGGGTGTCTTCACCAGGCGTTCCTCGCCGTTTTCCACATGGCCTGCGGCCCCGTCCACCATGAAGCCCACACAGTCAATCAGCCTTACCTTGGCTTCAATCCCATCGGCCAGATTAATCTTGGCTGCTTCCTTGGGGATGAACTTGGGTTCTGTTGTCATTATGGTCTTTCCGGCAGCACTCTGGGGCAGTTCATCACGGCTTAAATTGCGCAGGTTATCATCCTCCATTGCAGGAAGCACCAAAAGTTCCATGAACCGCTTGATGAACGTTGATTTACCTGTGCGCACCGGACCTACCACGCCTATGTATATCTCTCCGCCTGTTCTCGCTTGAATATCCTTGTATACATTAAAATTGTCCATAAATATACCCCCTTGCTATGCTTTTATAATATATGCACAGGGAATTATGGGTATGATAAAGAATTGCGGATGTTTTTTTATTGAATTATCAGTGAAAATATGGGATATATAATCCAGAATTGCCGCAGACGGCATCAAATCCATTGAATCAATCCGATAAACAGATAGGTATATAAGCCAGCCAAAGTTTGACTCCCGGGCTGGCTATGCTGATTTCTTTTCTAGAGCCTCCACTCTGCGCTCCACTTCCTGTATCATCTGCAGTAAAAGAGCCCCGTTAATATCATCCAGTTTCTTAATCCTGTAATACTCGGTCATCTCGTCCAGTCTCTGCTTCATGTCATCCAGCTGATCCTGAAGCTTAATATGGATACGGTCCAATTCGCCCAGTATCAGGTTCTCGGACGCAGCAAAACGCTTGTCCAAATGCTTCTCCAGCCATTCACGCTCTTCGGCAAACCGCATCTCCATCCGTTTTCCAAAGCACTCATCCTGTTCTTCGAAACGGGCATCGTTCCGTTTCTCCTGTTCTTCAAAACGGGCGTCTATACGCTTCTCCTGCTCCTCGAACCGCGCGTCTATCCACTTCTCCTGCTCCTCGAACCGCGCATCCATCCGGTCCTCCATGCGCATCTCTGATGCAGTTATCTCTTCCTTCATAACAAGACGGATCATTTCCAAGTCCTGTCTGTCAAGCATCGCCTCACTCCTTTCAAATATTTATTCCGGCCGTAAATTATATATAGCATAATCACGCAGGGATTTCAAGAGTGGATTTCAGAATATGGAAAGGAGCAGAATCCTGTATCAATCCCGCTCCCTTTCATTCATCTTTTTATATCCTTTATTCGCTCAGGTATGCCTTCTTCACCTGGTCGTTATTCATCAGTTCTTTTGCATCGCCGCTGAGCGCAATGTTCCCTGTCTCAAGCACATACGCCTTATCCGCAATGGACAGGGCCTTCTTGGCATTCTGCTCCACCAGGAGCACGGTAGTGCCGTCCCCGTTAATCTTCTGGATGATATCAAATATCTCATTCACATAGATAGGGGAAAGGCCCATGGAAGGCTCATCCATGACAATCATCCTGGGATGGCTCATAAGCGCCCTTCCCATGGCAAGCATCTGCTGCTCGCCGCCGGACAGGGTTCCTGCGGGCTGGTTCTTACGCTCCTCCAGGCGCGGGAAGCGGCTGTACACCATCTTAAGGGTTGCTTCCATCTCTTCCTTATCCTTCCTGGTGTAAGCCCCCATCTTCAGGTTCTGAAGCACGGTGAGGGTTGCGAACACACGTCTTCCCTCAGGCACATGGGCGATTCCCATGCCCACCAGCTTATATCCGGGAACCTTGGTTATATCCGTACCTTCATAAACAATCTTACCGGATTTTGCATTAATCAGCCCGGTAATGGTATGCAGGGTTGTTGTCTTACCTGCCCCGTTGGCCCCGATCAGCGCCACGATTTCTCCCTGGTCCACATCAAAGGAGATTCCTTTTATGGCCTGGATCACGCCGTAATAGACTTCCAGGTCCCTGACTTCAAGCATAGCCATACTATCCTCTCCTCCTATTCACCAAGATATGCTTTGACAACTTCCGGATTGTGAAGCACGGTGCTGGTAGGTCCCTGGCACAGTACCTGGCCGAAGTTCAGCACGGTCAGTTCCTCACAGATGCCGCTTACCAGCTTCATGTCATGTTCAATAAGAAGGATTGTCATATCAAAATTATCGCGTACAAAGCGGATGGTGTCCATAAGCTCCGCTGTCTCATTGGGATTCATGCCCGCTGCCGGTTCATCTAAAAGCAGAAGCTTTGGTTTTGTGGCAAGGGCCCTGGCAATCTCCAGCTTTCTCTGCTTGCCGTAGGGAAGGTTGGATGCCTTGTAATCGCACTCTTCATCCAGACCGAATACTTTTAAAAGCTCCATGGCCTTCTCATCCATCTGCTTCTCCGTCTTATAGTACTGCGGAAGCCGGAAAATACCTGCTGCCGTGGAATATCTGTACTGATTGTGCAGTCCTGCCTTTACATTGTCCAGCACGGACAGGTCCTTAAACAGGCGGATGTTCTGGAATGTCCTGGCAATGCCGGACTGGTTAATCTCCGTTGTCTTCCTTCCCGTTACATTGATGCCGTTTAACTCGATGCTGCCGGCATCCGGTTTATAAACACCGGTCAACAGGTTGAATACCGTTGTCTTCCCGGCGCCATTGGGTCCGATCAACCCATAGAGCTGTCCCTTATCTATGCTTATCTGGAAATTATCAACCGCCTTGAGGCCGCCAAAGGAAATGCTTAAATTCTTAACTTCAAGTAATGCCATCTTACGCTGCCTCCTTTGCCGGTTTCTTATCTTTCCTGCCAAACCTGTCCATGATGCGTTCACGCATCGTCACGAACTGCGGTGCGGAGTTGAAAAGCATGGCCAGGATCAGTACGATTGCGTACATAAGCATACGGTAATTGCTGAGTCCCCGGAGCATTTCCGGAAGGAGGTACAGGATGACCGTCGCTATGACTGAACCACGGATGCTTCCGATGCCGCCCAGGACCACATACACAAGGATCATGATGGACATGTTGTATCCAAAGTTCTTGGGCTGCGCGGTAAGGGTGGTCAGGTTATGGGCATACAGCACGCCTGCAACACCCGCAAGTCCTGCTGAGATGGAAAATGCCAGCAGCTTGTACTTCGTGATATTGATGCCAATGGACTCTGCTGCAATACGGTTGTCACGGATAGCCATGATGGCGCGTCCTGTACGTGAATTAACCAGGTTCATCACAATGAACAGGGTAATGAGCACCAGGATGACGCCTATGGTAAAGGTGGCTGCCTGGGGCGTGCCCGTGATTCCCTGGGCACCCTTAATGAGGATTTCCCCGCCCTCTTCCAGCTTCAGGGACATGGAATCCTTAAAGGATATGTGGAAACCGGAGGCATCCCGCCCCAGGTAAATGGCATTGACCAGATTCTTAATGATCTCGCCAAAGGCCAGGGTCACGATTGCAAGATAATCCCCCCTCAGGCGGAGGACTGGGATTCCAATCAGCATACCGAACACAGCCGCCGCCGCTGCGCCGATTACAATGGCAATCACCAGGCTCAGGGTGGGATTGATGGAACCCTTCATGCATTTAGAGAACAGGGCGCCTGCAAATGCGCCCACGCACATGAAGCCTGCATGTCCCAGGCTCAGTTCACCCAGAATCCCCACGGTCAGGTTCAGGGAAACCGCCATGATCACATAGATACAGAAAGGAACCAAAAGCCCCTTTAACAGACTGGATACATGGCCGGTGCCAACCAGGACCTGCATGATGATATAGGCTGCAATTACAATCCCATATGTAATCATATTATTGATGAATGTCTTACGTTTTGCATTACTCTTCATACCGGCACCTACACTTTCTCATTAATCTTCTTGCCCAGAATACCGGTGGGCTTGACAAGCAGTACGATGATCAGCACAGAGAATACGATGGCATCGGACATCTGTGAGGATATGTATGCTTTTGAAAGGATTTCAATCACGCCCAAAAGGATTCCGCCGATAAACGCTCCCGGGATGGAGCCGATGCCGCCGAACACGGCCGCAACAAAGGCTTTGATACCCGGCATGGAGCCTGTATACGGGGTAAGGGAGGGGTAAGCAGAGCACAGGAGCACACCTGCAATGGCGGCCAGTGCTGAGCCAATCGCAAAGGTAAGGGCAATGGTGCCGTTTACATTAATCCCCATCAGGGTTGCCGCGCCCCTGTCCTCAGAAACAGCAAGCATGGCCTGGCCTGCTTTGGACTTATTGATGAATGTGGTTAAGCCGAGCATGATGATGATACAGGTAAGGATGGTCACAATGGTCTCACCTGTAATGGTCATCTGTCCGTCTGCCAGCTTGATGGCAGGAATGGTGACAACGGACGTAAATGACTTCGTATCCGCGCCGAATATGAGCAGGGCCACATTCTGCAGCAGATAGCTGACACCGATGGCCGTAATCAGTACGGCAAGAGGTGAAGCGCCGCGCAAAGGCTTATACGCAATCCGCTCAATGGTCATACCCAGCAGCGTACATGCCAGGACCGCCACAAGAATACCCACCAATGGCGGGAACCCCATGGTGCTGACCGTGACAAATACCACGTAGCTGCCAATCATTATAACATCGCCGTGAGCGAAGTTCAGCATTTTGGCAATGCCGTAAACCATTGTATATCCAAGAGCTATGATGGCATATACACTGCCCAGGCTTATGCCGTTGATTAAATAGTTAATAAAGCCCATACCTGCACCTCTTTGTCTGAAGTCTTTTTTGATTTACCGCTGTGAAGCAGCGTAATCCTGTAACTTATGATATCATGAAACCTTACTATAAACAAGAGGGTTGTCATAGTGACAACCCTCTGTTGGGTTTTGTGTTGTGATAGCCCGTCCACTTTCCCGCGGATGGGAAATACTTACATGGCTGCGTATGCTCCGTCCACTACCTTAACGGCCTTTGGCGCCTTGTGCGGCTCACCGTCCTCGGTCCATGTCATGCCTTCACCGGTCAGTCCGTCTAACTTGATGTTCAGCATGGAAGCCTTCAGGGCGTCACAGATAGCGCTTGCATCCATGTCAGCGGTCACATTGGCATCTTCCATGGCTGCCTTCAGGGCATAGATTGCATCGTATGCATCTGCTGCGAACTGTACAGGAACTTCGTTGTATGCATCCTTGTAACTCTTTACAAAGTTAACCGTCAGGTCATCTGTTGCATCTGCTGCAAATGGTGTAAGCAGCATCAGGCCCTCTGCCAGGCTGGTGTCAAAGTTCTCAACCTGAAGGATACCATCCATACCGTCACATCCGAAGAACTGTGTCTCAAAACCGGCCTTGTCAGCCTGCTGTAAGATCAGGGACGCCTCTGTGTAATAGATTGGCAGGAATACCAGCTCTGCGCCTGCATCCTTAGCCTTCTGCAGCTGGGTGGAAAAATCCTTGTTGCTGTCAGCCGTGAACGCCTCAGCCGCAACAATCTCAAGCCCCTGGGCAGCAGCCTCTTCTGCAAACTTCTCATAAATGCCGCTGGAATAGATATCGGAACTGTCATAGATAACGGCAATCTTGGATGCCAGCTTGTTCTCGCCTATGTACTTAGCGGAAGCAGCGCCCTGGTCCGGATCGGAGAAGCAGATACGGAACACGTTAGGATTCGCCGCACACTCCACGGCGGAACCGGATGGGGTAATCTGGAACATGTTGTCAGCAGCCGTCTTATCGGCAACCGCGATACATGGGCCGGAAGTCACGGTGCCCATCAGCGCCTGCATTCCCCAGTCCTTCAATGTATTATAAGCACTTACGGACTTCTCCGGGTCATGCTCGTCATCCTGGAAATTAAATTCAACCGTGCAGCCATTGATGCCGCCTGCCGCGTTAATCTCATCAACCGCCAGCTGTGCCCCGTGCTGTACGGCCAGACCATATACAGCTGCTCCGCCGGTGGTGGGTCCGATACCGCCAATCTTAATCACGCCGCCTGCCGCTGCTTCTGTCTCACTGCTTTCACCAGCCGCATCCTTAGATGCCGCGGCAGTCTCTGCTGCCTTGGTTGTCTCTGCTGTGTTGGAACCGCCGCATGCCGTTAAAGAAGCAGCCATGGCTACTGCCAGACCAAGACTAAATAATCTCTTTTTCATAATTTTTCCTCCTCTTGCTTTTCCTTACCCTTCCGCGTCTGAATAACCGCGGACTTTCTTTATAAAGCTTTCTATATTATAGGTAGTTGCAGGAGGATTGTCAACCTTTTCATAAAAATTATAGGTTATTTTTCGTGAATGACCGAAAATTTGTGCCCAAATTCATCTTATTACCGCAAAAGCCCCCATTTTTTAAGGGAGGGGCGCCAATCCAGGCGTTCCCTCCCTTAATTTTCATGGCATTTGTCATTCCGCTTCCCATTCCAGGCCGGAATTCTCAATCCGTTTGTCCCTGAGCATCAGCTCTGACACGGCTTCCCTGGCCGGCATGCCGCCGAAGAGTATGGCATTGACCTGTTCGACAATGGGCATGGATACGTTATACTTCTCAGCCAGGGCAAGGGCTGCCTTGGCTGAGTAGACGCCTTCCACCACCATCTTCACCTCCGCCATGGCTTCCTCCATGGTGTATCCCCTGCCAATCAGTATGCCTGCCCGTCGGTTGCGGCTGTGCATGCTGGCACAGGTGACAATCAGATCACCGATTCCCGTAAGCCCTGCAAAGGTTTCCAGCCGGCCTCCCATATCGATTCCCAGCCTGGATATCTCCGCAATCCCCCTGGTAATCAGGGCCGCCTTTGTATTATCACCGTATCCCAGCCCGTCAGCCATACCGGCTGCCAGGGCAATCACGTTCTTTAAGGCGCTGCCCAGCTCAATCCCCAGGATATCCGGACTCGTGTACACCCGGAACACCTGGCTCATGAAAATCCCCTGTACCAATTCCGCCACATGCTTCTTATGCGCGCCCGCCACACAGGTGGTGGGCAGTCCCCGGCTTACCTCCTCCGCATGGCTTGGGCCGGACAGGACCGCCACCTCTGCCTCGGGCAGTTCCTGTTCTATGATCTGTGACAGGGTCATAAGGGTGTGCTCCTCGATTCCCTTGGCCACATTGGCAATGACCTGGCCCGGCCGGAGATATGCCTTCATCCTTTTGGCCGTGCTCCTGACAAATACAGAAGGCACTGCCAGGACCAGCAGGTCCTTATCCTCCATGGCTTCCTCAAGATCATCCGTAAAACCGATTGCCTCCGGAATCTCCACCTCCGGCAGGTTCCTGTGGGCATGGGTTGCCTTCAGTTCCTTTATTTCCTCTGGTATTGCCGACCAGATTACCACCTGATGTCCATTGCCATGAAGCAGCACTGCCAGCGCCGTCCCCCATGTACCTGATCCAATTACACCGATTGATGCCATAACTTCACCGTCCATTTTGATATTTTATTGCTTTTTCGCGCCTATCTTATTCTCCCTGCCCTGCACCAGCCTTACAATATTGGCCCTGTGCCTCCAGAAGGCCATGATGGATATCACCGCAGAAACCCCGTAAAATTCTAGTCTTGATGTCTGGGACAGACCATAGGCGCCCATCTGTCCCATCATGATATTCCAGATAAGGAAAATGGTGGAAACCACAAGGGATCCCAGCGACACATATCTGGTGACAGCCACAATCAGGATGAATGCAGCCAGACACAGCGCCGTCAGCCTCCAATCCAGGGAAAACATGATTCCCGCTGTTGCGGCAATGCCCTTTCCACCCTTGAAATTCAGATAAAACGGAAAATTATGCCCCAGGATCACACCGAATCCGGCATAGAGGATCAGGACATAGACATATTCCGGCCGGGATGCGAACAGGATGCGCACCAGGAAACAGGGAATCACGGTTTTCAGGAAATCCCCCAGAAACACAAGGGCGCCAGCCCTTACCCCCATGACCCTCAGGGCATTGGTACTTCCCGAATTGCCGCTTCCATGCTGGCGGATATCAATCCCCTTGACCTTGCCATATATATAACCCGTCTGAAAAAGCCCAAACACATATCCCATGACTAAACATATGATCCGTTCCATTCCATTATCCCCCTTGCTGTGCTTATTGATCCTTTGACTTACGCTCGCGGATAAGGAATTTTAAGGACGTGCCCTTAAACCCGAACGAATTGCGGATCTGGTTTTCCAGATACCTGGTATAAGAGAAATGCATCAGTTCCTTATCATTTACAAAGACTACAAATGTGGGCGGTTTCACTGCAACCTGGGTCATATAGTAAATCTTAAGCCTCTTTCCCTTGTCAGACGGCGGCTGCTGCATGGCCACTGCCTCTGTCATGATTTCATTCAGCACGCCCGTGGCAACGCGCAGGTTCTGGTTCTGCCGCACCGCGTCAATCATTTCGAACAGTTTTGGAAGACGCTGTCCCGTTGCCGCGGAAATGAAGATATACTCTGCATAAGGCATGAAGGAAAGGGTTTCTTTTATCTTATTGGTATACTCATAAATAGTCTTATCCGTCTTCTCAATGGCATCCCACTTGTTCACGGCCACAATGACACCCTTGCCGCGCTCATGGGCAATACCTGCAATCTTGGCATCCTGTTCCGTCACGCCCTCGACGGCGTCAATGACAACCACCACGATGTCCGCACGCTCCACCGCCGTCACGGTGCGGATGATGCTGTAGCGTTCCAGTTCTTCCTTAATCCTGCTCTTGCGGCGCAGGCCAGCCGTGTCGATGAACACATACGGCGTGCCGTTGTACACAATCTCCGTATCCACCGCATCCCTTGTGGTACCCGCGATGTCGCTTACAATGACCCGGTTCTCCCCAAGCAGCTTATTGATGATGGAGGATTTGCCCACATTGGGCTTGCCCACAACCGCAATCCTTGGGCGGTCGTCCTCTTCCTCCTCTATCTTCTCCCCGTCAAAATGCTTCACCACCTCATCCAGAAGGTCGCCGATTCCCAGCCTGGACGCAGCTGATACGGGAACCGGTTCGCCGATACCCAGGTTGTAGAACTCATATACGTCATTGCCGAACTTGGCTATGCTGTCCACCTTGTTTACCGCCAGCACCACTGGCTTGCGGGATTTGCGCAGCATGTCGGCCACCTTGGCGTCCGAATCCACCAGGCCCTGGCGCACATCCACGATGAAGATGATTACATCTGCAGTGGAGATGGCAATCTCGGCCTGTTCCCGCATCTGGGAAAGGATGATATCCTTTGTATCCGGCTCAATCCCGCCCGTGTCAATCAGTGTGAAATTCATATCCAGCCAGGTACAGTCCGCATAAATCCTGTCCCTGGTAACCCCCGGCGTATCCTTTACAATCGAAATGGTATCTCCTGCTATCACATTGAACAGCGTGGACTTTCCCACATTGGGCCTGCCCACAATCGCTACCACTGGTTTACTCATGTCATTTCCTCTCTTTCAAAGCATCCTATATCTGTTTCCTTACAATCCTGTATTCATCATCAGACTGGTAATAAGGACAGGCATACATAGTGTCACTTAAAAAACGGCCCATCTCGTCCTCGTCCAGATTCACTTCGCAGATATAGTAATCATTATCCTCATCATATACATAATTGCCACAGCACTCGCAGCTGGTCCTGCCCGGCTTCCTGCCTGATTCCATTGCGTACCATACCCTTCAGATAAAATTGCATCCGCTTGATTTTACTATACGTGTCCTTACTTGTAAAGTCTTTTAACTTATATAATAACAATATTGCCCTTTTTTGTAAATGACAAGTTCTTTTTAGGAAAATGTTTTGTTTTTTTTGAGGAAATATCTGCAACCCCTTGACCCGGTCAAATAAAAAATGGTATAAATCATATGTGATAATATGCAGACATATGAAAATTAGTAATTATTTACTTATTTGACAAAGGAGTACAGCTATCATGGCTAACAATTTCGTATTTAAAGATTCCCTTCCGGTTGCGCCCCTGAAAATCGCTGCCCTGGAAAGCTGCCAGGACCTGGCATCCAAGGTAAACGACCACGTGGTACAGTTCAGACGCAATGACATGGAAGAGCTTATGCGCCGCAAGGAGGACCTTCACTACCGCGGTTATGACGTGGATTCTTACCTGTTAAAATGCAGCTGCCCCAGATTCGGTACCGGGGAAGGCAAGGCTGTTATCGGAGAATCCGTCCGGGGCGCAGATGTCTTCGTCATGGTGGATGTAATGAACTACAGCATCCCCTATACCGTAAGCGGCTATACCAACCACATGTCGCCAGATGACCATTTCCAGGATTTAAAGCGCATCATCGGCGCCTGCACAAACGCCCACAGGGTGAATGTAATCATGCCTTTCTTATATGAAAGCCGCCAGCACAAGCGCAGCAAACGCGAATCCCTGGACTGTGCCATGGGTCTTGAGGAAGTGGCGGCCATGGGCGTGGAGAACATCATTACCTTTGATGCCCATGACCCGCGCGTACAGAATGCAATCCCGTTAATCGGCTTTGACAACTTCATGCCAACCTACCAGTTTGTCAAAAGCCTCTTCACCCATGACTCCAGCATCCAGATTGACAAGGAACACCTGATGATCATCAGCCCGGACGAGGGCGCCATGAACCGGGCGGTCTACCTGGCCAACAACCTGGGCGTTGACATGGGCATGTTCTACAAACGCAGGGACTACTCCCAGGTAATCGGAGGACGCAACCCCATAGTTGCCCACGAATTCCTTGGTTCTTCCGTGGAAGGAAAAACCGTGCTGATTATTGACGACATGATATCTTCCGGCGAGAGCATGCTGGATACCTGTAAGGAGTTAAAGGAGCGCAAGGCGGAGAAGGTCATCGTATGCTGCACCTTCGGACTCTTCACCAACGGCCTTGAGAAGTTCGATGAATTCCATACCCAGGGTTATCTGGATTATGTCATCACCACCAACCTGAATTACCGCACGCCTGACCTGTTAAAGAGGGACTGGTATCTGGAAGCAGATATGAGCAAGTACATTGCGGCCATCATCAATGCACTGAACCATGACCGTTCCATCAGCGCCTCCCTCTCCCCCACAGAAAAGATTCAGAAGCTGGTACAGAAATACCAGAATGGCGGATATGAGTATTTCCAGAAACTGGTATAATCACAGACCGGTGTGACTGGACCGGGAATGAATTTCCAAACAGATCCTGGTATCATTACAAACAGATAGCAGCCCTGGCTGCAGGGATAAAAGGATGCACGGCCCAACCTGTCATGGAATGGGCCGTGCATCTTTTTATGTATTTCATACTTTGCAAAAACCAGGCTACACCAGGTTCCATGAAGCCGGGTCATCCCCTTTTCTCTCCAGGAGGCTTTCCCCGCCGCCTTCCTTTGCCATTCTATATTCGTCCCCCGTAAGCAGCATCATCCACAGCAGGTTGACCGGTTCTCCCATAAAGCCGCTAAAAGCAGGGCCTGGGCGGACCCGGCACTGGGCCGGATCCAACAGCAGGACCGCCTCATATCCCGGCACCACGCCGCAGGGAATGGTATGTCCGTGACCCAGCCAGCTGATTTCCTTCCAGGGAAGAGAGGACTGGGCTGCCATATAATTCAGCACGGCCATCACACCTTCCTGGCTGCATCCGGCCGGAAACGCTGCCCCAAATTCAATCCTGCGGTACCTGTACGCCTCTTCCTGGTAATATCCTTCTATTTTCGGCTGTGCCAGCGCTCCATTGCCCAGTGTAAAGGCGTACAGATTCCCATCCTTCCCGCCCGTAACCAGGGCTTTGGGCGGGAACTCCTCCCTGTCGATGGCATAGTACTTTTTGTATGGTCCAAAAAACGCTTCCATGGCAGCCAGCTGTTCCTGCTGCATTTCCCCAAAATAATCCCCGTTCATGACATCCCAGTATGTCCTGCACCGGTCCAGCCGCGCCTTCAGGACATCCAGGGCATCTGAAAGCCCCCATGCAAAGGGTCCCATGCCCTTTGCGTAAATGGAATACCCGGAAAAATCCGGTCCGGACCAGCCGGGGATGACCGCAATCAGCCGTTCCCCCTCATACAGGGCCGCCCCGTCCCCTTCCTCAAACCATACGAGGGACAGCTCCCCCTCATCCAGTCTGATTCCTTCCGGTTCATGGGCCACAAAGGGCAGGGGCATTCTGGGCGCCCTGCCGCTTTTCATGGCGGCATGGTCCATGTCCTCTGTGCCGGGAACCGTGTTGCACACCCAGCAGTTCCTGATTTCTGCATGCCCGCTTCCCGGATGGACCCAGAGATAAAAATAGATGCATTCCCCGTTGTCCTCCACAAATGCCTGGATATCACAGACAGGGGACCTGTCCTCCAACAGTATCCTCTCTTTTCCCATACAATCCCATCCTTCCCCACAATGGATTCACGGCAGTTACCTGATACTTAAAAAGGCTGCCAGATTCCCCCGTTCCTCCCCCACCCTGCGGTGTGAAAACAGGTAATCACTGTTGCACATGGTGCAGATATTCGTGGTATGTATCTGCTCTTTTGGCACGCCGGCCTCACGGAATATGATTTCATTGGCCTTCCACAGATCCAACTGGTATTTGCCCGGCTTTCCATTGGCGCTGTATAATTCATCCCTGTATCTGGCATCAAAGGCTTCTGCAAACGCCTCTGCCACCTCTTCCCCTACCTCAAAGCAGTCCCTGCAGATGCTGGGGCCGATGCAGACCGTCAGATCCTCAGGCCGTGTCCCAAAGGCCTCCTTCATGGCGTCCATGGTCACCTGGCCCATGCGCTTAACAGTCCCCCTCCAGCCGGAATGGCTGAGTCCGATTGCACGATGGGCCTGATCTACCAGGTACAGGGGCACGCAGTCCGCATAAAAGGTTACCAGGGTGATTCCGGGCACATCGGTAATCAGGCCGTCCACATCCTTATAATCCCGCTCACGGATGACGCCTTTCCCCTCATCTTCCCGGGTGACCCTGCGCACATTGGTGGTATGGGTCTGGTAGGAAACCACCATGCGGTCACGCTCCACCCCCAGCGCATCCGCCATCCGCGTGAAATTCTCCAGCACATCCGCCGGGTCATCCTTCCTGCTGTAGGAAAAGTTCATGGTGGCGAACCGGCCTTTACTGGCCCCGCCCAGACGGGTGGAGAAGCCGTTTACCACCATCCCCGTGTCCTCCAGCGCCTTAAAAGAAAGGTATGGCACACCGCCGCGCTCCACGTTGCTGAAAACCTTCCTGTCGTCCTTATATATCCAGTTAATTGACATGGCATTCCCTCCTGATTCCTTATATCCCTGCCCGCCGGACAGGCTTTGCTAAAACGCATCCTGGATCAGTTCCACCTGATTCCCCAGGATTCCCACCACATCAAAACGGCAGGGACAGTCCTCCGGGATGTTGTGGCTGAACATATAGTAAACCGCTGCGGCACGGATGCGTTCCTGTTTGACCCGGTTCACCGCCTCCAGCGGCCCGCCCATGCGGCCGCTGGAACGGTACTTGACTTCCACGAACACCAGGTACCTTCCGTGACGGCAGACCAGGTCCACTTCCCCCTGCCTGCAGCGGTAATTCCTTTCAATGATGCGGTAACCTTTTTTCTGTAAACAAACAGCTGCCAGTTCTTCATAGCAGCTGCCTGTCTCCCGTTTATTCATATGTCTGCCCCACAAAATTCCGGATGAACGTCCTCCTGTGGATGGGGCATGGTCCCAGTTCCCTGATGGCCGCAATATGGGCTGCCGTCCCGTAGCCCTTGTGCTTTGCAAACCCGTAGCCGGGGAACATTTCCTCGTACCCCGCCATCATGTGGTCCCTTGTGACCTTGGCCAGGATGCTGGCCGCCGCAATGGACAGGCTTTTTGCATCGCCCTTAATGATGGGTACCTGTAAGATATCAAGGTCCGGTATGGTGACGGCATCGTTGAGCAGCACATCCGGTTTCACGGTAAGCTGGCCCACCGCCTCCCTCATGGCCTCGTAGGTGGCCTGGAGGATGTTGATTTCGTCAATCCTGGCAGGGGTCGCAATGCCCACGGACCATGCCACCGCCTTTTCCTTAATCTCCTCAAACAGTTCCTCCCTGCGCTTTTCTGAAAGCTTCTTGGAATCGTTGAGATAGAGGATCCGGCAGTCCTTTGGAAGAATCACCGCGCCTGCCGCCACAGGGCCTGCCAGGGGACCTCTTCCCGCCTCGTCAATACCGCATATGAAGGCGCTGCTTCCATACTCTTTTTCATATTCAGTCATGGCCTCCAGACGGGCCAGTTCCTTTTCCAGTCTTTCACCCTTTAATACTCTTGCCGCCACTGTCTGCCTTTCCGTGTCCCGTCCTATCCGGTCACTCTTTATCCTTATAGTCTTCGGGCCGCTCCAAGGTGACGCGTCCCAGTTTTCCTGCCCTGAAATCATCCAGCACCATGGCGGCCGCCCTGGCAATATCCAGCTCCCCGCCCTTCATCAGGCAGGAACGCTGCCTAGCCACGTCCTCCAGGATGGCTACCGGTTCCTTATCCTCTGTCTCAAGGCCGAACCGTTGGGTTACCATGCCGGGATACCGCTCCTTCAGGATACGGATGCACTGGCAGGCCAGGTCATCCTTGTTAAGGATCTGGTCGTTGATGGAGCCGATCAAAGCCAGCTTAAGCCCCACGATCTGGTCCTCAAACCTGGGCCAGAGGATTCCCGGGGTATCTAAAAGTTCCAGCGTCTTATTGAGGCGGATCCACTGGTTTCCCTTTGTCACACCAGGCTTGTTGCCGGTCTTTGCACATGCCTTTCCGGCAAAAGAATTGATGAAGGTGGATTTGCCCACGTTGGGAATCCCAACCACCATGGTGCGGATGGGACGGTTCATGATCCCACGTTTCCTGTCCCGCTCAATCTTTTCCTTGCATGCCTCCTGTACAACGGACTGCACCTGCTTTAAGGTCCCCTTGTTTCTTGAATCCACCTTCACGGCGTGGATGTTTTTTGCCTCAAACCATGCGGCCCACTGCGCATTAACCCGCTCATCCGCCAGGTCCGACTTATTCAGCAGCACCATCCTGGCTTTTCCCTTGGCCAAATCATCAATATCCGGATTCCGGCTGGACAGGGGCACCCTGGCATCCACCAGTTCGATTACCAGGTCAATCAGCTTGATATCTTCCTTCATGGCCCGTTTCGCCTTGGTCATATGACCGGGATACCATTGTATATTCATATCATTACTCCTATTCTATTTGGAATGGATGAAATCCAGCTTCAGGAGCGGAAGGATCCTGAACCAGACTTTTCCATATATCTGCTCTCTCTTTACATTGCCTATGTTGGAGAAACGGCTGTCCTCACTGCTGTCCCGGTTATCCCCCAGAAGGAAATATTCATCCTCCTCCAGCTGGATGGGGGTGTCTGCCCGGCCGGCCAGGGACACCTGCTCCAGACCGTTGTCCACACCCAGGACCTCACCGTTGATGAATACGAAACCGCCTTTTATCTGTACGGTTTCCCCCGGAAGGCCGATGACACGTTTCACGTTCTTTTTGTGGTCCTCGCGCTCAAACACCACGATGTCAAACCGCTCCGGTCCACCCACATCATAAACCAGACGGTTCACCAGCACCACGTCATCGGCGCTCAAGACCGGCTGCATGGAATTGCCGGACACGGGGACCTGGGCACAGAACGCATATACCAGGAACCAGGCAAGGGCCAGCACAACCACCACGTTCACGGCCCAGCGCACAATCCGGCGCAGCCAGGCCGTATCCTCATTCACATAAAACTCCATGCACCACACCCATTTCTCTGTATTATTCCATATGGAATTTAAGAAAGGGACAATTTGCATTGTCCCTTGTTCCTGTTTCCACTACCTGATTATATAACCGATTATTTAACTGATTCTTTAACCTTGGCAGCTTTACCGACCCTGTCTCTTAAGTAGTTCAGCTTAGCACGTCTTACTTTACCTTTACGTACGACTTCTACGTTGTCAACGCTTGGGGAATGTAATGGCCAGGTCTTCTCAACGCCGATACCATTGGAATTCTTCCTTACGGTAAATGTCTCCCTTGCTCCGCCGTTCTGCCTCTTAATGACAGTTCCCTCGAAAATCTGGATTCTCTCGCGGTTACCCTCTTTAATCTTGTTGTATACCTTAACGGTATCGCCAACATGGAATGTGGGTACGGTTTCTTTTAACTGGGCTGCTTCAATGTTCTTAATAATGTCGTTCATCGGTGTGAACCTCCTTCATCTATTGGATGTTCTTAATACCATCTGCGGTAAATCAAATTCACTGCGTTTCAGTAACAGAGGACCATCTATTTCTTGTCACAACGACTGATTCTATCATATATTCTTCCAAAATGCAAGCATTTTATGATTTAATCCCTGCCTTTTTCTTCATTCCTTTTTCTTCATTTCCGTAGCAGTTCAATATCTGATGTGAACTGTTACTCATTTTCAGGCAGGTAGATATGGATTTTGTCGATGCGGTTTTTTTCCACCTGTTCCACTACCAGGCGTACCCCTTCCCACTCCACTTCCTCCCCCTCTGCCGGAAGGTGTTCCAACCGGTCAATGACCCATCCGCCAACGGAATCATAATCCTCCGAGGCCAGGTCCAGGTCCAGCTTGTGGTTTAAATCATCCAGTTTCATGGCGCCTTCCACCAGGTACTCACCTTCCGACAGCTGTATGAGTTCATCCTCCTCGTCCTCATCGTACTCGTCCCGGATGTCCCCCACGATTTCCTCCAGGATATCCTCCAGGGTAATCAGTCCGGCCGTGGCCCCGTATTCATCCAGCACAATGACGATGTTGTTGGAGGTCTGGCGCATTTCCACCATAAGCTCCGACAGCTTTTTGGATTCAAAGGTATAAAGGGGCTGGCGCAGGTGGTCCGCAATGGAAAAATGCTCCCTGTCCTCAATGAGCAGCATGTCCTTTATGTTGATGATGCCGACCACATTGTCCGTGGTTTCCTCGTACACCGGGAGCCTGGTATAGCGTTCCTCCCGAAACACCTGGAGCAGTTCATCAAAACCTGCATTGATATTGATGAAAGTCATGTCAATCCTGGGTACCATGATATCCGTGGCCACAGAATCGCCCAAGTCGAATACGTTGTTAATCATTTCCTTTTCTTCTGACTCAATCACACCCTTTTCATGTCCCACTTCCACGATGGTCCGCAGTTCATCCTCCGTCATGTCGTCCCCCCGCTTATTGGGGTCCACATTCAGGGCCTTGAGGACACCAGAGGACATCCAGTTCACTGCCACGATGACAGGGGTCAGGATGACCATCAGCACATATATGATATGCCCGAACCTGAGGGCGTTCTTCTCCGCTTCCAGGGTGGCAATGGTCTTGGGGGTGATTTCACCGAAAATCAATATCAGAAGGGTAAGGATACCGGTAGCCGCGCCTGCCGCCCTGCTGCCGAACACCTCAGTGGCAAGGACCGTAAGCATGGAGGAGGCGGACAGGTTGACCACATTGTTGCCAATGAGTATGGCGCTGAGCATCCTGCCCTGGTCCTCGCCCAGCTTCATGACCCATACGGCAGATTTATTGCCTGCCTCGGCCAGGGTCCTGATGCGGATTTTGTTTACAGTGGTAAGGGCTGTCTCCGATGATGAAAAAAAGGCGGAAAGCCCCAGTAAAATAATGATAACAACTAAACGTATGGCGATCGAGTCACCAGATGGTTCCAAAATCATCAACTCCTATTTTTGCGTATTTTCATGAGATTGTACAATATTATGCCGCTTCTGTCAACGCCGCGCAGCCATTGTACGGGATTTAATAATCCTTTAATAATCCTTTTGGATTAACTTTAACCGCGCTTTACATACTTTGTAATAACTTTTTACATCGTTCAGGGTACAGCCGCCCAAAGCCAGCAGTTTCTTCACCTCGGACATGGCCCTGCGCTTGATTCTCGGCGCGGGTTCCCCCAGTCCGGGAAGCGGGCCGGTCAGGCCGGAAACTTTCCGGTCCTCCCGGGCGGACTGCCGGTCTTCCTGTACGGCCGCCCGGTCCTCTTGAACGGCAGCCCGGTCCTCCTGACCGCAGATTCCGTCCCTCTTACAGAACAACCGCTCCGCCTCAGCCGCATAGCCGTCCAGGATTTCCTCCAGTTCCAAAAGGCCGTCCTCTCCCCCTTTAAGCGAATCCAGGTACCGGTGCTCCTTAAGGGTCAGGCTGGCGCCGGGCAGAAGGTCGGGCCTGCGCTCCAGGGTCCGCCTGATGGACTCCTTCCTGCGCCATTCCTCAATGTTCTTATGGTGTCCGCTTAAAAGCACCTCGGGCACTTCCTTTCCGCGGAACACCTCCGGCCTGGTGTACTGGGGGTATTCCAGCAGATTGTCATGAAAGGATTCCACCTCTGCGGACACCTCATTGTTCAGGACCCCGGGCACCAGCCTGGAGATACAGTCAATCATGACCATGGCCGGAAGCTCCCCTCCGGTCAGGACAAAATCCCCCACCGACAGGTAATCCGTCACAATCAGCTCCAACGCCCTTTCATCTATCCCCTCATAGTGCCCGCACAGGAATACAAGTTCCTCCTCCTGTGCCAGTTCCTCTGCAATGGACTGGTTGAACACCCTGCCCTGTGGCGTCATGTAGATGACCCTGGGCTTTTTTCCCGTCCTGTTACACAAGTCCTCATATGCATCGCACACAGGCCCGGGCTGCATCACCATTCCGGCGCCGCCGCCGTAAGGCGCATCATCCACATGCCTGTGTTTATCCTTTGAATAATCCCTGATATCAATGGCATCCACCGAGATGGCGCCGCTTGCCATGGCCCGGCCCGTAATACTGGTGCCCAGGCCGTTCATGACCATTTCAGGGAAAAGTGTCAGTATATGGAACTTCATTGTGTCTCCTTCCACCGGTTCTTAAGCTTTGTCTGGAGCCGGTACAGGGTGTTGAGGGCGTCGATGGGCGTCATGGTTGACAGCTCCAGCCCATCAAGCTCCCTTACAATATCATCATCCTTCACCGTATCAAAGAAGGTGAGCTGCTGCATGTCCACTTCATCCGGCTTGGGGACCGCCTTGTGCTGTGTAATGTTGGAGCTGATCTCCGCTATCTCCTTGGCCCTGGCCGTGATGTCCGCATCGCTCAGTTCCTCTGCAATCTCCTTGGCCCTGGCAATGACGGAATCCGGCACCCCTGCCAGCTTGGCAACCTGGATGCCGTAGCTCTTATCCGCCCCGCCCCGCACGATCTTGCGCAGGAACACGATGTCGTCCCCCTGCTCCTTTACCGCAATGCAGTAGTTTTTCACCCCTGCGATGGTGCCCTCCAGCTCGGTCAGTTCATGGTAGTGGGTGGCAAAGAGGGTCTTTGCCCCCAGAAGCTTCGTGCTGCTGATATGTTCAATCACGGCCCACGCAATGGACAGGCCGTCAAAGGTACTGGTTCCCCTTCCGATCTCGTCCAGGACCAGAAGGCTGTTCCTGGTGGCATTGCGCAGGATGTTGGCCACCTCGGTCATTTCCACCATGAAGGTGCTCTGGCCGCTGGCCAGGTCGTCGGAAGCCCCCACCCTGGTGAAGATGCGGTCGCAGATTCCGATATCCGCTTCCTGGGCCGGGACAAAGCTTCCTAACTGGGCCATGAGCACAATCAGGGCCACCTGGCGCATGTAGGTGGATTTACCCGCCATGTTGGGTCCTGTGATGACGGACAGGCGGTTCTTCCCGTTGTCGAGGAACGTATCGTTGGCCACGAACAGGTCGTCCCGCATCATCTGTTCCACCACGGGATGGCGGCCGTTCTTAATCTGGATCACACCCTTTTCATTCATCATGGGCTTCACATAGTTCCTCCGGGTCGCCACCACTGACAGGGAACAGAACACATCCACGCCCGCAATGGCCTTGGCTGTTTTCTGGATGCGGACCACCTGGGCCGCAATGCTGTCCCTGACCTGGCAGAACAGGTCGTATTCCAGGGAAACCAGCTTCTCCTCAGCCCCCATGATGATATCCTCCAGATGCTTTAACTCATCCGTGGTAAAACGCTCCGCATTGGTCAGGGTCTGCTTGCGCACAAAGTAATCCGGCACCTGGTCCTTAAAGGAATTGGTCACTTCAAAATAGTATCCGAACACCTTGTTGAACTTGATTTTCAGCGTCTTGATGCCTGTTTTTTCTTTTTCCCTTGCCTCCAACTCCGCCAGCCAGTCCTTGCCTTCTGTCTTGGCCTGGCGCAGCCGGTCCGCCTCCTCATGGTATCCGTCCTTGATGATGCCTCCCTCCCGCACGGTCACGGGCGGGTCCTCCAGGATGGCCTGGTCAATCAGTCCATAGATATCCTGGAGCGGGTCCATTTCCTGCGCCAGTCCTCTTAACAGCTCCCCGGAAAACTCCCCCAGGATCTGCTTAATATGCGGAAGCATTTCCAGGGAGTTCTTAAATGCAATCAGGTCCCTTGGATTGGCTGTCTTATAGCTGATGCGCCCGATCAGACGCTCCAGGTCATAGATGGGATTCAGGTATTCGCAGATTTCCTCCCTGGAAATATAATTCATGTTCAGCTCTTCCACGGCTGTCTGGCGCTTTACGATCTCTTCCTTATGGATCAGGGGCTGTTCGATGTACGTGCGCAGCAGACGGGCGCCCATGGCTGTCTTGGTCTTGTCAAGCACCCACAGAAGGGTCCCCCTCTTCTGTTTTTCCCGCATGGTCTCCACCAGCTCCAGGTTCCTTCTGGTGGACGTGTCAATGACCATGAACTGTCCGGTGGAATAGGGGGTGATGGTGGTGATATGCTCCAGGGTGCTTTTCTGTGTTTCATACATGTACTGCATCACGGCGCCCGCGGAAATGATCCCGGTCCCGTAATCCGTAAGGCCCAGCCCGCTTAAGGAGCCAACTCGGAAATGCTCCCGCAGCACCTTCCGGCAGGACTCTTCCCCGAAGAAATGGCTGTCCAGGGCTGATATGATTACATTATAGCGGTTCTTTAACCCGTCAATGTCCACCCCTGACATATAAAAGGCATTGTTGCAGATGATCTCCGACGGGGAAAACTTGTTGATTTCATCAAACAATTCCCGGTCCGAATCCACCTCCGTGACCATGAAATCCCCTGTGGTGATGTCCGCGGTGGCGATGCCGTATATCCCATCCCTGCCTTTGCCCGTCTGGTTCGTCCGCTGGCCCACCTCATAGACAATGCCCATCAGGTAGTTGTTCTTTGTCTCATCCAGGGCCTGGACGCTTGTAATGGTTCCCGGCGTCACCACCCGGATGACCTCCCGCTTCACAAGTCCCTTTGCCAGCTTCGGGTCCTCCACCTGCTCTGCGATGGCAACCTTATATCCCTTCTGCACCAGGCGGTACAGGTAGGCGTCCAAGGCATGATAGGGGACGCCGCACATGGGCGCGCGCTCCGCAAGGCCGCAGTCCTTTCCCGTAAGGGTTATCTCCAGCTCCTTGGAAACCGTAAGGGCGTCGTCAAAAAACATCTCGTAAAAATCCCCCAGCCTGTAAAACAGGATGCAGTCCGGGTATTCCTTTTTTGTCTCCATGTAATGCTGCATCATGGGTGATAATTGTGCCTGTATCAAAATGCTGACCTCTCTTCTCTATCAGTCCCCGCGCCAAAGCCCGGCGCACGGACTGCTTTTATCTTTGCTGTCTTTCCATACCGGAACCTTATAGCGCCCCGTCCACCTGTTTTCCCATGTAGTAGAATCCCCTGCTTTCCTCCAGGTAAACAGGAACCAGCTTCCCAATCAGGGAGGCGTCGCCCGGGAAATGCACCACGGTATTATTGGACAGGCGTCCTGTCATAAGCTCAGGGGAATGGTCATTGACCTCCTCCACCAGCACCTCCTGTACGGTATGTTCATCACGGCAGCAGACCTCTGCGGAGATATCCTGTACCTCTTTTAACAGGCGGTCAAACCGCTCCTTCACCACGTCCTCCGGTACCTGGTCCTCCATGGCGGCCGCAGGCGTTCCCGTGCGTTTGGAATAGATGAAGGTAAACGCGCTGTCAAATCCCACCCTGCGCACCACGTCCAGTGTCTCAAGGAAATCTTCCTCTGTCTCCCCCGGGAATCCGACTATGATATCGGTTGTCAGGGAAATGCCCGGAACCGCTGCCTTTATCCGCGCCGCCAGGTCGAGGAACTGTTCCTTGGTGTAATGGCGGTTCATCTCTTTTAGGATGCGGCTGCTTCCCGACTGGAGGGGAAGGTGCAGGTGGCGGCAGATTTTTCCGGACCCGGCCATCACCTCGATCAGTTCATCGGACAGATCCTTTGGATGGGATGTCATGAAGCGGATACGGCGGATTCCCTCCACCTTCTCCACCTCCCTTAAAAGCCCGGCAAAGGTCATGGGCGTTTCCAGGTTCTTGCCGTAGGAATTCACATTCTGGCCTAACAGCATGACTTCCACCACGCCGTCGGATGCCAGCCTGCGGATTTCCTTTATGATTTCCTCCGGCTTCCTGCTTCTCTCACGCCCGCGCACATAGGGCACAATGCAGTAGCTGCAGAAATTATTGCACCCGAACATGATGTTGACCCCGGACTTAAAGGGGTACTTGCGCTCCACAGGCAGGTCCTCCACAATCTGGTCCGTATCCTCCCACACGTCTATGACCATCTTATGCTTATGGCCCTTGACAGGGGTCCCTTCGGCTGCCTTCCCGCTTTCATCCTCCCTTTTGCGGCTGTCCAGGCAAAGGGATACCAGTTCCGCCAGCTTGAAGATGTTGTGGGTCCCGAATATTAAATCCACATAGCGGTAGCTTTTCTTAATCTTGTCCACCACTTCCTTTTCCTGCATCATGCACCCGCAGAGCGCAATCATCATCTGTGGATGCTTCTTCTTATAGGCGCCCAGCTGGCCCAGGCGCCCGTATACGCGCAGGTTGGCATTTTCACGCACCGTGCAGGTATTGTAAAGGACAAAGTCAGCCTCCTCAGATTCCACGGCCCTGTAGCCGATGGTTTCCAGAATGCCCAGAAGCTTCTCCGAATCCCTGGCGTTCATCTGGCACCCGAAGGTGTTGATACAGCAGGTCAGGGGCCGTCCCAGACGGTCTGAGAGCTCCTTTACCTGTAATCTGGCCCGTTCCATGAAGTACTGCTGGCGTTCCGGCTCCATGGCCGGAGGTGTCATGTCTCTTTCTTCTATTGTAGTCCTGGATCCTTCCATTCATCTGCTCCTTACTGTTTCTTCCTTTATGCAGCCGGAAACCGGCGGTTTCGGGCATGCTGTAACACGCAAGCTGGCTGGACCGCATGGTCCAGCCAATTATAATCATTAACAGTATGAATTTTATATTAAAATATCCCAGAAGTCAATCCAGGTTTTTCAAAAAACGTTTCCCCTGCATTGTTTCAAAAGGAATCCCGTCAGCCTTCCTGACCGGACAGTTCCAGACGTATGGTGACTGTCTGGCCGTCAATCTCCGGCCTGGAGGTGTGGATATGTATGCCGGCTGTCCCCCTTGTACCGCTTGCGCACGTCCGTACCCAGAAGGCCGCGCAGCCTCCCATGGACGGGATCAGGGACGGCCCGATCAGTTCGATATCCCCGCTTACAGACACGCTGACCGCTTCCATGTGATGGTACAGACGGTTGCCGAACTCATCCATAAAGGTACAGACCACCCGTGTCTCATCCACCTGGTCGTTATAAAGGACCGTGTCATCCGGCTGGACCAGCAGCTGCGACAGTCTCGGATTATCTGAATACCGCTTCTCCGCCACTGCCTGGCCCCCAACATATCCCACAATCCTGGCCCCGGTCCATCTGTGCTGCCAGAACTCGCCGTTCTCAGTCACAAGCACCGGAGGATGGGCAAGCCCCGGAAATTTAACGCTGGGATAATAGGTCCTTGTTATGTCATTTGACAGGGTGACCTCAATATAGTCACAGTTTGTCAGCACATAAAAGGGAACCGGCTCACAGCGTTCCCCCCTTCCTACCATGGAACAGGGAACCAGGACAGCCCCTTTATCCGGGGATTTCTGGCTTGCATACAGATATGCTGCCCACTTGGGCACGCGGAACATATCCAGCACCCCATGGTAACATACCTTGTTAACGGAATTGTGGTCATTGTGGGTGTTGTAGTCAAACATGCACCACCCAAGGCCCCCCAGATACTGGTCGGATGTCATGATCTTACTCATGGCCCTTGCATGGCGGATCGCGAACTCTTCCTGCCGTTCCTCTGAGTCCACCGGCTTCGTGGGAAGGACAGCCCCGGTATGCTCACTCACCAGATACGGCATCCGTTTCGTGCTGCCCGTGGCCTGATGGGCGGTCAGCAGCATATGCTCCCCCTTATCGTCCTCACTGTAATCATTATAGCTGTATATGTCCTCAATCAGGTGGCTGCCGGTCTCCCAGCGCACGCCCGTGGTGGGCCTGGAAGGATCCATGGCCTTGCAGCGCCGGTTGGTTTCCTGGTAAAGCCCGTCATGGTCCGTTGTCTCATTCAGACGCGTTCCCCATATCACAATACCCGGATGGTTAAAATGTCCCAGCACCATATTTTCCAAATCCTGGAATACAATCTTTTTAAATTCCTCATCCCCGATATATCCCCAGCCCGGGATTTCCTCAAAGACCATAAGCCCCAGCTCATCGCACTTATCCAGGAAGTACCGTGACTGCATATAATGGGAGCAGCGCACCATGTTAAGCCCCATGAATTCCTTCAGCAGCAGGGCATCCTTTTCCTGTGCCCGCCTTCCCATGGCATATCCCACATACGGATAAGACTGGTGGCGGTTCAGCCCGATCAGTTTTGTCCGTTTCCCATTCAGATAGAATCCGTCCGGCTCCACCCGTATTGTCCTGAACCCAATCCTGGTCTGATACCGATCCACGCACCGGCCATCTTCATCCTGCAGTTCAACGCTGGCCTGGTACAGCTGGGGGTCCTCCGGCTGCCACAGCGCTACCTGTCCCACATGCCCGGGTTCCAGGGAAATGCTTCCGGTGCCCGGTGAAACCTGTATCTTCTGCCTGTTTTCCCAGACAGGGGCCCCATCCTTCTGCAGGGATGTCACTGCCCACAGTTCCCGTTTTGGCCCATGGCTTCCTATCAGGAGTTCCGGCTCCATGACCGCAGTTTCATGGTCCAGGCTGTAGCGGAACAGGGCCTGCTTCACATATGTCCCTTCCTGGATATACAGGGTCACATCCCTGTATATCCCTCCATAAATCAGGAAGTCCACGGTTGAACCGTTGGGCGGTATATCGCTTCTCTCATGGGAGTCCACGCAAAGGACCATCCGGTTCCCCCCCGCGGTGACATACTCCGTAATATCAAACAGTGCCATGGAGTAAGCCCCTTTGTGGCTGCCTGCCTTATGGCCATTTATATATAAATCATAGCAGGCGGAAACCCCTTCAAATGAAACCAGCGCACGTTTCCCCTCCATGTCCGGGAGCCGGAAGCTGCGTATATAGGTGGATACCATGCAGGTCATGGTCTGGTCAAAGCAGTCATAGGGAATCTCCTTCACCGTATGGGGCACATTAACCAGCCTGCCCTCCTCATCATTGCCGCCTGTTATGTATTCTTCCTTAAATCCCTCTTTAAATCTCCATCCCAGGTTTAAATTGCAGTATTTCTGCATTCCATCTTTCCCTCATCTTTCCCATTTTATGATTTGATTGCGCCTGCCGTGATATCTGCCGTGAACTGGCGGCTGAACAGCAGGAATATAATGAACAGCGGCAAGGTAGCCAGAAGGACGCCGCACATGACCATGCCGTAATCCGTACTGTTGTATGCCCCCTGGAGCTGGGCCAGGGCCACCTGAAGGGTATTCCTACTGGAATCGTTGGTCACGATCAACGGCCACAGATAATCATTCCAGCTGTCCATGAATATATAAATACATAAGAAGGCGCAGCCCGGAACCATGATGGGCAGTCCCACATGGAGGAACAGGCCGAAGGTGCCGCAGCCGTCAATCCTGGCAGAATGGATCAGGTCGTCGTGTATGGACCCAATACAATACTGGTTCATCCAGTAGATGCCAAAGGCCGGAATCAGTCCGGGAAGGATCAGCGCCTTGAAGGTGGAGAGCCAGCCAAACTTATTCATGATGATCAGCTGTGGTATCAGGTTGAGCTGGGGCGGGATCATCATGGTCACCAGGCACAGTGCAAATAAAAACCTCCTGCCGGGGAATTTAAACTTTGCAAAGTAAAAGGATGCCAGGGAACAGAAAAACACACCGCCCACTGTCTTGCATACAGCCACCACAAAGGTGTTGAACATAGCCCTTCCAAACTGGATGGAGTTCAAAAGATTGGTCATGTTGGTCATGAACTGTCCGCCGAACACCATGACCGGCGGGAACCGCATGAATGCCGCTGAACTGTTGGTGGCCATGACAGCCAGCCAGTAAAAGGGGAACAGGGATATAAGCGCCCCCAGGATAATGAATCCGTACAAAAGGATTTTGGATACCGCTTTATTCACCGTCATATCAGTCCACCTCCCGTTTGGTAAGAAGCCAGTTAACCAGGGAACAGAAGCCGATGATCACCACCAGCGCCCAGGAGATGGCTGAACCGTAGCCGAACTGCCGGTTGCCGAAGGCCTGGTTATAAAGATACAGCACCACCGTCATGCCGCTCTTGCCAATCCCGCCTGCTGTCCCCACCAGCATCTGGGCTTCCGCAAACAGCTGCCATCCTCCGATGGTGGAGGTGATTACCACAAACTGGATGACCGGATTCAGCAGGGGTACCGTGATGTAACGGAATATCTGGAACGTGGATGCCCCGTCCAGGCTGGCCGCCTCATAAAGCGAGCTGGATATCTTCTGCAGCCCGGCTAACAGGATGATGGCGTTATAACCGGTCCACCTCCATATGACAATGGCCGCAATGGCCACATGCACGCCCCAGGTAAGGGACATCCACTGAACCGGGTCAAACCCCAGACGGCTGATCAGGAAGTTGAGTATTCCATATTTGTTGCCGAATATATTGGCAAACACAATGGCAATGGCCACGGTCGAGGTGATATTTGGCAGATAGTACACGGTGCGGAAAAAGTTCTTTCCCTTTAAAAATGCGCCGTTCAGCAGGAATGCCAGTATGACTGCGATAATGACCATGGGAATGGTCGACAGCACCCATATGATCAGCGTGTTCTTGATTGACAGCAGGAACGCGCTGTCCTGTAAGAGATGCTGGAAATAAAAAAGTCCTACAAACTTCTTCTCCCCCACGCCTCCCCATTTATGGAATGAGAGAAAAAAAGAATAGAAAATGGGAAATATCCAGAATATCCCGTATATGAAAAAGAACGGGCTGATCAGCAGGTATATCATCCTGTTCTTATAGATGTCATGGAGTAATCCCCGGAGCCTTTTCCCATTTTTTTCCTGTGATTTCATCCTTTGCTTCATTGACTGTTTCCCTCCACGGCCTGCCCTTTCATGAAAATCATACAATCATCCAGGTCAGAATCAAATGATGGGCCACCTTGGCAGCGGCCCATACCATCAAGTTTATTTCATGTATTCCAAATCATAAATCTGTTTTGCCTCTTTTACCGCATCCGCCAATGCCTCCTCAGGATCCTTATCCTGGTCCTGGACCAGCAGGAGCTGCTGCTCAAACGCTGACTGGTAGGAACTGTAGTTGGGAGGATAGTAATAATCCTTGATTTCCTTTGCGGCCTTCACAAAATACTCATTGGCAACCTGATTGCCGAAAAATTCCTCCTCGTACATCAGCGCAGGGTCATCCAGGGCGGAAATCAGGGACGGGAACAGGCCCAGCTGTTCCAGGGATTCCACCTGGTTTTCCGTGTTGGTCATCCAGGTCAGCACCTTGTATGCCGTCTCTACATTTTTACAGTTCTTAGTGATGCCGATGGAAGAACCGCCCACATTGCCGGCCCCGCCCGGTGCGGTGGTCACCCTCCACTGTCCGGCCGTATCCGGCGCAGCGTCCTGAAGCTCCGGCTTCATCCACACAGCGCCCACGAAGGCAGCCACGTCCCCGTTGTTCAGCGATGCAGCCCACTCCGAGGACCATTCGGTGTCGCCGCCGTACACATAGGGCTTTCCTTCCACTGCGGTCATGAATGCCTGCCTCATATGATCCTGGTCCGCAATGAAGTTACCCTCTTCATCAATCATGTGCTGGGGCTGCTGTCCCAATGCCGCCACAAACAGGTGGCCCATGAAATCAAACATCTTTACATCCGGGGTTGCTTCCTGCAGCTTCCTGGCCGCCGCATATGCATCCTCCCAGGTGGACATGGCTGCCGCCACATCCGCCGGCTCCGTGGGAAGCCCCGCCGCCTCAAACAGGCTGGCGTTATAGAACATGCAGGTGGGTCCGATGTCCATGGGAAGGGCAATCAGCCTGCCGTCAACGGTCTCCCCACGTTTCCACTTCCACTCCACATACTGGTCTTCTATCTCCTTTGCATTGCAGGGAGCCTCATAGAGGTCCACAAACATATCCGGATACTGGAGAAGGTTGGCAATCCAGTCATCCATGGGAAGCAGGTCCGGCAGTTCCCCGCCGCTTGCAATGGTGGTGTTGATCTTCTCTTCTATATCGTCGGCGGAAAACAGCTCTGCCCGGATGGTGACTCCCGGGAACTGTTCCGATACCTGTGCAATCAGGTCCTCCCGTATGCTGTTCTTCCAATACCACATGGTTAACACTACTTCATCCGATCCATCCCCTGCATCTTTTGATGCTTCCTGGGATGCCTGAGGTTCTTTTCCCGGATCCGCGCTGTCTTTGGAACCGGAGCACCCGGTCAGCGCGGACATTACCATCGCTGCCGCCAAAAGGGCTGCCATTGATTTTTTTAACATAATCTCCCATTCTCCTTTGTTGTGAATTGGTATAATTATACACACTTACCCTCAGTGTACAAGGGTATTATAGCAAGATAAAAGGGCGCCTGCAAATCGCGGATCCGGACTGGGGGCAATGGCGTAAAAATAGTAATATTTTTCTGTCAGGAGGGCCTGTTCCCGTCCTATGATGGAAATAAAATCATGTATTCTGTCTCCCCATATCAATGGGCGTGTAAAATCCTAAAAATAAATTACTATTACAAATACGGAAAAAGTATCATCCTTAACAGGTTTCCCATATCCTGAGATTAATTTTACCATTTATTAGAAACGTAAAATTTTACTACTTTTTTCCTTTTAACCGTGATACAATAATAGAACTGATAACGGCATTCAGGGAGGGGTGGTTTTCGTGCAGACATACAGGGTCCATATCAATACGGTAAAAATGGTTTCCATTTTAAATCCCATATCAAAACTTTTAAAAACTCCAGTGCTTTTTTATGCAACGGAATCCAAGCAGTGGTTTGGGGCGTCGAAGCGGAACCTCCCCTTCTGCTATGCCATGGAGCGCTGTCCTGCCACCAACGCCTTCTGTGCGCATTGTGACCAGCAGGCGGACCAGCAGTGCGCCCGGCAGAAGCACGCCTATGCCTATCATTGCCATGCCGGCCTGATTGAGGTTGCATATCCTGTATATATTGACAATATCTATATCGGTTTCCTGATCATCGGGCAGTTCCGCACCAGGGATGCCGGACTGGACAAGGAATATGCCAGGAAGCTGGCCCTGCTATGCGAAACAGAGCCGGATGCATTATATAAAAAATACCACTCCCAGCCAATGATCGGTACAGAGGCAGTGGAAGGGATAAAGCTAATCGCCGGGATGATCAACAGCCGTCTCCTGGATGAAAAGGTCTTTTCCCTGGAGTACCATGAAGTCATAAAAAAGGTGGAAAACTATATCAACCAGAATATCTCCGGCCCCCTTCCCCTGAAAGACATTGCCCAGCATGTGTTTATGAGTTCCGCCTACTTAAGCACCACATACAAAAATGTCACCGGACGGAATATCACGGATTATATCCAGGAGCGCCGTGTATCCGCAGCCTGCTTCCTGATCCGCACCACCTCCGGATCCATTTCAGACATAGCACAGGAAACCGGGTTTTCCGATGCCAATTATTTTACCAAGGTCTTTAAGAAAAAAACGGGAATGACGCCCAGGGAATACCGCCAGCGCTGGAAAAACGGAGACATTGAAGAATAAGGGACGGGGACGGGTTGGACATGGGGTTTATTCCCAAGGACAGTAAGGCAGGGGCTTGGTCATCCCGGTCCGTTTGGCCTTGTCAATCCCGCCGCCCATATGGGGCAGGTTCCCGCCAAGAAATACGGCCCGCATGACAGAATCCTCGCCGTATCGGCTGCGTATCCCGTCAATGGCCTCGTCCAGCCTGGCGTATTTCTCATAACGGTCCATATCGAACAGATTGTACTGATAGGCCGTATCATGGGTAACCCGGCTGGTGTGGACCCCCATCTGGCGGATGGGGGCCAGGTCCCACAGTTCTTCAAATATGAGACAGGCCGCCCGGTACATCTCAAGGGTTGTATGGGTGGCCGAGACCAGGGTCCTCTGGCGCGAGGCATGCCTGAAATCCCGGTCCGTAATGGATATGCCCACACAGCCCGCCTTCATCCCATCCGCCCGCAGCCTGGCGCACACTGTCTCCGTAAGGGAAAGGATGACCTGGCGGGCTGTATCTGCATCCGTCACATCCATGGGAACCGTCATGGAATTCCCATATCCCTTATTCTCCGGCAGTTCCTGCAAAAAGGGGGAGGTATCCCTGCCGTTGGCGTAGTCCCAGATAAATTCCCCGTGTTTTTTCAAATGCTGTTTCATCAGTCCACGGTCCGCTGCCGCCAAATCCCCGATGGTGCGGATTCCAAGGGTTCTCAGCTTCCGGCTGGCGGCGCGCCCCACCCAGAACAGGTCCTCCACCGGCAGGGGCCACATTTTCTTTGGGATTTCGCCCTTAAACAGGGTGTGGACCTTGTCGGGCTTCTGGAATCCCGATGCCATCTTGGCCAGCAGTTTGTTATCCGAGACCCCGATATTAACCGTAAATCCAAGGGTACGGCGGATTTCCGCCCCTATCTGCTGTGCAAAGGCCACCGGATTCCCCCACAGGTTCTTCGTGCCGTCCATGGCGCAGAAGGCTTCATCGATGCTGTACTGGTGGATATGGTGGGAATACCGGCTCAGCAATTCCATGAGGGCCTTGGAACATTGTACATACAGGTCATAATCAGGCGGCGCTATGATAAGCCCCGGACACCGGTTCCTGGCCTCCACCAGTGTCTCCCCTGTCCTGATGCCAAACCGCGCCGCCGGTCCTGACTTGGCCAGCACAATGCCGTGGCGGTCCTTCTCACTTCCGCCTATCACGGACGGCACGGTGCGCAGGTCCAGGTCCCCGCCTTTGATCCAGATCTCATGGGCAGCGCTCCAGCTGAGGAACGCGCTGTTGACATCCACATGATACCACAACTCTTCCATCTTCCCTTCCTGTCCGTCCTCCTATCCTGTCCGCCCTCCTATGATAAGGTCCGGAACAATGACCACTTGTGGGTGGACACCCGGTAGCGCAGTTCAATGAGCCGCCTCTGCCCTTCTGCCGCAGCCCAGCACACAAAGCTGATATAATCCATCCCGCAGTATCTTTCTTCCTTTGACGAAACAACTTCCTCCACTTTAACCGTAACAACGGCGTGCTCTTCATTCTCATACCGGAACCACAACGGCGTCATGTCGCCCAGCGTGCTGCACGCCCCAACCAGCTGTATGGGTATGTTCAAAGCAGCCATTACCCTCACCTCCTGTTTTCACTATACAGGAACATATGTTCGTTTTCAAGTGGTAATTACTGCCAATGCCTGATGACAGCCTGATGACAAGCTAATTACGGAACCGTCACAAAATCTGAAAGCGGTTCTTCTCATAGGCAATCACGCCTTCCTTCTGCATTTTAGAAAGCTCCCCGGACAGCGCGCTTCTGTCCACGGAAAGATAATCCGCCATCTGCTGCCTGTTAAAGGGAACCGTGACCGTCCGGTTCCCCTGCTTCACCGATTCCTGGGACAGGTATACCAGGACCCGCTCCCTGAGGGACTTGGGTGTGATCACATCCATCTTCTTTGTGAGGACCAGGTTCTTATGGGCCAGCACATACATCAGGCTGCGTATCAGCCTGGCATGGAAATCACAGGCAGAAGGACATGTGGTCAGGATGCGCTTAACGTCCACAAACAGCACCCTGGCGGGTCCTAAAGCCTGCACGTCCACCATCATGGCCTCCCCCTTAAGGCACGCGTACGTCTCCGCAAAAATCTGGCCCTGCCCGATATTCTCAATGATTTTCCGGTTCCCCCACACATCATCCTTTATGATATTGACGGAACCTTCCATCACGATTCCCAGACGGCCCGTGATATCCCCTGTCCTGTATATATAGGCATCCTTTTCAAACTCCTTTTCCTCCGCAGAGAGGCACTGCAGCATGGCCTCTATCTCCTGCTCCTTGATTCCCTGGAACAGCGGGGTACCCGATAAAATACGGATATTCATATTTTCTCCTTTCCGTTGTCAGAACAACATACATGTTGTCAAGATTATAGTATACTCCACCCATAACAGTCAAGCCGGACATATCCGGATCATCACCCATAACAAGGAGGAAACCATATATGAGTCATGAAATGTTTTGTTTTCAATGCGAACAGACCGCCGGATGCAGCGGATGTACAGGAAAGGCCGGTGTCTGCGGAAAAACCGCAAACACCGCAAAACTGCAGGATGAACTGACCGGAGCCTTAATCGGTCTTGCCAGGGCGGCTGATAACACCACCCCGCCCAAAGAAGCGGACCAGCTGATCCTGGAAGGGCTTTTTGCAACCCTGACCAATGTAAACTTTGATGATGCTTCCCTGAGACAGCTGACACAACAAGTCCGGGAGGTGAAAAACAGCCTTTCACCGCTCTGCCATGGATGCACTTCCCAGTGTGCAAAAAATGACGGCTATGACCTGGATTCCCTGTGGACGGAAAACGAGGATATCCGTTCCCTTAAATCCCTTCTCCTCTTTGGCATGAGGGGCATGGCCGCCTATGCCTTCCACGCCCGCGTCCTTGGCTATGAGGATCCGTCCGTCACTTCCTTTTTCTACAAAGGGCTTTTTGCAGTGGGCTATGACGGCTATGCCATGGAAGACCTGCTTCCTCTTGTGATGGAGTCCGGCAAGGTGAACCTGGAGTGTATGGAGCTGCTTGACAGGGCCAACAGGGAGACTTATGGCATCCCGGCTCCGGCCCGGGTTTCCATGACCATTGAAAAGGGACCGTTCATTGTCATCTCCGGCCACGACCTCCATGACCTGGAACAGCTCTTAAAGCAGACCCAGGGAACCGGGATCAACATATACACCCACGGGGAAATGCTTCCCGCCCATGCATATCCGAACCTCAGGAAGTATCCCCATCTGAAAGGGAACTTTGGGACCGCATGGCAGAACCAGCAAAAGGAATTTGACCATATCCCGGCCCCTGTGCTCTTTACCACCAACTGCCTGATGCCGGTAAAACCGTCCTACCAGGACCGCGTCTTCACCACCTCGGTCGTGGCCTACCCCGGGATGGTCCATATCGGGGATGGGAAGGACTTCACCCCTGTCATTGAAAAGGCCCTGGAATTAGGCGGCTATGACAGGGATATGGCCATGACCGGCATCAACGGCGGGACCAGCCTTACCACGGGCTTTGGCCACGAAGCCATCCTTGCCGCTGCCGGGACCGTGATTGAGGGCGTTAAAAACGGGGATATCAGCCGGTTCTTCCTGGTAGGAGGATGTGACGGCGCCCGTCCGGGCAGGAACTACTACACTGAATTCGTAAAACAGGCGCCAAAGGATTCCATCATCCTGACCCTGGCCTGCGGCAAATACCGCTTCAACGACCTGGACCTGGGAACCGTGGCAGGACTGCCAAGGCTTTTGGACATGGGACAGTGCAATGACGCTTACGGCGCCGTGAAGGTGGCTGTGGCATTGGCCAAGGCCTTTGGCTGCAGTGTCAATGACCTCCCCCTGACCCTGGTGCTCTCCTGGTATGAGCAGAAGGCTGTGTGTATCCTCTTAAGCCTCCTGCACCTGGGAATCCGGAACATCTATCTCGGGCCTACGCTGCCGGCCTTTGTATCCCCGGGCGTGTTAAACTACCTGGTGGAACAGTTTGACATCCATCCGGTTTCAACGCCCAAGGAGGATATCAGGCAGATTCTTGGACAGCAGTAGCATTGTTTCATGTAAAAAGCCGGATAAGATGCAGACATTTCCCGTCCGCGCCTTATCCGGCCCATTCATTCTCAAGGCTTCCCTTTCAGGAACACATACTCCGTTTCACCGGACAGTTCCCCGTGATAGCAATACCCCAGCCCGTCAAAGCCTTTCAGCTCCTCCGGGCTTTCCACCTGGTGTTCCGCCATGAAGCGCACCATCTCGCCACGGGCCATTTTAGCCTCCGTGGCCTTTACCTTTACTTTGGGCCGGCCCTCCTTATCCGTCTCCAGCACACCGAACACACAGGTCAGGTATGTGATGTCCGGCGTCAGGAAAGGTTCTATGGCCTTGCTGTATTCCTTCGAAGCAAGGTTGACCACCACCTTGTCCTCCCTTACCAGTTCCCGGTACAGAAGATCCCCCCAGTATCCATACAGGCTTGTGATTTCCTCCTGCCCTGCGCGTTCCGGCGGCAGCTTTACCTTTGCCTGCATTTCCAGGCGGTACGGCACGATTCCGTCCAGCGGCCGCAAAATCCCGTAAAATCCCGACAATATCCTTAAATGCTTCTGTACATAGTCCCAGTGCCTTGTCTCAAACACCCCCGGCGCCATGTACTGGTACTGGATTCCCTCATAGGACAGAAGGGCCGGTGACAGCCGTCCGGTCAGGTCCATGGTCTGAAAACGCTCATAGTTAAGCCCGGCAATCGCTTCATTGCACGCCCAAAGGGTCCTTGCCTGTTCCAGGCTCAGGCTTCTTATGTATTCTTTTAATGTTTCTGCCTTTGAAAGGAAACAGGGAAGATTGGCCGGATCCAGCTCATCTTCCCTGACATTCATCTTCTTGGCAGGTGATATGATTATGTTCATCCTGTCATCTACTCCACTTTCCCGATTCTTGGATAATAGCAGAACAGTACTTTTGCCATGATATCCTTCTTTGGTACGAACTGGTTCTTCCAGAACCTGGCGTCCAGTGAATTGTTCCGGTTGTCGCCCATCATGAAATAGCAGCCCTCCGGCACCGTGTAGGGACCGTAGGAGCCTTCCATGGGTTCTGGCAGATAAGGTTCATCCAGGGGCGTGTCGGAATCATTGATATAGACCTTTCCGTCAATGATGTTCACGGTCTCGCCCGGAAGCCCGATTACCCTTTTCACATAATAAAGCTCCCTGTTGTCCGGGAACTTGAAAATAATCACGTCCCCACGCTCAGGGTCACTGTTTATATAGGACAGCCTGGAGCCGATCACCCTGCTTTTGGACATGATCGTGTTCTCCATGGAGCCGGTTGGCACACGGCTGTTGGCAATGATGAAGTTGTTAAGGACCAGGGCAATCACCACGGCTGCTATGATGATCTGGATCCAGCTGATGACTTCCTTTTTCCAGCTGAAGGGTTCCTCCTCCTTCTGCCTGCGGCTCCTTCCCCGTTCCTTTTGGTCTTCTGTCTCTTCCATTTCCTCTATGGACATGTTGTTACCTCTTTTCTATGGTTTTACCGGATCTGGCCGTCCCCGTAAATAATGTATTTGGTGGTGGTCAGTTCCTTTAAGCCCATGGGGCCCCTGGCATGGAGCTTCTGGGTGCTGATGCCGATTTCAGCGCCAAACCCAAACTCATCGCCGTCCGTAAAACGGGTGGAGGCATTGACATACACAGCCGCAGCGTCCACCTCGTTCAGGAATTTCTGCGCATTGAAATAATCCGATGTCACGATAGATTCCGAATGGCCTGTATTATAAGTATTGATATGGGAAATTGCCTCATCCACGGAATCCACGATCTTAAGGGACAGGATATAATCCAGGTATTCCTTTCCCCAGTCCTCCTCCGTGGCAGGGACAAATTCCGGAACAATACCACATGCGTCCTCATCGGCCCGGATTTCCACATTTTTTTCATCCAGGCGTTTCTTTAACATGGGAAGGAATTCCTCTGCAATCTTCCTGTGCACCAGAAGGGACTCGCATGCATTGCACACGCCAATCCTCTGTGTCTTGGAATTAAAGACAATATCCAGGGCCATCATAAGGTCGGCAGACGCATCCACATACACATGGCAGTTGCCGGTTCCTGTCTCAATCACAGGAATAGTGCTGTTCTCCACCACTGTCTTTATAAGCCCCGCCCCGCCCCTGGGGATCAATACGTCAATATAACGGTTCAGGCGCATCAGTTCCCTGGTGGTCTCCCGGCTGGTATCCTCTATAAGCTGCAGGGAATCCTCCGGAAGCCCTGCCCTTGAAAGCCCGGTCCTCAGGGCCTGTGCGATGGCCTTATTGGACTGGAGGGCGTCGCTTCCGCCCTTTAATATGACTGCGTTGCCCGACTTGAAACAAAGGCCGAAGGCATCTGCGGTCACATTGGGGCGTGCTTCGTATATCATTCCAATCACGCCTATGGGCACCCGCTTCTGCCCGATCTGCAGCCCGTTGGGGCGCAGCTTCATGGAAAGGACCTCGCCCACCGGGTCATCCAGGGCAGCCACCTTAAGCAGGCCGTCGGCCATGGACTGGATTCTTGCGGGCGTCAGTTTCAGACGGTCCAAAAGCCCCTGGCCCATGCCGCCTGCCTCGGCCCGTTCATAATCTTCCCTGTTGCCTGCGAGGATTTCCTCCTCGCTGTCCAAAAGAGCCCTGGCAGCTTCCTCAAGACCCATATTCTTCTCCCTGGAACCCAGGGTGTTAAGTACCCTTGATACATCCTTGGCACGTCTGCCCATCTCAGTTAATGTCATCCTGCTCTCCTCTCCCTTCTGCACATGGCGGAAAACCCTCTAAACTTCCTTAATCCCGCCGTACTTCTTACCCAGATCCGTGACGGAACCATCCTGTTCCTGTATGGAAATGTTATTCAGGTTGCTTCTCAGGCTCCCGCGTATGGCGGCAATGTATTCCCGCCGCAGCCTTGCCTGCTCTTCCTTTTCCTCATCCGTAAGCCCCACGGACTGGGACTTATGGTACAATTCGTTGATGCGGTCAATTCTGGATGCGTCCATGTCAATCACCTCTTTTAATATTCATTGTTCAGATAATGCATCAAATCAAAATCCAGGTTGGGATGGGCTAAGAACAAGGTGCCCTTTTCCTGACCCGCCATGATATCCAGGATGACCTCCACCTGGTCGCCGTTGGCAATCACCATGTCCGCCCCGCTGTCCGTGGCAATCCTGGCCGCCGCCAGCTTGGCCGACATGCCGCCCGTGCCCACATCGCTGCTGGAGGTGGACTTGCCCATGTTCAGGAATTCCGGGGTAATCTCCGGCACCAGGCTTACAAACCGCGCCTCAGGATTACTTCTGGGATCATCGGAATACAGGCCGTCGATATCGGAAAGCAGGATTAAAAGGTCTGCCCCAATCAGCGCCGCCACGATGGCTGACAGTCTGTCATTATCCCCAAAGCTGTCCACATAGGGAATCTCCGAGGTGGACACGGTATCATTTTCATTGACAATGGGAATGGCTCCCAGATTCAAAAGCTCATCAAAGGTGTTCTGGGCATTGTACCTGGATGAATCATTAATCATGGTATCTTTTGTGAGAAGGATCTGGGCCGCTGTCTGGTTATACTCCGCAAACAGCTTCTGGTAGACCATCATGAGGCGGGCCTGCCCCACGGCTGCAAATGCCTGCTTCTCAGCCAGGGTATCCGGACGCCTGTGGTGTCCCAGGGCCTGGCGCCCTGCCGCGATGGCTCCTGAGGACACCAGGACCACGTCCCGTCCCTCCCCACGCAGGTCACTGATGACCCGTATCAGCTTCTCTATCTTCATAAGGTTCATCTCCCCTGTCTGCGGATGGGTCAGGGAGGAGGAACCGATCTTAATCACAATCCTCTGCTTTTCCTTAAGGCTTTGGCGTTCCTGGATTTCCATGGTATGCTCCTTATGATTCTTATATTGATTCCTGTTTATCTTACACCAATTTACAGGTCACGTCAATTTCTATTCCTTTCCACCATTGATTTTATCGCGGTCTTCACACATTGTTAAGAATCTGTAAACGGCCTATACCTGCGGATGATTTCCTCCGCAATCCGGATACCGTCCATGGCCGCCGAGGTAATGCCTCCCGCATAACCCGCGCCCTCGCCGCAGGGAAAGATTCCCCTGACTCCGCTTTCCAGGTTTCCATCCCTGGGAATGCGCACCGGGGACGAGGTCCTGCTCTCAATTCCCGCAAATATGGCGTCCGGGCGGTCAAAGCCTTTTATCATATGCCCGAAGCCCTCCATTCCCTCCAACAGGGCCTTGGTAATGGATTCCGGGAGCATTTCCCTTAAATTAGCAAAACAGTACTGCCCCTTAAAGGCTGGCTTCACTTCCCCAAACGAAGCGGATATCCTGTTTTCCTTAAAATCCCCGTAGAGCTGGACAGGAATCATCCCGCCTCCCAGGCAAAAGGCGTCCTCCTCCAGTTTCCGCTGGAACGCAACCCCTGCAAGGGCCTCCCTTCCAGCCTCCGCCACGGGGAAATCCTCCGGGGTGACCGTTACGATAAGGGCGCTGTTGGCATTGTCCCCGGCCCTGTCATGGTAGCTCATGCCGTTGACTGCAAGACGTCCCGGTTCCGAGGATGCATTGACAACATATCCGCCCGGACACATGCAGAAGGAATACACTCCCCTGCCTTCTGCCGTCTGCCTTGTCACCTTGTAACTTGCAGGCCCCAGCTCCCTGCACTCTTCCATGCCGTACTGGCTCTGGTTGATGAGCTTCTGCGGGTGCTGTACCCGCAGCCCCACTGCAAACGCCTTGGCCTCCATGGGAATCCCCCGGTCCAGAAGGACCTCAAAGGTATCCCTGGCGCTGTGCCCGATTGCAGGCACCAGGGCCTCCGTGTCAATCCGCTCGCTTCCATTGACCATCACCGCCTTAAGGCGTCCCTGTTCCACGATGAAATCAGTGACCCGGCTTGAGAACCGCACCTGTCCTCCCAGGTCCGCAATCTCCCTGCCCATGGCCTTTACGATCCGGCTCAGCACATCCGTGCCGATGTGCGGCTTATTTACATATAGGATGGATGGGTCGGCCCCAAACTCCACAAGAAGCCGGAGCACTTCCCTGTTCCTTCCTGACGCATCCTTTACCAGGGTATTCAGCTTTCCATCTGAAAATGTCCCTGCCCCGCCTTCCCCGAACTGCACATTGGAATCAGGGCACAGCTTTCCGGTTTCCCAGAACCCAGCCACCCGCTTTGTCCTGGTATCCACGTCCTCGCCCCGTTCCAGGAGGATTGGGCGGTAGCCCTGCCTTGCCAGCAAAAGCCCGCAGAACAGCCCTGCGGGACCTGTACCGATGATGACGGGCGGATGGGAAAGGCCTGCTGTACCCGGCCTGGGCAGGCAGTATCCCCCGCCGTCCTGTACCAGCACATTCCGGTTCCTCAGCCGGTTCACCAGCTTTTCTTCCTTTTTCCCGGCAATGCCCCTCACCGTCACATCCACCGAATAGCTGTAGGAAATATCCGGCTTCTTCCTTGCGTCCACGGACTGCTTCATGATGTCCAATGTATGGATTTCCCCTGCCGGCACCCCCAGGACAGAGGAAACCTTTGCAAGCATGTCCTGCCTGTCATGTCCCAGTGGAAGCTTAATCTGGTTTATGCGGATCATCAGCGGCTCCTTCCCGCAGGCTTCTTCCCTGCCATGTTTTTTGTTTCCCCTGCGGCACTTCTCCCCGCTATGGCCCCGCTGGACCATGCAAACTGCAGGTTATAGCCGCCGCAGATACCGTCCACGTCCAGCAGTTCCCCTGCCAGGTACAGGCCCTTTTTGACCTTGGATTCCATGGTTGTCCCGTCCACCTCATGCACATCCACGCCGCCGCAGCAGACCTGCGCATTGGCAAAGGGGTTCACGGACATGACAATGGCCTCATAGGATTTAATCTGTTCCAGAAGGCGGCCTGCCTGCCTGGCGGATAATTCCCCTGATTTCATGGAAGGGTCCACCCCTGCCAGCCGGATCAGGACCAGGGCCAGTTTCTTATTCAGAAGACCGGTGAACATTTCCTCCACTGTCTTATAATCCATGCGGGCCGCGCGTTTCCTCAAAAGGCCCAATGCCTCCTCCTCCTTCCAGGACGGCATGAAATCCACCTTCACAACCACCCTCCTGCCCTCATCCAATGCCCTGGCCGCGAAACGGCTGACCTGGAACACGGGAATCCCTGACAGCCCGTAATCCGTCAGCTGCAGCTCTCCTTTATCCTCTGCCAGAAGGATCCGGCCTGCACCTTTCCCCGATTTACTTAATTGGGGATTTTCCGCACCTTTCCCCGATTTACCGAATCGGGGACTTTCCATGTACAGGCCCACCCTTGCTTCGGTGCGGATACCTGCCATCTGCTTATACATGTTCCCCTGGCATCTGAGCTGCACCAAGGCCGGAAGCGGCTTTATCACACGGTGTCCCAGGCGTTTGGCCAGTTCATACCCGCTGCCGTCAGAGCCGGTGGAGGGCGCGGCCTTAGACCCAGCAGCCAGGATCAGGGCATCCGCCTCCAGCATCCCCTGGCTGGACGAAATCCTATATGTGCCGTCATGAAGCTGCTCTATCCGGTCCGCCTCACAGGAGAGAAGCACCTGTACGCCAAGGTGCCCCAATTCCTGGCGCAGGACATCCAGCACAGCGGATGCCTGGTCGGAATTGGGATAGATATATCCGTTCCTGTCCCTGGTTTCAATCCCCAGACCCCTGAAAAAGCGCAGGGTATCCTCCACTGAAAAACCGCTTATGACCTTCATGGGAAAGCTCCCGTCGCCGCTGCGGTAGCATTCCGGCTCCATGTAAAGGTTTGTCATGTTACATCTTCCATTGCCCGTGGAGAGTATCTTCTTCCCCACCCGGTCCATATGTTCCACAACCGTCACACGGGCGCCCCGTCTGGCCGCCTCAATGGCCGCCACCAGCCCGGATGCACCGCCGCCTATAATCACAACCCTTTTTTCCATATCTATGTCAGGCTCCTTACTGTCCAATAAAAGTTTACAACTCATTTTATCCGCTTTTCTGTCATATTTCAACTACTAAATAATCCATTGGAAGAGGAATGGATGGAAAGCCGGGGATTTTATCCGGATTCCCGGTCAGCGCCTTATGTATCCATGTAACATAAAAGACGGGGTGGATTCCTGCATCAAAGCAGAAACCCATCCCCGCTCAGCTGGTGAACGACTCCAGGTAATGATACACATCCATCATGGAAGGGAACCAGATTCCCTCCATGAGCCTGGACCTCTCCTTCTCCGGAAAATCCGTCACCGGAATATGGGTGTAAAGGCAGATTGTACTTCTGTCACTGCAGAATACCAGCAGGAAACCGGACTCAGCCACCAGGTAGTACTCCTCTGCCGGTGACTGGCTCTCCAGGATGGGCTTTATCTGTTCCTGGTTCATGGCTGCCTTGTCATCCATATCATTGACAGTCTCAGTCTCAATCACCGTATTGGGAACCGCCTGCTCCTGTCTCACATTATATCTGGTAACCCCATAACCCACGATAAGGCATACAATCGATGTGGCAATAAACAGCAGGACACAGTATAATACTTTTTTCATCAGGCTAACCTCCTAACATGCTGGAGCATTTCTCAGACATGCTCTGGAACACGCTCTGAGGTTAGTATCTGCTTTCTATGCTGTTTTAATCATGTTTTCACAAATTTTTCCTGTTATCCGTCCCGGCATGCCGGAATCAGCGACCGGAATCAGCGGCCGGACACACCGGCGGCGGGAATGGATTATCAGACACGTCCCAGCCAGTCCCTACAGAAGATGGAGCCTGCTTAACAGCCTTACAAGCCTGCGGCCGCCCGGCATTCCATTTAATTCATCCTCGTCCACTGCCCGGAACCGGACCAGCAGCAGGGCATATACTGCAATGGCCACTGCCACGGAAGGCAGGACCACCATAGCCATCCCAAGCCTTCCCCGCATCATGGAGGAGGGAAGGAGGGCATAAATCCCCCTGTACACCCCATATGCCGCGGCGCCCATGAAAATGGAGCACAGGGCGGGCAGGAACACGGTCTTCCTATATTCCTGCTTATATCTGACGAACCGCGCAATGGCATGTCCGTTCAGCAGGCACATCACAAGCGCAAAGACGATATTGGCAATGACCACGCTGTAAATCCCCATCTTAAGCACCATAAGGCACACTTCCAGCACCGCCACATGGACCACCAGGGCAGCCACTGCGTGGCGTATGGGCACATCCAGACGGTTCAGGCCCTGGAGGATGGCGTTGGTGACGGTTGACAGGGAATAGAACACCACTGCCAGGGAACCGATCATGGAAAGGCGGATCAACAGGCTGTTGTCCTCGCTGATGAACAAAAGGTTGCAGACCGGCTTTGCCAGCACCGTGATCCCCACTGCCGCGGGGATGGCAATCAGCAGGGAGAAACGGATGGCGGTTGCGATGCGCTCCAGCTTCTCCTTCCTGTTCCTGCTGGCCACGGCCCTTGTAAGGGAGGGGATAAGGGAAGAGGATAAGGCATTGGACACTGCCACGGGGATATTGAAGAGCAGCTGGTACTGCCCTAATGCGCCCCAGTAGGTGGCGATGGAGTCTTCCATATATCCCAGCTTATCCATGCCCTGCCCGAACAGGTAATTGTCCAGCACATTAGAACAGTTATAGATTCCGCTGCTGATTACAATGGGCAGCACGGTGATGGTAAGGATCTTAACCAGCCGCCGGTAGCTCTCCGTCCTGCCCGACACGTCCTTCCTTGCCTGCGCCCGCATATCCCCGCCCTTTGAGAGGGTCAGGATGATAAAATAAACCAGGGCGGTCAATGCCCCGGCGCCCGTACCGATGGTCCCGCCTGCCGCTCCCAGGGCATAGGAATAGTCCCTTGCGCCCTGGGCTGCATTGATGGATACACCCACATCAAACAGGATGCCGGCAGCCACCACGCTTACGATGGCATTGATGATCTGCTCCAGGATCTGGGATACCGCCGTGGGCACCATGGTCCCCGTTCCCTGGAAATATCCCCTGAGCACGCCCAGATAAGCCATGATCCAGATGGTGGGGGCCAGGGTCTTAAGGGCATAACGGCTAAAGGGGGTCTTAATCAGCTCCGCAAACAGGTCCGCCCCAAACCACAGCACAACGGCTGCCACGCCCCCGATCACGGTGGCATAAATAAGAGCCGCCTTCAGGATGCGGCTGCAGTTTCTGTACTCCCCCCTGGCAATCCTGGCGGATATCATCTTGGATACCGCCACCGGCATGCTGTAGGAGGATAATATTAACAGGATATTATACACATTGAAGGCCGATGTATAGTATCCATTGCCCTGTTTTCCTATGATGTCGTTAAGGGGCATCCGGTACAGCATGCCGATGATGCGTACCAGGATGCCGGCCATTGCCAGGATGCTGCCCTGTATGACGAAGTTGGCAGCCTTTTGTTTTCTGGTTCTTTTCTTAGATGTGCTTACATTCATATCTCTTTATTGTGAGTCCTCATTTCCCAATTATTTCTGACTTGGCAAAATCCTTGGTGGAAATGATGCAGATCCATGTCTGTCCCTGGTTCAGCACCACTTCGTTGTGTTCCTGGTCATAATACCGGGTAACGCCAAACTCCCCATCCTTTTCCCAGCTGATGGGAACCGCCTTGCCGCCTGTCATAAAATACCCGCAGTCAGAGGTATGTACATTAATATTCAGATAATCCGTGGTGGCATAAAAGCCGGACTGGCAATACTGGAATATCACGTTCCTGGCCGTGATGGGACCTTCATCCCCCTGGTGCACACCGCCGTACTGATACCGGTGATACAGCCCGTCCGAGGAATCGTATACAAAATACGCCTGATTCATGGCATACCCCGGCTTTACCGTGCCCGCGTCCATGACCCCGGGACGGCCTTCCAATGATGCTTCCTTCCCATCCCTGGCAAAGAGGTAATGGCCCTTATAGGAGGCATCATAATCAGGAGCATAGCCTAACTTCTGGATGGACTCCGTGATACGCTGGCCGCTGGTATATGCGTTGTGGGGGGACTTCTTATCCTTTGTGCGGTAGAATGCAGTGGTCCCTATCCCTTCCAGGCCGTTGATATTGTCCACATTGTTCAGATAAGGTTTGGCAAATGTGCTCTGCCCGAAATGTACATAGACAGCATCAAATTCCCTGGCAAAATACGTATAGTAAGTCCGGCAGCTGCGCACGGAACCAATCCGCTCCAGATTATCATAATCCTCAATCAGCGACATATAGCGGTTCATCCCGCCCTCCACCGGCGCTTCATAGACCACCCCGGCCCGGTTGATGCCATACTGGGGACGGGCCTCCTTGTCGTTGCTCATCATGACGGCTGCCGGCCGCCGGTTTCCCTGGGACACAGGAACCATTTTCCCGGTCAGGTAGCTGCGTATCATGCCGTCCTTTTCTTCCCGTTCCTCCGGGAGATAGTAGTCCCCCGCCCCGTCTGGCTCCACGCCGTCTGTTTCACGTTCAGAATGTATGATGATTTCAGGCTCAGTGGTCACGGCAGGCGTCTCCACCCCAGCCATACTTGTAACCTCCACGCCTGCCTCCCTGGCACATCCGGCCATAAAGCAGGCTGCCGCCGTCATCACTGCCATCCATCTGAACCATTTCCTCATCTTGTATACCCCCTGGTTTCCAGAATCTTCCTCTGCCTGTCCTCCATCTGTTCCCGCTCCCCTTCCTCCATATGGTCGTAGCCAAACAGATGCAGCATGCTGTGCGCCACCAGGAATGCCAGCTCACGTGTCTCGGAATGGCCGTACTTTTCCGCCTGTTCCTCCACCTTGTCCACGGAAACCACAATATCGCCCAGCATCAGTTCCCCGGTCTCAGGATTAAAATAATCCTCCACAGCCTCCTCCACATGGTCAAAATCCGAGGGCGTCCCGTAATCCACCATGGGGAATGAGAGCACGTCCGTGGGTGAGTCAATCTCCCGGTATTCCCGGTTGATTTCCCGGATGGCCTCATTATCCGTAAGGATCACATTCACCTCTGCCTCATAAGGGCATTCCTCATAATCCAGGGCTGCCAGGACGATATCACGGATGATATCCCCGTAGGGCAGGTCCAGTTTTTTTTCTGCTTCGTATTCAATGGATATTGTCATGGGTAACCTCTCTCCGGCTTTTCCTGCCTACCTCTCCCTGCGGCGCTCACGCTTTACAGGCGGCGTATTCTTCTGTTCATAGGATTCATATGCCTGTACGATTTTCTGTACCAGCGGATGACGCACCACGTCAGAACTGGTCAGGTAACAGAATCCGATATCGTCTATCTTCCTCAGCACCTTAAGGGCCGTGTCCAGGCCGGATACGGCTCCCGAGGGAAGGTCCTTCTGGGTCTGGTCGCCGGTAATGATGACCTTGGAACCAAAACCGATCCTTGTAAGGAACATCTTCATCTGGGCAGGCGTTGTGTTCTGGGCCTCATCCAGTATGATGTAGGCATTGTCCAGTGTACGTCCCCTCATGTACGCCAGGGGCGCCACCTCAATCAGCCCCTTCTCAGAGTTATGCAGGTACGACTCAGCGCCCATGATCTGATACAAGGCATCATATAAAGGCCTTAGATACGGGTCAATCTTGCTCTGAAGGTCCCCTGGCAGGAATCCCAGCTTCTCCCCTGCCTCTATGGCAGGACGCGTCAGGATGATACGCCCCACTTCCCCGTTCTTAAAGGCCTGGATGGCCATGGCCATGGCCAGATAGGTCTTGCCGGTACCGGCCGGTCCGATGCCGAACACAATCATCTTCTTGCGGATGGCATCCACATAATTCTTCTGTCCCAGGGTCTTGGGCTTTACCGGCTTGCCGGTAATGGTCCTGCAGATAATGTCCTTGTCAATCTCCAGGATCTGGCCGTCCTTCTCCGTAAAGGAAAGGGACAGGGCATAGTCCACGTTCTGCTCCGTAATGGTATTGCCCCTTTTGGACAGTTCAATCAGGTTGTTGAACACGCTCCTGGCCTGGCCTATGGTCTGTTCCGGCCCTATGATCTTAATCTCGCCGTCCCTGGCAATCATGGTCACATGCAGGGTGCGCTCTATCTTCTTAAGGTATGTGTCAAACTGCCCGCAGACATTCTTCTCATGTTCAGCGGGGATGTCAATCATGGTCTCAATCACACTCATCTAAGCTTATCTCGTCTCCTCTGGCTCTGTAGTTGGCTGTGTATCCGGTTCCGTCATGGGTTCTGACATGGGCTGGGTCCTTACGATGGATTCCTGGGTCACTAACTCCCCCTTCAGCCTGCATTCAGATACACTTGTTTCTATTCTATCATTATTTTCAAGAATTTGTACCCCCTTTTCCTCTAAATTTTTGACAAATTGGTAATTTATGGCTTTTGATATGTGTTCCAATTCCTCCTTTGTATAATTGCTTTCATAGGAAACCATTTCCTTTCCCCTTATATCCCCTATGTAGACAGGCAGGTAAAAATTGGAAAACAGCCTCAGCTGCTGCTCTTCCATGGCATAATCCCATTCCCCCTGTCCCCTGACCGGAAGCAGGCAGGTGAAGGACCATCTGCCCGCCTTCACATACCATCCCCTGCGCCTGCGCCCTGTCCCTGCCCGTTCCCTGTGGAGCATGGGAAATGTCTTTTCATACTCCCTGGATGTCCTGGCCACCACATCCGCGTCCGCATGGACCAGATAGGCATTGATTTCCTCCTCGCTGTCACCGATAATGGGCACGCGGCCGCTGACCAGTACCTGTCCTTCCTCCACCTCATCCCCAACGGAAACCTGGGCAATCCCCTGGCGCACCACCATGGATGTGATGGTACCCGCCCGGTCAGCCACAATGTCACAGGGTGTCTCGTCCTTCTCAGGGACAATGGACAGCACTTCATTTTCCTTGATATGGATCAGGAGCCTGGTGCCCGATACCCTGGCCGACACCCAGGTAATCTCCGGAAAGCTGGTGCGGATGGACGCTTCCAGGTCCTCACAGTTAATCCTGGATTTAAGCATCCCATAATCAATGTCCTGGGAATCCAGGTAACGTATGAGGGTGTCGTAGGTATACCGGTAATTGCCGTCAAACTGGATATCCCATATGAACAGGGACATCACGTACAGCACCAGGAAAAATGCAGCCAGGCCAGCCCCGAAATACCAGCGTTTTCTGTATCTGTAAATAAAAAAGGGAATACCAAAACGCCCGATGATATGCAGCCTTACCTGGGCTTTGCGTACCAGGGGCTTTACACGGCGGTACCCTTCCACTGTCATATAAAATTCATAGTCCCCGTCCCGGTTGCATATAAGCCCCCAGACTTCCAGCCCCCTGGCATTGCACAGGTTGAGGAAACGTTCCGGCGAATAACCGTGAAGACGGAGTCTTACATATCCTTTCCAGTTATGTAACAGCCAAACAATCAAACAGGCCCCTCCTCGCTATGAGCATTTAGCGTCCGTCCCTCAGACGCTTACGGGCAGCCGCCCACTTATGTTTCGAATTCCAGCGAACCAATCTGACCGGTTATCTTCATCTCCTCAGATGTATAATAATCAATTCTCAAACGGTTTCCGTGGATGAGTACCTTACAGTTTTTCGCCTGAAGTTTTACCAGGGTATCTGTATATATAAGGATGCTCCTGTAATTTTCCACATTCACCTGTCCGCGGCCCACAAAGCTTACAAGCACATCGCCCAGGATCACGTCCCGGGGCAGACCCAGTGCAGACACAGCTGTTTTCTTTGGTTCCCATGACATACGATCCACGCTCCTGATACACTGGTTCTTTTTATTATATGCATAAATGGGTGGAAAATGCAGTTCCATTTCAACCATCCCGGGTATTTCCGTGACATGGATGTTTTTTTGAAAAATCACTCACATTTGGCCCTGCACCTGAATAGACTATACTGAATCAATCAATCAGTGAGGTCGTTATGAATAACCAATCCTATCATATGGACAGAGCAAATGGGTATCCGGACACGTTGGTCAGCGCTGCCGAGGTCAGTGAGGCGGATATGCCCATTACCCCTCTTCCCAATCCAGGCGAAGGCGGTCCTGTGGACAGCGGGAACAACATGGACAATGGCGCCGGCGTCCCTGTCATCCCCCTTCCCAACCCAGGCGAGGGCGGTCCTGTGGACAGCGGACGTCCAAACTTCCCGCCTATTTTCCGTCCCGTATTCCCAGGCGGCACAGGCGGTTCCGTCACCGTCATTCCCGGCATCACCTTCCCATGCTACAACTGCACCGCCACCAGCTTTGGCAGGGTGCGCATCCTCAATGCGTCCACGGGTTACCAGCCATTCTATGTGTACATCGGCAACTGGATGGTGGCAAGCGGGCTTGCAAACGGGGACATCACAAGCTATGTGCAGGCAGCCTCAGGCACGCAGACCATTACCGTGTCCGGCGCCAACGGATATGTCTACATCCAGAAACCGGTCCAGGTAAGGGCCTCCTCCTCCATGACCATTGCCATCATCAACACGGCAAGCGGCCTGGACATCATGGAAATCTCCGATATTTCCTGCAACGCGCCTTCCGGCACCAGCTGCCTGCGCACCTGCAACCTGTCACAGAACCTTGGGCCGTTCGACGTGTCCATTGGGAACCAGAACAATTCCTACGTGGCCTTTACCAATGTACGCTACCGGGAAGTGACGCCGTATACCAGCTTTTATCCGGGATGGTATCAGCTCTATATTGCCAGGACCGGCGCATTCCCATCCACCTATCTGGCAACTGCCGCCGCCAATATGAGCGCCAACAATTCCTACACCCTGTATATTTTCAATGCCCCCAATGCAACCGACGGGCTGCGCACCATGGTGGTCTCCAACTAAAACATAAAAAGGACCGGATGCGGCTGATGATTCAGCCACATGACCGGTCCTTCTGTCATTTCTTCAATATATGTTCCTATGGTAAGGCATTACTCATCCCAGTTATGGTACACGGCCTGGACGTCGTCATCCTCATCCAGCAAATCCAGGGTCTTGTTCAGCTTCTTGATATCCTCCTCATCGGTCAGCTCCACCCACGTCTGGGGAATCATGGTCACATCCGCTTCCATCATGGGAATATCCTGGGCCTCCAGGGCCTCACGCACAGCGCTGAAATCCTCCGGGGCAGTGATTACCTCATAGCTGTCCTCTTCCTCGGCAAAGTCCTCTGCGCCTGCATCCAGGGCAATCATCATCAGCTCATCCGGATCCATCTCACATTCTTCCTTGTCAATGATGATCTGGCCCTTCTTGTCGAACATGTAGGACACGCTTCCAGGGGTCCCTACGTTGCCGCCGCCCTTGGTAAATGCACTTCTCACATTAGCAGCCGTGCGGTTCTTGTTATCCGTCAGCGTGTCGACGATAATGGCTACCCCGCTTGGCCCGTATCCTTCATATGTAAGGATCTCGTAGTTCACGGATGCAGCATCGCCTGCTGCTTTCTTAATGCCGCGGTCAATGGTATCATTCGGCATGTTATTGGCTTTTGCCTTGGCAATTACGTCGCGCAGCTTGCTGTTGTTGGCCGGATCCGCGCCGCCTTCCTTTACAGCCACCGCAATCTCACGTCCGATTACAGTGAAAACCTTGCCCTTTGCCGCGTCATTGCGCTCTTTCTTATGTTTAATATTGGCAAACTTTGAATGTCCTGACATCGATAAAACACCCTTTCCTTCATTCTGCTTAATCTGTTTTTCTATACTTCATACAGCTTATGCTGTATTTTATACACATCTTTTCTATCTTAGCACGATTTTTTTTATATGGCAAGTAAAAAATCCTGCACGCCTTACCGGTCCGCCTATCCCTGCTGCACCTGTGTGGTCAGGTTCCTCAGCCACTTCTTCTGCCTGTAACGGATATAACCCAGCACGGCCTTATACACTTCCTCCAGCATGACCAGGCCATAGACCATATAGATGGGCAGATGCCACACAAGGGCGCCTAAGAACGCCAGGGGCACACCGATGAACCAGACCCCGCTGGTATCCAGGAACAGGCACATCTTCGTGTCGCCCCCGCTTCTTAACACACCCACCACATTCACATAGTTGAACATCTTGGCCGGCATATAGCAGGCAAATATCAGGATGCACATGTTCACATCATGGCCAACCGCTTCCGTGATGTTATAAAGCCCGATAAGCGGGCCTCTGATCCCGATTACCACAAAGGCCGATGCAATGGTGACAATGAACTGCAGGATGAAAAACTGGGTGGCGTATTTCTCGGCCCGCTTTATCTTGCCCGCCCCCAGCTCATTGCCCAGGATGACCGCGGTGGCCGCGCTGAGTCCCTGGAACAGCACCACCACAATATCCTGTATGGTGGTGGCAATGGTTATGGCCGCCACCGCCTCGTCCCCCATCCGGCCGTAAGCCAGGGAATACATGGTGGTGCCAAGGCCCCACATGAACTCGTTGGCAATGACAGGGACGGATGTGAGCGCAAATGCCTTCACAAATGCGGACGGCCATCCGAAAAGTCCTGAAAAGCCGCAGGCAATGGGCATTTTCCTGGTGTAAACATAGGTAAGCATGAGACACACCTCAATCACACGCGCGATGAGGGTTGCCAGGGCCGCGCCCGCCACACCCAGGGCCGGGGCGCCGAACTTGCCGAAAATCAGCACATAGTTAAGGCAGATATTAATCGCAATGGCGATACAGCTGCCAATGACCGGGAACACCACCCGGTTTACCGCCCTCAGCATGGCCACATACACATTGGTCAACGCAATGAAGGGATAGGTAAGGGCCGCTATCTTCAGATACTTTGCCCCAAGCTCTATGCTGTCCTGGCTGGTGGTGAAGATACGCATCACCGCCTGTGGACATAGGATTGCGGGTACCGCAAAAAACAGGGCGCCTCCCAGTGCAAGCAGGATGGACAGCCCCAGGACCTTCCTGATATTCTTTACATCCCCGCTTCCCCAGAACTGGGCGGCCAGGATCCCTGCGCCGCTGACAATCCCGAATACCAGCAGGGAAAACACAAAAAAGACCTTATTCGCCAGCCCCACGGCCGCAATGGCCGTTGCCCCCAGGGTGCCGATCATCAATGTGTCCACAAGGTTCACCACTGTGTTCAACATGCCCTGAAGCGCTACCGGGCAGGCAATCATAAGGGCCTTTCTTAAAAACCTGCTGTCACGGAACATTTCCTTCGTGCTCTCTATGATTCCTGTCATCTTTTCCTTCCACCAAGCCTTTTTTGGATTTATCTGATTGGGGATTGCCGCTGTCCTTCCCCTGTTCTGTCCGCAGGCCTTCCCTGTCCTTCCCGCTGTCCCCTTCCTCCTCCTGGTCCTTAAACACGTGGATGCTCTCTATCATCTTATTGCCGGCCTTGATTACCTCAAAGGTATAGCCGCCGAACCCCACCCGGGGATTCTCCCCCTCCTGGGGTATGCGGTCCAGACGCGATATCAGATATCCGTTCAGGGTATCATATGTATCGCTGTCCTCCTCCGGGAACTCGATATCCAGCACATCCATCACATCATCCAGGGGCGTAAGGCCGCTCATGATAAAGGAGCCGTCCTCCCTGACGGAAATGAAATCCTCTTCCTCATCATACTCATCCATGATGTTTCCTACGATTTCCTCCAGTATGTCCTCCATGGTCAGGAGTCCTGCCGTCTGTCCGTATTCATCCACCACGATTTCCATGTGGATCTTGCCGGACTGCATCTCCTTAAACAGGGTGTCGATGCTCCGCGTCTCAGGTATGAAGTTGGCTTCCCTGAGAAGTCCTGGGACCTCAAGCAATGGCCTGTCCTTATATTCTTCCATTTCCACATACACCATGGCGTCCCTCATATGCAGGATCCCCACAATGTCGTCTATATCCTCCCGGTACACAGGGTAACGGGTGTTGATGCCTTCATTTAAGATAAAATGCACCGCATCCCCCAGCAGCATGGAGCCGTCCAGGGCCGTCATGTTGGTACGGTGGGTCATGATATCGGAAGCTTCCTTGTCCCCCAGTTCAAAGATATTGGTTATCATCTCTGTCTCGTCTGCTTCCAGGACTCCCTGCTCATGGCCTTCATTTACCATGGACATGATGTCTTCTTCCGTCACATTGTCGTCATCGTCCGCTATATCCACCCCGAAAAGCCGGAGTACAAGGGCTGACACCAGTGTGATCAGCCTGGTCAGGGGCAGGAACACACCTGCGGCAAACAGGACCACGGGCAGCATATGGTATCCCCACTTCTCCGGTTCCTTGGCAGCCAGACGTTTGGGGATGATGATTCCGAAGCTGATGATGATAAGCAGCAGCACGATGGCCACGGCCACCATGAACAGGATCTGCTCCCACCACATGGAATCCAGATACCATGGGACCCTGGATGCCCCGTCATACCATCCGGCCATGGGCTTAAAGATATGGATGCGCCTCATCAGCCCGTTGACCAGCACAGGAAGTATGACCGCGCCTGTAATCATACCAATCAGATGGGTTGTGATCTGAATGGTGTGCACGAACCGCCCCGGCCGGTTGACAATCTCAAGAAGCCTGGCAGCCTTCCTGTTCCCCTGGCGTGCCTCATCTTCCAGCTTCCCTTCATTCACGTTCTGAATCGCCGAACCGAATCCATAAAACACAGCCTCCAGAAGGATAAAACCAATCAATACAAGTATACTGACAGGCGAATAACCATCGTCCATAATACTATAAAGACTCCTTTCGTACTCATGCCGCCCTGCTTTTTGTCATGTAAAAAGCAGAGCAACGCCCCTTAAATCACGGCATAACTCTGCTTATCATAACATTTTTCTTATATTTCGTCAATGGTGCCTGTGCCTATGTATGCAGTTCCAGGCTTACCATCAGCGCTTCATCCACCTTCTGCTGAAGCTCCTCGTCTATATGGCATATCTTTTCCTTCAGCCGCTGCTTGTCAATGGTGCGCAGCTGTTCCAAAAGGATGACGGAGTCCTTAATCATGGCACACCGCCTTGTATTCAGTTCCACATGGGTCGGCAGCTTTGCTTTGTTCATCCTTGATGTAATGGCTGCGCATATGACTGTGGGGCTGTGTTTGTTGCCCACGTCATTCTGGATGATCAGCACAGGACGGACCCCTCCCTGCTCGGAGCCCACCACAGGCCGTAAATCCGCATAATAAATGTCTCCACGTCTGATAATCACATCGTCCACACTCCGTCAATTTATTCAACCTTAGTATTGGCAATATCTGACCTGTGTATACATTGCCCTGTAACCTAATAGTATCATATGTTTCAGACGCTTATTTGGAGCATGGTAGGCTTTTACATATATCCGAAGCCTTCGTAAATATCATTAAAATAATCTTTTTTCCCAATCACCCTGCCGTGCCGTATATATACCCTGGGCACCCGTTTCCCGATGCCGCAGATGATTTCATAGTGGAAACCGCCTCCGGCCCCGGCCAGTTCCTCCACGGAAATGAATCCATCCCCGTCCCTTCCGATCAGTGTCACCTCGTCGTCTTCCGCCGCACCCGCAATCCCGGTCACATCCACCATGAACTGGTCCATGCAGATCCGGCCCAGTATCCTGGCCCTCTGGCCGCGGATCAGGACAGAACCGAGGCCGGAAAGGGAGCGCGGATAGCCGTCCCCGTATCCCACCGGGATGGTGGCCACGCGCATCTGCCTGTCAGCCACAAAGGTGCCTCCGTAGCTCACCGCATCCCCGGGTTCAATGGTCTTTATGTAGGTGATGAAGCTCTTAAGCTCCATGGCCGGCGTCAGCTTCACCGCATCCTTTCCCACCTCATCCGACGGATACAGGCCATAGATGGAAATGCCCGCCCGCACCATGTCAAGGCCGTTGGCCCCCAGCGACTCCACGATACCGGCGCTGTTGGAGCAATGCCTGATTGGGATGGTTATCCCTCTGCTGCCGAGCATTTCCACAAAATCATTATATTTCCCAAACTGCAGTCCATAGGTGGTCTTATCCGCCTCGTCTGCCCTTGCAAAATGTGTGAACATGCCCTCAATGCGGATTCCCTCCAGCATGTTGATCCTGTATACCATGTCAGCGGATTCCTGGTCCGGTTTCATGCCGATGCGGTTCATGCCCGTGTCCACTGCCAGATGGATATTGGCCTTCTTCCCCATGGCGGCTGCAACAGCCGACAGCTTTTGGGCCTCCCCGTAACGGAACATGGCCGGACGGATATCGTACTGAACCAGGTCCTCAAACCGGCTTTCATGGGTCACGCCCAGGACAAGGATCATCTTGCGTATGCCGTGGCGGCGCAGGATGATGCCTTCGTCCACGGATGCCACGGCATATCCGTCCACATACGGGTCAATGGTCCTGGCAACCGGCACTGCGCCATGTCCGTAACCGTCTGTCTTGACCACGCCGATCATGGACGTGGAAGCCGGGAGGTTTGCCTTCATGGCCTCCATATTGGCAGCCACCGCATCCAGATGGATGGCCGCATATACCCTGCTGTATGGTTTCATTTTATCTGCCTCCTGTTTTGTCTCATTCCATCGCGGGCTCCATAGCCCTCCCGATTGCATGTGCCAGATCCGATGCCAGAAGGCTGTGCTGCCCTGTCTGCCTGGCTGCCGCCTCTCCTGCCCTGCCGTGAAGGTAGACCCCCATCAGGGCGGCCTGTTCTTCCTCCATGCCAATGGCCGCGAGGCCTGCGATGATACCCGTAAGGACATCGCCGGAACCGGCCTTGGCCATGGCGCTGTTGCCGCTGGAATTAATGTAGAGCGTCCCGTCCTTGCCTGCCACCACCGTGGCAGCATCCTTAAGCACGCAGGTAATGCCGTACCGCCCCGCATATTCCAGCGCTGCCCCGGCCAGATTCTCCTTGATGGCATCGATGCCCTCCCCTGTCAGCCTGGCCATCTCCCCAAGATGGGGGGTGATTATGATGTTTTCCGTGTAGTAGGTGGTCAGGTACGGATGCCCGGCTATGGCATTGAGGCCGTCCGCATCAATGATCACAGGCACAAAGGCGCTGGTCAGTATATCCTCCACCAGGTATTCCACATATGGTTCGCTGCCAAGTCCCGGCCCCAGCACCACCACATCCGCCCAGTTCATCTGCTCCTCAATCATGCGCTTGAACTCTTCCCTGCCCGAAACCAGCTGGTCCGCCGTGTAGGTGACGATGATGGCTTCCGGCAGGCGTTCCTGAAGGATCTGGCGGTTTTCCTCCACGGTCAGGAGCTTAACCAGCCCGGCGCCGGTGCGGTAGGCAGCCAGGGCGCTGAGGTATGCGGCGCCGCACATGTTCCGCGACCCTGCTGCAATCAGCACCTTCCCAAAGGTTCCCTTATTGGAATAGGCGGGCCGGCCTGGAATAAGAGCCAGATCCTCCGGCCCGTAGGTGAAGGCGTATCCACACCCTTCCTCTGCCTCCGCCACGGCCCCAAGGGCTGTTTCCGGGAATCCGATATCGCATACCTTTACCCTGCCCGCGTATTCCCTGCCCGGATAAAGGGCTGTTCCGGTCTTCTCCCAGCCAAAGGTGACAGTGACATCCGCCTTCAGCGCAATGCCCATGACAGCCCCCGTGTCCCCATGGATTCCCGAGGGAACATCCACCGCGATGGTATGGGGAATCCTCTTTTCAGACAGCATTTCCATGCACTGTCTGTACTCCCCCTCGATGGGACGGCTTAAGCCCACGCCGAATACCGCGTCAATGAGAAGGCAGCACTCCCCATCCACTGCCCCGGTCCAGGGCCTGACCTCCATGCCCAGCCTGCGCGCAATGGATACCTGGGCCTTAAACTCCTCTGTCCCCTTTTCCAGGTTCCCCACCACGTAAATACAAGCCTGATATCCTTTCAGATAAAGCATCCTGGCCGCCGCCACGCCGTCCGCCCCGTTGTTGCCGGTGCCGCACACCGCCCAGACAGCATCCCTCTGTCCGGCCAGGGCCTCTGCCTCTTCTGCCACCCAAAGGGCCGCCCGTTCCATCAGGACCATGGACGGTATGCCTATGGTATGGATGGTATGGGCGTCCACCGCCTTCATCTGTTTTGCCGTTACCAGTGTTCTCATCCGCATTTACCTCCTGTAAAAAGCAAAGGCCGGCAAGCATAAAGAATGGCTCCTTTGCTTGCCGGCTGATTCTTACTTTGATGCTTTTCCCTCTTCCGTCTTCTGGTCGTACATGCTGCATACCCTGTATGACAGGCGCATCAGACTTTCAGACAGATGGACATTCTCCACTACCACATCATCCGGAACCACCAGATCAGTATGGGCAAAGTTCCAGATTGCCTTGATACCGGCCTGGACAAGACGGTCTGCAATCTCAGGCGCCTTTGTCTTTGGAATGGTCAGGGCCGCTATCTGAATCTCATTCTCCTTGATGTAGTGCTCCAGATCATCCACGGAGCGGATCTCAATCCCGCGGATTACCAGGCCAATCAGCTTGGGGTTAATGTCAAACATGCCCTTGATGACAAATCCACGCCTTTCGAAATTCGTATAGTTTGCAATGGCCTGCCCCAGATTGCCAGCCCCGATGATGATCAGGTTGTGCTGCTGGTCAATCCCTAAAATCTTTGCTATCTCGGCATACAGGTACTTGACGTTATAACCGTATCCCTGCTGGCCGAATCCTCCAAAATTATTAAGGTCCTGACGGATCTGTGATGCCGTTACTTTCATCCTGGCGCTAAGTTCATTGGAAGAGATGCGTTCCACACCCTCCTCAATCAGTTCACCCAGGTAGCGGTAATAGCGGGGCAATCTTGAAATTACCGCCTTTGATATCTCTTTGCGTTCCATTGTGTTCCACCTTCCCCTTACGCGTTTCTATAAATACCTAATGGTTCTATTATAAACAAGTGTCAAAAAAATGTCAAACACGTTTCAGTATGTTCTTGAAAAAATTTTCCTATTATATTATACTGGTGAAAGTATAATGTGGAAATCCCGGCGGTCTGGAGCCTTGAAAAACAGGCGGTATATGCGGGTTTCCTTCCCATATAAGCGCGTAAAGACAGCGCCCCGGTTCCCCGCCCGGATGGGGCGCCGGTGTACAATGCAAAGGAGTTTAACCATGATTTTATCATGCAGCAATATAACCAAGTCCTTCGGTGACAAACATATCTTAAAGCAGGTTTCCTTCCACCTGGAAGACCACGAAAAGGCGGCCATTGTGGGCATTAACGGCGCAGGCAAGACCACCCTTCTGAAAATCATCATCGGCGAACTGGCTGCAGACGAGGGCGTTGTGGCCCTCAGCAAGGGCTCCACCATAGGTTATCTGGCGCAGCACCAGGACCTGGACAGCGAAAGCACGATTTACGAAGCCCTTCTGGAGGTAAAGCGCCCGGTCATACAGATGGAGGAGCGGATCCGCAGCCTGGAGCTTAAGATGCATTCCGCCTCAGGCGATGCCCTGGAAGCCATGCTGGCGGAATACAGCCGCTTAAACCATGCCTTTGAACTGGCCAATGGCTATGCTTATAAAAGCGAGGTCACGGGCGTATTAAAAGGCCTTGGATTCAGCGAGGACGAATTTACCAAGCCCATCAACACCCTTTCCGGCGGTCAGAAAACCCGTGTCTCCCTGGGCAAGCTCCTGCTCACCAAGCCGGACGTACTGCTGCTTGACGAGCCGACCAACCACCTGGACATGGAGTCCATTGCCTGGCTGGAAACCTATTTGAAGGGTTATTCAGGCAGCGTGATCATCGTTGCCCATGACCGTTATTTCCTGGACCGTGTGGTTTCCAAGATTGTGGAGCTGGATAACGGCATCGGGACCATGTTCTCAGGCAATTATTCCGCCTACAGCGACAAGAAAGCCATGCTCCGGGATGCCAAAATCAGGGCATATCTAAACCAGCAGCAGGAAATCAAGCATCAGGAAGCAGTCATCACCAAGCTTAAATCCTTTAACCGTGAAAAGTCCATCCGGCGTGCAGAGAGCCGTGAAAAGATGCTGGATAAGATTGAGCGGCTGGATAAACCGGTGGAAATTGACGATTCCATGGATATACGGCTGGAGCCGGATGTAATCAGCGGCAATGATGTGCTGACGGTCAGGGAATTAAGCAAATCCTTTGACGCCCAGACCCTTTTTTCCCACGTGGATTTTGATATCAAACGCGGGGAACGGGTGGCTATCATAGGCAACAACGGAACCGGCAAGACCACCCTGTTAAAAATCATCAACGGCCTCCTGGAGGCTGACAGCGGCGAAATCCGCCTGGGTTCCAAGGTGCACATCGGTTATTACGACCAGGAACACCAGGTCCTGCACATGGACAAGACATTGTTTGAGGAGATACAGGATACCTATCCTGACATGAATAATACCCAGATCCGCAATACCCTGGCCTCCTTCCTGTTCACGGGCGATGATGTGTTCAAGCTGATCCGGGACTTAAGCGGCGGGGAACGCGGACGCGTGTCCCTGGCCAAGCTCATGCTCTCCGACGCCAACTTCCTTTTACTGGATGAGCCTACCAACCATCTGGACATCACGTCCAAGGAGATACTGGAAAGCGCCCTCTGCCGCTATACGGGCACCGTGCTTTATGTGTCCCATGACCGTTATTTCATCAACCGCACCGCCACCAGGATACTGGACCTGACCAGCCAGTCCCTGATTAATTATATCGGCAACTACGATTATTACCTTGAGAAGAAGGATGACGTGGAAGCAGCATTCGCAGCAAGGAATGCTGCGGGCCAGGCGCCTGCGGGAACGCCGGACAGGGATCTGGCCTCCTCTTCTGCCAGCGATATAAAGCTGGACTGGAAGGCCCGGAAGGAAGAACAGGCGCGCATACGCAAGCGCCAGAACGAACTGAAGAAAACAGAGGATTCCATCCATGCCCTGGAAACCAGGGACAGTGAGATTGACGGGCTGCTTTCCCTGGAAGAGGTCTACACCGATGTGGACAGGCTGATGGAACTGAACAGGGAAAAGGAAGAAATTGCCCGGCAGCTAGAAGAACTGTATGAGCGATGGGAAGAACTGGCTGAGGATTGATGGTTTCTGAGTGGATGAAAGGAGTAAATGCATGAAATTAAAACGGATCCTGGCCCTGACCGGAGCCTTGCTTCTTGTGGCGCTGTTTGTACTGGCCATTATCCTGGCCGTGACAGGCGCCCCAAAGAATTACCTGATGGCCGTGATTTTCTCCATGGTGTTCATACCCATCATCATGTTTGCCATGGGACTGATGACACGTGTCTTAAAGCCTTCCGAACCAGTGGATATGGAAGCGCTGAAGGCGGAGGCGGAAAAAGCCGGTATGGCCGGTACACAGGCCGGCGGACGGACAGCCCATGACAAAGCGGAGGATAAAGGGGTTGGAAAGACCAAAGGCTGTGATAAAACATCCAGGCCATAGGCTGATGGGGATGACTTTGGGAATGGGATAATCTTGAGAATGGAATGATTTTGAGAATAGAATGAACTTAAGAATAGAATGAACTTAAGAATAGGATAAACTTAAGAATTGTAAATGCCGGGAAAGCTGTGTCCTACAGGTTTCCCGGCATTTTGTATCCTGGATACAAAATGGACATTCAAAAGGTAATCACTCATAAAACAGTATCGGCCAATAAACTGAAACAGGCAGATACCAAATATACCGCAAAGTGGGCGTAATCTGTCCTAAGGAGGTACCTTTGGTGGAATCCTCAGGACAGATAGAGGGAATGAATTTTCAAACACGCTCCAGAAAGGAATCCTGCTGCTTACAGGGAGATATCATATTCCAATTGTTAAAATAATAGAAACGTCCACAATTATGTGATATAATCTCCTACAACAACGGTGCGGACTCCATATATAAATGCATATTCAAAAAAACGAGGTGACATTTATGAGAGCAAATTTTGATGAGATTTCTATACAATACTGGCTTGATAACCGTAAATATATTCAAGCAAAATCATATTCCTGTTTTCACAATGGATATGTTTACGGCGATAATATGCAGTTTGATAAAATTAATTTTGTATTCGTGGCTGGCGATAATGAGATAATAATTGACGGGGAAAGTCCTCGAAAAACATATATTAAATTCGTTGAGGCTGCCTGTAATCAGTCCATTGAGATTATGAATGGATTCCTAACCGCAAAAGCAGATAAATTTAAAATTTATCCGGAAACAGTTGTCCATGGCTTTACAGCAGGGCAGAAAAACAGTACACGGATACAGGATGAGAACAGTGCAATCATTATTTCGGACAAAAAGTATTATGTTGCAAATAATTTAAAGATATGCGAATTTTTCAATGCGGCTGCCAGTGCCCTGACTGAAGAATACAGGAAAAAATGGTATATAAGGATCATCTGTAATGATAAGCACAGAAATACCCCCTTAAAGGCGGTAGATGAGCTTCAACCAGCAGAAACAAAACCGTATAGCAGTTTTAAATTACTCATTGATGATGAGGACACTCCCACCAAAAGGAAATCAGCGCCAAAACAGACCACAAGGCCATGTAAGACAGATTATATCACCCTGAATGAAAAGAAAAAAAGCATTGGCGATTTAGGAGAATATATTGTTATTGAGTTCGAAAAGAAAAAGTTACGTAATGTAGGGTTAGTGGAACTTGCGAAGCAAATTGAACATACATCACAGGAAGTGGGCGATAACGAAGGCTATGATATTAAATCCTTTACCGAACAAGGGGAACTATTATATATTGAGGTAAAGAGTACAGAACAGAACCATGACGGCGGTTTCTATATTTCCCAAAATGAAATCACTGTTGCCAATAAGATGCAGCAGCAAAAGAAAAACTACAGAATTTACAGACTATACAATATTAACAAGAGAAAAGGTGAGGCCCATTTAAAGATATATGAACCTCCATTTGATACCGGGCGGTATGTCATGAAAGTAATGTCCTGGTATATTGAAAACGAAATTTAACAAATTCTTAAAATCAAGTGGGTAATTGGGGAATTAAAATGATAAATGAACATGGACCTGTTGGAAGTCCTGCTGCGTCTTTACTGAATGGGTCTGCATAACAGGGAAACGGCATAGCCCGCAAAGCTATGCCGTTTTCCAGAAAATATTCCTGATACCGTCTTGTAGGTACCTTTCGATTTAAATGTCCTTTTCAGAATTTATTTTCGAACCCTTACTATACTTCCCGAAGCGGCTTGCGCATGATAATGTCATCCCGTCCCGGTCCATTGGAGACCATTGCAATGGGAGCCTCAATCTCCTTTTCCACGAACTCTATATATTTGCGGCAGTTCTCAGGCAGTTCCTCATAATCCTTAATCCCGCGGATGTCGCATTTCCATCCCGGGAGCCTGGTAAGCACAGGTTTAGCCTTCTCAAGCCGTGCGGTGGTGGGGAATTCCTTTGTCACCTGACCGTCAATCTCATAACCCACGCACACAGGAATCTCATCCAGATACCCCAGGACATCAAGCACGGTAAATGCCACCTCCGTGGTTCCCTGGATACGGCAGCCATATCTGGTCGCTACCGCGTCGAACCAGCCCACACGTCTGGGGCGTCCGGTGGTTGCGCCATATTCGCCCCCATCGCCTCCGCGGTTCCTTAACTCTTCCGCCTCATCCCCGAATATCTCGCTGACAAAGGCGCCTGCGCCTACAGCGCTGGAGTAAGCCTTTACAACCGTGGTAATGTCCTTAATCTCATATGGCGGTATCCCTGCGCCGATTGCGCCGTATGCAGCCAGGGTGGATGAGGAAGTCACCATGGGATAGATTCCATGATCCGGGTCCTTAAGGGAGCCAAGCTGGCCTTCCAGAAGGATTTTCCTGCCCTCCTTAATGGCCTCATAGAGATACGCGGATGTATCACATACATATGGCTCAATCATGTCACGGTAACCGTGCAGCTCACTGAGCAGCTCCTCCGGATCTAACAGCGGTTTATGGTACAGATGCTCAAGCAGCACATTTTTCTGCTCACACACCCTGTATGCCTTCTCCTTCAGAAGCTCCTCGTCGAACAGCTCACTGACCTGGAAACCGATTTTGGCATATTTATCAGAATAAAACGGGGCAATACCCGATTTGGTGGAACCAAAGGATTTGCCTGCCAGACGCGCTTCCTCGTAGGTGTCAAACAGCACATGATAAGGCATCAGGATCTGCGCCCTATCCGAAACAAGGACCCTGGGCTTTGGAACCCCTCTGTCCACCAGTGACTGTATCTCATCCATCAGATATGGGATATTAAGCGCCACCCCATTGCCAATCACGCTGGTTGTATGCTGATAAAACACGCCGGATGGAAGGAGATGAAGGGCAAACTTGCCATAATCGTTAATAATGGTATGTCCCGCATTACTTCCGCCCTGAAAGCGTACAATAATGTCAGACTCCTTGGCAAGCATATCCGTAATCTTGCCCTTGCCTTCATCGCCCCAGTTAGCACCTACAATTGCTCTGACCATACAATAAATCCTCCTTCGGGTATCTTCCCGTCCATGCTCATTATCTTCCTTAAGCCCTATTCTGAGTCTGGTACAAACTCAAAAAAGACAGTTCTTACTTTACTACAATGCCCTTCATAAGTAAAGACGTTCTTTATTATGCTTCCCATAATGAGCGCTTATATCATATCCGTATCAATCCTCTGGCCGGTAATCATTTCCAGAAGCTTGCGTCCAGGCATGGATATAAGGTTAGATTCCCCGGTAACCACGCAAATATGCCGGGCAGGCATCTCCATTTTAAATTTCAGTTCAAATACATCCCCTGCTTCCACCGCGTCCTGGGCAAATCCCTCCATCACGCAGCCCACCCCCATATTGCGCTTGGCAAACTGTACGATCATGTCGCTGATAGCCAGTTCAAACTCCGGCTTCAGTTCAATCCCCTGTTTTAACAGGAAATCATCCATGAATGTCCTGGTGCTGGTATTCTTTTCCAGGAAAATGCAGGGCAGGCCTGAAAGCTCCGAATAATCCAGCTCCCTGTCCCTCAGCTTTTCAAAGCTGTTGCCGGCAATGAACACATTGCGTATGACCTTGACCGGAATCCGGTTCATGGTCCCCCTGCATTCAAAGGGAGTGGTGACAACGCCAAAATCAATCCTGCCCTCTTCCAGGCTCTTTATGGTTTCCGGCGTAGGCGCATTTGATACATTGACCTTGATTTTAGGAAACTCCTTGTGGAACTGTTCCAGGTAAGGAAGCAGGAAAAACTGAAGGGTCATATCGCTGGCCCCAATCCGCACCTCCCCCATATCCATGCCCAGGACCCGTTCCACCATCTTCTCGCCTTCCAAAAGGCTCTCCACCCCCACTTTAACATAGCGGTACAGCAGTTCCCCCTCCTTGGTAAGCTGTACGCCCTTGGATGTCCGCAGGAACAGCTTGATTCCCGCTTCCTTTTCCAGCTGGCGCACGGCCTGGCTGACTGCCGGCTGGGAGATACACAGCTCCCTGGCAGCCGCAGTCAGGCTCCCATGAACGCACACATAGTAAAACACCCTGTAATATTCCAGATTTACATTCATTCATGACCTCCCTTTCCTTTGTTCTTGTTGACTTGTCCTTATACTTGCTTATATTAAAACTATACCATTCCTTGCCGAGGTTCGCAATATGGGAACGTGGATTTATGAGGTGTGGGGTGAGGTGCATCCGTCCGTGAGCGGAAGGGGGATGGGGGTACGGATACGGCTGCGGGACTAGTGGCTCTAAGGCTGAGGAAAACGGCGCTGGACAAGAGGCTGGCTGCCAAACTCGCGCTTTAGGTGTTACCACCCATTCAGTCATCGGGTTCAGACAAAGGCGCCAGCCTCTTAGCACCGCTTCCCTCAGCCTAAGACCCACACGTCCCTGTAGATGCATCCACACCCCCATCCCCCTTCCGCTCACCCGCTACGTTCCTCCATCCCTGCATCTCATGAATCCGACTAGAAAAATAAAAAAATCCCCCCGCCAGTCCATCCCATATCTTCTGGAAACAGCTGGCACCGGAGATTTTATTTCCACTTCTGCGTTTGGCGCATGTCATGGCTGGAATACACAGTCCGCGAAGCGGGCCAGGGCGGGTTTTGGGCTGAGGGGGAGCGGGCGGGGACGGGGGGATTCCTTAGGGCGGCTGCGGGGCGGGCGCATTGTGGAGGAGGGAGCAGCTTCTTAGGTTCTGGCAAGCGGAAAGACGGGGTGGATTCCTGCATCAAAGCAAGAATCCAAGGTGCTCTGAGCTGAGAAAGTCCTTCAGGATTTCTCAGCGAATAGCACCGGTCCCCGTCTTTCCGCTTGTCAGGGCCTTAGAAGCTGCCCCTCCGGAACTTGGCGTCCGTCCCGCAGCCGTCCTAAGGAATCCCTCCGGCCCCGGCCGGTTCCCCTTAGGGCAAAGCCCGTCCTGGCCCGCTTCGCGGACGTAGCATCCGCAACTTCCTCACATGCCCCAATCCAACCTACACATTTATTTCCGCAGTCATCCCCAGTTCCCCTGCATTGTCTGCAAGCACCGGGCGGATTACCTCTTCCAGGAACTCTTCTACCTGCCTGGGCGCCCGTCCCACATAGCGGGATGGGTCCATGGCCGCCTTCAGGTCATCCAGGGAAAGATTGAATGCAGGGTCTGCTGCAATCAGTTCAAGGAGATTGTTATCCAGACCTTTTTCTTTTACGTTCTTTCCTGCTTCCATGGACAGTTCCCGGATGCGCTCATGGAGTTCCTGGCGGTCGCCTCCGGCCTTTACCGCATCCATCATGATGTTCTCGGTTGCCATGAAGGGCAGTTCCGCCATCAGGTGCTTTTCGATTACCTTTGGATACACCACAAGGCCGTCCACCACGTTCAGATATAAATCCAGGATACCGTCCACGGCCAGGAAGCCCTCGGGTACGGAAAGCCTCTTGTTGGCCGAGTCGTCCAGGGTCCTCTCAAACCACTGGGTGGAGGCCACCAGCATGGGGTTCATCATATCGCTCATCACATAATTGGCAAGGCTGGCAATCCGCTCGCTCCGCATGGGGTTGCGCTTATAAGCCATGGCGGATGAACCAATCTGCTTTTTCTCAAATGGCTCCTCCACCTCCTTCAGGTGCTGAAGCAGGCGGATGTCGTTGGAGAATTTGTGGGCGCTCTGGGCAATTCCTGCCAGGACGCTGATCACACGGCTGTCAATCTTCCTGGAATAGGTCTGGCCTGAAACAGGATAACAGCCCTCGAATCCCATTTTCCCGGCTATCCGCTCATCCAGGCGGCGGCATCTGTCATGGTCGCCGTCAAACAGTTCCAGGAAGCTGGCCTGGGTGCCTGTGGTACCCTTGGAGCCGAGAAGGCGCATGGATCCGATGAGATAATCCAGGTCATCTAGATCCAGCTTCAGCTCCATCATCCAGAGGGTGGCGCGCTTTCCAACCGTTGTGGGCTGGGCGGGCTGGAAATGGGTGAATGCAAGGGTTGGAAGTTCCTTATAGGTGTCGGCAAACTTAGCCAGTTCAGCCAAAACGTTGAGCAGTTTCTTCCTTACCAGCTTAAGGGCTTCTGTCATGATGATGATATCCGTATTGTCCCCCACATAGCAGGATGTGGCTCCCAGATGGATGATTCCCTTTGCCTTAGGGCACTGGACCCCGTAAGCATACACATGGCTCATCACGTCATGGCGCACTTCCTTCTCACGGGCCTTTGCCACATCATAATTAATATCATCTGCATGGGCCTTCAGTTCCTCAATCTGTTCGTCCGTAATGCCAAGACCCAGTTCCTTCTCAGTCTCGGCCAGGGCAATCCACAGGCGTCTCCAGGTCTTAAATTTCATATCCGGCGAAAAGATATACTGCATCTCACTGCTGGCATAGCGCTCGGAAAGAGGGCTTACATATCTGTCTGTGTTACTCATGTCATTTCCTCCATACTTTTCCACCATTGATTGTCCATCATGGTTTTTCCTCAATTCATGGTTTTTATCTTACCACAACAGGTGCATGTCTTCAACCGCTGTTTATTTATCGTAGCTTCCCCTTATATCCTCAGCCGGCGGATCTATGGGGTAATTCCCGCTGAAGCAGGCCGTGCATATGGAGCGGCTGCATGCCATCTCCTGTAGCCGTTCCATTTTCAGGTAAGAAAGGGAATCCGCGCCAATCATCTCCCGTATCTCCTCCACCGTATGCCCGTGGGCAATCAGCTGGTCCTCTGACGGGATATCCGTGCCAAAGTAGCAGGGATGGAGGAATGGAGGCGCACTGATCCGCACATGGACTTCCCTGGCCCCTGCGTCCCGAAGCATGTTCACAATCAGGGCGCTGGTGGTGCCGCGCACAATGGAATCGTCAATCATGATGATGCGCTTGCCTGCAACCGCTTCCTTCAGGACGTTCAGCTTAATCCGGACCGCCGACTCTCTGCTGCTTTGCTTGGGCTTTATGAAGGTCCGTCCCACATAGGAATTCTTCACGAATGCGGTTCCATAGGGAATCCCGGATTCCATGGAATAACCAAGGGCTGCCCCGTTCCCGGATTCGGGCACGCCCACCACCAGGTCTGCCTCCACCGGCGAATCCAGGGCCAGGAAACGGCCTGCCTGGATTCTGGAGTGATACACGCTTACCCCGTCAAAAACACTGTCCGGCCTGGCAAAATAAATATACTCGAAAATACATCTGGCCTCTTTTTCCGTATCCCTGAAACACATTTCAGTATTGGACGCAATCCCTTCCCTGGTAATAGTGACAATCTCCCCTGGCTTTACGTCCCTCACAAACTCCGCTCCGATTGTCTCAAGGGCGCAGGTCTCTGATGCAAGGATATAGGCATTATCCCTCTTTCCAATGCACAGGGGCTTGAATCCAAAGGGGTCCCTGGCCCCAATCAGCTTGCGCGGGCTCATGATGACAAGGGAATAGGCGCCCTTCAGCTTGCCCATGGCTTTTGCCACCGCACTCTCAACATTGGGCACGGACACCCTGGCCCTTGCAATATGGTAGGCAATCACCTCAGAATCAATGGTTGTCTGGAAAATGGCTCCCGTGTATTCCAGTTCCTGGCGCAGCTGCGGCGCATTGACCAGGTTGCCGTTGTGTGCCAATGCAAGGGTGCCTTTTACATAGTTGAGCACCAGGGGCTGTGCATTTTCCCTGGTACTGCTTCCGGCCGTGGAGTAACGCACATGCCCGACCCCGATGTTGCCGTGCATCTGCTCCAGATGTTCCGTTGAAAACACCTCGTTGCAAAGGCCCATGCCCTTGTGGGCGCTTACCTTCCCCTTCGGTCCCTCCGTGTCGCTGACCGCAATGCCGCAGCTTTCCTGCCCCCTGTGCTGCAGGGCAAAAAGCCCGTAATAAATAGTAGATGCCACATCATTCCCATCAAAATCATAAATCCCAAAAACCCCGCACTCCTCGCGCAGTTTATCTGCCCCAATGTCAAAGTCCAACTGGTTCTGCTCCATTCAGTCAAGTCCCTTTCTCTATAAGTCATGTGGAAAGTCCCCGATTGATTTAATCGGGGAAAAGCATTGAATCAGGCAACGCCTGGGTAATCAATGCCCAGGCGTTGTATGTAAGTTCATTACTGGATTCCCAATCTGCGGAACACTTCCTCATATGCATCCTCTACATTGCCAAGATCCCTTCTGAACCTGTCTTTGTCCAGCTTCTCATGGGTGTCCTTGTCCCACAGGCGGCAGGTATCGGGGGAAATCTCGTCAGCAAGGATTATCTTCCCGTGGTAACGGCCAAACTCAATCTTAAAGTCAATCAAATCGATGTTCAGGCCGTCAAAATACTCCTGAAGCACTTCGTTTACCTTGAAGGTATATTTGGTAATGTCATCAATCTCTTCCTGGGTGGCAAGGCCAAGTGCCAGCGCATAGTAGCTGTTGATGAACGGATCGCCCAGGTCATCATTCTTGTAGCTGAATTCCAGGGTCGGGCATTTGAACCTGATGCCTTCCTCCATTCCCATTTTCTTGGCAAAGCTGCCGGCGGAATAGTTGCGCACGATTACCTCAAGGGGCACAATCTCCACTTTCCTGACAGCAGTCTCCCTGTCATTTAATTCTTCCACCAGGTGGGTGGGCACACCCTTTTCTTCCAGCTTCTTAAAGATGAAGTTGGTCATACGGTTGTTGATGGCTCCCTTGCCCACAATGGTCCCCTTCTTTAATCCGTTAAATGCAGTGGCATCATCCTTATAGGATACGATTAAAACATCCGGGTCCTCAGTTGCATAGACTTTCTTAGCCTTTCCTTCATAGAGCATCTCTTTCTTTTCCATGGGTATCCACCTGTCCTTTTCTTTTATTCATATGGTAACATAGATATAAGATATAGATTTATAAGCTGACGCTATAAAAGAATACCATTTCAGAAGAAATTATAATACAATATCCAGTTGAATACAAGAAGTGCAATCATTAAAATTCCTAATGAATTTTCTATCCCCTTCTAATCACTCCCTGGTTCCATGTGTTCCTCCAACCGGAAAATACTCACAGACCCTTTGTCCAGAATGATAGTCACGCCTTCCTTCTGAATCTTCCCCTCATGACGGCCGTCCTTTTCCATCCTGTCCCCATCCGGTGCAGGTTCCACCCGCCCATTGCTGGTCATATGATCCCGTACCGCATCCTGTTCTTCCATATAACGGATCTGGACCATGTCTTTTAACGATGCGAAAAATCCTCCACGAATGGATGCATTCCAATATACAACCATCCCTATGGCAATTATAAGGATTTTTCTCGTAATGTGTTTTTTCCTCTTCACCGTCCTGTTTATGAGTTTTTTTCTCTTCCTTGTTTTTTGCCTGTAAATCCGCCTGTGTCCCTCATTCTCCCTGCCCTTCCACATCTTAATCATATGGCTTCTGTACAGGCGAAGCCATCTTCTGCGCCAATATGACTTCCACCATACCATCCTATGATTCCAGCCACATATCCTCCGGTTCAGGAATCCCATTCCTGGCTCCTTTCCCGCATCCTCTCCAATCCGGCCGCATATGGTCATTATAGTTCATCCCCGGTTCCATATCAAGACCAGAACACCCATTCCTCAGGACCCTGAACCAAGTTAAAAACGTTCTTTTCCTGCCCCGCCAGATACGCAAAGGGGATTCTTCCCCAGCTCCGGCAGATAAGCTAAAAGTCCCCACTCCCTGTCCCGCCAGCAATGCAAAAGGAACCCTTTCCCTGCCTCACCGGCCAAGAAAGGGTCCGCCCTGCAATAAATACCATAGAATAATGATTAGTGTGTTGCCTCTGTTGTGGCAGTGTTGCTGGTCTCACTGGTATTACCTGATTCGCCGGTCATGTCCTTGATGCCGTTGCCCACATCATCCACGCCGTCTTCCACGTCATCTACAAGATTGTCAAGCACGCCTCCGGTGGTTTCGGAACCGGATGTATTGCTGCTGCTCTCATTACTCCCTGCAGCGGTTGTGGATGTTGCTGCCGATGAAGAAGACTGGCTGGAACCTGTGGTGGACTGGGTGCCTGAATTATTGCTTCCGCAGGCCGTCACAGATAGAACCATAACGAATAGTAACATAGCTAAGATAGCAGGTCTGATTTTTTTCATAATAACATTCTCCTTTCTATTTCTACCCTTATTATGTGCGTTTGGAGAATATATTATGGTGGTATATCCTGCTATCTCAGGAAAATATTTCCTACAATTTAACCACGTCAGCCATAGTATAGAGTCCCGGGCCTTTTCCTGCCAGGAACTTCGCGGCCTCCAGGGCGCCTTTTGCGAAAATGGCTTTGGAATAAGCGGTATGGCTGAACGTGACCACCTCATCCCTGCCGGCGAAAATCACATCGTGTTCCCCAACAATGGACCCGCCCCTGACAGCGCTTATGCCGATTTCCGACACGTGTCTTTTTTCACGGCGGGTGCTTCTGTCATAGATATACCCGTAAGGCTCATCCATGGCCTGGTTAATGGAATCCGCCAGTGCAATGGCCGTGCCGCTGGGCGCATCCATCTTCTGGTTGTGGTGTTTTTCCACGATTTCGATGTCAAAGCCGGAACCGGCAAGTACCTTTGCCGCATCCTTCACCAGCTTAAGGAGCAGGTTGACGCCCAGGGACATATTGGCCGAGCGCAGCACAGCAGCGCTGGCGCTGGCGCGTTTGAGTGTCTCCAGCTGTGCTTCCGACAGCCCGGTGGTACACAGCACCACCGGCATACCTGTTTCGGAGCAGTATTTTAAAAGTCCGTCCACGGCTTTTGCCGAAGAGAAATCCACAATCACGTCTGCCTTCACGTTACATTGATCCAGGCTTTCAAATACGGGATAACCGCTGTCCTTTGCGGGGTGTAAGTCAATTCCCGCCACAATCTCAATAGACTCATCCTCTGCGGCCAGCCCTGTGATTACCTGTCCCATGGCCCCGCCGCAGCCGTGCATTATCATTTTTACCATCTGTGTCTTATCCTTTCCAGCCTTGGTTTACAGGATGCCGTATGCAGTCATGGCTGCTTTTAACTTCTCCTGGTTCTGGGGTTCCATCTCGGTCAGCGGAAGGCGCATCGGTCCCACATTCTTGCCCATCAGGTTCATGGCCGCCTTTACCGGAATGGGGTTCACTTCCGCAAACAGCTCTGTAATCAGCGGAATGGCATCCAGCTGCAGCTTGGTGCTTTTCGCCGTATCCCCTGCAAAATAAGCGGCGCAGATGTCATGGGTCTGTCTGGGAGCCACGTTGGAAAGCACGGAAATCACGCCCTTCCCCCCCAGGGAAAGCAGGGGTACGATCTGGTCGTCATTGCCGGAATACAGGTCCACCTTGCCGTCAGCCAGGCTCATCAGGGTTGCAATGGCTGAGAAATTACCGCTTGCTTCTTTTACGCCCACGATGTTATCCACATTCTTACAAAGGTCGGCTATGGTCTGGGGAAGGATCGTGACACCGGTCCTTCCAGGAATGTTATAAAGGAGGATTGGAATCTTCACGGCATCGGCAACCGCCTTAAAATGCGCCTTCAGCCCGTTCTGTGTGGCCTTATTGTAGTAAGGGGATACCAGTAAAAGGCCGTCGGCCCCGCGGCGCTCAGCCTCCACGGAAAGATAAACGGCTGTCTCCGTGCAGTTGGATCCGGTTCCCGCAATGACGGGGATGCGTTTTCCGGTCACCTTGCACACATATCCCACCACATCCAGGTGTTCCTCATGGCTCATGGTGGAAGCTTCTCCTGTGGTTCCGCAGACAATGATGGAGTCCGTACCCCCGGCAATCTGCTCCTCCACGATTTCTTCCAGCTTTTCATAGTTAACTTCCCCATTTTCCTTAAATGGTGTTACCAGCGCAACGCCTGCTCCTTCAAAAATAGCCATAATTTATTCTCTCCTTTTCTCTTGGTTCAATCACAGGATAGCAAAAAAGGGCTGAGGTAAATGTCAGCCCTTCACGTACGTATCATATCGTCATTCACGAATCCACGTTCTTCGGTAGCTCTCCATCCACCCGGATGACAGTCATATGGATGTTCACCATATGCCCAGAAAGAAACATGTTCCAGGTATGCTTCCCCCTTCGGCGTCTTTCCCTTTCCCCAAGCCGTCCTCTGTGCCTGCCACATCGGGCCTGGTTACTCTTGATTGACGCAACCTCTACTCTATGATTGTTGGTATTATATTATCATCCTATGATATGGATGTCAACAGGAAATCTCATTCATATCTGGTCTGGAGCTTCGTAACCTCATCCACATATGCATCCAGTGAATCCGGATACACATTGCCGGTGAGTATGAGCCTGATTTCAGCCTGCCTTGCCTGGCCGATAAGGGCGCACAGCTCATCCTGGGTAATGACGCCTTCATCCAGGATCCCAAGTATCTCATCCAGGATAAGGATATCGCATTCACCTGTCACCAGGACCTTCTTAGCAAAATTCAGCCCGTTGCGGATGCAGATCCTTGCCTCATCCTTTTCATCCTCTGACAGCTGGTCAAAAAAAACAGGAGTCTTCTCAAATCTGAAAATTTTAAATTCCGGTTCCAGGCGTTTCAGGATTTCCATGTTATCCATGTCCAGGGAACCTTTTAAAAATTGTACCATGATTACATTGCTGCCCTTGGCCAGCGCACTGATTCCCCTGCCCATTGCACTTGTTGATTTACCCTTGCCCGGCCCGCAGATAACCTGTATCATGCTTTCTTTCATCATCATGCACCTCATGCTTTACTTGCTTTTTCTTAAGAATGATGTTTCATTCATAGACTTTGCTCATAATAGCATAGTTTGACCAACTTTGCAAATATTTCTTACTTTTTCCGAAAGAAATTCCAAAGAGTCTTAAAAGATTATTCCTCGTCACATTCCAGTTTGCTGATGGAAACCTCATAGGCAATCCGCTTCTCACACTCGGTCTCGCTGAGTTTTTTGGTGTACTCCCTGCTCTGTACGCGGCCCCATATGCGCACCCTGGCGCCCACCTCAAAGCTGGATGCATAGCGGGCATTCCGCCCCCAGCTGATGCATGGTATGTAATCAGACTTGCCGTATGGACGGTTGACTGCCAGAAGGATATCTGCAATTTCACGGCCCAGAGGAGTTTTGCGGTAAATCGGCGGCTTGCAGATATAGCCGTCCAGGAATATCTGGTTTGTTTTTGTATAGTCCGTAAATTCTTCCATGAAATGGACCTCCCGGACAAAGATGGAAAGCATCAGCCTGTTCTTCACCCCTTCGTGGCGGTTATAGGAACGGAACTGGCCCAGCGCCTCAATGGTGCTTCCTGAATAGTCCTGGTGTACGTCCAACAGCCGCTCAGACACCATAAGCGGGATGATATCCGCCTGCTCGCTGAGCCGGTTCACAGCAACATCCACCATATAAAAGCCTTCTCCAAATACCTCGTGGCTAAAGGTAAATCCCGATACGATCTCACCGATAACACTTACCTTGTTGTTTTCAATCATTTTTTCTGACATAGTACATCTCCTCTTCGCTTCTAAATAAATTCTCACTTGGCCGTTTTTATTTTTTTCTTTCTGTTCAGCTTGCTTTCGTACGGCACATTGATAGTTTATGAGGAAATTTACCATAATAGACCAAAAAATAAGCGGATCCTGCCAGAACATTTCGACAGGATCCGCCTTTTTGTGTTTGATTATGTCGTTTTTACTTCTTAAAGGACGCCCTTTTACGCATGGTGGGGTCCAGGATCTTCTTGCGGATCCTCAGGCTTTCCGGCGTTACCTCCAGGAGCTCATCCGTGTCAATGAAGTCCAGGGCCTGCTCCAGGCTCATGATCTTCGGCGGCGTCAGCTTCAGCGCCTCATCCGCGCTGGAGGAACGTGTGTTGGTCAGCTTCTTGGTCTTGCAGACATTGATTTCAATGTCCTCCGCCTTGGGGCTTTGGCCTACGACCATACCTGAATATACCCTGGTTCCCGGTCCGATGAACAGGGTTCCCCTTTCCTGGGCATTGAACAGGCCGTAGGTAATGGCCTCTCCTGCCTCAAATGCAATCAGGGAGCCGGTCTGGCGGTAGAACAGGTCGCCCTTGTACTCTGCATATTCATCAAAAATAGTATTGAGGATACCATTTCCCTTTGTATCTGTCATGAAATCACCGCGGTATCCGATAAGTCCCCTGGAAGGGATGGAGAATTCCAGCCTGGAATATCCTCCCGCTGCCTGGCTCATGCCCTGGAGCGCGCCCTTGCGGCTTGTAAGCTTCTGGATGACCACGCCGGTGTATTCCTCCGGCACATCCACATAAGCCAGTTCCATCGGCTCCAGCTTGCGGTTCCTCTCATCATACCTGTACAGTACTTCCGCCTTACTCACCGCGAACTCAAAGCCTTCGCGGCGCATGTTCTCGATGAGTACGGACAGATGCAGCTCGCCGCGGCCCGAAACCTTGAAGCAGTCAGCGGAATCCGTCTCCTCCACACGCAGGCTTACGTCGGTGTTCAGCTCCCTGAACAGCCTGTCACGCAGGTGGCGGGAGGTGATGAACTTTCCTTCCTGGCCAGCCAGGGGGCTGTCATTTACCATGAAGTACATGGCAATGGTCGGCTCGGATATCTTCTGGAACGGGATTGCCTCAGGATGGTCCGGTGAACAGATGGTATCGCCGATATGGATGTCCGCAATACCGGAAATAGCCACGATGGAACCAACGGATGCCTGCTGTACCTCCACCCTCTTAAGACCGTCAAACTCATAGAGTTTTCCTATCTTGATTTTTTTGAATTTATCCGGGTCATGATGGTTGACCAGGACACATTCCTGGTTGACCTTAAGGCCGCCGTTGTCAACCTTTCCGATTCCGATACGGCCCACGAATTCATTGTAATCAATGGTGCTGATCAACACCTGGGTGTCCGCGTCCGGGTCACCTTCCGGGGCAGGCGTATGGCTGATGATGGTCTCAAACAGGGGACCCATGTCCATGTTGTCATCTTCCATGTGATACCTTGCAAATCCGCCCCTTGCGGACGCAAAGATAAACGGGCAGTCAAGCTGCTCATCCGATGCGTCAAGGTCCATCATTAGCTCAAGCGTCTCGTCAATCACCTCTGAAGGACGCGCTTCCGGGCGGTCAACCTTATTGATGCACACAATCACGGATAAATCCAGTTCCAGCGCCTTCTGAAGCACGAACTTGGTCTGCGGCATGGGGCCTTCATAGGCATCCACCACCAGCACGACTCCGTTCACCATCTTAAGCACACGCTCCACTTCCCCGCCAAAGTCGGCATGTCCGGGAGTGTCGATAATGTTGATTTTAGTATCTTTATAAAATACAGCCGTATTCTTGGACAGGATGGTGATACCGCGCTCGCGCTCAATGTCATTGGAGTCCATGACGCGTTCCTGGACCTCCTGGCCCACACGGAATACGCCGCTCTGCCTTAACAGCTGGTCTACTAATGTGGTCTTGCCATGGTCTACATGGGCAATAATAGCAATATTTCTTACATCTTCTCTTTTCATCTTCATAGTGATTACTCTTCCTTAATTATATACGTCTACAGCCACGGTTTTATAGTATAGCATTGCTATTTACATAATGCAAGGGATTTTACGGGAAAATGCCGCTGATTACGGAATTTTCTTCTAAAAAACAATGACTTTTCCGTCAACAACGCCATAATAGACCTCATCCACGTTCTTAATGGAAGCCCGCCCATTGGTCCCTTCCGTCAGCTGGGCCTTAAAACGGCCTTCCTCAGCAGCAGGCACCAGGAAGGTAAACAGAACCTGGTCCGTGTACTGGCTGTCCAGGGTATCAATGCCTGACTGGGCTGCAATGTACTGGATTTTCCCAACGCCGTTGTAATCCGTCCTGACCTCCAGGCAGGAGGCCAGCTTTTTCTCCACCACCACGCAGGCCTTAAGACCTTCCTTCAGCGCGCCGGAGTAGGCCCTGACCAAGCCTCCTGTGCCGAGCAGGGTTCCGCCAAAATACCGGGTCACCACGGCGCACACATCGTGAAGCCCCTCTCCGGCCAGCACGTCCATCATGGGCTTGCCCGCTGTCTGGGAGGGTTCCCCGTCATCGCTGCACCTGGCCGTCTGCCCCCTGTCGCCTATGATATAGGCAAAGCAGTGATGCCTTGCATCCCAGTATTTCCTTCGCATCTCCTCCACAAAGGCCAGCGCATCTTCCTCACTGGCCACTGGTTTTATATCCGCAATGAACCTGGACTTCTTCTCAACCAGCTCCCCGGTTCCGCCCTGATATACTATTTTGTAACGCTCTACCACTTTCCATACTCCTTTGTTCCAATTTAAGGGTATCATTCCCCACATTCCGACCTGTTTTTGCCTATTTTTTATCATAATATAGAAATACGGCGATGGCAAGGGCATATTTAAACCTTTTCAATTTTACAAAACTGGTGTATAATCTACAGGATAGACTTTGAAGGTAATCTTTATGTAGGAAAGGCCACGGTTTAGGGAACCGTGGAAAGGTAAAGGAAAACCCACGAAAAAGGAATCGTGGGAAGATTAAGGAAAGTCCACGAAAAGGAATCGTGGAACGATAAAGGAGAATATATGAACTATGGTAAGTATGAGACTGAACGCAGGATCAAGTCTCTCCACTCCAAATCAGGCAAATACGCCTCGCGGCTGTTCCTTAATATATTTAAGGCCCTGTTTGTCCTGTTTCTTTTCTTAGCAGTAGTGGGCGCGTCCATCGGTTTCGGTATGGTTAAGGGTATTATTGACAATGCCCCCTCCGTAGATATCTTAAACATCCAGCCTGACCGCTTTGCCACCACGGTTTACGATGCTGCAGGCAACCTGACGGACACACTGGTCACCAGCGGTTCCAACCGTGAATCAGCCACATATGAGGAACTTCCTCAGAACCTGGTCAATGCCTTCATTGCCATTGAGGATTCCCGTTTCAGGAGCCACAACGGCATTGATATCCGTTCCATTGCCCGTGCCGTAAAGGGCGTCATCAGCGATGACTATGCAGGAGGCGGGAGCACCATCACCCAGCAGCTCATCAAGAACAATGTATTTTCCGGCGGCATGGAGTCAGGCTGGGGCGCCAAGATTGAGCGGAAGCTGCAGGAACAGTACCTTGCGGTCCAGCTGGAGAAGAATTCCGGCATGAGCAAGGAAGACACCAAGAACCTGATCATCACCAACTACCTGAACACAATCAACCTGGGCAACAACACCCTTGGTGTGAAGGTGGCTGCCAAACGTTATTTTAACAAGAACCTGTCCGATCTGACCTTGTCCGAATGCGCGGTGCTGGCTTCCATTACCAAGAATCCGTCCAAACTGAACCCCATATCCGGACGGGAGAAGAATGCGGAGCGGCGCCAGATCGTACTGCAGTACATGTATGACCAGGGTTTCATTTCCAAGGAGGAGCAGGAGGAAGCGCTTGCAGATGATGTCTATGACAGGATCCAGAATGTGGATACCGCTACCAAGGAGACCAATAACCACTACAGTTATTTTACGGACGAGCTGATTGAGCAGGTCATAACAGCACTGATGGAAAAGCTGGATTACACGGAAAGCCAGGCCAGCAACCTTCTGTATTCCGGCGGACTTCAGATTTACACCACCCAGGACCCGGAACTTCAGGCCATCGTGGATGAGGAAATCAACAATCCGGACAACTATTCCGTTGCCAAGTATTCCGTGGAATACAGGCTCAGTGTCACCCATGCGGACGGCACCACGGAGCATTATTCCGAGGAGAACCTCAAGAGCTACCGCAAGACAATCCTGCGGGACACCTCCTTTGAGGGCCTTTACGCAAGTGAGGACGCAATCCAGTCCGATATCGACTCCTACAAGGAGTGGCTGTTAAAGGATGGGGACGAAATCATAGGCGAACGTCAGAACCCAATCCTCCAGCCACAGGCTTCCTTTGTGCTGATGGACCAGCACACAGGTGAAATCAAGGCGCTTTGCGGCGGCCGCGGTGAGAAGAAGGCCAGCCTTACCTTAAACCGTGCCAGCAATGTCTACCGTCAGCCTGGTTCCGCATTTAAGGTCATCACTTCCTTTGCACCTGCGCTGGATGCCTGCGGCGCTACCCTGGGAACGGTTTATTACGATTCCACTTATACCATCGGTACCAAAACCTTCAGGAACTGGTGGAACTCCGGTTATGGATTTGTGGGCTATCACAATATCCGTGACGGTATCATCTATTCCATGAATGTGATTGCGGTCCGCTGCATGATGGAGACAGTCACTCCACAGCTGGGCGTTGAATATGCGGAGAACATGGGCATCACCTCCCTGGTCAAGGACGACCTGGGCGCGGCCACTGCCCTGGGCGGCATCACAAAAGGAGTTTCCAACCTGGAGATGACTGCTGCCTATGCTTCCATTGCCAATGGCGGCGTGTATACCAAACCGCGTTTCTTCACAAAGATACTGGACCACAACGGCAAGGTGCTTATAGACAATGAACCGGAAACCAAGCAGGTCCTGAAGGATTCCACTGCATTCCTCCTCACGGACGCCATGGCTGAATCCATGAAGAGCAACCGCCTGTTTGCAAGATCCGGGATATCCATCAACTCCACCAGTACCAGGTCAGCGCTGACCGGAATGTCCGCTGCCGGCAAGAGCGGTACCACTACCGCTAACAATGATATCTGGTTCGTGGGGTATACGCCTTACTACACAGCAGGCATCTGGGGTGGATGTGACAACAACCAGAAGCTGAAACACGGTAATGTCAATAACGGCGGAACCTCCTTCCACAAGGATATATGGCGCAACATCATGAACCGTATCCATGAAGGCAAGTCCGACCCCGGCTTTGCCATACCGGACAGCATAGAGACCGCGGAAATCTGCCGTAAGTCCGGCAAGCGCGCCGTTGCAGGCGTATGTACGGCCGACCCAAGAGGCAACGCGGTTTATACGGAATATTTTGCAAAGGGAACAGCTCCCACGGAAGTGTGCGATAAGCATGTGGCGGTGACTGTATGTGCTGACTCAGGCATGCGTCCAACGCCCTACTGCCCCAACAAGACCACCAGGGTCTGCATGGTGCTTCCGGATGGAGAGACAGGCGCCACGGATGATTCAGCATTCTCCATCCCAGGCTACTGCAACATCCACACGGATGTTTCCACCATCATCAATCCAAATCCGGACGAGACCGGAGGCGACAGCCCCATTGTTTCACCTATCGGGCCTGGCTACCAGCCTTCCACGTCGGCGCCGGCCACAGAGGGTTATGGACCGGGGAATATACCATATTAGGCCCATTGCTTATGTGCGGATAAGTAATTAAGAACAATAATGAAGAACAACAAAAATAAGCCCGGGGCATTCCTGGGCTTATTTTTGTTCTGCCTCCACTGCTTTTTAATCCTGCTTCCTCCCCTATCTGATAGTAAGGAAATCGTGAGCGGCCCATAATATGATAAAAAAGAAGCCTTGGTAAAGTTCAAAGTTTTACCTGCATGGATTTCCAGGCAGACAGCCTCTTATTTCATCTTAGGCTTAAACACCAGGGATGCCAGATATCCGAATACCAGCGCCCCGCATATACCGGCGGAGCTGGCTGTCAGGCCTCCTTTAAAGATTCCCAGCACCCCGTCTTTCCCGATGGCCTCCTTAACCCCCTTCCAGAGGGTATTGCCAAATCCCAGAAGGGGTACCCCTGCTCCTGCTCCTGCCCATTTTGCAAACGGCTCATATATGCCGATGGCTCCAAGGATACATCCGGTTACTACCAGCGTTACCATGATCCGGCCAGGCATCATTTTTGTTTTTTCCATCAGGATCTGCACCAGTGCGCAGATAAGTCCTCCAATTAAAAATGCTTTCACATAATCCATGATGTCGATACCTCCTTAATCGTCAATGTGCTCAATGATGACTGCGTGGGCGATTCCGGGAATGCTCTGGCCTTCATTGAAGCTAACCGTAGACAGAAGGGCGCCAGTGGGGACAAACAGCACCCTTTTCCATGTGCCGTCCTGTACCTTAGGCAGGATATAGGAACAGAGTGTAACCGCACTGCAGCCGCAGCCGCTCCCGCCTGCATGTGTGTCCTGCTGTTCCTTATCATATATCTCAATTCCGCAGTCCATGTGGATCTGGCTCAGGTCCCTTCCTTTGTTCTTCATGAACTCCAAAAGGATGGTCCTGCCCACTTCTCCCAGGTCCCCGGTGATGATCTTGTCATACCATGTTTCATTGACCTGGAAATCCTCCAGGTTCTGTTCTATGGTATGGAACGCGGCAGGCGCCATGGCAGCTCCCATGTTCATGGAATCCTTGGCTCCCATATCCACCATACGGCCCGTGGTGATGCCTGCAATCCTTGCAAGGCCGCTCTTCCTGTCCCCTGCAATGACAACAGCGCCGCAGCCGGTTACGGTCCAGGTGGCTGACATGGGCCTTTGGTTGCCATAGGCCAGCGGAAAACGGAACTGTTTCTCAGCCGTTGCAAAATGGCTGGATGCCATGGACATGACCTGGCTGGCATATCCCCCGTTCACAGCCATGGCGCCAAGGCTCAGGGCCTCCCCCATGGTTGAACAGGCCCCATAAAGGCCAAAGAGAGGTATCTCCAGATCCACGGTCCCAAAGGACGTGGCAATCAGCTGTCCCAGCAGGTCCCCTGCGAAGAGGTAGCGCAGGTCGCTTTTCCTGATCCCGCCCTTTTCAATCACAAGGTCCGCGGTTCTTTTCTGCATGGCGCTCTCCGCCTGTTCCCAGTTATCCTTGCCGAACATGTCATCCTGCTCCACCTGGTCAAAAAGCTTTCCAAGAGGCCCGTCCCCTTCTTTTTTACCAACCACCGCCCCGGCGCTTATAATGACCGGCGGGTGTTCAAACTCTATACTTGCCTTTCCTTTCATCTGTCCCATCTTATGCATTCTCCTTCCTCTGACAGGATATATTCATTATCAGTATCTCTCATTTCCCGAAAATTAGTCATAATAGGCAATTGACAGGATAAAATATTTCTGTTAGAGTAAATTCACATGAAACATATGAAGGAGGCCTGTCTTATGGTATGGTTCTTTGTTACGGACAGGATGAGAAGGCGAATCAGCTCTGTACAATTGTATCCGGTGAAGCATTGTACGGAGCTTAAACTGGGCGTTTAACTGCTTTTATTCATCGGGAAATGGTCGGCCCTGCGCGTATGGTCTGAACGATTGCATACGCCTTGTTTCTGTACCATTTTCCCGGAGCAGCGGACGTCCTTATGGATTGGGCTGTGGACAGTGTCTGTCCGCAGCCCTTTTATTATGCCAAAATCCCAAAATAATCATAGAAAGATGAGGTTACACAAATCATGAACCAATCCTGGAAAAATACAGCCGCACGATTCCTGACGGCCCAGACCATATCGCTCTTTGGCTCCTCCCTGGTGCAGTATGCCATTGTCTGGTATGTGACGCTCTCCACTTCCTCAGGACGTATGCTGACCATATCCACCGTATGCGGATTTGCACCGCAGATTGCCATATCCCTGTTTGCAGGCGTATGGATTGACCGCTATGACAGGAAGATGCTGATCATGCTCTCCGACACGGTCATTGCACTCTCCACCCTGATACTGGCCATTAACTTTTTATCCGGGCACAGGAATATCTGGCTGCTGTTTACCGTGCTCATGATCCGTTCTGCCGGGACGGGAATCCAGACACCGGCAGTCAATGCAGTCATTCCCCAGATTGTCCCGCAGGGGCATCTGATGCGCGTAAATGGCATCCAAAGCACCATAACCGCCCTTATCATGTTCCTCTCTCCGGCAGTCAGCGGCGCCATACTGTCGGTATCCACCTTGGAAACAACACTGTTCATCGATGTATTTACCGCCCTCATAGGCGTGGGGATTACCTCTGTCCTGGCCATACCCGGATACAGGAAGGACAGGATGGAGGATCATGCCGGGACATCATCCGGAATCAGCAGCCTGAAACAGGGCTTCCTCTATCTGAAGACAGATTCCTTTGTACGGCATCTCCTGTTATTCCAGATAGCGGTGCTGTTCCTTATCAGCCCCTCCGCCTTCCTGACGCCCCTGATGGTCAGCCGCACCTTCGGCCCGCAGGTATGGCGCCTCACTGCCTCGGAAATGACTTACAGCATCGGCTCTGTCCTGGGCGGCATCCTGATTACATCCTGGGGCGGATTTAAGAAGCGGTTAAAAACAACGGTCCTGGCCGGATGGCTGTACGGCGTGCTGATGGCGGGCCTTGGCATGGCCCCGGCATTCCTGATTTACCTGGCATGCAATATGATGATTGGAATCACATCCCCCTGCTACAATTCCCCCATCACGGTATCCATCCAGGAACAGGTCCCCGCTTCCATGCAGGGCCGGGTATTCAGCTTCATGCAGATTTCCACCTCCTGTGCCCTTCCCCTGGGGATGATGGTATTCGGCCCCCTGGCCGATGTGATAAGAATCCAAACCCTTCTTATAGGCGGCGGGGTTGCCGTCATGGCCTGTACGGCTGCCTTTTATTTTGCTATAATATAAAATAAAATGCAAAAAGGCAGGCGGCCGGAATGTCTTCCCATCCCAACCGCCTGCCAAAAAACGGCACGTATTCCGTTTTAAATCTGGAATATCCCCATCAGTCCCCCAACCCAGTAAATCAGTCCCAGGACCCAGCTGGTCAGGACCCCGTACAGGATAACCGGACCTGCAATGGTAAATATCTTACATCCCACGCCAAACACCTCGCCCTCAGCGTGGAACTCAATGGCTGGCGCCACCACGGAGTTGGCGAATCCTGTAATCGGCACCAATGCGCCTGCGCCGCCGAATTTTACAATCTTGGGGTAAATGTTAAGGCCGGTCAGGACAATACTGATAAGGATCAGGGCCAGAAGGTTCCAGGCCGCTGCTGTCTCCTGTTCCATCCCCATCCCGTTCATCAGATAATTGGTGATAAGCTGTCCGATGACGCAGATGACGCCCCCTACCAGGAAGGCGCAGGCCATGCTTTTGGGCAGGCTGTGGACCGGGGTTATCTCCTTGACATATTCTTCATATTTTTTCTTGTCAACTTCCATTACTTTTCTCCTTTTCAATCAGTACCAGCGCCCATGGCATCACTGACCTATCCCAGCGACGCCATATGGTACCAGAAATAAACCAGGGAACCGGTAAGCTTGCCAGCCGCCAGGCCAAGTATCAGGTACTGCAGCCCCACGGACAGGTGGATCCTCCTGCTGATGACAGGCAGGGCCTTTAAGGTTTCAGCCAGGGACATGACAAGGCAGCCCACGAAGATTCCAACGGACAGCCCGGCCGCAATCAGGAAAACAGGGCCTATCAGCGCGCCCATATAGATGGGGAACTCATAGATATCCAGGATATTGCCCAGGACTCCCCCCAATATGATGACTGTCTCATACAGCATGATATGCTTTCTGGTGCCTGTCTTTCCCATCAGGCGTACGAACACGCCGATGATGGCCAGGAAAGCATATACGCCGGCCGCAATCACGCCGCCGGCGCACAGACCAAAGAATGCCAGCAATGCCTTTTTAAGTAATATCAATTTTTGACTCCTTCCTGCCGTCCTCGGCAATCAGGGTCTTACTGATATTGTCCTCATAAAGACGCATTTCCACTTCCAGGGGAGTGGGGTCGGTGTTCAGCTTGACCGAGGCAAAATGGTTAAAGAACCCAATGATCCCCACTGCCAGCCCCACACTATAGCTGACTTCCAACACAGTGAATCCTCCTGATTCATACCCCATCACAAGGCGGTATACCTCGCTGAACACATCCGTCACGCTGACATCGTTATTAAATGTCATGATGGCAAATGCCGCCCCAAAAAAACAGACAGCACAGACAAAAACCGTTTTAGTCCACTGCCAGATGTAAGCCGGGGGAGAGGGTGGTTTATACGCAATGATAAAATCCACTTCCCCCACATGGTTCACATCCAGGGTGGAATCCATCTCAATCAGCTTCCGGGTGACATCCAGGGCGCTCATGATGTAACGCCGCTTTTCATCCAGCTTAATGGTCTTGACCTTCATGGCATTGCACTTATTCATTATATTCTGGTCATCACAGTAAACCTGGGCCACATCCTTTAAAACCACATCCTTGTGGGTCAGCTCCGTAATCTGGTTGAGTTTCACATAGACGGTGTTCTTCATAGTCCTTTACCGCTCCTTTGTATCTCCTGCTCCCCATAAATCATGGATGAAGGGTCTGTCACAAAAGCAGGATATGCCGCCTCCTCAACGTTCCACGCTTCTTCTAACCTCGGGCTATCCCCAGCCAGCTGATTCTGTTCTTCCCATACCAGGGTGCCTTCCTTTTCATATCCCCTGTCCCTCATACCGGAGGAGAGATACCATACCAGGATTCCAATCAGGACAATTGCCCCGATTACAGCCAGAATTTCACATACACGTTTAGCAAAACCCATATAATCACATCCTTTTCGTAAACTGGTTTGATTGGTTCTGGTGTTAGTATGGATGGAAAAATTAATTTTATACTTTTTTATTTTTCATAGCGCATTCGCATTTCTTTTAAAATCCGCTTTTCAAGACGCGATACCTGGACCTGCGAGATGCCCAGCTCCTTGGCAATCTGGGTCTGGGTCTGGTTGTAAAAATACCGCCTGACAATGATTTCCCTCTGCTCCTCGCCCAGGTCCTCCATCAGTTCTTTTAAAACCATCCTGTTAAGCAGTTCCTCATGGTCATTATTCTCTTCCTCCAGACGGTCCATGAGGAACATGGTATTATCATCCCCATTGCCTGTGGGCCGGTACAGGGATTCCACCTCGGCGCCCGCTTCCATGGATGCCGCCACTTCCTCACGGCTTGTATCCAGTCTGGCCGCAATCTCCTCGATGGTGGGTTCCCGTCCCAGGCTGTATGTCATCTCCTCCCTTGCAGCCCTTACCTTAAACCCCAGTTCCTTGATGGAGCGGCTTACCTTGATCATGCCGTCATCCCTGAGGAAACGTTTGATTTCCCCTGTGATCATGGGCACTGCATAGGTAGAGAACTTCACCTCGAATCCCGTGTCAAATTTATCGATTGCCTTGATAAGCCCGATGCTCCCTATCTGGAACAGGTCCTCCATCTCATATCCGCGGCCGGAAAACCGTCTCACAATGCTCCATATAAGACCTACATTGTCCATTACCAGCTGGTCCCTTGCCGCTTTATCCCCTTCGTGAGCCATATTGATTAATTTCATGGTCTCATCCATCGCCGTCACCTGCCGATGAATTTCTTCATTGATACCAGGGTTCCCTTGCCCGGCTCCGACTGTACCTCTACCTCATCCATAAACGCCTCCATGAAAGAAAAGCCCATGCCGGAACGCTCGCCTGACTCATCCGTGGTAAACATGGGTTCCATTGCTGTCTTCACATCCGGTATTCCCACACCCTGGTCTTCTATGCATACGGTCAGTATTCCCTCAGCTGTATCTGCCGTTATGTCCATACAGATAACCCCTCCCTGGTTCCCATAACCATGGATGACCGCATTGGTCACGGCCTCGGACACGGCCGTCTTGACATCATCAATTTCTTCCAGGGTGGGATTCAGCCTGCTCATGAACACGGCTGTCACCACCCTGGCAAACTCCTCGTTCTGTGAAAGGCTGTCCATCATAAGCCTTAAGTGTTCCTTACCATTCCCCGCTTTGTCAAACCGGGGACTTTCCATCATTGACTCCATTTTCTTATCCTCCATTTTTTCTTCTCCCCTCTTATCCTTTAAGGGCTGATTCCCTGTCCTCATATCCTTTTATCAGGCGGTTGATCCCGCCCATTTCCAGTATCCGCTTAACCTGGGCGCCCGCCCCATAATAGGATACATGCCCCCTGCTGGCCGCCATCTGCTTATAACGGCTTAACAGCACGCCGATTCCAGAGGAATCCATAAAGGATGTGTGCGTAAAATCAAATACAATCCTGTTAATATAATTTTCTTCCAGAAGCAGGTCCGTATCGCTTTTCAGGTTCCTGCAGTTGTGATGGTCCAGTTCCTTAGGAAGGTGTATCACAAGAGTCTGCTCCCTGGCTTCATAGGTAAACATTGTATGATCCATGTCCTCATACTCCTTTCTTCTGCGCTGTGTCTGGATTTTTGTATAAAAAAAGATACTACAAAAGACGCGTCATGCTTATCTTCCGTAGTATCTTGATTTTTAAATGTCTGGTTTAATATCCTCTTGCGTTCCTGGCCCTTTCCACATAAGGGGAATCCGGGAACTCATTGACCACCTTATCAAACATGGTATTGGCATTGTCCATGTCGCCCGCATCCTGGTACAGACGCCCTACATAGAACAGGGCCTCGGGATTATCCGGCTTTATGGTCAGGCTGGCCTGGAAATAATCCATGGCCTCTGTCTTATTGCCTGCGTTCCACAGGGTCAGTCCCCGGTCAACCAGGTTCTGGTATATATTGGCCGTCATATCCTGGCGTATGCTTTCCACGATAGCCTTTATATTCTCATCCTCAATCAAATCAAAGCTGGCCTCTGCAAATGCCTTGGCGGCAGCCACCAGGTCTCCTGTCCTGTAGTTCTGCAGGATCCAGATAAGCCCCTGGTACTGGGCCATGATACTGGTATTGCCGGTTGTCAGCTCGTCCAGCCTGGCCTGTACTTCTTTTGCCTGGGCATCCAGCCTGTCATAATCCGTTTTAAGGATATCATACTGCTGGTTTGCATTGTTCAGCTTCTGGCTATAGGCAATGACTTCCTGGTTCCTCTCATTGTTCAGCGCCTTGGTCCTGGCAGGAAGGATGAGGAAGTAAAATGCAGCTATGCCAAGAACCAGTCCGATGATAATGTGCAGTATGGTGGAAAGCCCTGTGCTCTCCTTATAAGTATTGGGGATGATGACATCGTCATCCTCCATTTTCCTGTGGGAAAATGCTTTTACCATCTTGCGCTTCTCAGCGTCCGCCCGGCCCGTGTTCTGCTTTACAATGGACATATAATACAGGGCCTTCTGGTTGCTCTTGTCTATCTGTAAAATCTTATACAGGGAACGCCCGGCCTTATTATAATCCTCCCGTCCCATATAAAGCAGGGCCAGGAGAAGGTGGGCCTTCACAAAATGCGGGTTGGATTCCACCACCCTGGCAAGCTGCAGGATGGCCAGGTCATCGCTTCCGCCCTGGGCATGCCACAGGGCCTGGTTAAAGGTCTTTACATTCTGGCTTTCCCGTTCCAGCTGACCGGGCTTTCTCTGGATCTCGTCCAGATAATGGTCAGCCAGGTTGTCTTCCGGCTGCAGGTTCAGGCTGATGACCCACTGTACCAGGGCATCGGCAACCTCGCCGTTCTCGTAGTATATAAGCCCCAGCAGGTTGCGGGCGTCTGTCTGATATTTGTTAAAATGAAGGCTTTTCTTCAGACACTGGGCTGCTCCGGACAGATCCCTGATCCTGGACTTCTCCAGGCCAAGGTTATAGAAGCTGTTGGCAATCTGCTGGTTTCTTCTTGCATAGTCCATATCCACCGCCTATTTTTCGCCTCTTTCTTTTATCAGTTCCATCATGATGTCTGTCATATCCGTCAAATCGCTTTTTACAATGGCGTCCTCCACCTGCTCCACATCAAGGCTGGGTTTAAAACGCTCAATCTCCTCTTCAAAATCAATCATGTATGCTCAACTCCTATCTCGTTTAAAACTGCCTTAATCTCCCCAATCAGATACAGGGATCCCACGCAGAACAGCACACCGTCCCTGCTCCGCTTCCTCATATCCATTACAGCCGTCCTGGTATCCTCAAAAGGAACCACGGGACAGCCGGCTGTTTCTTCAAACTCCCTTGCCAGGGTTTCGGATGAAAGCCCCCTGTCACTGTTAATATGGACCACACCGATGCATTTCCACGGGATTCCTGCGGAAAGCCGGGCCTCCATATCCCTGTAATCCTTATCTGACACAGCTGCGAACAAAAGGAAGGGCTGTTTTTCCAGACGTGCGGAAATCTCCCTTGCCGTCTGTATGAAGGCCTTGATTCCCCCGGGATTATGGGCTCCGTCCAGATAGATGCCAGGAACCACCTGTTCCATCCGTCCCGGCCATACCGTCTTTAAGATACCCCTGGCAATCTGCCCATCCCCAATGTTCCAGGTAATGCACCTTGCCGCGCCCACCGGCCCATGGCCCGGGACCCGGCTGCCTTTCCTGCTGCATTCCCCGCCGTGCCTGAGCACATCCAGGGTGCGGACTGCAAGCATGGCATTCTCAGCCTGGTAAAGCGCCTCAAAGGGAATCTGAAGCTTCAGTCTTGCCTCATCCTTCATCCTGGCGCTGATTTCCAGTCCATCGCCGCCAACATGCACCACCCTGAAATCATCCATTCCCACCGGATAGCGGGCAGCTCCCCTGCGGAACGCACATCCCTCCAGTATGGTGGACACCCGGGGCTCATTATTGTCAAATATAAGCGGAACCCCCGGTTTGATGATTCCGGCTTTTTCACCGGCTATCTCCTCCAGGGTATCGCCCAGATACTTGGTGTGGTCCAGGCTGATGGAGGTGATGACGCAGGCGCAGGGGTGCTTTAGGACATTGGTTGTGTCCAGCCTGCCTCCCATTCCTGTCTCCAGGATCATTACGTCCACATCCTGTCTTTTAAATATGACCATGGCCATATAAAACAGGAACTCAAAAAAGGTGGGATGGCAATATCCCTTTTCCATCATCTTCCTGCCGGCCTCCAGCACGGTTTCAAACCCATCCTCGAAATCTGCCTCATCCACCATGACACCGTTTATCAGGAACCGTTCCCTCACCTCAATCAGATGGGGGGATATGAAGGTTCCTGTCTTATACCCGGCTTCCTTAAGCATGGATGTAAGGAAAGCACACACAGATCCCTTTCCATTGGTTCCCGCCACATGGATGGCCGGTATGTCCTGGTCCGGCGCCCCCATGGAGTCCAATACGTCCCTGACATCCTCCAGGGAATTCTTTTTCCTGGTCCACATAGGAATCTGATTTAAATATTCCTCTGCCCTGCCCATATCAGTACCATTCTTTCTTAAAAGCCTGTCCTCTGGACAGGCTTTTATAATCTTAACCTAATTTCCTGTAATTATCAACCGGATATTCTCGCCAGGCTTCGCCCGGATACGACAAATTGCGCTCCTGCGCAGGAGGCACGGCTAAATACTGCCGCCTGCCGGACCTGGCGGATATCATCCTTCCTCTGCCACGGCAGGACTTTTCCTTCCCACAGGCAGCTGGGCCAGTATGATGGCCCCAAACATCAGGGCGCAGCCTGCCAGTTCCTTGGCGGAGAGCTTCTGTCCCAGGATGGCCCAGCCGGCCAGGACGGATATGCTGGATTCCAGGCTCAGTATCAGGGACGCCACGGTCGGGTTCACGCCCTTCTGTCCTATGATCTGAAGGGTGTATGCAACACCGCAGGACATGACGCCCGCATAGAGCACCGGGGCCCAGGCCGCCAGGATCTGTCCCATATCCGGTGTCTCATATAGGAGCATGCCGATTCCCGAAATTGCCCCGCACACAAAAAACTGGATACATGACATCTTGACCCCGTCCACCACCGGTGAGAAAAAGTCAATGACCATGATATGGACGGAAAAAAGCAGGGCGCACACCAGCATCAGCAGGTCTCCCTTATTCACAGCCAGGTCCCCGCCGGTCATGCACAGCAGGTACAGACCAACCACGGACAGGGCAACCGCTCCCACAATCACAGGGCTGCACTTCTTCTTAAAGAAAAGTCCCAGGATAGGGACAATGATGATATAGCAGGCAGTGATGAAGCCCGCCTTTCCCACAGTAGTGTACTGGATGCCGAACTGCTGGAAATTGCTGGCAAGGCACAGGGCCACGCCCCCAATCAGGCTTCTGACACAATTAAAGGTCAGCGGACCCACATAGTCCATCCCAACGCTCTGGGCCACAAAAGCAACGCCCCAGATGGCGGCTGTCAAAAGCAGCAGAACTGCATTCTTTATCTTCATGGTAGTATTATCCTCGCTGTAATATTCATGCTTCTATGGTGTCTTCCTTTGGAAGTACTACATTCAGGCTGTAGGTGACCGCAACATCCTTGCGCACATATGCCTTGTTGAACGCCGACATGATACGGCGCATGACCTGCTCCCCATTCTCGTAGGTAGCTGATGGGAGAAGGATTATGTACTGGCTTACACTGTAACGGGAAAATGCATCACTGGAACGGAGGGAAAGGTTAATCACGCTCTTTAACCGTTCCATGGCCCTGGCCTGGATCTCAGGTTTCAGGGTGCGGCCTCTCCTGTCCCCCACCGTAAGCAGGCACAGGTATACGGAGTCGCCGCTGCGCTCCACACCGCGGCGTTCCAGCTGCACAAGGCGCTTAAATACAGCGTACTCGCACTGGTAAGCCCCATGCTCCCTTTCCTCCTCAATGGTTCCCGGGCAGCCAAGGGATGCCTGGATGACATCCAGGTCCGTGATGATTTCCTGCTGGCGGTCACTGATGGTTTCATATAATTCCTTGAAACGGTCCGAAGGCGTTATCAGACGTTCCCGGTAAAACAGTTCCGTGGTGGACTTATATTGTTCCAGTGCCTTTTTCTGGTTCCCCTGCTTATAAACAGCATAAATCATATAGTAATAGAAATCCTCTGCAAACCGGTCAATCCCTGCCGCCCTGGAACAGATATCCTCCACCTGTGCATATTCCTCCCTTTCCAGAAGGTATTCGCAGGCAGCCTTCACCAGTTTCTGGTACAGGGAATGATAATATGTGTTCAGCGGCACCACCCAGCTGTCATCCGCTGACTTTGGGAGGAACATGCCCTGATACAGATCAAAGGCTTCCTGCCATTCATTTTCCATATCCTTTATGTCATCCTGGGATGCCAGTATGCGTCTGCAAAGGAACTCGAAACGGTCCGTGTCAATGGACAGCTCCCAGGAAGGGTTCCACATATAGGCCCCCTTCTGGTTGAGTATCAGGTCCTGGGAGGGAAAGCCTGCTGCCTCCATCATCTTCCTGACACGGAAAACAAGGGTCTTCAGCGCCCCGTAAGGGTTGTCCTGCATCCCTTCCTGCCATATGGCATTAAACAGCTCATTGATGCTGACGTCCTTACGCCGGTTGATGATCAGATAACTGAGCAGGTTCCATGCTTTCCTGGAACGGTTATCGCTGTCGCTCATGGACTTATCATCCATTGTAATGGTAAATCCGCCAAACATCTTCACCTGGATGACCGGCTTGCTTCCTGATGTATCAATCATGCTTTGCTCTCCCTCTCTATCCTGAATTACTTCCCATCCCGGCAGGGCGTTCCAAAGACGCCCTGAACTCCCGGAACTGCTTACTTCTGAAGCTGTGCCAGACGTGTCTTGACCTGTTCCATCATCTGGGTGTACTTCTGAAGCTTGGCTTTCTCCTCTGCAATCTTGGCTTCAGGCGCACGGCTGACAAACTTCTCATTGTTCAGCATGCCGTTGGACCGGGCCAGTTCTCCTGCCAGACGCTTCTCTTCACCCTGAAGTCTCTCTATTTCCTTTTCAATATCCACCAGGTCCGCAAATGGCATATAGATGACAGCGCCCGGGATGACCGCTGAAACCGCGTCCCCTGCAATCCCTGTCTTATCCTTCTGAAGCACGACCTCTCCCGCGTATCCCAGCGTGGCAAAGAAGCTGATGCTGTGTTCAAATATACCTAACAGGCCCTGGTCCTCTGATACGACATATACAGTGGCCTTCTTGCTGGGCGGGACATTCATGGACGTGCGCACGCCGCGGATGGCCCGTACCGCTTCCTTGATGGTCTCGGTGGATGTCTCCTCCACGCTGTAATCCCACTCATCCCTGTACCGGGGCCACTGGGAAACCATGATTGTCTCCTCTTCCTCCTGAAGGTTGCAGAATATCTCCTCGGTCAGGAAAGGCATGAACGGGTGGAGAAGCTTTAACGCCTGGATCAGGACGGTCCTTAAGGTCCAGATGGCGGCCGCCTTGGTGGTATCATCTTCATTGTACAGCCTTGGCTTCACCATTTCAATATACCAATCGCAAAATTCTTCCCAAATAAAGTCATAAACCTTCTGAAGGGCGATTCCCAGCTCATATTTGTCCAGGTTTTCCGTTACATCCTTTGTCAGGGTGTTCACCTTGGACAGAATCCAGCGGTCGGCCATGGTAAGGCTGTCCAGGGAAACCGTTGTTACATCCGGCGCCTTCCCGATATTCATCATGATGAAACGGGAAGCGTTCCATACCTTGTTGGCAAAATTACGGCTGTTCTCCACACGTTCCCAGTAAAAACGCATATCATTGCCAGGCGCATTGCCCGTAATCAGAGTCATGCGGAGGGCATCTGCCCCGTACTTGTCAATGACCTCCAGGGGGTCGATTCCGTTGCCCAGGGACTTACTCATCTTGCGGCCCTGGGAGTCCCTTACCAGTCCGTGGATCAGCACTGTATGGAAGGGTGTTTTTCCGGTCTGCTCAATGCCTGAGAATACCATGCGGATGACCCAGAAAAAGATGATATCATATCCGGTCACCAACACATCCGTTGGATAGAAATAATCCAAATCCTCGGTGTGTTCCGGCCAGCCCAGGGTTGAGAACGGCCAAAGGGCTGAGGAGAACCATGTGTCCAGGGTATCTTCATCCTGCTTAAAGCTGGCACCGCCGCACTGGGGGCAGGTGTGGGGTTCTTCCCTGGAAACCACGATCTTACCACAGTCCTGGCAGTAATAGGCAGGAATCCTGTGGCCCCACCACAGCTGGCGCGAGATGCACCAGTCACGGATTCCCTCCAGCCAGTGCAGGTATGTCTTGCCAAAGCTCTCAGGCACAAAACGCAGGGTGCCGTTCTTCAGGGCTTCAATGGCAGGCTTTGCCATCTCCTCCATCCGCACGAACCACTGCTGTTTTACCATGGGTTCAACCGTGGTCTTGCAGCGGTCATGGGTGCCCACATTGTGGGAATGTGGAACCACCTTCACCAGCAGTCCCTGCTTCTCAAGGTCGGCCACAATGGCCTTCCTGGCTTCATAACGGTCCATGCCTTTATACGGTCCCTCTGCGCTGACCGTGGCGTCATCATTTAAGATAACAATCTCCTCCAGGTCATGGCGCTTTCCAACCTCGAAGTCATTGGGGTCATGGGCCGGTGTGATCTTCACGCAGCCGGTGCCGAATTCCTTATCCACATACGCGTCCGCAATCACCGGGATCTGGCGGTCCGTAAGGGGAAGCTCAAGCATCTTGCCCACGATGTCCTGATAGCGCTCATCCTCCGGATTCACGGCTACCGCGGTATCGCCCAGCATGGTTTCAGGCCTGGTCGTGGCAATCTCCACAAACCGGCCCGGCTCGCCCGCCACCGGATAATTAATATGCCAGAAGAATCCGTCCTGCTCCACATGCTCAACTTCCGCATCCGAAATGGAGGTCTGGCACACAGGACACCAGTTAATGATCCTGGAGCCTTTATAAATATAGCCTTTTTCATAGAGTTTTACAAATACTTCCAGTACGGCGTCAGAGCAGCCCTCGTCCATGGTGAAGCGCTCCCTGTCCCAGTCAGCGGAGGATCCCAGCTTGTGAAGCTGCTTCACGATCCTGGTACCGTACTCATCCCTCCACTTCCAGCACTCCTTAAGAAAGCCCTCGCGTCCAAGGTCAGCCTTGTCAATGCCTTCCTTTTTCAGCTTGTCAATTACCTTGACCTCGGTGGCAATGGCCGCATGGTCCGTACCTGGCTGCCACAGGGCCTCATATCCCTGCATCCTCTTATAGCGGATCAGGATGTCCTGCATGGTGTTGTCCAGGGCGTGCCCCATATGGAGCTGTCCTGTGATATTAGGCGGGGGCATCACGATTGTGAACGGCTTTTTGCTGCGGTTCACCTCAGCGTGGAAATACTTCCCCTTCAGCCACTTCTCGTACAGACGGTCCTCTATGTCCGCCGGATTATAGGTTTTCTCCAGTTCCTTCATAACTTTTTCTCCTTTACCTTTCCACACTTCTTTTATGGTAGACGTTTTGTCCTGAAAAATAAAAAGGCCCCTTGCCCATATGGCCGTCCGGCCGGGCAAAGGGCGGATATTCCGCGGTACCACCTTTACTTCTGCCGGAACAGACCAATGCCCGGCAATCTCTCTGGCCAGTAACGGAGCCGCCCGTGTGACGGCTACGCAGAACAGGCATCTTCCCTGTCCCTTCACCATCCAGGTTCAGAAGCTACCTTCCACCCTCCTCTGCCAAGGCCGCCTTCCAGCCCGGATTGTGTCTGGATATCCATCCCACACCCGGAGCAGCCATCTCTGCTGGTCTGAAGCAGTGTACTCCTCTTCCTCATCACCTTTTATTAATTTTATATAATTATTTATGATAAAGACTATTATCCTGTTTGTCAAGCGGTTTTTGTCATGCCTGCCATGCCGGACGGTTCCGTCCCCTGTTTTCCTTCCTCCTGCCATGCCTTGCACACATCCACCCATACCGGGCTTCCCGAAGCCAGCTCCAGTTCCGGGATGGTCAGGCGCACCGCGCTGCTGGCGCTGCCGCAGGCCGGGAATACCTCGTGGAAACGCTTCAGGGACTCATCCAGATAAACCTTCACCCCGTCCTTTATCCCAAAGGGACACACGCCGCCCACGCCATGGCCCACCAGATCTGCCACCTCGTCCGGGGAGAGCATCTTGGCCTTAACCCCGAACTGGTCCTTATACTTATGATTGTCCACCTTGGCATCTCCTGCAGCCACTACCAGTATCGGGCTGCCCTGAACCATGAAGGACAGTGTCTTGGCAATGCGGGCCGGTTCACAGCCGACTGCCTGGGCAGCCAGTTCCACGGTTGCGCTGGATACCTCAAAGGTATGGATCCTGTCACCCAATCCCAGTTTCTCAAGATGTTCCTTTGCAATGTCAAAAGCCATGTCAGTTACCTCCGTTTCATCATACCATCATCCTGTATTCCTGTTTCCACCGCTGCACCATGGCAGAGGCGCCGTTCATGCGTTTGATGGGGTCTTTTTTAAACAAGGCCCTCAGGGCGCGCACATCCTCATCCTGGCCAGCATCCAGGCTGGCCCCGTCAATCTCAATCTTCCACTTGCTTTTCAGTTCCTCTGTGAACAGGGCCTGGTAGCGGTCCTTCACATCCAGTTCCGGCGCAAAGACCGTAAGGAAATAAATCCGCTTCAGCACATCCATGTCCTTACCCAGCCCGTACGCCTTATCGTAGGCCCCAAGGGCCTTCCTGAACTGGAACATCATGGCGTAGGACGCGCCCAGATTATTGTATACCTTTGCAAGGAACGCATCATTGACCTGTTTATCGGCGGGATATTCAAGCACCCTGCCGTATCTCTGCGCCGCTTTACCATACTGGCGCGCCCGGAACATATAGTCCGCGCGCTCCTTTTCATATTCAGCGGGGTGGAGGGCGCGCAGGGCCGCCACCGTGGTCTTATATTTCTGTATTTCCTTATCATTGTAATAGTCACACTCGGACAGGAACAGGAACAATACGTCCTCATGCCGGCTGCCTGTTTCCAGAAGCTTTTCCATACGGCCTGCCAGATAGTCCATATCCAGGTCCCTGCGTATGAACTCAATCAGCAGCTCATCTATGAAATCATCCATCACCAGGATGGGATGGTTGTAAATCACATAGCACAGTTCCTGGGAAGAATGGATGTGGATTCCCAGCACATCGATATAATAAGGATGTTTCACCGGCTCATGCCTGCATAGTATCAAACTCATAAGCTTACCTCTTGTCTCACCACTGCGCCTGAGGCAGGAAACAGTTCCCCGAATCCCTTGTCCTCAATTACCATCATCATGGTCTCCTCGTTGGTAAATCCCACTTTCAGCCCCACCCGGGTGGTTCTTGGGGGACGTTCCGGGAAACCGCTTAAGGGTACGCGCACCAGCTTGCGTTTCTTGGAATCCAGGGGTGTGATGGTAAATTCAATCTCGTTCTGCCCATCCACAATCAGGTCCAGTGAACTTTTTGATTCATACCAGTTGTCGCCATAGGACGCCACCACCAGGCTGCTCTCCCTGCCCCGTCTCATGACGCGCAGGGCCACCTCGGCCCGGAGCCGCCCCTCACATACAAAAATATACGGGTAGGACGTGGCATCATGGGTATAATCCGCCCCTTTATAGGCAGCTCCCCTGGCAAATAGATATTCTTCTACAAAAACCTTTCTCCGGTTGCATGCAAACCGCATGAAACCGCCTGCCCAGTTCTGGCGTTCAAATCCCTTTCCCGTAAGGAACACGGTGGAAAACAGCTTCCTGCCAAGCAGTTTCTCCCCGCAGGAGCAGAGAATCTTGTCCGCCAGCTTGCTTCCGGAAGGCGAATCCAGGATATCCAGGTTAAATGCCTCCTCCTGGTTCTGGGCTTCTGCCTGGACCATGTTCCGCCTCATGCCCCTTATGACCTTCATCTCATAATAGCACAGGCGCTCAGAGGACAGTTCAAACAGTCCCACCTGGTTGGTCCACAGTTCCTTTTTCTGGCTCAGCACATAATAGATGAAACTTTCCGTGTGGCTGATGACATGGACGCGCTCCCTTGGGATTTCCAGGAAATCAGCACAGTACATCAATGTATCCAGCAGCCTGGCATCCACGCTCTGAAGCGTAATGACCAGCTGCTGGATTGTGTCCTTTCCAAATTCCCTTTTCGGATACTCCAGCATTTTCTGGATGAACAGCTTTAAAAGCGTGCTGCCGCTGTAGCATATGCCTCCGATTGTGGACGTCCCGTCCTTTGCAGCCAGTTTCAGAAGCTTATCTACTATTATCCCTTCCCCCAGAAGGGTAGCCGCATATGCCTCCTCCCCTGAAAGCCAGGTTTCCTCTTCCTTCCTGCGGCAGATGACCGTAGGAATGGTCCAGGACTTTTCTTTATCATAACAACAGATCTGGGTATAATCATCATTCAGATCCAGACCGATCACAAGTCCGTCCATAGACAGCTCCTCCATACTTTCCCCCGGCCCATCTATCCGGGGACTTACCTCAACAATTTCACAGGCAGCCCTATTCAATGGGGAACAGGCGGCCAAGGGCAGCGGACTTTTTCAGGTAATCTTCCATTGCCTTCAACAGTGCCTCGCTGTCTTTATGGTTCAGTGCGGTCCCCATCTCATTCAGGCAGGCAAAACGGCTGTTTTCCTTGCCCTCCAGCTTGTGGTCGCACTCCACCCGGCCTTCTGCCGCCAGCACGCGGCTTACCTCCGGGCCTTTCCCTGATGGATTGCAAAGCCCGGCTGCCTTATGGTCATATATCCTGTACTCCATGGTTTCACCCTCAAAGAGTACCTTCTGTTTTACATAGATTCCCTGATAGACCCTGCGGAAATCCTCACTATGCCAGTCTTCCTCCTCAGGAAGTATCCTGACCTGAAGCTCCGGATGCCCGTCCCTGCTGCCCCTGTACTCCACCATGGCCTTGTCCATGATATCCTCCGGCACCGGGATATGCCTGGACAGTTCCCTTGTGTAGGGGAATACCAGGCCTTCCTCCAGAAGCACTGCAGTCACGCCCTTGAGCAGTTCCACATCTTCCGCGTCAAGTTTATCAAGGGTGGAACAGTACCTGGTCAGGGCCAGCAGGTAAATGGTGGGCATCCTGTCCTTTTCAAGGCTCCCCGCCACTGCCTGTTTCAGATATTCGAATACCCTCTCGTCCATCTCCTGGTTTTCCAGGAAATACTGTACGCACTTCTGGGTAAAATATGCCTTTACAATGATTTCCCTGGTAGGCTTCCGCTTCATATAAAGCTCGAACACAGAGTCCATCTGCTCACAGCAGCCCGTAAACAGCATCTGGCACAGCAGGCGTTCTTCCAGGTCATATGTCTCCACATGCTCCCGCACCCCCTGAATCAGAACCTCATACATCTGGAATCCGGTCCCGTTAAAATGTTCGCAGAGATAATCCATGATGACACTGTCATAGGCTCCGGCCTGGAACACCCTGTACGCCATATTAAGCAGCAGGTCATCCTGGTCAAACAGCCGCATCAGTATGGTCCGGGCGCAAAGCTTCATCAGTCTGTGCGGATTGATGTACTGGCTTCCGTACTCCCTTATCATGTCATATGCTTCCCGCATATAATTCTGGCTGATCAGTGTCTCGCAGATCTGCTGTCTCTGCTTTACCCCAAGACGCTTTTTATCCAGCTGGATCAGATAGGAGCAGTTAAATCCTCCTGTCCCGGCTTTTTCTTCTGAGGCCTTTTTACAGTAATATCCGGTCACTGCCTGCAGGACAGAGGCTTCAAACACAGGGGACAGGTGCATTTCCACCATGGTCTCTTCCAGAAGCTCCACCTGGCTGTCCGTCCCCACGCCCTGTTCCAGTATGGCCCTGCACTCACGCAGGCGCAGCATGGGATGGTCAGGATATACCTGGTAACACTGGTCCAGAAGCTCCTGCCTGTCCATCACCGGCACCTTCCAGTGTTTCACGTCCAGATACCGGTTGCCATAGGCATCCTGGAACAGCAGCACATTGCGGTCAGAGAAAATCGGGACATAGGCTGCCTGGTCCTCCAGCAGGTATGCCTCCTCCTCTTCCAGTTCCTCGTAACGGACAATCACATACTTCATCCTGGGATCCTCACAGCGGACCCGGCAGGACCTTAAGATACCCGGCAATACCCGGGCAACCCGCATGTCAATCATGTCCTTGTATATCATGTGCTCGTAAATCACGGCCATGCGGCTGTTAATCTTGGAACGGAACAGCTGTTCCATGGCAAACTGTTCCATATGCCGGGTGTATGCCTGATACAGCTCGGATGACGGATTCATATAAAGCAGTATGTTCCGGTAGAGCACGGAACGGCTGTGATTGTCCAGGTCCTTGTCATAGGAAAAATACAGCAGCACCTCCCTCGGCAGCAGATGGCTGTAATCCCCGGGCAGGGAATACAGGAAATACTCATACAGCCTGGTCAGGTTAACCCCCTGCTCCAGCGCCTTCTCATACCACTCAAATGCGTCCCTGTTCTTGCGCTCCCCCTTAATGAGGATGCTGCACAATGCCTCCAGCAGGCCCACATCCGGATACGCCTCATAAAGCTTCACCACCAGACGTTCCAGCAGCTTTCTGTAATGCTTGATTCCCAGAGCCAGCCCGGCCGCCTTAAGCGCCAGCCGTGAACTCACCATATTCTTCTGTATGCCCAGATACAGGACCTGTATCTCAAAATCGCCCAGACGGACCAGCAGGTCAGGATGTTCCTCCATAAGCCTGCAGGCCGCCGTGTATAAGAATGGGCTGTTGCTTCCGTTTTCAAACAGGGATGACATTGTCTCATAAAGCTTCAGCGGATTCTGCGCCATGGTCCCATCCAGCCTTACAAGGAGCAGGAACAGATAAGGGCGGACCATGCCGTCCTCCCACAGAAGCTTCCTGATATAGCGGATCAGGGATTCCTTCTGATCCGTGGAAGGCTTTACCTGCAGGCGCAGATACTGATAAAAGCAGTATATCTCCACCTGCTTCTCCCTGTTCCTCAGCACGCTGTCCCTTGTTTCCTCCAGGACCATGAATGCATTATCCTGTTTGCCGTTAAGAATCATAAGCTCCGCCTGAAGGAGCCTGGTGCGCATGTCATCCGGGTAATCCGCCCGCAGACGCTCTGCTTCCTTTGTCATCTGGTTCAGCAGAAGGGCCGGCTCATATATCCCTGTCTCGTAATTCAGCCTGAGGGACAGATAACGCAGCAGGCTTTCCCTGTCCATCCTGCCATCCTTCTTGGGGCCGCGTCCGGTGATGTCCGCCGCTCCATCCCCCATGGCCTCAATCTCCAATATGAATTCTTCCCTCAGGGACCGTACCCTGATCCGTCCGAAATTCCGTCCCCTGTGAAGCCGCGCAGGCACAATCCTGTAGTGGATGCGGCACCTGCTGTTGATGAAATCCTGATCCGTTATCTTTGTCTTCACCAGTTCAATAAAGGGGGCATCTGTTTCAATATCCGCAGACACATACCCCCAGCTGCCGGCTGCAATGTCAATGGAATCCCCCACCGGTTCCTGCGGATTCCCGTATGTCCTTTTCCCTGTGTCCATGGACAGCCTGACAGGCTCCTTTACATGGAGCGCCACCAGGAATTCCTCAAGCAGGTTCCGTCTGCCCGCCCTGCCCTTTAATCCTTCATAGATGGTACGGACGCGCGCATCCTGCATGAAGGGCGCTTCTGTAAAATCCTGATATTCAAACACCCTCAGGGCTGTCTCCAAATCCCTCTTTGCCAGGGCCGCAAAATCCCTTGGCGTGGCAAGGGAGCCGAATACTTCCCCCCCGTTTCCGGCCTGAACGCGCAAAGAATAAGGAATCTCCCTCTCACCTCCATTGGTGACAAGATAAAAAGATCCCTTAATGACGTCCCCATGCTCAGTATACCGGCTGTTGACTTCGTATATTATTCGGTTGCGCAGGCCGCCAAAGGCGTTCTCCACAACCTGCACCCTTGCATGGCTGGAATACACCAGCCCTTTGATATGCAGATTGTTTCCGCTGCTCACCACAATCTCACCACGGATGACCTCACCCGCCGGAACCACTGCCTCCACCTTATCCGGAGCCAGCACCAGTTCCGGAATCCCGCTGTCAATAATTCCCCTGGCCAGACGGTTAATCCGTTCCCTCATAGTACCACCTGTATCTTTATCCTTATGTGTATATTGTTCACACTTATGTAACATGATACCACATTTTATTTTGATTTAAAAGTTTTAATTGAATAATTCTTTAAAGCTCATGAAAAACATAATCTGAAAAGGAACTTGATTATGATTGTTAAAATTGTTATGATATAGGAAAATGCATTTTTAATTCTATATATCATAGGAAAAGGACGGAATCCATCATGACAACCAATGAAAAAGCATTGATGCTCCACGAAGAATGGAAAGGGAAACTTGAAACAGTATCAAAAGCAACCGTGGCATCCAGGGAAGACCTGGCCCTGGCCTACACGCCCGGCGTGGCTGAACCGTGTAAGGTAATCGCAAAGGACCCTGAGGCCGCTTACCTTTATACCATCAAGTCCAACACCATTGCCGTTGTATCCGACGGAAGCGCGGTCCTGGGACTGGGCAATATCGGGCCTCTGGCTGCCATGCCGGTCATGGAAGGCAAGGCCGTGCTGTTTAAGGAATTCGGCGGGGTCAACGCGTTCCCCATCTGCCTGGACACACAGGACACACAGGAAATCATCGAGACAGTGGTCCGCATCGCACCTGCTTTTGGAGGCATTAATCTGGAAGACATTGCCGCCCCCCGCTGTTTTGAGATAGAAGAAGCATTAAAGAAACGCCTTAACATACCGGTATTCCATGATGACCAGCACGGAACCGCCATCGTTGTCCTGGCCGGCGTCATCAACGCCTTAAAGGTAACCGGCCGCAGGAAAGAGGACTGCCAGGTGGTTGTCAACGGCGCGGGTTCCGCAGGCGTGGCCATCACAAGGCTTCTCCTCACCTATGGGTTCCCCCATATCATCATGTGTGATAAATCAGGAATCCTCTGTAAAGGCGCAGAAGGCCTTAACTGGATGCAGGAAAAAATGATGGACTTAACCAACCTGGAACACAGGACCGGTTCCCTGTCGGATGCCATGAAGGGCGCCGATATCTTCATTGGGGTTTCCGCCCCCGGTATCGTGACAAAGGATATGGTTGCATCCATGAATCAGGACGCAATCATATTTGCCATGGCCAACCCGGTTCCCGAAATCATGCCGGACCTGGCAAAAGCAGCCGGTGCAAAGGTGGTCGGGACCGGACGTTCCGATTTCCCCAACCAGGTCAACAACGTGGTTGTATTTCCCGGAATCTTTAAGGGCGCCCTGGAAGGACGTGCCACCGCCATTACGGAAGAGATGAAGCTGGCTGCCGCCAATGCCATTGCAGGGCTTGTGGATGAAAAGGACCTGAATGAAGATAATATACTTCCGGAAGCCTTTGACCCCAGGGTGGCTGATGTGGTAAGCAGGGCTGTAAAGGATTATATCTGACAATATGTAATAACCTGATGGAGAGTGTATGATATGCTGACTGAACCTATGACCTTGTATAAACTGATGAATCTCTATATGTTAAAGCAGGTGAACTTCCCCCTCACCAATGCCCAGTTGACCAACTTCTTTACAGAGCATGAGTACACCACATATTTCACCCTCCAGCAGGCTTTAAATGAACTGGAAGACGCTGGTCTGGTCCACAAGGAGGCCAGCCATAACAGTACCCGCTATGATATCACCAAGGAAGGCGAGGAAACCCTGAACTTCTTTGGGAAGAACATATCCTCGGCCATCATTGAGGACATGGACCAGTATCTTAAGGAGAACAAGTTCCGCCTCCGGGAAGAGGTAGGCACCACCGCTGACTTTTACCGCGGGACCAATCAGGACTATATCGTCCACTGTGAGGTCCGTGAAAACAAGACCACCTTGATTCGCCTGGATTTATCCGTTCCTGATAAGGAGCAGGCCGAATCCATGTGCAATGCCTGGAAAACAAAAAGCCAGGAGATATATGCGCATGTGATGCGCACCCTCCTGTCCTGAAGCTGGCCCCGGAGCCTGTCGGTACGGCTGGCAATTGCCCCGGTTCCATCCTTGTTGTTTCATACAGACATGATCTGTTCCTTTATCAGTTCCAATATCTGCCGGGCATTGAGGCCTGGCTTTTTTTCGCAGATATCATACACGGTCCCGGCAAGCTTATACTCATCTCCCAGATTCCGGATGACCCAGTCCCTTGTTTCCCCTGCCTTTTTCAGCCGCTGGATTTTAGCTATCATGAACAGGCTGTCCCGTTCCGCCTCTTTCCTCCGGGAATCACGCTGTTCCTTATCCGCTGCCTGCTTTCCGCCCGCCGCTTTTCCAGCCTTCTGCTTATAGCGTCGCTGCTGCTTTTCATACTTGCCCATCTTGGACGTTTCCATCTGTGCCTTGGCCGCTCCAGGGGTTCCATAGCCTTTTTCCAGCCATATGGTCTCCACCTCATAGTTACCGTCCTCAATGGTCATCACAGCCAGGGACAGGGGCAGGGTAAACCGTTTATAACCGCAGCTTCCCGGATTCAGCCAAAGCCTTCCATTGATTTCCTGCTGGTAATACATGTGTGAATGTCCGAATATGACCACCTGGACATCCTTCAGCGAACTGGGGATATCCACCCTTTCATGGGCCATGATGAATTTAACCCCGCCAATCTCAAACCGCTTAACCGTGGCAAGCCCCCCGGACCATCCCCTGTCATTATTCCCCCTGACCGCATACAAGGGCTGGTCCACATCCAATTTATGATACAGCATCTGGCTGTCAAAATCGCCAGCATGGATGATTACGTCGCAGGTTTCAAGAATCCTCTCAACCTCAGGCCGCAGCACGCCATGGGTATCTGCCATGACCGCTGCCCGTATAGGTCCCCCTTCCATTACTCATACCTCCAGATAATAATCAGTTTCTTTTGTTTCCATACCGTATTCCAGTATATATTATACGCTAAATGCAGGATATGTCGAGTTGAATCTTCTTTACACCATCCCCCATCTATGGTATATTTAATGTTAAGATAGCGTTAACACATAACAAAGTCGCTTAATGTTGCTCACAGCAACAGTGGGAGAACCAATTTTTTGGGGTGTATTTGTCCAGGCATGTCCTTGGGATATCCTGACATCAGGGAACCTTCTTTTCCCTAACCCGGCAGCTAATCTCATAGGCGGAAGAGGGACACGGACATTCTGGTATATTGTAGTTTCATATGGATTATTTATGATTCCATATGTCCAGCATTGCTATATTGCCGCATACTTTTCCGCCTGCATTCATTGCAGGCGGATTTCTTAATTAAAGTCCATTCTTTTTTCCTTACCAACTAAAAAATTGAATCCTTCTCCCACAGGCGGCGCCATTCAGAAAGGAGACCTGTTTTATGCATGAACTAACCGTATTGGATCTGACTATCATCGTCCTTTATATGATTGGTATGCTGCTGGTAGGAGTATGGTTTGTGAAACGGATCAGGAATACAGGCGATTTCTACGTGGCAGGAAGGACCCTGGGTCCCTTCGTGCTGACAGCCACCGTGTGCGCGTCCATCATCGGCGGAAGCGCCATGATGGGCCGGGCAGGCATCGCATACACCACCGGCTTCAAGGCCATCATGACGGCAATCCCCTATCTCATCGGCATGTTCATCTTCTCCGCCATCGCAGGAAGGATCCAGGAGGTGGGCGCGGCCCGCAACATCAATTCCATTCCCGAACTCTTCCACTACCGTTTCAGCAGGAACGCCCGCTGTGTCCTGGCCCTCATGATTGTCTTCACCATGATGGGCACCGTGGCTGCACAGGTAACCGCCACAGCCACCATCATCAAGATGCTGGGCAGTGAATTCGGGATCAGCTATGAGGCCGGCGCACTGGTGGCCACCGTCATCTTCATCATCTATACGGCGGCCTCCGGATTATTCGGCGTGGTGTACACGGATGTACTTCAGTTTTTCATGCTGATTATCTTTGTATACATCCTTATCCCCATATCCAGTGTCCGTTACCTGGGCAATTTCTCCGTGTTCTGGCAGAACCTGGACAAATCCTATCTGGTTCCCCACATCAACGGCAGTATCCTGGGCGATATCGTCACCTACCTGGTATTCACCCTGGCCGGCGCCGAGATGTGGCAGCGGGCATTTGCAGCCAAAAACAAAAAGTCAGCAACCCAGGGCATGTTCTGGGGCACTTCCATCTACATGGTGACCATTGCCCTGGTATTCTTCATGGGCCTGGTTGCACAGCAGATCCTGCCCAATGTGGTGGCACAATACGGCAGTTCCGATGCAGTGGTGCCCGCGCTTGCAATCAGCATCCTTCCACCCGGGCTTACAGGCCTGGCCCTGGCCGGAATCCTGTCCGTCATGATGTCCACGGCAGACAGCTACCTGCTTGTATCCGTCCAGACCTTTGTCCATGACCTGGGCAAGAACTTCATGCCTGAAATGACAGAAAAACATGAAATCCTCATGTCCCGCATCATGTCCGTTGTCCTGGCCATGGGCGCCCTCATCATTGCCCTGTACATAAAAAATGCCTACAATGTGCTCATGTTTGCCTGGTCCTTCTATGCAGCCGCAGCCGGCCTCCCGGCCCTTGCAGCCTTATACTGGAAAAAAGCCACCAACCAGGGCATCCTGTCCGCCATGATAGGCGGCTTTGCGGTATGTGTGGGATGGAAGCTTGCGGGCAATCCCTTCGGCCTTGGAGAAACCGTTCCAGGCGCTGTTGTATGCGGCCTGTTATTAGTGATTGTAAGTCTGGCAACTTATAAGAAGTCCCCCTGCAGGATGGCATAGGAACAAGGTACTAAAAAGACGGGGTCACATCCAATCAGTGATGACCGCCCCGTCTTTTCTGTTATCATGGCTTTAGAGGCTGCTCTTTTATAGCCTGGCCTCCGGGCCGCCGCCAATTCGGGGAACCCTCCCCGGCTCCGGCCCGGGGTGTGCTGCGGGCACATCCTTCACCGCTGTTTCACATCCCCAGGCACCCATCCTACATATTACCTTCAATCAGATCCCATATCTCATCCCGCCCCTGTTTTGTCTCGGCAGAAAACGGGATGATGATTCCATCCTTTTCCATGCCCAGGCCCTCGCGGATCATCTTCACATGCTTCTGTACCTGGCTGCGGTTAATCTTATCCAGCTTGGTGGCGATGACAACGGGATGGTATCCATTATATATGATCCACTCGTACATCATCCTGTCATTGGCCGAAGGTTCATGGCGGATGTCAATGAGCAGGAACACCATCTTAAGCATGGCAGAATTCCTCAGGTAACGCTCAATCATCTTCCCCCATTTTTCTTTTGCCTCCAGGGCCACCTTTGCATAGCCGTACCCCGGAAGGTCCACGTAATAAAGCGCGCCATTAATATTATAAAAATTAATGGTCTGGGTCTTACCTGGCTGGGAAGAGGTCCTGGCATATGACTTCCTGTTCATCAGCGCATTAATCAGGGAGGATTTCCCCACGTTGGACTTGCCTGAAAAGGCAAATTCCGGCAGGATATTTTCCGGCATCTTGCTGGTAACGCCGCAAACGGTCTCCAGATTCACATCTCTTATAATCATAAATATCTCCTTATTTCCCTACTCTGTAACAGCTGGTACGAATGCTTCCCTTGCCACATCAACCATGGACTTCACATACACGATTTCCAGTCCCTTGGTTATCTCCTTGGACAACTCTCCCATATCCGGCCGGTTCTTGTCAGGCACCAGCACCTTGGTTATATGGGCCATCTTTGCTGCCAGGATTTTCTCCTTCAGGCCGCCGATGGGAAGCACCCTTCCCCGCAGCGTGATTTCCCCTGTCATTGCAACCTTGGCAAGCACCGGCTTTTCAGTAACAGCCGAGAGCATGGCGGTAGCCATGGTGATGCCGGCCGAAGGACCGTCCTTTGGCACTGCGCCTTCCGGAATATGGATATGCAGGTCATGCTTCTCAAAATAATCATCCGCAATCCCATGATCCGGACACACGGAGCGCACATAGGTCAGGGCTGTCTGGGCTGATTCCTTCATCACATCGCCCAATTGCCCTGTCATAAGGAGATTCCCTTTTCCAGGCATCACATTGACCTCAATCTGAAGCGTATCCCCGCCCACGCTGGTCCAGGCCAGGCCGCGTACGATTCCCACCTGGTCCTCCTCATTGGCATCCTCAAACGTAACCTTTTCCTTGCCCAGGTATTTCTCCAGGTTGGACTCAGTTATCTTGATGGATTTCTTATTATTTTCCAGGAACTGCCTTGCAGCCTTCCTGCACACATCCCCAATGCGGCGCTCCAGGTTGCGGACGCCTGCCTCCCGGGTATAGTTGTGTATGATTTTTTCCAGGCTTTTATCGGAAAATGTAATCTGGCTGTCCTTTAACCCGTTGCGTCCCATCTGTTTGGCCACCAGATAATCCCTGGCAATATGGAATTTTTCATTTTCCGTATAGCTGTTGACCTCAATCAGTTCCATGCGGTCTAATAACGGTCCCGGTATGGTCTGGGTGGTATTGGCGGTTGCGATGAACAGTACCTGGGAAAGGTCGATGGGCACCTCCACATAATGGTCCCTGAACTTTACATTCTGTTCCCCGTCCAGCACCTCCAGCAGGGCGGAGGAGGTATCTCCCTTGTAATCACTGCTGACCTTGTCAATCTCATCCAGCAGCATCAGGGGATTGCTGTACCCGGCCTGTCTCATGCCCTCCACGATCCGGCCCGGCATGGCCCCCACGTATGTCTTCCTGTGGCCGCGGATCTCCGCCTCATCCCTGACCCCGCCCAGGCTGATGCGGACATACTTCTTGCCCAGGGCCCTTGCCACCGAGCGGGCAATGGATGTCTTTCCTGTTCCGGGCGGGCCAACCAGACAGATGATGGGGCTGGTCCCCTTCTTCGTCAGTGTTCGCACGGCCAGATATTCCAGTATCCTTTCCTTCACCTGCTCCAGACCATAGTGGTCTTCATTGAGGATTTTTTCCGCATGCCGGATATCGTCATTATCCTTTGACACTTTTTTCCAGGGAAGTTCCAGCAGCGTCTCAATATACGTGCGGAGCACATTGCCTTCCTGGCTTCCGGCAGGCATTGTACGGAACCGCTCTATCTCCTTGTGGAGTTTTTCCTTTACTTCCTTGTCAGCCTTCATGCTGTCCAGTTTCTTCTGGTATTCATCCGCATCTGACAGGGGGTTGTCCTCCCCCAGCTCCTGACGGATTACCTTCATCTGCTCCCTGAGGATGTACTCCTTCTGGTTCTGGTCAATGTCAGACTTTACCTTCTCCTGGAACTCCTTCTTGATCCTGTATATTTCCATCTCTGTCATAAGGGTATGCATCACTACTTCATACCTGGCTGACAGGGAACTATTCTCCAATACGGTCTGCCGGATTGTGTAATCCCAGGGAAGCTGGATTGCAATCTGGTCCAGCATCTCATCCAATCCGCTGACAGACAGCAGGTTTGGAAGGATTTCCTTCGTAATCTTCGGGTTTACCCTTCCATATTCTTCCAGCTTGTCCTTCACAATGCGCAGCATTGCTTCCTGGGTCAGATAATCCAGCTCTTCCCCGTCCGTCTCAATGGAGCCGATTTCCCCTATAAGGGCCGGTTCCTCTGAGTCCAGACACAGCAGTTCACCCCTCTCAAGGCCTTCCACCAGCACCCTGACAACCTTGCCAGGAAGCTTGACCAGCTGTTTCACAACAGCTACCGTGCCCACCTGGTACAGTTCTCCAAGTTCAGGGTCCACAATCTCAGGATGTCTCTGGGCCACAAGGAAAAGCCTCTGGTCCCCTACCATGGCCTTTTCCACAGCGGCTACGGACTTGGGCCTGTTCACATCAAAATGCAGCACCATTCCCGGAAGTATGGTTAGTCCTCTCAGTGCCACTACGGGCATTATTATCACTTGTTCTGCCATTCTTAAACTTCACCTCTTGTATGTCAAACATCCAAAGGGCCGCTGCAATACAGGTGCCGGACAGAGCCTTGACGGCTTTCATCCGGGTCATATCTGGTTTGCAGCGGCCCTTTCCCTTTGTCTAAATTGTCACAGAAACGAACCGCATCTTTCCCGGTTTCATTAATCAGGAATCATCCTCCTACGCAATCTCGCCTGTCTTTCCCTCTCCCCGCATCCTGTCGGACATCGGCTTACGGGCAGACGCAGGAGGCATATCGCGGTATACCAGTTCCGGCTGTCCTGTCTTATCCACTACCCCTTTGGTAATGGTGCAGATTCCGATTGTATCATCTGATGGAATCTCATACATCAGATCCATCATAACCGTCTCAAGGATGGAGCGCAGTCCCCTGGCGCCGATTTTACGGTCCACGGCCAGCTGTGCAATCTCATCCAGGGCTTCCCTGGTGAACTCCAGCTTTACATTGTCCAATTCGAACAGCTTCTGATACTGTCTTGTCAGGGCGTTCTTCGGCTCGGACAGGATGCGTACCATGGCGTCCTTGGTCAGGGACTGGAGGGACACCATCACCGGCACACGGCCAATGAACTCAGGAATCAGCCCGAACTTGGTAAGATCCTTTGGTTCCACCTTCCTTAACAGGTCATCAATGTCATTATCATTCTTATTAACCACCTCTGCGTTAAATCCAATGGAGCCGGCGCTGATGCGCTGTTCCACAATCTTCTCCAGCCCGTCAAAAGCGCCTCCGCAGATGAACAGGATGTTGGTGGTGTCAATCTGAAGCAGTTCCTGATGCGGGTGCTTCCTGCCTCCCTGGGGAGGAACACTGGCAACCGTTCCCTCCAGTATCTTTAAGAGGGCCTGCTGGACGCCTTCACCTGATACATCCCTGGTGATGGAAACATTTTCAGACTTCTTGGTAATCTTATCAATCTCATCAATGTATATGATACCGTACTCAGCACGGGAAATGTCATAATCAGCCGACTGGATCAGCTTTAACAGTATATTTTCCACATCCTCGCCCACATACCCTGCCTCTGTAAGAGCCGTGGCATCCGCAATGGCAAATGGAACATTCAAAATCTTTGCCAGGGTCTGGGCCAGGTAAGTCTTACCGGAACCAGTAGGACCAACCATGAGGATATTACTCTTCTGTACATCCACATCCATGTTCTGGCAGGATGTGACACGTTTATAATGGTTGTAAACAGCCACGGACAGCACTTTCTTTGCCTCATCCTGCCCAATGACATATTCATCCAGGAATGTCTTGATTTCCTTCGGCTTCAGAAGGCGGATATCTGCCAGGGCCGGGGATGCTGAATCTTCCTGCCCCTCCAGCTCTTCCTCCAGGATTTCTGAGCACAGCTCAATACACTCGTCGCAGATATACACATTGTTGTTGCCTGCTCCGGCAATCATCTTCCGTACCTGATCCTGAGTCCTTCCGCAGAAGGAACAGCGGATCGTGTCATCTGGTCTAATTGGCATACGTTACCTAACCTTTCATGCTTTTACCCAATTTATCCAACCGGGAATCATCCTTACTTCTGTCCGGCCTTCCAATTAATGATGAGCGATGATTTCATCAATAAGACCGTATTCCTTTGCCTCTTCGGCAGACATATAATTGTCTCGCTCCGTGTCGCGTTCAATCACTTCTATGGGCCTTCCGGTGTTGGCAGCCAGGATATCATTTAACTTTTTCCTGGTCTTTAAAATGTTCTCGGCCACAATCTTAATCTCAGTGGCCTGGCCCTTTGCACCGCCTGATGGCTGGTGGATCATGATTTCGGAATTAGGAAGCGCGAAACGCTTACCCTTTGCACCGCCTGCAAGAAGGAATGCACCCATGCTGGCTGCCATGCCGATACATATGGTGGACACATCACACTTGATGTAGTTCATGGTATCATAAATTGCAAAGCCTGCAGAAACAGAACCGCCTGGGCTGTTGATATACAGATGGATATCCTTGCCCGGGTCTTCCGATTCCAGGAACAGGAGCTGTGCAACCACAAGGCTTGCGGATACATCATTTACTTCCTCTCCCAGGAATATGATCCTCTCTTTTAATAATCTTGAATAGATGTCGTAGGAACGCTCCCCACGGCTGGTCTGTTCAATGACATAGGGTACTAAACTCATATAATCATCCTCCTGTCACACAGTCATATTATATACTCACTTACAAAAACCCAGGAGATTCACAGTATGGCCCCCACACTGTAAACCCCCCGTATCATAACTTTCCACGATTCTTTCCATCGTGGACTTTCCAGTGTGAATTATACCAGTTTTGCTTCAGCAACCAGGAAATCGACTGCTTCCTGAACAGCAAGGTCTTCCTTCATCTGCTCTTTGTCGCGGTCTGACATGTATTCTTTTAACTTATCGACTTCCATCTGGTAAGCTGCAGCCATCTTGGCAAGCTCCTCATCCAGCCTCTCGTCAGAGACCTGGATGTCCTCAGCCTTAACCACTTCCTCCAGCACCAGTCTGGTCTGGATCCTCTTAAGTGCCTGCGGCCTCATCTGGTCCCTCATGGTATCCATGGTCATGCCTGTATACTTCATATACATATCCATGGACAGGCCCTGTCCCTGCATACGGCGGGCAGTATCCTGGACCATGTTGTCAATCTGGCTTTCCACCATCTTATCAGGAATCTCCAGGCTTGCGTTGGCAGCAACCCGGTCAACCACCCTGTTCTCATTCTCAGTGGCAGCTTCTTTCTGCTTCCTCTCAAGAATCTTTGCCTCAATATCCTTCTTGTATTCATCCATGGTCTCAAATTCGGAAACTTCCCCTGCGAATTCATCATCCAGGGCAGGCAGTTCCTTTACTTTGATTTCCTTTACGGTTACCTTGAAGGTAGCCGGCTTCCCAGCCAGTTCAGGCGCATGGTACTCTTCGGGGAAGGTTACGTTTACTTCGCACTCTTCGCCGATATTCCTGCCAACCAGCTGCTCCTCGAATGTATCGATGAAAGAGTGGCTGCCGATGGTCAGCTCATAATCCGTTGCCTTGCCGCCGTCAAATGGCTTGCCGTCAACAAATCCTTCAAAGTCAATGACAGTCTTGTCGCCGTCAGCAACCGGTCTGTCCTCAACGCTCAGAAGCCTTGCATTCTGCTCCTGTACCTTCTTAAGTTCTGCTTCCACATCCTCAGCTGTCACAGCCGCGTCTGCCTTCTCAACTTCAATGCCCTTGTATTCGCCCAGGGTTACCTCTGGCCTTACAGCTACAAGTGCGGTATAAATGAATGGCTTGTCCTTGCCTATCTGCTCCACGGCAACTTCCGGTCTGGACACGATCTCCAGTCCGCTCTCGTCCATGGCCTGCATGCAGGTTGCATTGATGGCTTCATCAGCAGCATCCTCATAAAAAATGCCTTCGCCATACATCTTTTCAATCATGGCACGCGGTGCTTTGCCCTTACGGAAGCCTGGAATATTGAATTTATTCTTATTCTTATTAAAGGCTTTCTTCATTGCATCCTCAAACTGCGCTGCATCTACTTCTATTGTCAGTTTGGCCATGTTTTTTTCTAATTTTTCTACTTGTACACTCATTTTTACGGGTTCCTCCTTAAAATATATGTGATTCGCCCATGAACCATGAGGGCGCTACACTTCAATGTACCATTATAGCATGCTCAAAATGAAAATACCAGCATTTTTTCATAAATTTCCTGTACATATTTCCCTGTATATCCAGCCCCAGTCAGAAACACAGTTTTCGGTCGGATAGTCCATGCCTATCAATATTGAAGGGAGCCAAGACGATGCAGACCACCATTACAGGCGCGGCGCAGCCACGCGGGAACGCCCAAGCCCCATGCTTCACCAAACGGATTGGCTCCGCGGTTTACAATGACATATACGGCAGGGTTACTCGTCATATAAGAGACTGATTCGGGCTTTTCATTCCCTTGGCGCCGTGCTATACTTTATACTCCACTCTATATAGTAAGGAGGAAAAGCACTTGTATACCATTCGACAGGCGATCGAAGACGACGCCGCACAACTGGCCGCGCTGCGGCCTATATTGGATGCAGAGACAGAAAACATGGACCGCGAACCGTGGGAAGCCCACCTGGATGAAGCCGCCTGGCGCGCTATAATCGCCGGGGATAAGGCGGAAAATAACCACCTGTTTTTGGTGGCGGAGGATGGCGGACGGCTGGTGGCCTATTGCCGCTGTGCCGGCTCCCGCTTGGTCCGCCTGCGACATCAGGCCGAGTTTGGTGTATGCGTCTTGAAAGAATACTGGGGGCAGGGAATCGGCGGGGAGATGCTGCGGCGGTGCATTACCTGGGCCGAGACGGGGTCCCGCTTGCACAAGCTAACCCTGCGGGTGATGGCGACGAATACTTCTGCCATCAAGCTGTATGAAAATCAGGGATTTGTACAGGAGGGCATTTTGCGCGATGACAAGCTGCTAAGCGATGGGCGGTATTACGACACCCTGCTCATGGCGCGGATTTTCAAATAGCCGTAAGCTGCGCGAATAAGACCACTGCGGATCATGAGCACGTCATCCTGGCTATCCTCCCGGAGTCACTTGGATTCCCGCTGGAGATTGTGGGCCTGGCAGCCAGCGTCCACGCCTTCAACGACATGGGGAATGACCATGATTAACTGTCTGGATGACCTGGCAGGCACTACCATTGTAGGCCATGCAGAGAAAAAGCGGGTGCGCAAGGAAGGATGCACAGGAAACAGGACGCAGCCGCCAGACAGGTCCTGAGGTTCCCATGCGCAATCCGTCATGCCTTACGTTTAAAACGATATACTTTGCATCACATCAAAAAAACTCCCCCGCTTGTGCCGCATCTTCCATCGATGCGGCACAAGCGGGGGAATTCCATTATTCCTGCGGATTTCATCACTCCTGCAGTTTCATCACTCCTGCAGTTTCATTATTCCTGCGGGTTCCATCACTCCTGCAGTCAACCGCGGCTGTACTGGATGGCTGCCGCAATCTTCTGGGCCTGCTGGGGTCCCTGAAGAAGACGTATCAGTTCAAGGCCAAGATCCAGCGCATATCCCAGGCCCCTGCCAGTGGTGATATTGCCGTCAGTGACAACGCCCTGGCTTGTGTAGGATACCCCGGTAAGCTGCTCCTCAAATCCAGGATAACAGGTGGCTGTCCTGCCCTTTAACAGCCCCATGGCTCCAAGGACACTGGGTGCCGCGCAGATGGCAGCCACCCTCCGTCCCTGCTTATTCGCACGTTCAATGGCTTCCCTAAGCCCCCGGTGTTCCCTCAGGTTATTGGTACCAGGCATCCCACCCGGCAAAAACAGCACATCAGCCTGATCAGGATCCGCCTCCTCAAACAGCGCATCCGCCATTAACCGGATTCCATGGGATCCTGTGACCTCTTTCTTTCCGGACACGGAAACCATTGTCACCTCAACTCCGGAACGGCGAAGCACGTCCACTACCGCAAGACATTCAACCTCTTCCAGCCCTTCCGCCAGAAATGCATAAACCTTTGCCATGATTTTCTCCCTTTCCTGCCATACTGACACAATACAACATAACAACGCACAATATTTTTATTTTATCATTTTAGTCTTTTTCTGAAAAGTGATAAATGATATGATAGTAAAATGGAAAAAATAACATTCCTTAGTAAAATCCACTAATTGCATTATGTATACAGTATTTGGAGGTATGAAAGATGGAAATTGAAAGGAAATATCTGGTGAATCAAGTCCCCGCAGACTACATGGAATTCCCCTGCCATGCCATTGAGCAGGCTTACCTGTGCACCAGCCCCGTGGTGCGCATCCGCAAGGAGGATGACAGCTATTATCTCACCTACAAAGGAAAAGGCCTGATGGCCAGGGAAGAATATAACCTTCCCCTCAATGAACAGGCTTACACCCATCTGCTTAAAAAGGCGGACGGCATCATCCTGACCAAGACGCGTTATCTGATCCCGCTGGAAGGCTCAGATCATCTAACCATAGAATTGGATATATTCGATGGAACCTACAAGGGCCTCATACTGGCCGAGGTAGAGTTCCCCACTGAAGAAGAGGCCCTCACATTCACCCCGCCCCAATGGTTTGGCAGGGATGTAACCTTCTCCGGCGAATACCAAAACAGCAGACTGGCCTGCGGACTGTAGCCCGGCCAGAGGCTGGCTGCCTTTGGCGGGCCTGACCATAGGACAGAAAAAGGCCGGCTGCAGATCAGCCAGCCTCATTCCACTTACGGACGGATGCGCCTCACTCCCCGCATCCCACAAATCTTACTTCTTCTGGACATACTTCAGACAGTCAAGCGTTACTGCCGTGATGATGATGATACCTTCGAATACGAACTGAAGGTTTGTATCAATACCAAGGATGGTAAGGGAGTAGATAAGTACGGTGAATATCAGCACACCGACTACCACGCCAGAAATCTTACCGATACCACCGGTAAAGGACACGCCGCCCACCACGCAGGCTGCGATTGCATCCATCTCCCAGCCCTGGCCATAAGCAGCGGAGCCGGAACCTACCATTCTTGCGCATTCCAGCCATGATCCGAATCCATAAAGGATACCTGCCAGGATGAACGCCCCCATGGTTACCCCGAATACGGAGATACCTGAAACAGCAGCAGCTTCCGGGTTGCCGCCCACTGCGTATAAGTTCTTGCCGAAGGTGGTTTTATTCCAGATGAACCATACGATTACAATTGCCGCCACTGCCCAAAGGATGATGGTTGGGAATCCGTTTACCTTTGGAATGATCATCTTCGGGATTGCCGGTTCAATGGCACCAAAGGACACGCCCTTTGTGGCATAGGTGACAAGACCAAAGATAACCAGCATGTTGGCCATGGTTGATATGAACGGATGCATCTTGAATTTGGCTGTAAAGAAACCTCCAATTGCCGTAAAGCACGTACAGAGGACAATACACATAAACAGTGCGAATACAACCCTTAAGCCGATGGGCATCCCTGTGAAGTCAAACACGTGTCCGAACACAGCGCCTGTATTAATACCCTGGTGCATGATGATGGTTGCGGTGGTCATACCCATACCGACCATACGTCCGATGGAAAGGTCCGTACCGGTAAGGAGGATAAGCCCTGCCACGCCCAGCGCAAGGAACATCCTTGGGGAAGCCTGCTGCAGGATATTCAAAATATTGTTATAGGTAAGCAGTTTTACATTCTTCACCACCGGTGCAGCAATACACAGTCCGATGAAAATCAGGATGATGGCAATATACAGACCGTTCTGCAGTAAGAATGTCCTGCGGTTGAATGTATATTTATAATTTTCCCATTTCTGCGCCCTGGTCTCCATGAAGGTGAATTTGGACAGACGGAGCATATCAATCAGATGATACTGCCATGCAAAAGCAGCATGCCTTCTGTCCTTAATGCGCTGAAGTTCCTTATCTAAGTCCATCTTCGCGTCAAACAGACGGTTCTTATGGACGTACTTCTCATCCTTAATCTCCTGATGGTCGGTAAGCTTTGACAGTGTCTTTTCATGCTCCTTGTTAAGCTCAGCAACCCTGGTGTCATATTTTTCCTTTGCCAGCGCCTTTTCCTGTTCGCAGCTTGCCTTTAACGGCTGATAATAGTCCTTATCAAAATGCGCCTTGAGGTAACCCTCCGCATCGGAAATCAATTTTGCGATTTCATCTTTATTCTTTGCCTCAACAGCCTTTGCCTTTTCCATCTCCGCGCTGTTGGCAGCAATCCTGTTCGCTCTTTCTTCTTTTGTAAGGGAACGGTCCCTCTTTGCCGCATCGATACTGTTCTGCAGGGCTACTACCCTGTTCGTACCATCGGTCCTGAGGCTGTCAATCTTTTTCTGAATTTCACCAACATAATCCTCAATTGGCTGACGCAGCTGCATCTCCTGTTCAGCCGTAAGAGTCTCATTGTTTCCTTTCGCCATATCCATGAATCCCCCTTATAGGTATTTTGCACTGAGCCTCAAAAGTTCTTCCTGATCCGTCTCTTTTGTATTGACAATTCCTGAAAGACGTCCATTTGACATAACACCAATACGGTTCGTGATACCCAGTATCTCCGGCATCTCAGAAGAAACAACGATGATTGTCTTCCCCTGTTTCGCCATATTGATGATCAGCTCATATATTTCATACTTTGCACCCACATCGATACCTCTTGTGGGTTCGTCCATCATAAACACCTGCGGACTGCGTTCCAGCCATTTTCCAAAGATGACCTTCTGCTGGTTGCCGCCGGAAAGGCTGGAAATCATGTCATCAGGACCCATACACTTGGTATGCATGATTTTTATTTCCTTTGCCGTGGCCTTTACCATCTTTGCATCGGAAAGCGCCATTCCTGACATGTACTGCTGCAGGTTGGCAATGGTGGTATTAAAGGTAAGGTCACCCTTTAAAAACAGGCCGTTTGCCTTCCGCTCCTCAGTAATCATGGCAAAGCCATGCTCCATGGCTTCCTTTGCGCTGCTGAAATTCATAAGACGGTTATTGAAATAAACCCGCCCTGCCGCTCTGGTGCGGACACCAAAGATTGTTTCCAAAAGTTCTGTCCGCCCTGCCCCCACCAGGCCGTAAAGCCCGAATATCTCGCCTTCTTTTACGTCAAACGAAACATCCTGCAGATGAGGTTCAAACTTCGTGGATAAATTCTGTATGGACAGGATCACATCCCCAGGGGTATTGTCAACCGGAGGGAACCGGTTATCAAGGGAACGGCCCACCATTGCCGCAATCAGCTCATTCATGTTTGCATCCTTGGTGCTCTTTGTCATGACCAGGTTGCCATCCCGAAGCACTGATATCTCATCGCAGATTTCAAAAATCTCATCCATCTTGTGGGAAATATAAATCAGGGCGATTCCCTGCTCTTTTAACATCCTCATCATCTCGAAGAGCTTATCAACCTCCTGTACGGTCAGGGAGGAAGTAGGCTCATCCAGAACAATCACTCTGGAATTATAGGAAATGGCCTTAGCGATTTCACACATCTGCCTCTGTGATACGGACATGCGACCCATGGGCTGGGTAAGGTTAACGGTCATGCCCAATTTCCTAAAAAGCTCAGCGGCTTCCTTTTTCATTCTGCCTTCATCAATTACACCCATGGAATTGACCGGATAGCGTCCAAGGAACAGATTATCAATCACATTCCGCTCCAGACACTGGTTGAGTTCCTGGTGGACCATTGCAATGCCGTTTTCAAGAGCATCCTTTGGTCCGGAAAAGCTTACTTCCTTGCCATTCAGGAAGATATTTCCCTCGTCTTTCTGGTAAGTGCCGAAAAGGCACTTCATCATGGTTGACTTGCCGGCGCCATTCTCACCCATAAGCCCCATAACGGTTCCACGCTTCACATCCAGGTTGATATGGTCCAGAACCCTGTTACGGCCGAAGGACTTGCTCATACCGCGTATTGATAAGACGATATCATCTTTCTTATCTGCCATTATTTTACTCCTGTATACATAGATTGATTGGTTTCAGTATTAAGTCTAAACCGATTATTAGGGAGAATTTCTTCTCCCTAATAACAGTTAACAGTACATTTTTATTTCAATGATTATTACTGCTCAAGCAGAGATGTGTATGAAGCTGCGTTATCTGTCTTAACCATGTTAATGGCAAATGCGTCATACTGGCTTGGATTTCCAAGACGGTTTGTGATGTTGGACTCAGTCTGTCCGTCACCGCCGATGTAGTCAACCTTCAGGTTGAGAAGCTTATCATACTTCTGAAGCAGTGGCTGATAGGTGGAACCCAGGAAGTTATCAGCTGAGTTGTAGATGTTCAGCCATACAGCCTTTTCAGGGCTTGTGCTGGCATCCAGCTGGTTGGATACAGGCGCATAAACCATGGTGGAATCCATGAAATCCTGATAGTTGTCAGAAGTAACAGCAACGTTCAGGGCGTAGTAGGAACGCTCATCTGCCCTGTATACATATACATCGTCACTCAGGACATTGCCTGCTGGATCTGGTGTTGCAATACCGGTGTTAATGTCAACTCCGTCCAGTGCATTACGAAGCACACGAAGTGTAAGGTATGCCTGTACGTCTGCATGCTGGCTGATTGTGCCGCCGTAGCCTTCTGCGATGGCAGCAACTGCGTCGCTGTTTGCATCATAGCCGAATGTTGGAACGTTGTTATCCTTGGACCATGCGTTGAACATGGACATGCCCATGCCGTCGTTATTGGATACAACGATATCAATCTGGTCGCCGAAAGAGGAAGACCATGTGCCGATTCCGTTACCAGCGGTAGCTGCATCCCATGTAGCTCCTGCGGAGTTCTTCATCTCCTGGGAAGCCAGCTCGCGGACCACGTATGTCTTGCCGCCCACTTCAATGGAGCCGTCCTGTACAACAGTGGCTGTGCCATCTGCGTTTGTACCAACCGGATCGCTGTTGATGTTGCCGTCTTTATCAACGCCTGTTCCAAGAGCCTTACGGACGCCTCTTGTACGTGCAATGGAGTCATTATGTCCGATATCCCCGATTGCCAGGACATAACCGATGATTCCGTCGCCGTTGCGGTCGATTGTGTCAATGTTCTTCTCGATGTAATCCTTAACCATGGTACCCTGAAGCTCAGCGCCCTGGTTGGCGTCGAAACCTACATAGTATGTATCCTTATTGAAATTCAGGGCTGTCATATCCAGCTGTCCTGTAGCACTGCTGGATGGCTGGCGGTTAAACCATACCAATGGTTTGTCTTTGTTGGCCATTTCTGCGCCGCTGTCAGCTGCTGCTGCCTCGGTCGTCGTGTCAGCTGCTGCCTCAGTTGTGGTATCACCACCAGCGGCTGCTGTTGTTGGTGCTTCCGTTGGCTTGCTTCCGCCGCCGCAGGCAACGAGTGATAATGCCATGGAACACGCAAGGGCAACACTTAATGCTTTTTTCATTTTGAATTCCTCCCTTATAAATATTATGATTGTCTTTGGTTGTTTTTGCTTAACAACAAGGCCATTATACGGCCTGGTTGTGCATTTTTCCATAGGATTTTTAAAGAATGATTATAAAATTTCTTTGATTCTGTATTTTTTTATCAGGTTTTTATGGGAGCTTACTTATTTTTAAGCAGTTTTGCCTCCTCCTGGGTCAGGACCCGCTGGGGACACCAGTAATATTTCCCATTGACCAGCGGTACCACGGACTTGGGGTCCTGGTCCAGGGACAGGCTCCAGGCAATGTCGAATATGGCCTGGGCGTAACGTTCCTTGTCCGATTCCACGGTGGCGAAGAGGGTTCCCTCCTCCAGGGCCTTTATGCCCACCGGGGTGCCGTCAATGCCCACCACCTTGATGGAATTGGCCCCTATCCCGGCCCGGTTCATGGCGTCGATAGCGCCCAGGGCCATGTCATCATTGTTGCTGACCACCAGTTCTATCTGTCCCGGGTATTCCTTCAGCCACTGTTCCATCAGGGCGGAAGCCTGGCTCCTGTCCCAGTTGGCAATCCCCCCTGTAATCTTCTCCAGGGGAACCCCTCCGTCCTTCAAGGTCTGGATGGACCACTCCGTACGGATCAGGGAGTCCTGGTGGCTGGTCTCCCCCTCCAGGAGCACATAACTCACCAGACCGTTCCCGTTGGCGTCCAGGGTGCGGGAATCCTTCCTGTATGCATCCACCAGGGCATCTCCCTGCAGCACCGCCGATTCCTTTGCATCCGCGCCCACATAGTACAGCTTTTCCCAGCGGTTCATGTCCTCCTCCACCGGTTCCCGGTTAAAGAACACCACAGGGGTCCCCGCATCCATGGCTTTGTCAATGATGATGGAAGCCGATGAACGGTCCACGCTATTGATGCACAAAGCATCACAGCCCAGGGAAATCAGGCGCTCCACCTGGCTGTTCTGGGTATTCTGGCTTCCCTTGGAGTCCAGGATATCCAGCTTCACCTTAATTCCTGTTTTCTGTTCATATTCCTTTGCCTTATCCTCCAGGCCTGCGCGCAGGGTTCCGATGAAGGTATCATCCCCGCGGTAGAGAAGGACCCCGATGCGGATGGAATTCTTCTTTGTCTGCCGCTGTCCTTCATTTTCCCTGTACTGCCAGAACCCTATGAGGATGCCGATTCCTAAACAAACCGCCAGTAAATAAATCCAATTCCGCTTCATGGCCCATACCCCTTTCATTTTCCCGATTTCCGCTACTCAATGGGATAGAACATTTTCTCATATGTCTTATCCCTCAGCCTGTCCTTATCCACGTAGATGGCCGTAAGCCGCGTCTCCTGCTTCTGGTGCGTGCCCTGTATGGCTTCCACCGCCTGCTTCACGCTTAAATATCCCTCGTCAAACTGGTTATAGGCCGTCATCCCCGTGACAATCCCCTTTTCCAGCGCCCTGAGTAAGGATGTGGTGCTCCCCACTCCGTAAAGCCCTGACACCCTGCCCTGGTATATGGTGTCCTCCTCCAGTATCTGGGCTGCCTGGTCCAGGGACTGTACATCCAGGGCTATGATGGTGATCTTGCCGCTGCCGGGGGAATCCGTTTCCTGGACAGCCTGCCTATATGTGTCCTGGTTCTTCTTCTCAATGAGCCGGTAATCATACCCATGTTCCTCCAGCACGCCACTGACCCCCTCATAGACCAGGGCGCCATCCCCATAGTCTAACCCCTTGCAAAAGAGATAGACCGGGACGTCCTTCGGGGCCTGGGATACAGCGGCCTCCCCCAGCATCCTTCCAATCTCCTGGCTGTCCACACCGATGGTATCCGCCACCCTGCCGCTGGACTGGGGACGGCCAAGAAAGAGGACCGGGCAGCCCGGATTCATGGCCTCCAGCTCCTTGACCGCCGCCTCCGGCTTCACCGGAGCCAGGATGACAGCCCGCGCCCCATCCCTGATTTCCCGTTTCACCAGCTCCGTCTGCTGTGCCTGGTCATGGTCGGCGTAAAGGGTGATGAAGCTGACGTCCCCGTGGAACTCCACCGCCGCCTGTTCCATGCCCTTTTTTAAATTAACATAGTAGTCATCATTGTCCCCGTCGATGATGACGGAAACCGGGTATACCTCGATTTCCTTTTCCTTGATGATAAGGTCCGTGGAGGACATCAAAAACAGCAGGACCAGGATACCGGCCCATATGCACCAGAGAATCTTCCCTTTATTTGACATAGGCTTCCTCTTTCTTTGCTTCCTGATAGGAAATGGCCGGCAGATGCGCCGTCACCGTGGTTCCCTCATCTGGTTCCGACTGGATTTCAAGGCCGTAACCAGTTCCAAAATAGAGCTTGATCCGCTCATTCACATTCTTCACGCCGATACCGGAACCCCTGCCTGAGGGCATATGGTCCGCGGCTGAGAACAGGCGGTCCACCTGCTCCTGGGTCATGCCTAAGCCATTGTCGGACACGCTCATATAAAGGTCATCCTCCCGGCGCCATGCCCTGACCAGGATTTCCCCGTCCCCGTCCATGAACTCCATGCCGTGGTAAATGGCATTTTCCACCAGGGGCTGGAGCATGAGCTTTAAGCTTGCCAGTTCCAGGACATCCTCATCTGCCTCAATGGCATAGGTGAATTTATTCTTATAGCGCATATGCTGGATCATCAGGTAATTGCGCACGTGCTCCAGCTCGTCCCTTACCGGGATGATGCTCTTTCCCTTGCTTAAGCTGATGCGGAAGAATCTTGCAAGGGCCGTCACCACCTTCACGGCCTCGGACTGCTTTTCATTTTCAATCATCCACACAATGATATCCAGGGTATTGTAGAGGAAATGGGGGTTGATCTGGGACTGGAGGGTGTCAAATTCACTTCTCCGCTTGGATTCATGCTCCGCCACAATATCGTTCATCAGCTTCCGGATCCGTCTGGCCATGCTTTGGATGGAAGTGCCCAGATGCTGTATCTCATAGGAACCGGCGCTTTTCACCTCCACCTCCAGGTTTCCTTCCTCAATCTCATTGACCGCCTTCTCCAGCTCCTTGATGGGATCCGTGATCCTGGTGGAAATGTAGGAGTTGATGATGGAGAGGATGAACAGCACGAAGGCGATGATGAACACCATCAGAAGCTTTGTCTTGATGTTGTTGAGGGACATGCCGTCAAGAGGCGTCACGCCCACAATCTTCCATCCCGTATATCCCACGGTCTTCACGGACACAATCCGCTTTTCCCCGCCGAATACCTCCTCGTAATTGCCGTCCTTAAGGCCGGCCGCCTCCAGGTTGTTCTCCCTGACAATGCCGGAGTCGATAAGCTGGGCCTTTGGGTGGTAGATGATTTCCCCATCGCTGCTAATCAGGTACGCATATCCGCCGTTGCCCAGGTTCACGCCGTCAAACAGCCGTTCCAGGCTGTTGTAGCGGATATCAATGAGCAGCACGCCCTGGTCCGTATAGGGACCGTTGGTGATTTCCACTGCCCTTGACATGGAAATGACCCAGCGGTACTGGCTTTCGCTTCCATCGAAGATTGTCTGTACATGGGGTGTGGAGAAATGAAGGTTCTCCGTCTTTAAAAGGGTGTTCTGGAACCAGTTCTCGTCGATTACGTCTATATTGGATTTGAGCCTGGCCGCGGGCACGGATTCCAGCATCTGCCCGGTCTTGGACAGCAGGGCGATATTTTCAATATTATCCTTGTTATTGTCATAGAGAAGGGTAATCTCGCTGCCAATGGAACCGTCCGAAAGGTCTGCGTTCTTGATTACGCCGTAATAAAGGGAATCGGACAGCTTCATCACCGTCTGCAGGTAGGAATCCATGGAACGGTTAATCTGGTTAATCAGTATCTGGTTCTCTTCCTGTATGGTGTCCGCCATCTGTCCCGACAGCCTTGTATAGAGGGAAATTCCGATGAATACGCTGGCAGCCAGGGCGGTCAGCGTAAAATAAATGAATATGATGTAGCGGATGCTGGCCTTCTGCACCCCCTGCCTCTGCTTTTCAAAAAGCATGTCCATCTCCTTACCTTTTCGCTCCCCTGAACTTAGTGGGGGAAATCCCGAAGCGTTTCTTGAACACATAGCTGAAATAGTTCTGTTCCTGATACCCCACCTTGGATGCAATCACATAGGTCTTGTCATCGGTCTTATTGAGCAGCTCCACCGCCTTGTTGAGCCGGACCTCGGTCAGGTAGGCGATGTAAGCCTGTCCCGTCTCCTTCTTGAACATGGTGGAGAAATAGGCCGGGCTCATATGCAGGTGGCGGCAGATTTTCTCCACGGAAAGGTCCGGATCCTGGTAATTGTCCATGATATATTCCTTGGCCTCCTGGATTACCTGCTTCATGGTGTTGTCACGTTCCTGGTTCATCACCTGGTTCATCCGCAGGGCCACGGACAGAAGCCACTGGCTGAAATCCTCTTTTTTCTGCATCTTGGGAATCAGGGCAAAGGTATCCTCGTGCTCCTCCCCCTCCTCCAGGATCTGGGCCATATCCAGGTCATGCTGCTGGATCCTCTGTATGATGCTGCTGGACACGCTCAGCATATAAGCCTGGCACTGGCGGAAATGCACCTTTGCATCGCTCATCTTATCCATGACGCTGCGCACGGCTTCCTCTATCTTTTCCCTGGGGCCGAACTTGATGGCCGCAATCAGCTCCGCCTCGTCCTTGCCGTCAAACTGCAGCTTACCGCCGCTGACCGGCTCCACGTCATTGATGTAGATGGTGCTCCCGCTTCCCACGATGGCCTTGTATCCAAGGGCGTCCACCGCAGCCTTGTAGGAACTGCTGATTTCAGACAACGCCTGGCACCCGTGGCCGATTCCCACCGTGATGGGGACCTCCAGGATTTTCTTTGTCTCCTTGCAGATATCACCCAATACATCAATCAGCCCGGTCTGGCTGTTCTCCCCGTCAATGGCCGCAATGACCGCAATCTCCGCCGCCGCCGTCCTGGCCGAGGTGGCCAGGGCGCAGCGGCAGTAATTCCTTAACTTCTCCTCCACGATCTGCATCACGGAGATGGGAATCAGGTCCTTCTCCTTGTGCAGGGGGAGCATGGCGCTGCCCCGGATTTCCTCCGGCTCGATATCAATGGCGGCAGCCACCCACTTCTTGGCCCCGGCAAGGGGTATGTCATATTCCTGCAGACGGTCGGCCACGGTTTCTTCCGGCACCGGATAACTGATCAGCTCGTTGATGAACTGTTCGCGCAGGATGGGAAGGCTTTTGATATAGTTCTCCCGCAGCAGGCTTACATTCCGCTTCTGTTCAATTTCCTCGTCCAGGTTGGATTTGATGCGCTTTAAGATGGCGGTCAGCTCCTCCACGTTCACGGGCTTTAATATATACTCCGTCACATTCAGCTTGATGGCCTGCTTGGCGTATTCAAAGTCATCGTATCCGGAAAATATGACGATTTTGATGGAGGGATATTTCTGGCGCACCTTCTCCGCCAGGGTCAGCCCGTCCATGTACGGCATACGGATATCCGTAAGGATCAGGTCCGGCTCCAGGGCCTCCACCTTCTCCATGGCGTCCTCCCCGTTCTCCGCGTCCCCCACAACCTGAAACCCTGCTTCTGTCCAGTTAATCTTCCTGATGATGCTCTGTCTGACCTCTTCCTCGTCATCCACCAGAATAATCCTGTATAAGTCCATATGAATGCCCCTTTTCTCCTCTATGATAAAATATCTTTCTGAAATCCTGGCTGTTAATATATCCATTAATTATACAATGAGTCCTATTATTTTGCAATTCCCCGGATGTCCTGCACTGCTTATGAGGCATTATAAGTATAAATAATATATCATTCATATTGTCCTTTAATGCTAATATATGTTATGATAAGTCCTGTAACAGGCAGAATGACAGACCACTACTATCAAAGAGGGAATATACATGGGCGGAATATTTGGTGTTGTATCTAAGAACAGCTGTACATTGGATCTTTTTTTCGGAGTCGATTACCACTCCCATCTTGGTACAAAGCGCGGCGGCATGGCCGTGTATGGGGAACAGGGCTTTGCCCGCTCCATCCATAATATAGAAAACAGCCCGTTCCGTACAAAATTTGACGGCGATTTAAACGAGCTGGAGGGATATTTTGGGATTGGATGTATTTCCGATAACGAACCCCAGCCCTTATTAATCCAGTCACACCTGGGAAGTTTTGCCATCACCACGGTGGGCAAGATCAACAACCAGGACGAGCTGATACAGGAAGCATACAGGAACGGACATATACATTTTATGGAAATGAGTCACGGGCGCATCAATTCCACGGAGCTGGTGGCTGCCCTGATTAACCAGAAGTCTTCCCTGGTGGAAGGGCTGTTGTATGCCCAGGAGCGGATTGAAGGCTCCATGACCATACTGCTGCTGACCCCAAAAGGCATCTACGCTTCCAGGGACAGATACGGCAGGACACCTGTTGTAATCGGAAAAAAGGAGGACGCTTTCTGCGCCTCATTTGAGAGCTTTGCCTTTATCAACCTGGGCTACTCCGACTACAAGGAGCTTGGCCCCGGCGAAATCGTCTTCATGACCCCGGAATCAGTGGAAACCATGAGTCCCCCAAGACAGGAGATGAAAATCTGTTCCTTCCTCTGGGTCTACTACGGCTATCCCACCTCCACCTACGAAGGGGTGAACGTGGAGAGCATGCGCTATGAATGCGGAAAGCTTCTGGCCAAACGGGACGAGGCAAGGCCTGACGTGGTGGCCGGCGTACCTGATTCGGGAATCGCCCATGCCATCGGCTATGCCAATGAATCCGGCATCCCCTTTGCACGCCCCTTCATCAAATACACACCTACCTGGCCCCGTTCCTTCATGCCCCAGAACCAGGGCCAGCGCAACCTGATTGCGAAAATGAAGCTGATTCCCGTGGACGCGCTGATCCGAGGCAAAAAACTGCTGCTGATTGACGATTCCATTGTCAGGGGGACCCAGTTAGGCGAGACCTCTGAATTCCTATACCAGAGCGGCGCAAAGGAAGTGCATATCCGGCCCGCCTGCCCGCCCCTGATGTTTGGCTGCCCCTATCTTAATTTCTCCCGCTCCTCCTCGGAGCTGGACCTGATTACCAGACGTATCATCAAGGACCGGGAAGGTGACTGCGTATCAGATGAACTGCTGGCAGACTATGCCAACCCGGACAGTGGTAATTACAAGGAGATGATGGAGGAAATCAGGAAACGCCTTAACTTTACCACACTCCGCTACCACAGGCTGGACGACCTGGTGGAATCCATCGGCATTTCCCCATGTAAGCTCTGCACCTACTGCTGGAACGGAAAAAAATAAATCATTTACCCAATCATCCAATCTGATAAAGGAGGGCATTGCAGATGGCGGCCGCCACGTTGCTGCCCCCCTTTCTTCCTTTTGCCACGATGTAGGGCGTATCCCCAAGCGTGAGGATCAGTTCCTTGGACTGGACCACGTTCACGAAACCTACCGGCGCCCCTATGACCAGGGCCGGGGTAATGCTCCCCTCCTTCACCAGTTCATAAAGACGGATCAGGGCAGTGGGGGCATTGCCGATGGCAAAGATACAGGGACGGTTCCTTCCAAATAACCGGGCCGCCTTCTCCATGCTGGCCACTGCCCTGGTGGTCCCCTTTTCAGCCGCCTCCCTGGCCACGTCCTCATCTGCCATGAAGCAGAGCGCTTCCCCTCCCAGGGAAGACAGTTTCTTCTTATTCACCCCGGACCATCCCATATTGGTGTCCGTGATGATTACAGCCCCCTGTCTGAGGGCGTCAATCCCCTTTTGCACCGCGTGTTCAGAGAACACCAGGTTCCCGGCATACTCAAAATCAGCCGTTGTATGGATGGCCCGCTTGATGACCGGCTCCTGTTCCGGCTCCAGGCGGATTCCCATGGATTGCAGCTCCTGGTCAATCAGTTCAAAACTGCGGCGCTCTATCTCCGAGGGAAGCACCTGTTCCAATTGTATATTTAACATTCTGTCTTGTCTCCTTATATGGCAGTCTGGAGCATGGTATCCCAAAGCCCCTGCTGCCGTTCTGTTACTGTTTCGTCTGACATCCCATGGCCGGTCTGCTATTGGTCTGTTACGGGTCCATTGCCGCCATTACCTTAAAAAGCTGTCTTTGCGCCCTATAACCCCATCATCTTATAAATGGCATCCATATCCAGGCTGGACCGCAGTACATCTGCCAGCTTATCATACTGCTGCTGGCGGTAGGCTTCATAATCCCCTTCCCTGACCTCATCCATGGATATCCCTTTCCGTGCCGCCAGTGAGGATACAATCGTCTCCGCTATCCCCGGATGGTCGAACATACCATGGATGTAGGCCCCGTAGATATTCCCCCGGTTCCATCCGTCCTCCTTCACCCGTTTCCTCTCACAGCCCTGCTGATCCGTATCCTGTACCTCCATCACATAGGAGGCCGGGCGGCAGATGACGGGTTCCCGGCGCCAGGACACCAGCATTGCGGTATCCATGGCCCCATGTTCCCGGTCAATGGACGTGCGGCCCATATGGATTTCATAGCCGCTGATGCATCGGCCTGATAAGGGCGCCAGGACACCGTCCAGTTCTCCCAGGGAACCTTCCACCTGGGTCCTTACCTTTTCCTCCTGGAACTCAGTCCTCAGCGGCAGCAGCCCCATACCTGGAACCTCCCTGCCGCCTGCGGACTCCACACCGGAAACATCCCTGAGCACTTCCCCCAGCATCTGGTATCCGCCGCAGATTCCCCATATGGGTATCTGTTTATGAGCCAGCTTAAGCACTGCGGCCTCCAGGCCGTTCTGGCGCATCCACAGCAGGTCATCCATGGTATTCTTCGTACCCGGAAGGAATACCAGATCCGGCGTCCCCAGTTCTGAAACCCTGGAAACATAGCGCAGGGATACCCCGGGTATCCTGGAAAACACATTAAAATCCGTGAAATTGGATATCCTGGGCAGACGGATGACCGCCAGGTCCACCAGACCGGGGGCCTGACCATTGTCCAGACGGGCGCTTAAACTGTCCTCATCCTCAATATCCACATCCATGTAGGGCACCACCCCCATGACCGGTATGCCGCACAGCTGTTCCAGCATCGCGGTCCCGGGGTCCAGTATGGACCTGTCCCCCCGGAATTTGTTGATGATAAGCCCTTTAATCCGCTGCCGTTCTTCCTGCTCCAGAAGGGCCACGGTGCCGTAAAGCTGGGCAAACACACCGCCCCTGTCAATATCACCTGCCAGCAGCACCGGGGCGTCCACCAGCTTTGCAAGGCCCATGTTCACGATATCGTCTGATTTGAGATTGATTTCCGCCGGGCTTCCCGCGCCCTCAATGACAAGGATGTCATAGGCATTGGACAGCCGTTCATAGGATGCCATGATTTCCGGAATCAGGCTGCGTTTCATGGCAAAGTAATCCCTGGCCTTCATGTTGCCCCTGGAAATGCCATGGACAATCACCTGGGATCCCACATCCGTGGTGGGTTTCAGCAGGATTGGGTTCATATCCACATGGGGGCGTATGCCTGCCGCCTCTGCCTGGACCACCTGTGCCCGTCCCATCTCCAGGCCCTCCGATGTAATATAGGAATTCAATGCCATGTTCTGGGATTTAAAGGGCGCGGTCCTGTATCCGTCCTGCATGAATATACGGCAAAGTCCGGCTGCCAGGATACTTTTTCCCGCATTGGACATGGTTCCCTGAATCATGATTGGTCTCGCCATTATCGTTCTCCTCTGTTCGCTCTTTTGGGGGCTGTGCTGTTCACTTTAAGCCATCCCGCCTTGCCCTGTTTCTTCTTTTACTGCTTTCGTCATGTACTCCATCAGCCGTTGGTTCTCTTCCCTTGTCTTTACACAGACCCGGTAAAAGGAGGAATTGAGTCCTGGATAATTGCTGCAGCTCCGTATGAGCACCTTGTGCTTCAACAACCGGTGGTACAGCCAGCCTTTTGCGGGCATTTCCATGTCCCGCCCCGCGGGGCTGCCTTGTCCGGCATCTCCATTGTCCGGCCCAGTATCCCCTCTGTCCGGCCCGGCATCCCCTTTTCCTTGAAATACCTTAAAAAACAGATAGTTGGCCTGGGAGTCATATACGGTAAACCCAAGTTTTTCCAGTTCTACCCGCATCCATTCCCGTTCCGTCCCAACCACTTCCCTCGTACGTCTGACGAAATCCTGCTCTTTAAGGGCTGCCTCGCCTGCCTTTTGGGCAAGGCCCGACACGGACCAAGGCTGCCTCACCTCACCCAGGCGTTCAAGGAGGTGTCCATCACTGCAAAGACCGTATCCCAGCCGCAGTCCTGCCATGGAATACAGCTTGGTAAATGCCTTGAGCACAAAAAGATTGGGGTATTCCTCCAGGAACGGAATCACGGAGCATGCCTCCGGTCCATCCAGGAAATCACAGAAGCATTCATCCATGATAAGGCGCGTGCCAGAACCACGGCATACCTGCGCCGCCCGTCTGATTTCCCCTGCCGGTACAGGTATGCCTGTTGGATTATTGGGATTGCACAGGAATACCATGTCATATGGCCTGCCTTCCCCTGCCGCCCCTGTAATCCGCTGGAGAAGGACCTCCGTATCCAGCGAAAATCCTTCCTTTTCCTCCAGGAACAGGTGGTCCACCCTGCATCCGCATGTCACCATTGCCTGTTCATATTCGGAAAAAGCCGGGGCTGTCACCAGTCCTCTCCTTGGCATACAGGCATGGACCAGTCCGAACACCAGGTCCGCCGCTCCATTTCCACAGATAATCCATTCTTCCGGCACTTCATGAAACCGGCCCAGCGCCTCCCGCAGCTTCCCGCAGCGGCTGTCCGGGTATACGCTGCACACATCCGTATGTATACAGGATTCCAGTACCTTCCTTACCCCGTCCGGAAGCCCCAGGGGATTCAAATTGGCGGAATAGTCCATATCGATTTCCCGGGTGTAAATATCCCCGCCGTGCTGATACTGCATGAATCGGTTCTCCTCTCAAGCCATTCTTTACAAACCTTTACAAACACTGCTTTTTGTCCATTTTATTTTCCATGAATCTTCACAAACACTGTTTTCCGTATAATCCTATTTCCACAAATACTTTTTCCGTATAATCACCTTTTATATCGTGTACAGGTCATGTCAGGACCAGGATGGCTGCCAGCGCGGCCATCAGGATCATCTCCACTGTAAACATGAGCTGGTTGGCCTTCTTAATATCCATCGGACACACTGGGCGGTCATCATCCCCGATAAAGGGCTTTCTGTGCAGTGTCCCGAAATACCAGGCATCCCCTGCCAGCCTCAGATGCAGGGCGCCTGCACATGCAGCCTCGGCCTGGGCTGAATTAGGACTTGCATGTTTATGCCTGTCCCGCATCAGGATGCGCCATCCATGGATTCCGTCCATTCCCGGAAGGAGAAAGGCGGCCAGCACCATAAGGCCTCCGGTCAGGCGGGACGGAATGAAATTTAAGATATCATCCAGTTTTGCCGCCGCCCTTCCAAAGAGGATATATTTCTCATTCTTATACCCTATCATGGAGTCCATGGTGTTAACTGCTTTATAAAACATTCCTCCCACCGGTCCAAACAGGGCCATGAAAAGAAAGGGGGCAACTACCCCATCGGACGCATTCTCCGCCACGGTCTCAATGGCAGCCCTGGCAATACCGGACTGGTCCAGCACCGCCGTATCCCTTCCCACAATCATGGACACATGGGTCCTGGCCCCTTCCACATCCCCGGCCTCCAGGCTGCGGAATACCTTCATGCTCTCCGTGCACAGGCTTCTGGCTGCAAGCATCTGGTAACAGATGATTGTCTCAACGCAAAAGGGGAGGATCCAGAGGGAAGGAAATGAAATCTGCCGCAATGCATACAGTACGCCCCACGGAACCAGGCACCACACCACGCACATGGCGGCTGTGAGGGAAAAACCGGCTGCCAGTTCCCTGCCGCCCATCCATTTCCTGATGCATCCTTCCAGCCATGTAATCATCCGCCCCATCAGGCGGACCGGGTGCGGGAAATGATACGGATCGCCGAGGATCCAGTCCAGGACACATCCTGCAAGCAGCGCCATCCCATGTAATTTCCATAATCCAAACCATCCAGCCATGTTCCTATTCCGTCCTCCATATGGTCACTTTATTCCCTGTCCCAGCATAGTCATTTTACTCCCCGTCCCAGTATAGTCACTTTATTCCCTGTCCCAGCATAGTCACTTTATTCTCTGTCCCAGCCCGCATAAGACCCGCCAGACCTCATCGGCCTCCTTTGCCGCCAGGCAGCACAGGCGTCCTGTTTCCTCCCGGTACTGCCGTTCCATGGCATCTGCCGGAACAATCCCATAGCCAATCTCATCCGTCACCAGAATCCGGTCCGGGGCATCTTCCCGCAGGGCTTTCAGGATTTCTTCCATCTGTTTTTCATCCCCGGGCTTCCAGGGATCCCCGTTGGCTCCAACCCCAAGCTCATGGCTCATGAGGCGTCTGATAAACAGATGGAAATCACAGCAGTACCTGCTGTTCATATAGGATTCCCATCCCCCGTCCCCGCCGGACGCCCACCGGACCGTCCCTGCATCCGCCTCCGGTATAAGGTTTTGTTGGACAAATTCCCTCTTGCCCTGGCTTCTTCCTCCGATAACCAAAATCATATGACATGACCTCCCAGTATCCCTGTCTTTAACAGCGCCGCCAGCACAGCCAGTCCGGCCAGTTCACACACCTGAAGGAAACAGCCTGCCAGATCCCCTGTGATTCCTCCAAATTCTTTTAATGACATCCTGTAATACCACCAGAACACAAGGAGCTGGCCCAATCCCAGGCCAAGGCTTAAAACAGCCGCCCCGGCCAATCCGCCTGCCCTCCATCCCAGGGCAGCTGCAACGGCCAGGCATATGACCAGCCAGACGGCCAGCACAATCCTGTCCGTACGCTTTTGTGCGGTCCGTGCAAACCCAGCAGCCAGCCCGTCCTTTTTGGCAGATGGGAATGTGACCACCGAGAGCCCGCTGAATGCCCGCTCCATCACAAATACCAGTCCAGGCATCACGTAAAGCAGGAACCTAAAATCCCCTTCGCAGCCGGACAGATACAGCACGTACTCATTCACCACCCCCAGATACAGGAGAAGATAGACTGCCAGTGATATGACGGCAAATGCCCCCAGATGGGGGTCTTTCAGGATTTCCAGTTTTTTCTCCCGTTCACCATAGGAGTGGATGGCATCCATGGTATCCATGAAGCCGTCCATGTGGATTCCGCCTGTAACCAGAAGAGGAATAGCTGCCGTTATCAGCGCAGCCGTCAGGGGATTCAGTGCAAACACATCCAGCCCCAGATAAAACCACAGTCCCAGTACTCCCCCCTGGGCCAGTCCCACAAATGGAAAAAAGCACATGACATGGCGCATCCGTTCCTCTGTCCATTCCACCGCAGGCATGGGAATCTTGGAATACATGGAAACAGCTATTATGCAGGAATAAATTCCATTCATACCATTACTCAGCTCCTCTCCTTTATCCTTTTGCGTATAACAGGATTTTTAACCTTACCCTTTCCATACAACAGGGATTCCATATACCACTTCCACAACCCGGTGGGAACATGCCCCAAGGCGACTGTTGACAAGTCCCATAAGGCGTATGTACCCTGCCGTCCCTGAATCATATATGATACCGTCGGACGCCACCTCATTGGTCACAATGACCATATCCTTTACCTGGGATGCCAGGCAGAGGATGTCTTTGAGCAATTTGTCTGCCAGCTTGTCAATGGAGACATTTCCCTGTCCCTCCCCCCCATCTGCAAACATCTCGTTGGCAGCCAGGTTGGACACGCACTCCAGAAGCAGGATGGCCTTCTCCTGATTGCTGTTCCTGATACCGCGCAGGGCCGTACCCACATCTGCCTGGCATTCCACTGTGATGAATCCCTTTCCCCTGCGCAGTTCCTGGTGGCGGAGGACCTTCGCCTTTCCCTCTTCCCCATACACGGTCATGGTTGCCACATAATAACGCACAGGGCAGCCTGAGGCCATCACAAGGTTCTCCGCGTATTCTGATTTGCCGCTGCCGCTGCCGCCTGTCACGAGATAAATCACAGGCCACTCCTCCCTTCGGATTTCATGGAATACTGTTCCGGTACCGTTGATGTCAGATATGTATCAGACCAGGTGTTCATACTGGCCCACCTGGATTTCCTCAAAACTGCTCATCTGCGTGTATACGGCTGCCGCCATGTCAAGAAGCGGAAAAAGTGCAGCCGCCCCAGTCCCTTCCCCCAGACACATCCCGGCCCGGATGGCAGGCCGAAGGCCCAGGGCGTCCAGCACCATTTCCCCTGCAGGCTCTGCCGAAACATGGGAAGCCAGCAAAAAATCCCTGACCTGGGGACAGATCCTAACTGCTGCCAGGGCTGCCGCACCGGTAATCAGGCCATCCAGCACCACAGGAAGACGTACCATACCGCATCCTATGTAAAAACCAGCCAGGGCCGCCAGATCAAATCCCCCCACCTTGGCAAGCACGTCCACCGGATCTGACCGGTCCGGCCGGTGAAGGGCAATCCCATTTTTTATGACCTGGATTTTCCGGCTGTATCCATCCGTGGTAAGCCCTGCGCCGCGCCCGGTTACCGCGTCCGGCTCCTGGTCAAGAAGCACGGACAGCACTGCGCTGCTGGTGGTTGTATTGCCAATCCCCATCTCCCCGGAGCCGGCCAGCCCATATCCCTTTTCCTTCAGTTCATACGCAAGCCTGATTCCCACCTCCATGGCCCTTAGGGCCTGGCCGCGGCTCATGGACGGGGCCTTCAGGAAATTCTGCGTGCCCTCTTTAATCTTTCTTGGAAGCACGCCGGGAATGGGGTCATGACCAGCTATCCCCACATCAATGGGGATGACATCCGCACCGGCTTTCCCGGCCATGATGCAGACACAGGAACAGCCCTTTGCCATGTTTCCCGCCACAATGGCAGTGACCTCCTGTCCGGTCTGGGTCACCCCCTCCTCCACGATTCCATTGTCAGCGCACATCACCACAATGGCCTTCTTACTGATATCGATTGCGGCTGTGCCGGATGCCCCCGCAATCCGCACAATGTCCTCCTCCAGGACCCCCAGGCTGTTAAGGGGTTTTGCCACCTGGTCCCAGCGCCTGAGGGCCTGTTTCACGGCTGCCTCATCAGCCTGTTTTACTGACTTTACCACTTCATCAAGATTCATGTCCCATTTTCCTTCCAAATATGATGCATCTGTCTGCAAACCGCTCTGTAAATCCAGGACAGGAGGGATAATAAAGATGGGGGAAGCCAGCCATCACATCCCCCCTGGTCCGCATGCAGCGCCATGACCTGCCGCCCACCGGTTTCCTGGCTGTCATCCTGTATTCCTCATCCCCGCATTCACAGTCCCAGTAATGAAACTCATGGCCCTTTATCTCCATGCCCGGCAGTATGTACGGAAGGGTTCCGTCCGGGCTAAGGGTGATGTAACCGAAACGTCCCTTTTTATCTCCCCTGAAGCCGCGGCCGGGCAGCACGCCCGCCATCGGATAGTCCTTCCCGTCAATGCCCTGCAATGTCTCAAGCAGGTATAGATAACCTCCGCATTCTCCCAATATGGGCATTCCCCGGCCCGCCGCATCAGCCACCGAAGAACGCATGGATATACCGCCAGCCAGTTCCCCTGCATAATTCTCGGGATATCCCCCTCCAAAAAGCAGGCCGTCCAGATAATCCGGTATCGTTTCATCGTGGAGGGGACTGAAGTATACCAGCCTGGCCCCTGCATGTTCCAGGGCGTTCAGGTTGTCCCTGTAGTAAAAGCAGAACGCCTCGTCCAGGGCCACGCCCAGGTAAAACTGTCTGTCTGAGTTTTTTTCACATCCATGAGCAAAAGGTGCCGTTCCACTTTTTCCACACCACATCTGACGGCAATTCATCTCATCGGAATCCGCCTTCCCTGGATTCGGATATTGATTTCTGTCAGAATCCGGATTCCCCTGCTGGGCACGATGCTCCCTGCCTGAATCCGCTTTTCCCGGCCGGGCACGATGCCCCCTCCCAGGATTTAATTCCGCTGCTTCTCCCTTACCGCCGCTAATCATGGAGAGCACATCCAGATCCACTGTCTTTTCCATGCAGTCAGCCAGCCGCTCCATCTGTCCCTTAAGCCCGTCTATCTCATCCGGCAGGACCAGGCCCAGGTGCCTGCTTCCCACCTGGAGGAAATCAAGCTCCGGCACATAGCCGATGACCGGAACGTGGAGCTGTTCCTCTATGAGCGCCTTTACCCTTCCATATATCATGGGGGATATGCGGTTAAACAGGATACCTCCGATCCGGTTGACACACTTGATTTCTTTTCCTTCCTCATCCCTGGGGACATATTCCAGGAATCCCTTGACCTGGGCCGCCAGAGACAGGCTGGCTCCCTTGGCATCCACCACCAGGATGACAGGCAGTTCAAGGATCTGGGAGATTTCCCACGTACTGCCCTTCGCGGAAATTCCTCCTAAACCGTCAAAGTAACCCATGACTCCCTCGGCCACCACAAAACGGCCTGCAGATATGTGAGAAATTTTCTCACGCATATGGTCCGGTTCCTCAAAAAAGCTGTCCAGGTTCCCGCTTTCCAATCCCAGAACCTTGTTGTGGAACAGGCCGTCAATATAATCAGGGCCGCATTTGAAGGGGGCCGGGTTCCATCCTTTCCTGTCAAGGAGTTTAAGGAGGCCGCAGGTAATCATGGTCTTTCCGCTGCCGCTTTTAGGAGCAGCTATCATAACTCCTGCCATTGGATCTCCTCACTGTCCAAAGACGGGTTCTGCATCACTGCAACATAAACCGGATTCTGTGCTTTTGGCATATGATAGGCGCCAACCACTTCCACCTTTGCCGCCAGTACCTGGGTCAGTTCCGTATCCTGGAATCCGAACTTCCTCATGCAGTCCAGAATCTCCCCAACAGTTTCCAGCGTAATGGCATTTGCCACAATCCTTACCTGTGGATTGGCTGCCAGAAGCGCCTCCACGATTGCCGGCATCTTCCCGCCGCTTCCTCCGATAAACGCATGGGTCGGCATCGGCAGTCCGTCCATTGCCTCCGGCGCCTCGCCCTCCACAATATGGAAGCCCTGCCAGCCTCCATGGAATTTCTGGCAGTTGGACTGTATCAGCTGAAGGGCGTCCAGGCTGCGCTCAATGGCATAAACCTCCCCATTGCCTCCCCTGCGCCGGATTTCCAGCCCCATCTCCACTGCCACGGAACCAGTCCCTGCCCCGATATCATAGCAGACAGCCCCATCCCCAATGCGGAGCTTTTCCAATGACAGCCTGCGCACCTCTGCCTTTGTCATGGGAACCTGTCCCCGGATGAACTCACTGTCCTCAGGCCCCTTTACCGGATAAAGCTGTCCCTCAAGCGCTTCGTCATTTTCCACCAGGACACATACCAGGCTTCCAAAGGGCCGGTGCTCATCCTCCATGATAAGTTCAGCAGGCGTCATCGCCCAGGTAATACGTTCATCTTCATATGAGAGATTTTCTCCGGCCCATATATTCACATGGCTCATATCGCTGCTCACCAGCTGCCTGCACAGGGAGGACACGCTTCCTGGTCCGCCCAGCAGGATAAAGCAGGACCTGTGGTTCCTTATATGGGCCACCACATCGCACTCCCGCCCATGGCTGCTGATTGGATGGACGTTCTGCCAGCTCTTCCCCAGCCTGGCGCAAAAGTAGGACAGGCTGGACACACCCGGAACATATTCCACATCCCATCCTTCCCTCATGAATGCCTTGGCAGCTGCTTCCGCACCGCTGTAGAATCCGGTGTCGCCGGAAAGCACCAGCGCCGCCTCCTCCCACTTAAAGCTTCCCAGCCATTGTACCATCTCACTGGGCTTGTAGGCGGAAAACACACGCTTTCCCTCGGTGTAAGGGTGCACACTCTCAAGCATCCGGTCAGCCCCGGTTATGACCTGGGCAGCTTCCAGGCAGTCCATGGCCCGTCCGGTGAGCTGGTCCTCCCCTCCCATACCGATACCGACCAGATACACGACCGGCCGAAGCTCCTGGGAAAATGTGTTCTCATCTCTCATGTTCCATCCACTCCTTTATCTGTATTTTTACATCCTCCAGGGAAATACCCCCGGCGCGTTCCGGCCTGTCAATCAGCACGGCCTGTACCCCTGCCGCCCTGGAAGCCTCCAGCTTCCCATCCATCCCCCCGGCCCTTCCGCCGTCTTTTGTCACCAGGAACCGGCACTGAAACTCCCTTAACAGGGCCAGGTTCATTTCCGTTGAAAACGGTCCCTGCATGGCAATGATATGCCGTCCTTCATATCCCAGCTTCCTGCATATGTCCACGGATTCCACAGACGGCAGCACCCTGGCGAATATCCTCTGCCGGTAATCCGGAAGACTGCTGAAAGCAGAAAGCTCCTTAACGCCTGTCGTGACCAGTATGCTGCCCTCCCGTCCTGCCAGCCACCGAACCGCGGCTTTTACATCCGGCACATGGATGACATCATCACCTGTGGGGCTGCTTTCCCTTCTCAGGCAACGGATGAACCGGATCTGAGGAAATGCCTTACATGCCTGTTTAATATTCTCCGTCACCTCCGTTGCATATGGATGGGTGGCGTCAATCACCATCCCCGGCCGGACTTCTTCCAGCAGTTCCTCCATGGACTCCCGGTCCAGGCGGCCCTGCCGGATATCCAGAAGGCTGTTATCCGGGTTGCTGTTATCCGGGCTTCCCCCCTCCAGAACATCCCGCCCATACTCCGTTGCCACACACACAACCGTCCGGCAGCCAAGGCCTGCCAGATACGCTGCAAGCAGACGCCCTTCCGTTGTTCCTGCAAAAAGGACTGCCTTTTTCTGCCTTATCCGGCTGCCCTTTTCCGCCATATCATTCCATGCATTGTCATCCCTCATACCTGTAGCCTCTGGGAGTTACCATATACTGCCCGATTTTCCTTGTCTGCGGGCTGCCTATATAGACGGTTGTAAACATATCCACAGCCCTGTCCTTCATTTCCCCCAGGCTCATCACCTCCATGTGCTGTCCGTCCCTGCCTATATTGGATACAAGGCCGCACACCGTATCCTCACCCCGGTACTTAAGGATCCGCTCACATGCCTGCCTGAAATAATCCGGTCTTCCCTTGCTGGCCGGATTATACATGCAGATGACAAAGCCCGCCTGGGCAGCCGACTCCACCCGGTTCCATATGGCATCCAAAGGAGTCAGCCTGTCACTGAGGCTGATGACCGCAAAGTCATGCATCAAAGGCGCTCCCAACACCGCAGCGCCTGCGCTGGCAGCCGTAACCCCCGGCACGATTTCCACCTGTACTCCGGGATATTGTCCCGCCAGCTCCAGTATCAGACCCGCCATGCCATAGATGCCCGCGTCTCCGCTGCATATCATGGCCGTGTCCTTGCCCTCCATGCAGCATTCCAGTGCCCTCCGGCACCGTTCCTCTTCCCTTGTCATTGCCGTTGTCAGGAACTGTTTATGAGGAAAATGCTCACGGATTAAATCCACATAAACCGTATATCCGGCAATGACCTGACAGCGCTTTAACGCTTCCAGGGCAGCGCCTGTCATCTGGTCCATGCTCCCCGGCCCCATTCCCACCACATACATGGTGCCTGGCCTGATATTGCCCATACCAGCATCTTCCCGCCCTGTCCTGAACTCAGTCGTGAATACAGGGTCATACAGCTTGGACCGTTCATATCCGCTTTGAGCCACACTATCCCCCACGATAATCAGCGCCGTCTTCCTTATCCCTTCCCGCTGCGCAGACTCCTTAAGCGTACCCACGGTACAGCGCACCACCTTTTCCCCGGGCCACGTGGCTTTGTAAACAATGGCAGCGGGCGTATCCTCCCTGTATCCGCCTGCCGTCAGTTCCTGTGACAATTCCTCCAGCATACCCGTGCTCAGGAATATCACCATGGAAGCCCCATGGGCTGCAAAGCTGCGTATGGATTCCTTCTCCGGCACCGGCGTCCTGCCGGCCATCCTGGTGATTACCACGCTCTGGGTCACATCCGGAAGGGTATACTCCATCCCAAGGGCAGATGCAGCGCCGCAGAAAGAGCTTACACCAGGGCATATGTCATATGGGATTCCTTTCCTGTCCATCCAGTCCATCTGCTCCCGGATGGCCCCATATAAACATGGGTCGCCTGTATGCAGCCGCACAACAGCAAGGCCTGCCCGGTGGGATTGCTCCACAACATCCATCACCTCTTCCAGCGTCATCCTTGCGCTGTCATACACAGCCGCCCCTTCCCCTGCAAGGGCCAGAAGCTCCGGATTCACCAGGGAACCTGCATAAATAACCACGTCAGCTTCTCCAAGAAGCCGTTGTCCCCTTACCGTTATCAGGTCCGGGCTGCCCGGGCCTGCTCCTACTATATGTACCATAGAATATCCGCCTTTCATGATTATGGGTTATCTGCAATGCGTTCCAGCATCACGGCAGCCCCGCTGGTAGCACCAAGAATCCCTCTCTCATTGGTAAATACCACTGCTTCAATCTCAAGCCGCCCTGCTGCACGCCCTTTTAAATGTCCCTCTATACGTTCCATCACCCGCTCCATCACCTGGTCCCTGAGGCCTTCCCTGGTTTCCAACAGCCGCAGCCCTTCATCCACCGTAATGGCCTCCAGGATCTGGTTTACCAGACAGGAATCAGCCCCGCAGGCCGCGCCATAAGCCGCCAGCACTTCCATGCGCCCATCGGCCGCGGACGAGTGCGTGTTCATGATTCCTGCCGCCAGCTTGATAAGTTTGCCTCCATGCCCCACCAACAGGATTCCCCCTGCCCCTTCTTCCACAGCCATATCAATGGTGTTTCCGATGAAATTGCTGCATTTCACAGCCTGTTCAAGCCCAATCTTCAGATGATCCCTCAGGAATGCCTCCCCATAATTCCCGGGCGTCACCACCAGCCGGCAATGTCCCGCCAGCACGTTCTGCCGCAGCTCCAGGCGGATGGTTTCCAAAAGCGCTGTTTCACTCATGGGTTCCACCATGCCGCTGGTTCCCAGGATAGAGATTCCTCCCAGGATTCCCAGCTTACTGTTAAAGGTACGCCCAGACACCTCCAATGCCCCCGGTACGCTGATTTCAATCCACAGCACACCCCGGTACCGGTATCTGGCACAGATGTCCTCCACCTGTCTGAAAATCATCTGGCGCGGCACAGGATTGATGGCTGATTTTCCCACTTCGCAGCTTAATCCTTCCTTTGTAACCCGTCCCACTCCCACCCCACCAGTTAATTTGAGGCAAATATCATTATTTTTATGTTCATAATACCCACCATCATGTTCCCCCACATCATCCGGGCCATCTTCTTCCCTGACAAAGCTGACCCTGGAATACACTACAAGGCCATCCGTCACATCCGGGTCATCCCCCGCGTCCTTCCTCACGCCGCAGGAAACAGCACGCTGCCCCATGGAAATATCCTCCACTTCCAAATCCAGCCTTATGCCCTTTGGTGTTTCAACCGACACCTGCTCCGTCCTGTTCCTCCCAAGCAACATAACGGCAGCCGCCAAGGAAGCCGCTGCCGCACAAGTACCCGTGGTATATCCCCATCTCAATTTTTTCTGATTCTTATAGATGTATGAGTCTCCCATCGTATCACCTGCTGTCTATCCTCTGACTTATAAACTAAAAGTATAACATATCTATATGTATTTCTCAATGTCTAATTTGAAAGGCTCCACGGCCGCGGCCACCGTAACACCTCCCCCAGCCTCCTTGCCAAACAGCATCCTTCCTCCTTCTGCCATACATGCCCGCTCACAGACATTACCGATTCCAACCGTCTGTTCCACAAAGGCGGACTCCGTGAAGGTACCGCCCACATCCCCAAGCTCAGCCGCACTGTAAAACCGCAGGGTCCAGCCCCGCTTTTGCGCCAATGCAAGCAGGGCAGGTTCCTCCTTCTTTATGTCAATGGTTGCCAGCGCCTTGACTGACGCCGGGTCTATCCCATGTTTCCTAAAGCATTCCAGGACCTGCCGTTCCAGGACGAAAGGCTCCACTCCCCTGCGGCAGCCCACTCCCGCCACAACTGCCTGCGGAATGAGCCTTAGGACATGGCGGGAACCGACAGCCCCCACACGCCTTTCAAACTCCAGGCTGCTGTCCTTTACCGTAACCCATATATTATATTCACTGGGATTTTTACAGCAGCCCCTGGGCACGCCCGGCTCCCCACCCTCAAACTCATTGAAGAATCCCACATTCCCGCCGTCCAAGATCCTGGCAGACACCTGTTTAGCCGCCTCCCGGTCCGTCAGGACCAGTCCGTTCTCAGCTGCAAATACATCCACTGCAAACAGTCCGTTTACATCAGTCGCCGTTGTAATCACAGGCACTGCCCCGATGCATTCCCCAATCCGGCTGGCAAGGGCATTGGCCCCGCCCACATGGCCGGACAGGATCGGGATTGAAAAGCGGCCCGCTTCATCCACCACAACTACCGGGGGGTCTGTCATCTTGTCCCGCACAAACGGTGCAATGGCCCGCACCGCAATCCCCACCGCCCCCACAAACACCATGGCCCTCTGTTCCCGGAACATGGTTTTTGTCCACTGGCCCAGGGGCATGTCCTGGCATCTTACAACCCCTTCCATATCCCCCGTCTTATCATATGTATCGCTGTAACGCTCAGGCACAAATGCAGTGCACTCGTCCACGCCGCCGCTTAACCTGCTGGCCAGATGACAGCAGAGCCTGGTCCCCCTGGCTGTAAAACTGATTATACCAATCTTCAATCCCGTACTCCTTTATCCGGACTCTTTTATCCGCGCAATAACCATAAAAGTACCAGTCCGGCAGGACCATCCCCCGTCAAACAAGCCAGAGCCATCCCCCGCCGGACAAACCATAAGGACTTCCCTGGAGTTTTCCAATCACACGCCTCCAGGGCATCCTCTGAATCGAAATGAACACATTTCAGTATAATAGATATTTATTCCTGTTGCAATGCCTCATTTTTCATTTCCCGCTTCCGCTTTGTGATCAGGCCCCCGATCCGGCCGCTCTCCTTTGCCGTAAGGCTTCTCCATCCGCTTTCCATCACCTTTGAATCCAGGCCCAGTTCCTGGGCAATCTCGAATTTCAGTTGGTCCTGGGGACTTAAATTATGAGGGTCAAAAGGCTCTGCCTTTTTTGCTTTTCCCATGCTGTCCACAACTCCTTTCATATAAGTACAAAAGGATTATGCCCAGGCAGGGGGTACCCTATACGGCTCTTACAACTAATTCCAATTACTCTTGCTTTTTAACTTGTTGTATATTATACTGAATTTGTATCTGTTGTCCCATTATATACAGTTGTTTGATTAAATTTTCACAAAAGTCATGGGATTCCCTGATTAAATGATAGAAAGGAAGCGCAATGTGAATATCGCAGTAATTGATGACTCCATAGATGATGCGCGACAGCTGGCCGGATTCGTGTCCACTTATTTTTCCGATGCCCACATCAGTCAGAAAACCACTATCTTTAATACGGCAGCCGACTTCCTTAACGCCTGGCACATCGGCGTATATGAACTTGTTTTCATTGATATTTTCCTGAAGGGGGAGGCGTCCGGAATCCGGATTGCCGAGCATATCCGGCGTGACGATGACCAGTGCACCATCATCTTTACCACCAGCAGTACGGACTTTGCCCTGAAGGGATACGAGGTGCGTGCCCTGGATTACATGCTAAAGCCACTGCGCTTCGGAAAGTTCTGCCAGACCATGGACTATTTCCGCTCCGTATCCCAGAGGAAGCGCAGCCATTATATAGAAGTAAAAGAAAGCCGGATCATGGTCAAGCTGCCCATCGATGATATCCTCTACACGGATTACAGCAACCATTACATCCAGATCCATCTGCCGGGCAGGCTTGTGAAGACTTACATGCGTTTTCACGATTTTTCCAGCCTGCTGCTCTGCTATCCCCAGTTCATATGCTGTTACAGGAACTGTATCATCAATATGGACAAGGTGACATCCCTGGAAAAGGCTGAGTTTGTCCTGAATACCGGAGAGCATCTGCCAATCACAAGGACACTGAGGCCGCAGATCCATCAGCATTATGCTGATTACCAGTTCCAGAAGTTAAACGGAGGTATCTGATGTATCCTGTCAATATCCTGCTGGTATGCACCATCCTGGCTGAGTTACTATATGTCATCCTTCCCTTCCTCTTTACGTTCCGCAAAGAATGGAGGTATTCTGCGTCTAAAATTACAGGTATTCTCTTGGGATACCTTTTTTTTGTGTGCCTCCTCACCTGTGCGGCATTGAAGTTTTCCAGGGAAAGGATTTATCTTCCATGGAGCTGCATCATCATGCTGTCACATGTCCTGGTCTGCAGATGGATGGTGAAAACAGATCTGAAGGTCACCGTCTATTCCCTGTTCCTGTTCAAGAACTTTGTGGACATATCCACGTTCATTGCAGGCATGCTGGATATCTCATGGAATATCCCGGCAAATACGGCCACCATATCCAGCGCAGGTTTTGCGTACCAGCTTCTCTTCCTCACCCTTATTGTTTCCAGCGCATATTATCTGCTGCACGGACACCTGATCCAGGCCGTGGAATACACACGTCCCCTTCCGGTGTGGAGCCGCCTGGTTTCCATCCCTGTCCTGTTCTTCGTCGTATATCACTTTGATGTGGGATATATCACACCAAAGCAGTTCATGGCCACCCATACCAACGCCTTCTTTTCCGTTATCTGCTGGATGGTATGTATCTACACCGTGCACTACGTAACTTTACGCATACTTTCCAGGCTGGCCCAAAGCTATGCTGCCAGCGAGCAGTACAGGACCACCCGTCTCCTTGCCGGCGTGCAGACCTCCCAGATGGCTACTCTCCAGTATAACCTGGACCAGCTGAAAAAAACACGGCATGACTACCGCCATCACCTGATAACCATAAAAGGGCTTCTGGAGGAACAGAAACCGGATTGCGCCCTGGAATACATCAATGAATACCTGGGCAGCTTCGAGGCCCTTTCCACGGTCCAGTATTGCTCCAACATTTCCTCCAACGCCATTTTAAACTATTATATCCACCTGGCCAGGAATCAGGGCATCGGTGTGGAAACCTCCATCTCCCTGCCCGAGGCCCTCCCCATGCCCGACACCGACTTCTGCACAATCCTGGGCAACCTTCTCTCCAACGCAGTGGAAGCCTGCGAACGCCAGACATCCGGTATCCCCTCCATTGCCATCAATATCGGGCAGGCGGGTAAATCCATGATTGCCCTTTCCATCCGCAACACCTATACCCACGCCATCCGCCTGAAGGACGGACGTTTCCTGTCCTCCAAACGGGATGACCTGGGTACCGGGACCTCCTCTGTGCGTTATCTTGTGGAGCGGTATCACGGCATCCTTAAATTCACGTATGAAAATGGGATTTTTGAGGCATCCCTGCTTCTTAACCCATTGATGAAATAACCCTGTTCCTGACTTTTCATGTACCAATCCGCCCCTGACAATCATCAATTTCCCCCTGACAATCTCCCCCCTGACAATTCAAAAAAGGCTATGGACGCTTACCGCGTCCATAGCCAGTCCCTTAATACTCCTGCACATTCCCACGATGCTTTCACCGCGGACTGATTGCATTATTCTTCTGTGTACTGTGTGATGTCCACATCAGCCACATCCGCATCCTGCTGTACCGGTGCCATCATGGCCTTGATGCTCAGGCTGATCTTGTGGTCTGCCTCGTTGAAATCAACGACCCTTGCCTCAATCTCCTCGCCAATCCTCAGGACATCAGAAGGCTTCTCCACATGCTCCCTGGAAATCTGGGATACATGAAGGAGTGCGTCCACGCCTGGCTCTAATTCAACAAATGCGCCGAAATCAGTCATACGTGCCACGCGGCCAACCACCACGTTGCCAACCGCATACTTCTCAGCTGCCTGTACCCATGGATTTGCCTCCGGGAACTTCAGGCTCAGGGCAATCTTCTCGCCCTGGATGTCCTTAATCAGGACCCTTACCTGGTCGCCGGCCTTGAATACCTTCTTAGGATTCTCAACACGGCCCCAGCTCATCTCAGAGATATGAAGCAGTCCGTCAGCGCCGCCCAGGTCAATGAATGCGCCGAAGTCAGTTACGTTCTTAACGGTTCCTTCCACTGCATCACCAATCTGGATCCTGGAAAACAGTTCTTCCTTCAGCTGTGCCTTCTGTGCAACCAGCAGCTGCTTCCTGTCGCCAATGATCCTTCTTCTCTTAGGATTGAATTCGGTAATAACGAACTCGATATCCTGTCCTGCATACTTGGACAGGTCCTTCTCATAGCTGTCAGATACAAGACTGGCCGGAATGAATACCCTTGCGCCCTCAACCTCAACGCTTAAGCCGCCGTCCAATACCTGTGCTACCTTTGCAGTCAGGACTTCCTGGTTCTCAAATGCTTCCTCCAGGCGCTTGTTGCCCCTGTCTGCTGCCATACGCTTATAGGATAATGAAACCATGCCTACACCGTCATTCAGCTTAATGACTTTGGCTTCCATCTCCTCACCAATCTGTACTTTGGTGGTCAAATCTACATTACTGTCGTTGCTGTATTCATCACGGGTAATAACGCCTTCCGACTTATTCCCTGCAATACTCAGTATAATCTCATCTTTGCTGACTTCGATGACCTGACCGGTGACTATCTCTCCTGTACGTATTGGTTTGGTTGATTCTTCCTCTTCCTTTAATAACTCTGCAAAACTCTGCTCTGCCATTCTGGTATGAACCTCCTCAATAATCTTTTTTGGGGTGGATGCCCCAGCTGTAATACCTACGCTGCGCACAGAAGATACACTATCAGGATCTAAATCGCCGAGTGTCTGAATGTAAGACGTATTCTTACACTCCTTGAGGCAAATTTCAAATAGCTTCTGGGTATTGGATGAATGCCTTCCGCCAATCACAATCATGGCGTCTACCTGAGAAGCAATCTTCGCCGCCTCCACTTGTCTTTCCTGTGTTGCATTGCAAATCGTATTTAAAACACTACTATCATAACCCTTTTTTAAAAATTTTTCAACTAATTCTTTAAATTTGTTGTAATTAAATGTCGTTTGGGACACGATACAAAGCTTTTTGCCCTGGGGAAGCACATAGTTATCCACCCCCGCCCCATCATTTATGACCGTGGTATACTCATTTCCCCAGCCCCTGATTCCTTCCACCTCCGGATGGTCCGGGCTGCCTATGATCACAACCGCGTCCCCTGCCTCCGAGTGCTCCGACACAATGCGGTGGATTTTCTTCACGAAAGGACAGGTGGCGTCCACTATCTCCACGCCCCGATCTTCAAGGATATCATAAATGTGGCGGCTGACACCGTGGGAACGGATGATCACGGTCCCCTGTCCCTTTGGAAGTGACCGGAGGGCAGCCTCGTCCTCCAGCACCATGACCCCCTTTTCCTCCAGGTCCCTTACCACCTCTTCGTTGTGTATGATGGGGCCGAACGTGTAGATAGGCCCTTTGGCCTTCCCCGCCTTCAGGGCGTCTATCTGCTGGTATACCCGGTCCACCGCCCGTTCCACGCCAAAACAGAACCCGGCGCTCTTCGCCACCACTACCTGGCGCCCTGTCCCTTCCCGGCTCACGCGCCCACCTCCAGGCCGCGCTCACAGGCAATACGGATAATGGCATCCACCACCTGGTCAATGGTCATCGCGGAACTGTCTAACATAACGGCATCCTCTGCCTGCTTTAACGGGGAATGTTCCCGGTTCATATCCCGGTAATCGCGTTCCCTGATGTCTTCCTCAATCTCCTTAAGGCTGCACTCCACGCCTTTTTCCGTCAGCTCCTTGAAACGGCGGCCTGCCCGTACCTCCACCGAGGCGGTCAGGTATATCTTGGCAGGTGCATCCGGAAGCACGCAGGTACCGATATCCCTGCCATCCATGATTACATCCGCCTTCTTTGCCAGTTCCTGCTGAAGTTCCACCAGCTTCTTCCTCACCGGCGCATACACGGAGGTAGCCGAAGCCATACGGCCCACCTCCTCGGTGCGGATAAGGCCGGAGACATTTTCCCCATTCAGCATGACCTGCTGCGCCCCATCCTCGTAGCAGATGGTCACATCCACATCCCGGCATGCCCGGGCAATGGCTTCCTCATCTCCTGAACCGATTCCCAATCTGATAAAATGTAATGCCATGGTACGGTACATGGCGCCTGTATCCACATACACGAATCCAAGTTTCTTTGCCACCATCCTGGCGATTGTACTTTTGCCGGCTCCTGCCGGACCGTCCACTGCTATGTTAAAATGTCCCATGTATCCAGTTCCTCTCCTGTCTTTTTATCTCCCGGGCCGTGTCCGGAAACTGCTTCTGCCGGCTAAGCCTCCCTGGCAGCCCCTTTGCCGGCAGCCCAGCCTGTGGACCATGCAATCTGCAGGTTAAACCCGCCGGTAACCGCATCCAGGTCCAGTATCTCTCCTGCAAAGTACAGACCGCGGACATGTTTGGATTCCATGGTCCCGGGATTCACATCCCGGACCGAAATACCGCCCTGGGTAATGATTGCCTCTTTGTAATCCCTGAGGCCTGTGAGGGTAAACTCCAGTCCCTTGGTGGCCTGCACCAGTCTGGCCCGCTCTTCCTTTGTGATTTCGTTGACCTTTTTATCCGGGTCAATGCCGCTGCGCCGGATGATGACCGGAATCAGCTTGGCCGGATACAGGTGGGTCAGTGAATTTTTAAACTGCCTGTTCTTGCTCTCTGAAAAGTCCCGCAGGATCCTGTCATCCAGATGTTCCCTTGAAAGCGCCGGCTTCAGGTCGATGACCAGCCGCAGGGGCTGCTTCCTGATGGCCTTGGCTGCATATGAGCTGGCGCTCAGGAGCAGGGGCCCGCTGACCCCGAAATGGGTGAACAGCATTTCCCCAAAATCCCGGTACAGCTCTTTCCTGCCGTCGTATACGGCTGCTTCCACGTTTTTAAGGGAAAGTCCCTGCAGTTCCTTTACCGTATCCACTTCCTTTGTCTCAAAGGCCACCAGGGCCGGGGACAGGTCTGTAATCTTATGACCGCTTTCCCTGGCCCATCCATAGCCATCGCCCGTGGATCCGGTGGACGGATAGGACAGGCCGCCTGTGGTCACGATCACGCGGTCCCCGTCCCACACGCGGCCGCCCACGCGGATTCCCCTGCACACACCGTCTTTTACCACCAGGCCCTCCACCTTATGGTTCAGATGGATTTCCACCCCCTCCTTCCTTAAAATAGAAGAAAGGGCTGCGATTACATCAGATGACTTATCCGACTCAGGGAATACGCGGTTGCCCCGCTCCACCTTCAGCCTGAGGCCGGCCTGTTCCAGCAGCTGCATCATATCCTGGTTTGTAAACCCGTAAAAGCTGCTGTACAGGAACTTGGAGTTACTCACGACCGCTGCCAGCATTTCCTCCATGTCACAGGCATTGGTCACGTTGCAGCGCCCCTTGCCCGTGATGAAGATTTTCTTGCCCAGCTTCTCATTTTTCTCAAACAGGTGCACGTGTGCGCCTTCCCTTACCGCGGCAATGGCAGCAACCATGCCGGCCGCCCCGCCGCCTGCCACTATTATCTCTTTTGTATCACTCATCTTTTTTCTTTTACTTCCTTAATTTTCTTTTCCAGGGCATCCACAACCGTCTTTAGGACCTTCACCCTGGCATACCGTTTATCATTGCCCTCAACCACGATCCACGGCGCATAGGTGGTGGAAGTGCGCACCAGCATCTCGTTGACCGCTTCCTCATACTCGTCCCACTTCTCACGGTTGCGCCAGTCCTCGTCCGTTATCTTCCACTGCTTCATGGGGTCTGCCTGGCGCTCCTTGAACCTGCGCTCCTGTTCGTCCTTGTCAATATGGAGCCAGAACTTAAGCACCACCGCGCCTGCGTTGGCCATGTGGGATTCCATCTCGTTAATCTCCTGGTAGGCCCGTTTCCACTCCGCCTCACTGCAGAAGCCCTCAATCCGTTCCACCATGACCCTGCCGTACCAGGTGCGGTCAAAGATGGCAATATGGCCTGCCTTCGGCACATTATTCCAGAAACGCCACAGATAGTGATGTACCTTCTCTATGTCATTGGGCGCTGCCGTGGGGTTCACCCTGTAACCCCTGGGATCCAGCTGGCTTGTCAGACGTTTGATGGCGCCGCCCTTGCCGCCTGCATCCCAGCCCTCAAACCCGATTACCACAGGAATCCTTAACCGGTACAGTTCACTGTGCAGTTCCGATAACCGCTTCTGAAGCTTTTTCACCTGCTCCTTGTATTCTTCTTCCGTCAGGCTCTTAGAAAGGTCGATTCCGGACAGCACGCCGTTCTTGAAGCGCTGCCTGGTTGTGGCCGGCGCTGTCTTTACTGCCTTATCATCTGCCAAAGCCTGCCTTTTTTCCAGTTCGTACTGAAGCCTGTCCATGACAGCGGACACAATCTTGGTGGCCGCGTAATCCTTGTCCACCGACTCAATGATGGCCCAGGGCGCATAATCCGTGTCCGTCTTCTCAAGCATCTCCTCATTCATCCTGAGATAATGGTCAAACTGTTTGTTCCTCTCCCAGTCCCCCTTTGTGACCCTCCAGGAGGTCTCCTTGGAAGCGTCCAGCTTTTTAAACCGCTTTTTCTGTTCTTCCTTATCGATATACAGGAAAAACTTGATGATGACCATCCCGTCATCGCTCAGCTGCTTTTCAAAGGACAGGATGTCCTGGTAGGCGTCAGCCAGCTTATCCTCCGGCGTCAGTCCGTCAAACCGGTCCACCTGCACGCTGCGGTACCAGCTTCTGTCAAATATGGCAATCCTGCCGTTGGCCGGGGTCTTGGTCCAGTAACGCCAGAGGAAGGGACGCATCTGTTCGTCCTCAGTGGGCCTGTCACAGGCATACACGTCAAATCCCCTTGGGTCCAGGGACTGGATCAGCCTGTTGATCTGGACCCCCTTGCCGGCCGCTCCCATGCCCTCAAACACAATCATGACCGGAATCCCCGCCGCCTTGCACTCCCGCTGCAAAAGCCCCAGCTTCTGGGAAGCCTCGTCCATCACCTTGCGGTACGATTTCTTATCCACGGTTTTATTTAAATCAATTTTTTCCAGCATATGCAGCTCCTCCTTGTTTTGAAGCACATCACCATAGGCTCTTTACTATTTTATCCAGTATACCATATTTTTTATCATTAGAGAACAAATAATCCTTTTATGCCCCTGTATATGACGCAGGCAATGAACACAAGGCCCAGATATCCTACCAGGGGATAGAACAGGTTCACCAGTTTACTGAAAGGAAGCATGCCAAGGACATAGGTAAATGCAGCTATCACAACAGCCATCCCGTGTTTTCCGGCTCCGGGAGGAGAAGGAATCCGGTTACAGACCGTCCACATCATGGTGGAGCAGGAGGAAAAGATACCCAGGACCAGTACGATGGAGAACACGGCCCCCAGCACAAAGGAGATTTCCTTTGCCAGGTAAAGGGTTGGTACGGACAGGGATGCCGCTGTCCCTCCATGGAGCAGGATGGCCGTGTTCATGATTGCAATTGACAGGACCAGGGTGGCCGCGCCCCAGACCGCACCCCATTTTGCATCCTTCCTGCTTTTGGCCGTCATCCCCAGGGCGGTAAAATATGTGCTGCCGCTGAGGAAGTTAAGGGACAGGTATAAAACGGAGCTGACCAGCCAGCTGGGCGACGGCCTCAGCCCTGCCAGCGCCGCCCCATACATGCCTGCCTGGGTAATATTCCCAAAATCACGGATCACGGTAACCACCCCCACCAACAGGGTAAACAGGATGATTACAGGGCCGATGGCAGACACAATCCGGATCAGACGCTCAAACCCGACCAGATATGCCCCTAAAACCAGCGCCGACATGATCAGGGAACCAATATACCGGTTCAGTCCGTAATACTCATACAGGGTTGCCCCAGCCCCTGAGACAAGGACAGCGATAAGCAGCAATAAGGTTGCCAGGACCAGCCAGGAATAAAAGTCCCCCGCCCTTTTTCCGCAATAGTAGGTGAAATGGTTGAACCCGCTGTCCTTTTTATGGTCATATCCCGTGGTCAGCAGGATGTTCCCCAGAAACAGGAACCCAATCAGGTTCAGTATCACCACCCCATAGCTGTAATAGCCGTAGCTTGTGAAGAACTGGAGGATTTCCTGTCCGGTTGCAAAGCCGGAACCAATCACCCAGGCAATAAACGCCCCCGCGTATTTCACTACCGCTTTTTTATCACATCTGCTGTCCATATCCCCCATGTTCCTTCCCCTCTTAATCCGGCGTTGCATTTTTATCTTCCCGGCCGGCGCCGGGCAGAGGGCCTGCCTGAAGATCCATCCCCTCCGCCTGCACGTTCCACAGGCCAATGCCGCAGGATCATCTGCAAAGAGTGGCACGGTGTCCCACCGTGCCACTCCATTCCTCAGCCAAGCTGGCTTTTAACCCTGCGCCCATTCCCGCAGGTATCATTCACATCACAGCTCCGTAACCACAAATATGTCATAGATGGCGCGGATAGCTGTCTCAAAATCATCATTCTTCACGCCGATGATGATATTCCACTCACTGGAGCCCTGGTCAATCATCTTCACATTGACCCTTGCGTGGGCAAGGGCGGAGAATATCCTTCCGGCCGTGCCCCGGTTGGACCTCATGCCCCGGCCAACCACTGCAATCAATGCCAGGTCGGACTCCAGCTCCACCGTATCCGGCTCCACCGCCCTGTGGATGCCTGCAATCACGGACTGCTCATATTCCTCAAACTCGGACTGGTGCACATACACGGTCATGGTATCAATACCGGAAGGCATGTGTTCAAAGGAAATGCCGTACTGTTCAAATACGCTTAAGACCTTCCTGCCAAATCCCACCTCGGCATTCATCATGGCCTTTTCAATGTTGATGGAGCAGAATCCCTTCTTGCCTGCAATACCGGTTACGGTATGGCGCGGCTTGCGGCAGGTACTCTCCACGATCAGGGTGCCTTTGTCCTCGGGACGGTTGGTGTTCCTGATATTAATGGGGATGCCCTCCTTGCGCACCGGGAAGATGGCGTCCTCATGAAGCACGCTGGCGCCCATGTAGGACAGCTCGCGCAGCTCCTTGTATGTAATGGTCTCAATGACCTCAGGGTCATCCACGATCCTTGGGTCCGTGACCAGCACGCCGGACACATCCGTCCAGTTCTCATACATATCCGCATGGATGGCCTTTGCCACGATGGAGCCGGTGACATCGGAACCTCCCCTGGAAAATGTCTTGACCGTGCCGTCATGCCTGGAACCGTAGAAGCCGGGAATGACAGCCTTCTCCACGTGCTCCAGGCGCTCGGACAGTTCCTTATTGGTCAGGTCGGCCTCAAAATTACCGTTATCGTCAAAGAAAATCACTTCCGCGGCATCAATGAATTCAAATCCCAGATAATTGGCAACGACAATACCGTTCAGGTACTCGCCTCTGGAAGCCGCATAATCCCTTCCTGCCTTTGCCAGGAAGTTCTCCTCTATCCGTTCAAATTCGTGGTCCAGGTTCAGGTTTAAGTTCAGGCCGTCAATGATATCCATGTACCTGCTTTTGATTTTCTCAAGGATTTTCTTGTAGGACCTGCCTTCTGCCACTGCATCATAGCAGGCGTACAGCATATCCGTGACCTTCTCATCCTTATCACTCCGCTTGCCTGGCGCGGAAGGAACCACATATCTCCTGGACTTATCAGCCCTGATGATATCCGCAACCTTCTTAAACTGCCTTGCGCTGGCCAATGAACTCCCGCCGAACTTCACCACTTTTTTCATCGTATCTGTCTCCCTTGCTCTTACTTTGCACTGCCTCTATCCATAACAAATCCTAACAAATAAAACACGCTCTGGCCTTTACTGCGTTACAAGTGCAAATAATACCTTACTTTATCAAGGATGTCAATAGGTTTCGATGAAAAAATTTGTGTACAGAGGACATTTGTTTTTACAGGACGGACTTTCTTTATGAAAAATGTCTGCCCGCCATAGGAATCCAGCCACGGTTTTGGGCATATCCACAGGCACAGCCAGCGCGGACATACCCCGCAGCCCTATATGCATCCCCAGCCAATCCTACAAAAGGTGCACCGCCACCACCAGCCCTGCAAACACAATGGACACCATGGATGTCAGTTTGATCAGGATGTTGATGGACGGTCCGGAGGTGTCCTTAAAGGGGTCGCCCACCGTATCGCCGATGACCGCCGCCTTGTGCTGCGGACTTCCCTTTCCTCCGTAAGCGCCGCCCTCAATGTACTTCTTGGCATTATCCCAGGCACCGCCTGCATTGGACATCATCACGGCCAGGACAAAGCCGGTCACCGTGTTGCCCGCCAGAAGCCCTGCCACGCCCTGAGGCCCCAGCAAAAGCCCCACGGCCACGGGAACCGCCACAGCCACCATGGCCGGCGCAACCATAAGCCTTTGGGCTGATTTGGTACACATATCCACACATGCGCTGTAATCCGGCTCCGCCTTTCCTTCCATCAGCCCGGCAATCTCCTTGAACTGCCGCCGCACTTCCACCACAATGGACTGGGCCGCCTCCCCCACCGCCTCCATGGTCAGGGATGCGAACAGGAAGGGAAGCATGCCGCCGATGAACAGTCCGATCAGCACCGGGGGATTGGTGATGGACAGGTCCAGATCCAGTCCCGGCGCGATCTGCCTTACCTTGTCAATGTAGGATGCAATCAGGGCCAGGGCCGTAAGGGCCGCGGAACCGATGGCAAATCCCTTACCGGTGGCAGCCGTGGTATTGCCAAGGGAGTCCAGGGCATCCGTCTTGCGCCTGACATCCCCGGGCATGTGGGTCATCTCAGCTATGCCGCCCGCATTGTCCGCCACCGGGCCGTAGGCATCCGTGGCAAGGGTGATGCCCAGGGTGGACAGCATTCCCACGGCGGAAACGCCTACCCCGTAAAGCCCTGCGTTAAAGTCCCCCTTCCCGCCTGCGCAGAAATAGCTCACCAGCACGGAGATTCCCACAATGATGACAGGGGCCACCGTGGACATCATCCCCAGTGACAGTCCGCTTATGATTACCGTGGCCCCTCCTGTTTCACTGGAGGCAGCCAGCTTCCTTGTCGGCGGATAGGAATCTGATGTATAATATTCCGTGATGGCGCCGATTGCCACACCTGCCGCCAGGCCGGACAGGATGGCTGCATACACACCCATATGTCCCGGAAGCAGGATGCGGATGGCAAAAAAGGCTGCCAGCACCACCAGCACGGCGCTGATATAGGTCCCTGTCCTCAGGGCTGTCAGCAGGTTTTTCTGGGTCGCGTCCTCCTTTGTGTTCACGAAAAATGTTCCTGCAATGGATGCAATCACGCCCAGGGCAGCCAGCATCATGGGCACAGCCACCCCCTTGACGCCGTAACCCGCGGCCACCGCCAGGGCGGACGTGGAGACAATGGACCCCACATAGGACTCGTAAAGGTCAGCGCCCATTCCGGCCACATCGCCCACGTTATCCCCCACATTATCTGCAATCACTGCCGGGTTCCTGGGGTCATCCTCAGGAATGCCCGCCTCCACCTTGCCCACCAGGTCGGCCCCCACGTCCGCGGCCTTGGTGAATATGCCTCCGCCTACCCTTGCAAAAAGCGCCATACTGGACGCGCCCATCCCAAAGGTAAGCATGTTGGCTGTTATCTGGGCAATCCGTTCCCCCTCAGGCAGGGCGCCAAAGGCCATGTTCAATATAAAATACCACACAGTCAGGTCAAAGAGCCCCAGTCCGACCACGGTAAACCCCATGACGGAACCGGCTGAAAACGCAACCCTCAGGCCTTTGTTCAGGCTTTCCGAAGCGCCCTGGGCGGTACGGCAGTTGGCCATGGTAGCCGTCCTCATGCCGATGAACCCGGACAGTCCGGAGAAAAACCCTCCTGTCAGGAAAGCAAAAGGTGTAAAAAAACTCAAAAAGCCGCAGATTGCCATTCCCATAAGGATGACAAATACCACGGCAAAAAATATTCCTACGCCTTTGTATTGACGTCTCAGATACGCATTAGCACCTTTCTGTACCGCGCTGGAGATACCCAGCATCTCTTTGCTGCCTCCGGGTTCCTTCTTAACCCTGAAAAACATACAGGCGGCAAAAGCCAGTGCGGCCAGCGAACCGATAGCCACATAATACATAGCATACATAACACCCCTTCTTTCTCAATGTGCAACGAGTTATCCAACGATTCACCCTAATTATAAGATATTCATTGACACTTTTCAATATGTATCCTATTTTTTCTTGCAAATTGTCCCAACCTCATCTGCACAAAGGAATATGGGGTCCATCCATCCCTTAAGCTTCCAGCTGTTCCATCTGCTCATTCACGGACGCCTCGCAGGAACGCATGGCAAGGATGGCCTTTTCCATCAGTTCCTCCAGGGTCCAGCCCAGTTCCTTCGCCCCATCCTGGATCACGTCCCTGGAACAGCCGGCTGCGAACCGTTTATCCTTGAACTTTTTCTTCAGGCTGGATACCTCCATATCCATCACGCTCTTGGACGGGCGCATCCTGGCAGCCGCGCCGATCAGCCCCGTAAGCTCGTCCACTGCGAACAGGATCTTCTCCATCTGGTGCTCCGGCTTAATATCCACCATGATGCCGTATCCATGGCAGCAGACCGCACGGATGAAGTCCTCCTTTGCCCCTGCCTCCTTCAGCAGCTCCGGCGCCTTGATGCAGTGCTCCTGGGGATACATCTCAAAGTCAATGTCATGAAGCAGCCCCACAAGCCCCCAGAAGTCCGCCTCATCCCCAAAGCCCTGGTCCTGGGCAAACCATCTCATGGCGCCCTCAACGGTCAGCGCATGGAGGATGTGGAACGGCTCCTTGTTGTACTGCTTCAGGGCCTTCAGTGCCTGTTCTCTGGTCAGTTTTGTTTCCATATCGTAGTCTCCTTCCTGCCCGGTCCTTGCTGGAGCGTGTTTCTGAATCCAATCCGGATCCGGGAAAATGCTACTTTCCAGTATAGCACCCTGATGCAAAAAATCAAGACGGTGTTGGGGCGGTTCCATCCTGTCTGCGGGCGTTCTCAATTTTGGCTATTGGCGCTCCCCGCTTTGTCCGTCGGACAAACTTATGGTTGCGGATGCTGCTGTTTTTCTATATACTGGCTTTATGGAATACGCGCCGGTATCCTGACCGGCCGGAACTTAAATCAAACCCAGAATCAGGGAGGTACCACATGATATACCGTTTAGCAGACAGAAATGACCTGCCCAGGCTTCTTTCCATGGTGGAGCAGGCCAAGGAATCTTTCCGGGCACGGGGCATCGACCAATGGCAGAAGGGGGACCCGGATGGGCCGGGGCTTCTTGCGGCCATTGGCCAAAAGACCGTCCATGTGCTGGATGAAGAAGGACAGGCCATCGGAATGATAACCGTGGTCCGGGGGCCGGAAGCCAGCTATAAGGACATAGACGGCGCATGGCTCAATGATGGACCATACGCCGCCTTCCACCGCGTATGTGTGGAGGAAAGCCGAAAGGGCCAGGGGCTGGCCGCCAGGCTGTTCGCAGAATCAGAAGACCATGTCAGGGCCAGGGGATTGCACAATGTGCGGATCGACACCCATCCGGACAACCTTTCCATGCAGCATGCGCTGAAGAAAAGCGGTTACCGCCTCTGCGGCAGCCTGATCCTGCAGGAAGGGACGGAAAAAGGGGACCCCAGGCTGGCATACCATAAAGTGCTTTAGGATTTTCCTGCACTCCCCCACGACAGACAGGGAATGCCCGGCTGGAACCGTGCCAGCCGGGTATTCCCTGTTTTCATATCCTGTCCTGAAGCGTGTCTGAAAATCACTCTGAATAAGCTGCTGATTTACAGCTGGAAATATTTTACTCCTGATTCGAATATCTTCATATCCTGTTCCCCGTAAATGTTCATGGCAACCGCCTCCCCGCGCCGCTCGGAGTGGGCCATCTTGCCCAGGATACGTCCGTCCGGGCTGGTGATGCCCTCTATGGCCATGTAGGAGCCGTTGGGATTCCAGTATTCGTCCATGGTGATATTGCCCTTGTCGTCCACGTACTGGGTTGCCACCTGGCCGTTGGCCATGAGCCTGTGGAGCCATGACCCATTGGCCACGAAACGTCCCTCGCCGTGGGATGCGGGGTTGCAGTACACACCGCCAAGCTCTGCGCCAGCCAGCCATGGGGACTTGTTGGTCACCACCTTGGTGTATACCATCTTGGAGACATGGCGTCCGATGGTGTTCATGGCCAGGGTGGGGGAATCCGGTCCCTGCTCCACGATCCTGCCCTCCGGCACCAGGCCCAGCTTAATCAGGGCCTGGAAGCCGTTACAGATGCCAAGCATCAGCCCGTCACGTTCATTTAACAGCTTTTCCAGTTCCTCCTTCATCACCGCGTTGCGGAATACGGTGGCAAAGAACTTGGCTGAACCTTCCGGCTCATCGCCCGCTGAGAAGCCGCCCGGGAACATCACGATCTGGGCGCCTGCTATGGCTTTCCTGTACTCGTCCACGGACTGCCGGATGTCCTCGGCGCCCAGGTTCCTGAATACCTTCGTAACCACCTTTGCCCCTGCCCGTTCAAATGCCTTCGTGCTGTCATACTCGCAGTTGGTGCCCGGGAACACAGGGATGAACACGGTGGGCTGTCCCAGCTTATGACCGCACACATATACTGCATCCGTGCGGTAAAGCTTCTCTTCCAGGACAGCTTCGCTGCCGCAGGCCGCCTTGCCCGTAACGGTGGGGAATACGTCCTCCAGCGTATGGGTCCATGCATGGAGGGCCTCGTCCATGGTGATGACCGTGCCTCCGTACTCAAACACGCCGCTGTCCGTGACCTCACCGATAACCGTATAGGAGATGGAAAGCTCCCCTGTCTTACCGTCCGCAACCTCGCAGACAATATTGCCCCAGCCGGCCCCGAAGAAGTCCCTGGGGTCCACATTGTGCTCTATCTTCACACCCAGCTTATTGCCGAATGCCATCTTGCTCACTGCCTCCGCCACGCCGTTTCCTTCCACTGCATAGGCGGAGATGATCCTGCCGGCCAGTATATCCTCACGCAGCTTTTTGTAACCCTCCATTACCTGGGCGTAATCCGGCAGGTCATACTGGTCCCGCGCAATCCTGAATTCCACAATCTTGCTGCCCGGTTTCTTAAACTCAGGCGTAATGATATGCCTGCTGCTGTCCACATCCACTGCAAAGGACACAAGGGTGGGTGGCACGTTGATTTCCCCTTCCTCCGTGTCAAAGGTGCCGGACATGCTGTCCTTGCCGCCGATGGATGCAAGGCCCAGTCCAAGCTGCGCGCCGTAGGCGCCCAGAAGGGCTGCAAAAGGCTGGCTCCATCTGGCCGGGTCTGAGTTCATCCTGCGGAAATACTCCTGGAAGGTGAAATGGATCTTGCTGTAGTCACCGCCTGCGGCCACAATCTTGGCAACCGAGGACAGCACCGCATATACGGCTCCATGGTACGGGCTCCAGCTGGAAAGGTACGGGTCAAACCCATAGCTCATCATGGTGACCGTGTCCGTGTGTCCCTTCAGCACAGGCAGCTTTGCAACCATGGCCTGTGTCTCGGTGAGCTGGTATCTGCCACCGTAAGGCATGAACACGGATCCGGCCCCGATGGAACCGTCAAAACGCTCTACCAGTCCCTTCTGTGAACACACATTCAGTCCGGCCAGCATTTCCATCCATTTTGCCTTCACATCCCCGGGCTCCCTGCGCTCAAAGAGATTGCCTTCACGGTTTGGCACTTCCAGGGTCACGTCTGCTTCCTGGTGGGCGCCGTTGGTGTCAAGGAAGGCGCGGCTGATATCCACGATGGTCTTCCCCCTCCAGCTCATCACCAGACGCGCATCTTCCGTCACCACTGCCACGGTCACTGCCTCCAGGTTCTCCTCGGCAGCATAGGCCAGGAAACGGTCCACATCCGCCGGGTCAACCACAACCGCCATCCGCTCCTGGGACTCGGATATGGCGATTTCCGTTCCATCTAACCCTGCGTATTTCTTCGGCACCTTGTCAAGATCGATCTTAAGCCCGTCAGCCAGTTCACCGATGGCAACCGACACACCGCCTGCGCCAAAGTCATTGCACTTCTTGATAAGACGGCTCACCTCAGGACGGCGGAACATCCTCTGTATCTTGCGCTCCGTGGGGGCATTTCCCTTCTGCACCTCCGCGCCGCACACTTCAATGGAAGCCGTGGTATGGACCTTGGAGGAACCGGTGGCCCCGCCGATGCCGTCGCGGCCCGTGCGTCCGCCTAAAAGGATGATGATATCGCCTGGGTCGGAAGTCTCACGGATTACATCCTTTCTTGGGGCAGCGCCCATGACCGCGCCGATTTCCATCCTTTTTGCCACATAACCGGGATGGTAAACCTCTTTTACATATCCGGTGGCAAGTCCGATCTGGTTGCCGTAGGAGGAATATCCCTGGGCAGCGCTGTTTACAATCTTCCTCTGGGGCAGCTTGCCCTTCAGGGTCCCGCTTAATGGCTGGGTCGGGTCTGCCGCTCCTGTCACACGCATGGCCTGGTACACATAGGTACGGCCTGACAGCGGGTCGCGGATGGCTCCGCCCAGACAGGTGGCCGCGCCGCCAAAAGGCTCAATCTCAGTAGGATGGTTGTGTGTCTCATTCTTAAAGTTGACCAGCCACTCCTCTGTCACCCCGTCGATTTTAACGGGCACCACGATGGAGCAGGCATTGATTTCATCGGAAACCTCCATATCCGTAAGCTTCCCGTCACTGCGCAGCTTCTTCATGGCCATCAGGGCCAGGTCCATCAGGCAGACATACTTGTCGTCCCGTCCCTTATATATCACTTCCCTGTCCGCCAGGTACTGGTTATAGGTCTTCTCAATGGGCTCCCTGTAATCCCCGTCCGTGAAGCTTACGTTCTTAAGTTCAGTGGAAAATGTGGTGTGTCGGCAGTGGTCGGACCAGTATGTGTCCAGCACCCGGATTTCCGTGACGGACGGGTCCCTGTGTTCTTCCTTTTTATAGTATGCCTGTATGTGGAGGAAATCCTTAAAGGTCATGGCCAGGTTCAGCGTGTCATAAAGGGCCTTTAACTCCTCCTGGGAAAAGTCCGTAAAGCCGCCAAAGTCCTTGATATCCTCCGGCACCTCAAACTCAGTCACCAGGGTTTCCGGTTTCCCTTCCCCTGCCTCACGGCTGTCCACCGGGTTGATACAGAAGCTTTTGATGGCAGCTTCCTGGTCCGCGCTCAGGGGCGCGGTAATCACATAGGTGGTTGCGGACCGGATGACAGGCTCCTCGTCCTCCTTTAAGAGCTTGACGCACTGCTCGGCGGAATCCGCCCTCTGGTCGAACTGCCCCGGCAGGTATTCCACGGAAAACACAAGGTCCCCAGGATTCTTCGGGAATTCCTCCTCATATACCTCATCCACGGGCGGCTCGGAGAAAATGGTCCCCAGGGCCTTCTTATATGTCTCCTCTGACAGGTTCTCAATATCGTAACGGATCAAGACACGCACATTCCTCACATCCAGGCCCAGGTAGCTTTCCAGCTCTTCCCTCAGCTCACCTGCCTTAACTGCATAATCCGGTTTCTTCTCCACAAATATTCGCCTTACGCTCATTTAGCAACCTCCTGCTTTTTTCGTGACCTCTTTATTGATATAACCAAAAAGGGCTGACGCCTTTTTATCTGTCCTTATCATAACACACGCCGTATAAATTAGTAAAATTAATATATTTAATCTTTTATTGCGTGTTTTCTTATAAACAATCCCCTGCATCCTGGATGTATCCAGCCAATCATCCGTATATCATGGATCCGTATATCATCTTCAGATTCCGTGGAAACTATTATGGCGCACACAATTAAATTGTGCTATACTAAAACGGTATGTGGTTAATTTTAGGACAGGGAGAATACAGAAGAAATGAAAATCGGATTTGATAACGAAAAATATCTGACCATGCAGTCAGAACACATCAAAAAGCGGATTGGTGAATTTGGCGATAAGCTGTATCTGGAATTCGGCGGCAAACTCTTTGACGATTTCCACGCCTCCAGGGTGCTTCCGGGCTTTGCCCCTGACAGCAAGCTGCGTATGCTCCTTCAGCTGGCCGACCAGTCCGAGATTGTCATCGTCATCAATGCGGCTGATATTGAGAAGAATAAGGTGCGCCATGACCTGGGCATTACCTATGACGAGGATGTGCTCCGCCTGATCCAGGAATTCAGGGACAAGGGACTGTATGTGGGAAGCGTGGTGATTACCCAGTACAGCGGACAGAACGGCGCTGACCAGTTCAAGGCCAAGTTAGAGCACAGGGGCATCCGGGTATACCGCCACTACTGCATTGAGGGTTATCCCAGCAATATCCCCCTTATTGTCAGCGATGCCGGCTTTGGCATGAACGATTATATAGAGACAACCAGGCCGTTGGTCATCATCACGGCTCCAGGACCCGGCAGCGGCAAGATGGCCACCTGCCTTTCCCAGCTCTACCATGAGAACAAGCGCGGGATTAAGGCCGGATATGCCAAGTTTGAGACATTTCCCATCTGGAACCTTCCGTTAAAGCATCCGGTGAACCTGGCCTATGAGGCTGCCACGGCGGACCTTAACGATGTGAACATGATTGACCCCTTCCATCTGGAAGCCTACGGCAAGACAACGGTCAATTATAACAGGGACGTGGATATCTTCCCTGTGCTCAATGCGATTTTCGAAGGGATTTACGGCACCAGCCCTTACAAATCCCCAACGGACATGGGCGTCAACATGGCCGGCTTCTGTATCATTGACGACGACGCCTGCCGGGAAGCATCCAACCAGGAAATCATCCGCCGTCACTACCATGCGCTGAACCGTCTTGCCATGGAGGAAGGGGATCAGGATGAGGTCTACAAGATCAACCTCCTCATGAACCAGGCCAAGATCACCACTGCCATGCGCCGCGTCATCGCCCCCTGCCTGGAACGTGCCCAGAAGCTGGGCGCTCCTGCGGCGGCCATGGAACTGGATGACGGACAGCTGGTAACCGGCAAGACCAGCAGCCTTTTGGGCGCTTCCGCCGCCCTGCTGCTGAACGCCATCAAGGTATTGGGCGGCATTCCGCACAATGTACACCTGATTGCCCCATCCGCGATTGAGCCTATCCAGACCCTTAAGACCCGGTACATGGGCAGCAAGAACCCCCGCCTCCACACGGACGAGGTCCTGATTGCCCTGTCCATGAGCGCGGCCACGGACGACACAGCCAAAAAGGCCCTGTCACAGCTCCCCAAACTGCGGGGCTGCCAGGTCCACACCTCGGTCATGCTGTCCGACGTGGACATCAAGGTGTTTAAAAAGCTGGGCGTGGAGCTTACATCCGAACCGGTCTATGAGCATAAGAAGCTGTATCATTAAGGTATATGGATTAAGATGCATGGATTAAAATATATGGATTGAGATTTATGGATAAAAACAGGGCCCCGGCCCCACTGGAAAGCCAGTGGCCGAAGCCCTGTTTTTATTTTACCATCCGCTACTTCTTCTCCACATCCGTGTAATACAGGTGTCTTGGAAGCCCGTCCGTCATGATTGGGGTAAGCTCTGCCTGGATTAAAGGCCGTATGTAATTCACAAATTCTTCCGTCACATAATCCCCATCCTTATTAATCCACTCCCTGGGAACCTTTTTCTCCACATTGGCAACCTTATGTACGTCATAGATATCCGTGACGCACACATAGGGATCGTCGGAAACGCGCTTGAGGATGATCATCTTGCCAGTCTCACCGTCAAAGGCCTCCTTCACGGCCGCCCCTCCCACCTGGAACGCCTCCGTGATATCCACCCTGGAGACAATATGGGAAGCGCATCTTTGAAGGGAGTTGAACTCAATGGCCCTTGTCTTGCAGCCAACCTCCCGGTTGATTTTCTCCGCCAGGTATCTGGCCGTCCCTGTCAGCTGTTTATGCCCAAAGGCATCCACAAACTCAATCCCCTCTGTCAGTTCACAGACATAACGGCCATCCGCCAGCTTCACTCCCTCTGACACGGCAACCACCACCGATTTCTTGCGCCGGTGAAGCTCCTCCACCTTCTTCATGAAGGAATCCACATCAAAGGTGACCTCGGGAAGGAAAATCATGTCCGGCCCCTCGCAGTCCTCGCCCTTTGCAAGCGCTGCCGCCCCGGTCAGCCATCCTGCATTCCGTCCCATGATTTCCAGGATGGTCACGTTCTGCTGGTCATAGACAAGGCCGTCCCTGATCACTTCTTTTGTTATGGCGCCAATGTATTTGGCCGCGCTTCCATATCCAGGTGTGTGGTCCGTTGCCGCAAGGTCATTGTCAATGGTTTTAGGCACGCCCATGAAGCGGATCCTGCTGCCATTCAACAAGGAGTAGTCGGACAGCTTCTTGATGGTATCCATGGAATCATTGCCGCCGATATAGAAGAAATACTCCACTTCCAGCTTGTTAAGGATTTCAAATATCTTATCGTAGACAGCCCTGTCCTCACATATCTCCGGAAGCTTGAAACGGCATGAGCCGAGATAGGCGGAAGGGGTCCGTTTCAATAGCTCGATGTCCAGATCCGTCTTGATGTGGTCGGACAGGTCCACATACCGCTCCTGCAGCAGTCCCTGGATTCCGTGAAGCATGCCGTATACCTTCCTTGCCCCTCTGTCCTTGGCAGTTTTATAGACCCCCGCCAGGCTGGAGTTGATTACCGCGGTCGGCCCTCCGGACTGTCCTACGATTACATTGCCTTTAACCTCTGTCATAAGAATACCTCCCATATTTAATTGTAAGCGCTTACAAAACTATCTCTATTCTAATACAAAGCCACAGGAAATACAATACATCCGCGGTACTTTTTTATGATTCATCCCATTTTATTGCACCCGTCCAGGTGGCTGCAGTCATTCAGGTCCACAAGGCGGCAGGCGCCGGATGCAGGGTCATAATCCATGGTGGTAATGCTTGCATTGCTGACCACGATTTCCTTCGCTTCCGGCTGTCCCTCCAGAAGATGTACGATAAAATGGGCCAGGGTCCCCCCATGGGCCACCACCGCCGTGTCCCCATCCATCCCTGCGCGTATCATGTCCCATGCCTGGCGGCAGCGCCCGTCCACCTGGTTCAGCGTCTCGCCGCCCGGAGGCGCCACCGTTGCGGGGTGCTGCCACCAGGACTCATACAGTTCCCTGTCCGTGGTCAGGATATCCTCGGCGCTGCGGCCTTCCCAGTCCCCATATCCAATCTCCATCAGCTGGGGCACGGCCCTGACCGTCAGGCCCAGGGGTGCTGCTATGGCCTTTGCCGTCTCCATGGCCCGTTTCTGGGGGCTGGAATAGACAGCGGTCACCGGGCGGGACTTCATGCCTTTTGCCAATGCCAGGGCCTGCCTGCGGCCCGTTTCATTCAGCGGGATATCCTGCCTTCCCTGTATCTTCCCCTCCACGTTCCAGTCCGTCTGTCCGTGGCGTATAATATATAACTTCATGACTCTGCTCCCCCTACAGTTCTTCCATGCTCCATCCATCCTTAATGGGATTGGAGGAATCCGTGTCATCTTCCGTATCCACAAAAGCCTGCCCTTCCCCATTGACCGTCAGGGCGTCCAGGGCCAGCTTCATGATGTCCTTGATTTCATCCTCCGTCATCTTCATCTTGGCTGCCAGTTCCTGGAGCGTGGCCTCCCGGCCCAGTTCCCTGGCCAGCATCTGGGATACGGTCTGGAGTACATTGACCCTGGCGGCCATGGTTTCCTCAATCTCAGCTTCTGCTTTCTGCTCCTCAAGGGCCAGCTCCACGGCCTCCCTTACCCTGCGCGCCAGAAGGCTGTCCCACTCCTCACTTCCGTCATATTCAATGGCTGCCAGCATCAGGGCCGTGTTCGCTTCCTGGACAATATCAGACATGGGAAGTTCCCTGCCCTCATACTCCGCCGCCAGATCAAGCACATGCCTTAAACTGCCTTCCACCAAGCGGTTGCGCGCCCCGGCATTCCCCTTTGCCGTCTCCTTCAGAAGGTCCGGTTTCTCCTGGCCTGTCAAAGGTGCGATGCCGCCCATCTCTTCCAGGTACATTTCATAAAAATTCTCTGCCATATCAATCCTTATTCCTTTCAAGATATGTATTAGGATAATCCATCCACTTATATAAGTCAAGCAATCACACAGAAACCTCTTTACAAACACTTGTCCATCGTGATAAGATAGGCTTAGTTTATAAGGAGGACTTAATAATGGATATCAACTATGAACTATATAAAGTATTTTACCATGTTGCAATTACACTGAGTTTTTCTGAGGCGTCCAAGCAGCTGTTCATCTCCCAGTCAGCGGTGAGCCAGTCCATAAAAGTCCTGGAGAAAAAACTGAACCAGCCTCTTTTCATACGGAGTACCAAAAAAGTGCAGCTCACGCCTGAGGGCGAGATCCTGTTAAAACACATCGAGCCAGCCATGAACCTGATCAAGCGGGGGGAGAACCAGCTTCTGGAAGCCCACACATTAAACGGCGGCCAGCTGCGCATCGGCGCCAGCGATACCATCTGCCGCTATTATCTGGTGCCCTACCTGAACCGTTTCCACAAGGAATTCCCCAACATCCATATCAAGGTCACCAACCAGACTTCCATTGAGTGCGCCCGTTTCCTGGAAAACGGACAGGCCGACTTCATTGTGACCAATTATCCCAACTCAGCCCTGGCCGGCAACATGAATACCCGGGTCATCAATGAGTTCCACGACGTATTCGTGGCCAGCCGTTCCGCGTTTCCTTTGGAAGGAAGGAAGCTGGGTCTGGAAGAGCTTCTGGACTACCCCATCATGATGCTGGACCGCAAGAGCACCACCAGTGAGTTCCTGCACCAGATTTTCCAGAAAAGCCAGCTTGACCTGGTTCCTGAGATTGAGCTTTCCAGTAACGACCTTCTCATCGACCTGGCCCGCATCGGGCTGGGAATTGCATTTGTCCCGGACTTCTGCATCCCTGCAAAGGACAGGAACCTGTTCATCCTGGATTTAAAGGAACAGCTTCCCTCCCGGCAGATGATGGTTGCCTACAACGAAAGCCTGCCTGTGTCCCAGGCAGCCAGACAGTTCATGGATATCCTGTAGACAGCATATGGCCCTTTATGGGCACATGGTCAGAAACGGTTCCAGAACCCTTCCACTGCCTGTCCCACATTATACCGGTTGACCACTGTGTAGGACCCCCATTCCCTTGGGAACAGGGCCACACATTCCGGACGCAGGAACCGGTCGTCCAAAAGGGCAATCACGCCTTTGTCATGGATGGTCCGTATGACCCGGCCGGCTGCCTGCATCACCTTGTTCATTCCCGGATACTGGTAGGCATAATCAAACCCGCAGCCTCCGTGTTCATCAAAATAATCCTTGAGGATTTCCTGCTCCGTATTCACCTGGGGCAGGCCGGTCCCGATTATCACAGCGCCAATCAGGCGGTCCTCCTTCAGGTCAATCCCTTCGGAAAAGATTCCCCCCATCACACACAGGGCCGCCATGGACTGTTCCCGCTCCCCGTCAAAGCTTCTCAGGAATTCCTCCCTTTCCTCCTCAGTCATGCGGTTCTTCTGGGCCAGCCACGTAAAGGCCAGGCCGCCCTCCTCCTGCCTTCTGGCAAGAATCCCCTCAATGGCGTAAAGATACTGGTAGGACGGGCAGAACACCATGTAATTCCCCCTTTTCCCCTCCACGATCCTGCATATATAATCTGCAATCTTCTCATATTCATAGGCGCTTCTGCGGCTGTAGCGGCTGCTCACATCGCTGGCAGCCAGCACCAGGCGGTTTTCCTCAGGGAACGGTGACTTCGCATAGACCGCATATTCCTCCTGGCTGCCGCTGAGCAGTTCCTTGTAATACTGGATTGGCAGCAGGGTGGCGGAAAAGAACAGGGTGCTGTTCCCCCGGTCCAGGCATTCCTTCAGGTTGACAGCCGGATTCATGCAAAGAAGCCTGACCATGAAGTGTCCGTCCGGCAGAAGCCTGGCATAAATCCTGTAGTTATCGTCCAGCCTGTCATAGACATACAGGAAATCCCGGACCGCAAAGTAAAAATCCAGCACCAGGTCCCTGTCCCCGAACTCCACATTCTCATTCATGAAGCTTTCCAGTTCGCCGAACATGGTCATGAGCTGAAGGGCCAGCAGGTTCACATCCGGCAGCAGCTCATAATCGCTTCCAAGGACTTGGCGGTAGATGACCCCCTCCCCGCTATCCGAACCATAGGCCCGCTTGATGTCCAGGAACTTCTGGTTGCACCTGTCAAGCTGTGTCAGCACCTTTCCCGCGCCTGTCTGGGACTTGAGGATCCGCCTGACCATGAGCACGTCTTCTTTTATCAGGCTGGCGCTGTACATCTCCCTGGCCCTGGGGACCAGGTTATGGGCCTCGTCCACCAGGAACAGGTACCCCTGTCCCGGCTCCCCCTGGTCAAAATACCGCTTCAGCCTTACATTGGGGTCAAACACATAATTGTAATCACAGATGATTCCATCCACCCAGTTGCTGATATCCAGGCAGAACTCAAAGGGGCATATCTGATACCGCTTGGCATATTCCAGGACCTTCTCCCTTGTAATCCCATCCACATCCCCGATAATTTCATAGACCGCATCATTGACCCTGTCATAATGCCCCTTTGCCCTTATGCAGGCCTGTGGATTGCAGTCCGGCTTCTCCATGATGCACAGCTTTTCCTTGGCAGTGATGGTCACGGTGTTAAAGTACAGCCCGCTTTCCTTCCTGAGGATGGAAAATGCATCCTCTGCCACGCTTCTGGTAATGGTCTTGGCCGTCAGGTAGAACAGCTTCTCCCCATGGCCCTCCCCCATGGCCTTCAGGCTGGGATAGATGGTGGAAAGTGTCTTGCCCACACCGGTGGGCGCCTGTATGAAGAGGTTGCGCTTCCTTGCAATGGACCGGTATACGTCCACCGCCAGTTCCTTCTGCCCATCCCTGTAGGGATAGGGAAACGGAAGCTCCTTTAAGCATTCCTGGCGCCGCATGCCGTGATGGTGAATGTACCTGGCCCACTTCACATATTCATGTATCAGACCTTCAAACCAGACGGACAGGTCGTCAAAGCCCCTCTCCTCCTTAAAGCGCCTGATTTCCTCTGTCTCTATATTGCAATAGGTAATCTGGATCCCAATGGTGTCAAGTCCGTTATCACAGCTGTAAAAATATCCATAGCACAGGGCCTGGGCCAGATGCACCGGGTCCGGCTCCTCCAGCCGTCCCACATCCATGTAGATGCATTTGATTTCATCAATCACAACACCGGCCGGCTCCGTGATAATCCCGTCAGCCCTTCCCTCCACCAGGATTTCAAACATATCCTCCCGTACCCTGTGCTTTAAAACCACTTCCGGGCGGTAACTGCTTCCCATCCGTTTCTGTATCTTCCGGTGCAGCCTGCTGCCAGCCTGCATGGCCTCCTTCTTTGCCCCGGCGGTCCTGCGGTTGTCCAAATCACCACTTCGCATCACGAATTCCACCAGATTACGTACCGATATCTTAATTGGCGGCTGTGCCTGTACCTGTGTCTGTCCGTCCAAATCCCGCTACCTCCCTGCTGCCTGCAAAAAACGCATGCCCATCATACAATCTGACGATATCATACCATAAAAACAGGAGGATTGCAAACAGACGTTCGCAGTCCTCCTGATTTAGCCGGCAGGTCCTTCTTTATGCAGCTGTGATTGCTGATTCCGGTGAAAGGGTATCCAGATACTCCTCAAAGACTTCATCGGTTCCGTTGAACTGGACCGTAAGCACCCTGGTCAGATCCAGGCTCAGTACTCCCAGGATGGACTTGGCATCAATGGTTACCCTATTATAAAATACATCAATATCAAAGTCACACCTGGTAGCTTCCTCTACAAACTTCCTTGCTTCAGCTATTGTTGGTAATATGATTTTCTTTTCTTTCATGATCAAAACTCCTTTTTGGGGACGCCCGGCCTTTCACATGGAAAGCCGGTGTGTCCATAAATGACAAATGGAAAGGTTGACATATATATATCACTATTATATTCAATTGTCAAATTCCGTTCCTCCCCCCATCCCTGCCAGGGGGCTGTTTTTTATTGTGCATGTTGATTGATTTTTCCGGTTTTTCCTTTATTGAATTATGATATTTTAAGGGGCGGTCCCCAGTAATCTGGAAACCGCCCCTGATTCTTATCTGCCCTGCAGGGATTTCATCCGGGCAAATTTAAGCTTTTCATAGAAAATTCTGCCTTTACAGGCATGTTACCGCTTCAAAACCAGGTGCTGGGGCAGTCCGTTTACCATGAACGGCTGGTAATCCCCCTGTATCAGCGGCTCCACATAATTGACAAATTCCTGCGTCACATAGCTGCCATCCTTGTTTACCCAGTTCCTTGGGACTACCTTTTCATTGTTGGCAATCTTATGGACATCATAGATGCCTGCCGCGCTCATATAAGGGTCATCGGATACCCGGTCAATGACCACCATCTTACCTGTGTCGCCTTCATCCGCCGCCTTAACAGCCGCGCCGCCCACCATGAATGCTTCGTTGATATCCACCCGGGAAGCCACATGGGAAGCGCTTCGCTGAAGGGTTGAAAGCTCCACGGACCTGGTCTTGCAGCCCAGCTCCGCGGCCAGGAACCCGGCCAGGTAATCAGCGGTGCCGGCCAGCTGTTTATGCCCGAATGCATCCACATAATCGCTTCCCCCTGACAGCTGGCATACATACCGTCCGTCCGGGACCCTGATTCCCTCGGATACCGCAATGACGCTGGATGGTTTCTTAACAATAAGGTCCTTACACTTTTTAAGGAACTTATCAATATCAAATATGATTTCCGGCAGGTAAATCAGGTCGGGACCGCAGCAGTCCTCTGTCTTTGCAAGGGCCGTTGCTCCGGTGAGCCAGCCCGCATTCCTTCCCATGCACTCTATGATCGTGATGGTCTTGCGCTTATAGGAAAGCCCCATGGCATCCCGGATCACCTCCTTGGTGGAGGTGGCTATGTACTTGGCTGCGCTTCCAAAACCAGGGGTGTGGTCGGTCAGCGCCAGATCGTTGTCAATGGTCTTAGGCACGCCCAGGAACTTCTGGCTGTGTCCCTTGACAATGGCATAGTCCGACAGCTTCTTGATGGTATCCATGGAGTCATTGCCTCCGATATAGATGAACACCTCAATCTCCAGCTTATCCAGGATTGCGAACAGCTTCTCATAGATATCCGGGTTCTCATGGATGTCCGGCAGCTTATAGCGGCAGGAGCCCAAGAATGCGGAGGGCGTCCTCTTTAAAAGCTCAATATCCATATCCGAATGGATCTGGGTGGATAAATCCACATACATTTCATCCAACAGCCCTTCAATGCCGTGGAGCATGCCGTACACCTTGTAAAATCCCCTCTCCTTCGCCGTCTTATACACACCTGCCAGACTGGAGTTAATAACTGATGTAGGTCCCCCTGACTGTCCAACAATTATATTGCGTTTTTTACCCATACAAAATCCCCTTTCTTAGTAGTGTCTTTTATTAATAATGGCCATCCGGCTCATCAAATCCATCGTCCCCGTCCTCATAGCCGCCTATGAACTCCCTTGAGGATACGCGCTTGTTATCCCTCTCCTGCTCCACCAGCTGTGAAAGCTGCTCCTTTACATTCTCGCAGTCACGTATATTATGTATGTCAAATGCCTTCATGGTCTTGTCACTGCTGTCCACATGGATGGTTCCCAGTCCCACAATCCTCTGCCAGAAGGTCTTACGCAGGGACAGATCCAGTATCCTGTATAAGCGCACCTCGTCTTCATGGATATTCAGTATCCCTGTCTTAATGAAAAGCCGGTCCTCTGTCAGGCCATACACTGTAAATGTCCAGGGAAGTCCCAGCCAGTTCCTCTTCCTGTCACTCCATACCATATCTTCACGTTTCATTTCCTGTTCCTCCTCCGGCAATATCCAGGTCAGTATTCTCTCATCTATTGTACTATAAATTCTCGCAAATATCCACAGAAATCTCGCAAATTCAATCAGGTTTCTGCGTTTTTTCTCTTTTGTCTGTATAGTTTCCATACAAAAAAATTACAGCCGCCCCAAGGGCGGCTGTTCGGTCATACCTGTTCCTTCTATATTATAATGGATGCATATCCCTTATATGTAATATACAATTCCAGGCCTTACTCATCCTGTGCTGATTCCTGCTGCTCACCAGCTGTTTCCTCCGGCCCTTCCGGCTGGACCGGCTGTTCTTCCCACACAAACCCTCCGGCTGTCTTCTGGGCGCCGCTCAGGGCGCAGGACAGGCTCCTCCGGCTGATTTTAAGTGCACGGCTGGCATGGGCAATTGAGAGGAACTGTCCAACTACCTCGCCATCCAGGGTCTTCTGCAGCAGCGGACGTTTATCATGATTCCCTATTTTGCTGGTCAGGTCTATCTCAATGTTTTCCTTGGGGGATTCTGCCAGAACCTTCCTCCACACAAATCCGCCCCCGCTCCTGCGCTCACCATGAGCCGCCCTGGCTATGGAGCCAATGGATACCCCTGTGGCCTCATGGGCTTCCCTGGAGCTTTTATAGTCTGCCAGATACACACCTTCAGTAGAATATTGACGATATACATAACCTGCACTAATTGTACGACTCATCTCTAGTTTTTTCCTCCCATTATCTTTAGATTACCTGATGCACATGGTCATTATATCAACTATTGACTTTTTTGTCCAGACAACTTCTTACCCATATATTACCCCCTATTTACAGTGTATTCGCTTTTTCGAAGATATTTTTAGGGAATCGATGTCTGCCTTTTCTCAAAAGTGGTTATATTTGTTGCAAAAGTCATAGCAATTTACAATTAATTGTGATAAATTATAAATATCAAATATTCAGGAGGTATCAGACCATGTATGCAGAATTTACAGATGACCTGGTTACAGGCAACACTTTAATTGATTCCCAGCATAAGGAGCTGATTGATAAGATTAACGATCTGCTGAAAAGCTGTGAGGAGCGCTCCAATCAAAGCGGTGCGGCCAGGATGTTGAATTACCTGGCAGATTATACAGAATTTCATTTTAACGAGGAAGAAGGACTGCAGGAATCCATCAGCTATCCCGGCATAAAGGAACATAAGCAGAAGCATGAGGAGCTGCGGAAAACCGTGCAGGAGCTTCATGACATGCTGGTGGAGGAGGAAGGCCCTTCCGACGCGTTTGTGAACGCGGTCCAGGAAAAGGTAAGGGACTGGCTCTACTACCATATCCAGACCTTTGACCGCTCGGTTGCCGAGTACAAGTTCATGCGCGATAATGCAGAGCGCATCTGACGGAAAGTAATTTTCAAATTCGCCCAAGGGCGAATCCGGAAACAGCCGGTCCGGGAATCCAGGATTCCCAGGCCGGCTGTTTTTAATGGGTATTTTTACTTATGAACATCCTGAAATCATCATGACTCCTCATCCTGTCCCTGGGCCGCCACCGGCCGAACGGAAATCCCGTTGATTTCCACATGCTCGCTGATGGTTATGACAATACACGGCCTGCCCTCAATCATACGGTTTTCCACAAGATGGGTCTTGTCCGGGGCCACCTTGATGCTGACATCCGGTGTCTTGATTTCAAAGCTCCTGGTGTTGATCACATTGGCCGCCACAAAACTGGTTCCCGGCCCGTCCTCCACCTCCGCATAGCGCTGTTCAAATTCCTCCAGCTTTTCAGGAGCCGCGCCGTTTGTCTCCAAAAGCTTTTTCACCTGATACTTGTCCAGGGTCAGGGGAACCGGCTCATCCTTGGTCTCCTCTACCAGTTCGGCCAGGTTCTCATGGATGTTCTTCACTGTCTCGAAATCACAGTTTTCCCCCAGGGTTTCCTCCACAAGGGCCTGGAACGTCTCCTTCTGGCTCTTGGCCGACATGGGGATGACGCAGCCTAGCAGTTCATCAATCAGGGTTTCCGGCATCTGTTCCGGATTCTTTGCATAATACAGAAGGCTGTGAAGGTCCGTGTTCCTGTCATTAAACGCAGGGAACAGGAAGCCCTGTTCAGGCGCCTCCACCAGCCAGTCCCGGCTGCGGTTCTCAATGGAATTGGTCAGCGGGTTATAGCTCAGGCCTGCTTTGGCAAGCTTCACCGGACAGATGGTACACTGGATGAACTCGTACACATATTCCGAGGCGTCAAACATCTCAGTCCCGTCCGTGGCCTTGGCCGGAATGTCATAGGCACAGTGTATGAGGATGATATAATAATTCTCACCATAGTCATAATTGGCAATGACTTTATCATAGAATTCCTCAAGGATGGCATCATCCTTTAACTGGCTGTCCCTCAGCTTCATGAGGAAGTGGTGGGTGCCGCCCTCCGCCTCTGTATGTAAGGGGAATTCCATATTAATCAGGTTCTTCCCAACGGTTCCTGAAAGCGCGTTCCTGAAAATAGTAAAATACTTAAACGCCTCTTCCTCAGGAAGCGATAGGAACGCCTCCTTAAGTTCCGTCTTCTTGTTCTTCTCCGCATCCACATAACAGCCGCAGATGCGTGTGATGGCGCAGTTTGCCGGTGTAAACAGCTTTTTTATTTCATTGGCTTCTTTCTTATTCATTCCGTATCTCTCCCGTCCTTGCCGCGGTCCGGTCATTCATATTAATCCCTTAGGCCGCTGCTTATATTGACAGTTTTTATACTAGAACATATTTTTGCATAAGTCAAGCCTTTAACAGTCCAAGGTCACAAGGGTCCATCTTCCATTCTGCCACATGACAAAGCATGGCCTCCTGATCATGAACCGGTAATAAGCTTCAATCAGATTCTGGAATACGCCGAATTTCATCAGGCTCCGGCAGGGTGGATGGATGGTCATATGTATTGTCTCCTTTCAAGGGTTGATATTACATTCTATGCTGCCTGTCCAGGAAATATGCAGCCTTTCAAATGCATCGGCCGGAAGGGGTTTTGAGAAAACATAACCCTGCACCATGTTGCATCCAATGGACTTAAGATACTCCACGGTGTCCCAATCCTCTATGCCTTCCGCCACGGTCTTTACCTTCAGACGCTTTGCCAGATCCACCAGGCAGGCAATCACCTCCCTTGCCTTTGGCCCTGACATGTTGAGGAAAAAGGAACGGTCCATTTTAATGGAATCCACGTCAAATTCCTTTAAAAGGCCCAGGGATGAAAAACCGGAACCAAAATCATCCAGGGAACAGGCAAAGCCCAGCTCATGCATCCTTTGTATGGCATCCCTGACCCGTTGAATCTGATGACTGTCAAAGAAAATGGACTCTGTCAGTTCAAACTCAATCATGCCTGCCGGAATATGATATTGTCCGGCAATATCCGCAAACCGGTCCAGGAAATCCTCATCCGTAAAATGCTGCCTGGACAGATTGACGGAAACAGGGATTATTTCCTTCCCTTCCTCCTCCCAGCGGCTTATGATCCTGCACACCTCCGTAAACACGTAGATGTCCAGTTTACATATTTTACCATTCCGTTCAAACAGCGGAATGAAGTTAGAGGGATATATGACCCCCCTCTTTGGATGTATCCAGCGGACCAGGGCCTCAGCGCCTTCCAATGCGCGGCTTTCAAGACCCACCTTTGGCTGAAGGTATACCTGGAAATCATGGTTTTCAATGGAACCTTGGAACAGGCCGTTTAACTCCTCCTCCATTTTCAGTTCCACGGTCAGACTGTCATCATAGAACACACATCCAGACTCCAGATCCGGATTCCTGCTCTGTGAGGCCAGCCTTGCCCTGTCCTGGAGGATGGCAATCTCCAGACCCGGTTCCTCCACCACACAGGCGCCCTGCCTGAATGAAAAGGTGTATCCGGGAAGATCCGGATTGCAAAACGAATTGATATCCTGGACCATATCATCCATCCTGTCCCGTATTTCCTGATGTCCGCCTCCCTTCAGGCACAGGAAGAAGCAGTCTGACTCACTCCTTGCCACGAATTCGCCGTCTTCAGCCCTCATATGACGCTCCATCACATGATAAAGATATGCAAGTACCTGGTTTCCTTCATGGATTCCAAAACGTTCATTAATCATTTTAAAATGTCTCACATCCATGACCGCAATGGTATATCCGCCCGGCTTCATGCTTCCGGCCAGTTCACGGTACCTGAGTCCAAAAGCAGCCTGGTTGGCGCCGCCTGTCAGCGAATCCACAAAAGCCAGCCGTTCCAGCTGCATCCTGTGGGAATGGTAAAAACGGTACATGGCATTCAGGAACAGAAAGAATATCACAATCAGGATGCCGATGATAAAAAATGTCTGCAGGATATAACGGTTTGCGTCTCCTGAGATAATACCTGCGGGAATGATGGTCAGCAGGAACCAGTCATTTAAATCCAGACTGTTATAGGACAGGAACAGCTCCTCTCCCGTTACAGCGGAAAACTCCAGGATACCGTCCTTCCCCATTCTCATATCATCCTGCATTTTCCTGATGTCCCCCACCACCTTCTGCTCCTTATCACTTCTGAAAATATCATCCAGACGCAGGAAAGGTTTCAGTTCAGATGGCGAGATTACCACCTGTCCGCGGCTGTCAACAATGCAGCTGAGCATCTGTCCATTAAAACTTTTGGACGCTATCATGGACTGCATGTTCTTCTTGCTGCGCACCCCTACCAGCACCCCGCTTACCGTCCCATCCATACCGTATACAGGAACAGAGTAGAAAATGCTCTCCCCTCCCATGTAACCGGCCCGTACCTCCCCGTCAAAGGAGGAGCGGACGCTGGATATCCCGAAAAAGCGTTCGGGATCCATATCCCGGGACACTTCTTCTGAACAGACATAATCCCCTTTCCTGTCCAACAGGATAAGAGGGTCGAATTCAAGGATTTCCGCCTTGCGGGCCAAAAAATCCCGGATGGATGTTTCATTTTCAGGGATACCCATCCGCATTACGGAATCCGCAACCATGATCAGGCTGTTCATCTTATTATGGATTGCTTCCTGGATATCCCTTGACAGATTCGTCGTGACATCATTTAAATATGACCTGGTGCTGCGGTTCATGGCCATCCGGAGTTCTGATGCATTCCATATGGAAACCCCAAACACAAAAATAAGGATTACTGATAGTAACCCCACCTGTACCCTCCTGATGAGAGGTCTTGATTCCTCCGGCAGGATATGTCTCTTATGTTGCATGATTGCATAATCTCCACATCATTCGAATATAGTTTCATTTTAGTTTACGGCCAGCGATTAATCAAGGCGGAATCTGTGTACAATAGCACATAGTACCGGACATTTTTATGGCGGAATCCATAGAACATGTTATAATGTCGTATGATACCGGACCGCTTATATGCGGTTAACCACCAGAAACAGCGGAGGACTTATGGATGGAAGAAAAAAGAACTTTATTTGACTATCTGTACCGGAATTTAAAAGAGCAGATACTGACCGGATACTTAGGCTACGGCGAACTGCTCCCCTCTTTAAACGGGCTTTGTGAAATATACAATGTGGGGATACGGACCGCAAAAGATGTAATCCGTGCCCTGAAGGAGGAAGGACTGATCCAGACTGAGGAGAGGAAACCTTCCCATGTGATATACCGCAGGCCCCAGTGTTCCCCCGACATCCATGTGATACAGTCCGTCCTCAAAAAAAGGACATCCATACTCCAGGTCTACCAGACCATGGAGTTACTGCTCCCCTCCATCTTTTCCTTTTCATTGGCGGTATGCAGCAGCGATATACAGAGGCTGTGTTTTGCACAGCTGCGCAAGGACAGCAGGAAGGACCTTCGGACCAGGTGGAAATCAGCATCCATTTCACTGCATCATTTACTGGATGCGTCCGGCAACCTGCTGTTCAGGGACGTACTTACCAACCTGGAACTGTGCGCCCGGGTTCCATTTTTCCTGGAGCAGGGACAGGAGGTATGCTTTTCCACTCCCTGCAGCAGATACGGGAACCCGATGTGGATCCTGGATGCCGCCGGCGCAGGAAGTCCGGCAGGAATCCACCAGCAGTTCCGTTTGATGTACGCTTCACTTACCCAGGCGGTTGAGATGTATCTGGCGGATATATGCTCCCGCTATCCCAATGTGGACGAGGAGCAGACAGACATGTTCCCATGGCATATCCAGCTGGGCCGCGACCATTATTATATGCAGATCACGCGGTCCCTTATTGACCAGATCGGCCTTGGTGTCTATGGGGACGGCGATTTCCTGCCTCCCGAGGCAGCGCTGGCAGAGCAGTACAATGTGTCGGTTTCAACGGTCCGCAAGGCTATTGCCATGCTGAACAAGACCGGTTTCTGCCAGACTTACAATGTAAAGGGCACACAGGTAACCTTATTCAACGATAATGCAACCGTGCGCTGCATGAAAAACAAGGTGTTTAAAAGGGATACCCTGACCTACTTAAGCGGACTCCAGTTCATGGCCATAGCAATCCGTCCCGCTGCCCTGCTGGCCTTTGAACAGATTGATGCCGGACGGCTGGAGGAACTGAAGCATGCCCTTAAGGCCCCCTATGCAATCCCTCTTGACCTTCTCATCCGGTATGTCATTGAATGCCTTCCCCTGTACCCGTTCAGGGCCATACTGAAGGAGGTTACGGGCACACTGCGGTGGGGTTACTATTATTCCTTCTTCAGCGCCGGAATCCAGGCAGACAATCCCCTGGACCGGAAAAGCATGACTGCTTACCATTACCTGATTCGCGGGGATAAAGAGGCCTTTGCCGGCCAGCTGTCCCTGTGTTACTGTCATATCCTGGAATTTGTCCGGGACTTCCTGGCTGACTGCGGGCTGCCGGAAGCCAGGAACTTCGTCACGCCCATACCGGAACTGTTGGGATGGTAAAACCCTGGGCCGGGATTGTCCGGGCTGGAAAACCGGGGGCCAGGGCCATCCGGACTGGAACTGCCAGGAATAGGATAATCCCCTTGCGGATATAGGCTGGAAATGATATAATCACACCAAAACGGCGTGATATGCGCCGGAAAACAGGAGGAATAAAATGGATTTTACGTATTACCCAAACCGGATTGCCCTGCTGGACGGCAGCGGACAGGCCATTGCTGAAATCACATTCCCGGACCTAGATGGGAATACCGTGGATATTAACCATACATTTGTGGACGAATCCCTCAGGGGCCAGGGAATGGCCGGCAAACTGATGGAAGCTGCCGCGGACCAGATCCAGTCCCAGGGCAAGAAGGCTGTGCCCACATGCTCCTATGCGGTAAAATGGTTTGAAAAACATCCGGAATACAGCAAACTGGTGAAATAGCCCCCGGGGCTGTTCCACCAGTTTGCTTTTTCTATTTCTGTCTTTCTATATTATTTTCCCTGTTATTTTCCAAAAACAGATTCTTCCTTTATATCCAGCTTCCTGCACCACGCCTTCAGCTTATCCTCATCATAGCCGGAAACATGGAAATCATCCAGGGACTCCTCAATTGCGATATCTGTTTTAATGGTTGCCAGCCGCTTTGAAAGCAATGCCGCTGCTTCGCCGCAAAGTTCATCCTCTTCCCCTGTCTTTGTAAGGGCCTTATAGGGCGAACGGCTGATTCCCAGGCCGGATTTCCAGAAGTCCTGCAGCTCCTTTAAGGAGGCCTTATCCTTCTCAGCCTCGTGGATGGCGGCATAGATTTCCTCAATGGTGCCATATTCACCCAAAAGGATGGGGGCAGCGCTTGCCACGCCCTTTACACCCGGTATATTGTCAGAGGTATCTCCCTGGATTCCCTTTAAATCCGTTATCTGATGGGGCCATACCCCTTCCTCCGCCAGGACATGCTCCGCTGTAAACTCAAATGTCTTTTCCGGAAGGTTGACGCTTTTTTTGTCCATCCCATAGGGCGCGTAATATTTATCATACAGTTCGTCCGCCTTCTCCTGCCTGGACTGCACCATCCAGGCCCTTACATTATGCCCATCATCTACAAGCTGCAGATAGTCATGGTCCTTGGTCATCACAACCATGGGGATCTGGTCCCGGAACTTCATCACCAGGCTGCCTGCGTAATCATCCGCCTCATACCGGCTGCTGTAAAGCACCCTGAACCCTGCATCCTCCAGGATCTGCTCCAGCAGCACGAACTGCTGCTTCAGAGGTCTTGGGGTTTCCGACCTGGTTCCCTTGTAATCCGGGTACAGTTCCCTGCGGAACGTGTCCCTGGTCTTGTCGAACACGAAGGCCACATGATCCGGCTGCTGCTTCTTGAGCAGGGACACCACCGCCTTTAACACGCCAAATATCCCATTGGTATAGGTGCCATCCGCTGCGTGCAGTATCTTATCATAATGCTTCTGCTTTTCCTCATCTGTTTTGGCAAACATGATTTCCCTGGGCAGGACAGCATAATAACAGGTGGACAGCAGTGATGAGCCGTCCACAATCACAAACTTATTCTCTGACATATGAATTCCTAACCTTCCTTTGCAATACTTAAATACTCCGGCTTAACATACCCGGTCAGCCATACACCGTTTTCAGACAGATAAAAAACCGCGCCGTCCCGTGCCATCCGTCCGGCGTCCACCTCCAGCACCATTGGCTGTCCGTGACGGCTTCCCACCTTAACTGCCGTGCTGTAATCCTTTGACAGATGTACGTACAGACGGCTCATGGGCTTTAATCCCTGGCCCTTAATACTGTCCATAAAACGGCTGGCCGTCCCGTGATACAGCTTTTCCGGAGGAACCGCCTGCTTCAGTTCCACATCCACCGGTATGCTGTGCCCCTGGTTTGCGCGGATCAGGGTCTTATCCTCATTAAAGCTGTACCGTCCCTTTTCATCCGTGCGCACAATCTCCTCCAGCATTTCCATGTCAAGCCTCCGTCCTGAGGCATTGACGCCTGCAATCAGCTCCTGTGTATCCGCCCATCCGTGACCGTCCAGGGAAATCCCTGCCGCGTCCGGGTCGTGGCGGAGTACCAGGCTCAGGAATACGCTTAACTTATCCTGTTTACTTTTACCCATCTCCATCTCTCCCGTCAATGATTCTTCCAAATATACCCTTAGTCATTATGCCAGACAAGCTGGTCCGAAGGCACCGACACATATTCGTCCGCCTTCTCCCCCACCCGCATGATTACATTGCGTATGCCTGCCTGGATGATCATCCTGGCGCATACCGGACATGGCTTTGCCCTGTGGACCGTGTTATCGGCAGGGTTTACGCCTGCCAGATACAGGTCTGCCCCCATGGTCTGCTCCCTTGAACAGTTTAACAGTGCATTCTGTTCCGCATGGATGGCCCTGCACATGCCATAGCCCTCCCCCTGGTGCAGTCCAAGCTTAATCCTTGGACAGGAGCCGATGTCGCAGCAATTGTCATAGCCCCTGGGGGAACCATTGTATCCGGTTGAGACCACCACATCGTCCTTGACAATCACTGCACCGTATTTGCGTTTGATGCAGGTGCTTCTGTAAGCAAATGTCTCAGCCACGTTCAGATATGTGTCGATTTTGGATATCCTCTGTATCCCGTCCGGTTTAACCATGAATCTCCCCTCATGTCCCTGCTTTAAAATTATAAATAGGTTTTATCACTTTTTCTATATCAGCCGTGTCCCCGATATTGTCCACAATATCCTTCATGCCTTTGTATGCCATGGGACATTCATCCAGTGTCTCCATGCTGACCGATGTCGTGTAGATTCCCTTCATCTGCTTTTCAAACTCAGATACGGAAAATGAATTCTTTGCCTGGATACGGCTCATAAGCCTCCCCGCCCCATGGGGAGCGGACTGATTCCAGTCATCATTGCCCTTTCCGATGCAGATCAGGCTTCCATCCCTCATGTTAATGGGGATTATCAGCCTTTCGCCTTTCCTTGCGGACACAGCGCCTTTCCTGAGTATCATGTGTTCCGTATCAATATAGTTGTGGATGGTCGTAAACTGGCTGACCACATGCAGCCCCATCCCACTGACCAGTTCATCCATCATGGCCTGACGGTTATAAACCGCAAATTCCTGCACCAGCTTCATATCATGGATATACTGCCCAAACAGAGGTCCCTCCACATAGGCCAGCTGCCTGGGAACCTCCGTGCGTACCCCGGTCTTTAATTCCTTCAATGCCTTCTGGATTTCCTTCTCCCTGCCCTGGGCCTTCAGTTCCATGATCAGCTTCTGCTGGTCCTCCCGGGAACTGCCGTTTAAGGCCCGGTATCCCTCGGCCTGATAATGCCCCGCAACCTCCAGTCCCAGATGCCTGCTTCCGGAATGCACCACCAGGTAGATATTTCCCTCATCATCCTGGTCAGCTTCAATAAAATGATTCCCGCCACCCAGTGTCCCCAGGCTTTTCCCTGCCCGGTCCAGGTTAATGTTTTTTGCACAGCCCAGTTCATCCAGCCTGCACCGGTCATAATATCTGTGTGTCTGTGTCCTTATGTTAAAACCGGACGGGATCCTGTCATAGATAAGCCGGTCCAGCTTCTGAAGGTCAATACGCCGCTCCTCCAGCCGTACCACTTCCATGCCGCAGCCAATGTCAACCCCACCAGGTTGGGCACTGCCTTGTCCTTGATTGTCATGGTGGTGCCAATGGTGCATCCTGCCCCTGCATGGATATCCGGCATCAGACGTATCCTGCTTCCGGCCGCAAATTCCTGATTAAGTAAAAGCATGACCTGTTCAACCGATGTGTCATCCACCACATCCGTGAAGATTTTTGCCTCGTTGTATCTGCCCTTCAGTTCAATCACCGCTGTCCTCCTTAAATCCTGCCTGATGGAGCGTATTCCATATCTGATCAGAATGCCCATGGATGCCCCTTTGGCAGGCAGTCATCGCAAAGCAGCTCACCATCCACCACCGCGCCGTTGGTCAGTTCCCTGACCGGGTCCGGCTTCTCCCTGTCCGTTGTCCATGCATTACATTTATGGCACCGTCCACAGTTCATGGTTCCGGGATTCAGCAAAAGCTCCTGGGTGGAATACCACTCCGCGGTATGGGCACTGTCTATGGCAATATCCTGGTCTGGAAGCGCCTTCCAGATCCTCTTCCTCAATTCCTCTTTATCATGATTCGTGGAAATTTCCCTGTCTTCTACCTCCACCAGATATGCTACCTTGTATAGCAGCGTTTCGGTGGCATCCGGTTTCTCCTGCTGACCACAGCCCTCATCCCCGGCCATGACCAGGCCCAGATAATCCAGCAGTTCTTTCTTAGTCAGTGGCCCTGCATGGCTTAATATGCAGTACCTGCAGTCCATGCGTTCAATGGTCCGTACCAATGTCTTCAGCCTTTCCTTATCCATATAGCCGCCATTGTAAAAATCCCCACAGGTGGAATCCCCCAGGAACAGCACCTTTTCTTCAGGAACATAAACCAGCACCGTGTCCTCTGAATGCGGGGAAACCGCATGGAAAATATCAGCTGTCAGACCGCCCAGTTTAAGTGTCATTTTATCAGTAAATGCGATATCCGACGGGATTGCCACAATCTCCCTGCCACCCGCATATTCCTGTTTCAGGCACGGGTCCTCTTCCTTAAGCGCGTCCGCATAAGCGCTGTCCGCCAGCCTTATCCGCTCCTGCTTAAGCATTTCATTGGTTTTCACATGGGCGGCTGATAAACCGTGGATATGATGCATCCCAAACGTATGGTTCCAATGCCAGTGGGTAATGACCGTCATATCAGGCAGCTTCAAACCCGCTGCTTCCAGCGCCCCATAGAATCCATCCACATGGGCAGCCGAATTGCCTGCGTCTATTGCAAGGCTTATGCGGGAGCCATTAATATATGCCAGCATGGGGCGGTCTGTCTCCGGCTGATGGGGATAATAGAAAATCCTATCGGTTAATTGTTCCAGTTTCATCTGCCAAACTCCCTGCTGACTACAGAATCATATATCAGCTTTGTCCTGGTGTCAAAAAGCACCCATGTAATCTCATCCAAAGCCCCGTCATGCTCCAATAGGAACTGCTTAACCGCAGCCGCGGCGCTTTCTGCGGCCAGCTCCACCGGAAAATGATAAATTCCCGTTGAAATAGAAGGAAATGCTATCTTTTTAATACCCTTCTTTACTGCAATATCAAGTGAATTCTGATAACAGGAGGCCAGAAGCCCTGCTTCATTGTGCGTTCCCCCATTCCATACCGGACCAACCGTATGGATGATATAGGTGCAGGGCAGGCCATACCCCTTTGTAAGCTTGGCCTGCCCGGTCTTACATCCCCCAAGAAGCCTGCATTCCGCCAAAAGCTCCTTGCCCGCTGCCCGGTGAATGGCGCCATCCACTCCCCCGCCTCCGAGTAAGGAGGAATTAGCCGCATTGACAATGGCATCCATCCCCTGTATCTTTGTTATATCGCCTAGCACTGTCTGTATCTTTGTTTTCATTAATATCAACCCCCTAATGATGGTTCAGGTTACATTCTGATTGGAACTATCTATTTTGCCCTCATAATATTATATCAAAACCATTTCTAATATCATAGCATAATCTTAAGCAAAACAATAGCGGCACTATAAAAGTTGTAAAAAAACGGAAATTTTTGTAATAGAGACTTGTAATAGAGGGATTTGTAATAGAAACGGAATAAATCAAAAAAAGTGGTTGACACTTTTCAAATCATATGGTATCCTTATTGAGGTTCAGAAATGCAGCCGACAAAGGGGAATAGTTCAATGGTAGAGCAGCGGTCTCCAAAACCGTAGATGGGGGTTCGAGCCCCTCTTCCCCTGCTGACTATTTTAACGAATAGCCCAACCCGAATGAGGTCAGAAGTCCTTTATCTTAAAGGTTTTCTGGCTTTTATTTTGTTTATTTCGGGGAGGGCTGATAAATTAAAACAGGGCGGTTGGGTTTAATCCCTCTGCTTTCATTTTCTTCCCCGTCTGTCCTCCCCCTGAATTCCACAGTACACCGCCAAAAATGCGGACACACATTTCCGCGTATCCGCATCTCTTTTCTTATATTTATTCAATTACCGTCAATTCCCTGGGCAGATGGTTTAAGGATAATGCCCCATCTTCGGTCACGACAAAAAGGTTCTCAATACGTACACCACCCTTTTGCGGCAGGTAGATTCCCGGTTCCACGGAGAATACCATGCCTTTCTGCAATGGTTCGCTGCAGGACAGGCTGATATCCGGAAACTCATGGGAATCCAGGCCAATGCCATGTCCAGTCCTGTGAGTAAAGTACTGCCCGTAACCTTCATTGGTTATGATATCCCTGGCAATCCTGTCAATTTCCGAACACGCAACGCCTGGTTTGATTGCGGCAGATGCCTGCAGGTGGGCCTTCAGGACGATGTCATAAATCTTCTCCATTTCAGGAGATACTTCCTTGTAAAAGACAGTACGTGTCTGATCGGAACAGTAATGTCCATAGGGCGCACCTAAATCAAACATGATACAGTCACCAGGAGTTAACCTGGTATCATCTGATACATGATGGGCTTCGGCACAGTGGGCGCCATAGGAGAATATCACATTGGTCCCATAGGCATCTGCCCCATATTGGGCAAATAATCCATAACGCATACGGGACAGTTCCAGTTCACTGATATCACCATTGATATTCTCAAATATTTCAGCCAGGACCTTATCATTAATCAGGGAAGAGGTTTTTAGGATATCAAGTTCCTCCTCATCCTTAATCATGCGCAAATCATCCACCAGTTTCGGCATATTGACATACCTGGCATTAGGCTGGGCGTTCATTAAGCCTAACAGGAACCTGGCCTGCCAGTCCTGGTCCACCACAACCGTGCCGCCTTCCTTAATGGCCTTTCCCATTAACTGTGTGGGGTCCTGGGTATCATCCCACAATACAAGCTCTGCCATGACACTGGGATCCACGTGGAATAAACGGTTTACATAGTAGATTGCACTGCCGTCTGCATTGATGATCAATGCCAGCAGACGCCGCATGGGATCCATATACGCACCTGAAAAATAAAACACATTGGCTTTTGATGTGACGATTACCTGGTCTACCCCATACTCTTTCATTTTACTACAAAGCTTCTGTACACGTTCAGATTTCATATCATACCTCCTGTTATTTATATCCTTTTAATCTTATAGTAACATAGTCCACAGCCTGTACAGAAGATTAGCCGAAATCCCGGCACATAATCCTCCAATAGTATGGCAGGCAATGGCTGTTCCGGTAAACCTCCTCTCATTCAGGCTGTCCATCATGGCAACATGGGTGCTGAGGTATCCGCTCCAGCACATGCACATGGCGGTAAATACGGCAATGTCATTGGCATGGGCCAATCCGCCTGCCACCATGGCGGGTATCAGGCTGATTGCCGCCCCGGCAGAACCAAGTGAAGTCACTGGTACGGATATTGCTGCCGGAGAAGAAAATCCAAAGAGCGGGACAAAAATAAAACCTAATTTTTCTCCTATCCAGGGAAAAAATGCCACCCCCTCATAGGCTGCCCCAGTATATATCCCGCCGTCCCCAGGCCCATTGGTAAGCATCAATACAATAGTACAGATAATCAGCACACCTGGTATGATGGCAACCCCCATCTTTACACCGGACTGTCCGCCTTCCAACAGCGCATTAAGCAAACGGCCGGCCCTGGTTCCCTCCCGTACTTTTCTGTAACGGATAAGGTCTACCTGCTCACTGTCCTCATTTTCATATCCCTGTTCCACGCCATAAAACCTGCTGGTCCTGCTTATCATAAGTCTTGTACTGATAATGCTTCCTATGACAGCCGCAATATTCCCTATCATGACAGCTGATGTAAATGAACCTCCATCCGCCAGGGGCAGGCTGACCAGGAAAACGGATATGATAAGACCCATCCCAAATGCTGTACCCAGATTTGTCAGGGCCGGAAGCTGATAACGTTTGAAATACCTTCGGAACCGTACATCATCACATAAAGTCAGGACCGCAGGATTATCAGAAAAATAAGTAGCAAATACACTGATGATACTGGCTCCCGGAAGGCGGTATAAAGGATACATAAGCGGCGAAATCAGCCGGTTTGCAATTGAAATGACGCCAAATTCCGCCAGAACTCCGGACAAAGCCCCTGCCACCACTGCAATTGCCGTAATATACCATACGGTTTCCATCAAAAGCGAATAGGCTGTGTTTAACATGGTGTTAACCATATTGACCCCGCCCATCTTTATACCGATAATCCCAAACAGGATGCTAATGGAACATATACATACCCCGCCTTCCAGACTGACTGCCTCCTTATACCCGGCAGGGGGAATCTGTTGTTTGTTAAGCTTCATCTAACTCCTTTACATTTTGGAAATCTGCTTGCAATCGTTATTAGCATTGTATCACATAATACCCATAAAAACTTTACCATACTTCAGGTACAATCATCCGTTTTCTCATGCAAGGATTTAATTTATACTATTTTCTGATTTTTTACCCCCCCCCCCCACTAATTTTACATAATTTTATCAATATCTCATAAATACCATGCGTTTTCTCAGGTTTTTATATATTTTGTACATATATATTGTATTTTTTTGTTTTTTTATATATAATTGTTGCAGGTTCTGAAAAAATATAGTTTGTTTTTTCCAATCTTTTTAATAATTATCAGACTTTATATTGGCGTACAGAAGAAAAATATACAAATGCAATTGGGAATCTGCATGATATCAATCGTTACCTTCTGAATATTTCTGAGATAAAGTCAAATCAGGACGGAATAAAACAATATATTAAAATCAGGATACAACACATCATGTTATTGGGAGGTATTAAAATGGATTATCTGCAGATAGCGAACAGCCCAACCCTATGGATTGCCTGTGCGATTCCAGTTTTACTGATTGCTTTTCAGGCAGTCATATTTGTCTGTAAATCACTGAACGCGGCAAATGCCCTTGGAATCACGAAGCACCAGATTAACAGCGCTGTGCGCAGCAGCGCAATTGCATCATTTGGACCATCTGTTGTTGTGGCCATCGGGGCTTTAGGACTGGTTCTGGCCATGGGAGGACCCATCTCCTGGCTCCGCCTGTCTTTTATCGGAGCTGTGCAATATGAATTGACCGCAGCCACATTCGGCGCCCAGGCAGCCAATGCCACATTTGACACAATGACACCCCTGGCATTTGCCAATGCCGTATGGACAATGACCATCTGTTCCGTTGGCTGGCTGTTAATGACCGTCCTGTTTGCAAAAAAATTCGACAAAATGACCCACATGATTGCTGGCAATAACCAGAAGGTCCTGGGCATGGTATCGGTAGGCGCAATGCTTGGATGCTTCGGTAATTTATGTGCGGGTCGTCTGGTCAATCTGGATGCCGGAACCGTTGCCGTCATCGTGGGATTTGTTGTAATGTGCACCATGGTGACACTTGCTAAGAAGACCGGTAAACAATGGGTCAGCGACTGGTCACTTACCATTGCAATGGTGTCCGGAATGGTGGTCACCATACCAATCACACTTTTAAATTAAGGAGGGATATGCATATGAGTACAGAAGCAGCCATTGCCGCAGGAAACGGAACATCCGCTGCATATTATGAAAAAGAATATATTCCCGGTATTTATAAATGGGGCATGATTACTAATACACTCGGAATCATCCTTGCATTCCTGCCGGCCATGGTAATCTCCATGGTGTTCGGTATCACCCCAAGCTTCAGTATGATTGTGGCCGGAAGTACGCTGCAGCTAATGTCAGGTACCCTGGTTTCCTGGCTGGTGGACCCCATTGCCATGTATCCCATGTTAGGTATGCCCGGTATGTTCATGTCTTTCCTTTCGGGCAATATTTCAAATTTAAGGCTTCCGGCCCTGGCCGCTGCCCAGCAGGGTGCCAACGTTGATGCCGGTACCGAAAAAGGCAATGTAATAGCAACCATCGGCATTGCTGTTTCCAATATAGTCAGCCTCCTCCTTATCACAGGCGCTGTATTGGGCGGCTCTGCCCTCCTTGCCAAACTTCCTGCCAATGTCGTCACCACATTAAACTACATATTGCCCGCATTATTCGGCGGGATTTTCGGCCAGTTCTTTATGAAAAACAAGAAGCTTGGCATTGTTGCAATCTCCCTTGCAGTGGGATTAACCATTCTTGTGAATCTCCATCTGTTTGACTGGCTCCCGTTTGCACCTTACAATATTGTAGTAATCGTAGCTGTGTTCGGAACAATGTTCGTAGGCAAACTGATGGCCGACAAAGAAGTCCAGAAAGAGGAAAGCAACTGATAACATATCACCCAGCCCCCTCTCAGAGCTGACCGGGGGCTAATTGATAGAAGGACGGCGAATACAACATGACAAATAAAGTAATCTGTAAAATGGTGGATTTTCCCAGCCACGAACAGGGACATTCCCATCCCCACGCGCATATCATCATCCCCATAAAAGAACCGGTTCATCTGACGCATGACGGGATGAGCTATTACCTTATGCCTGGCAGCATGTCATTCATCCTGCCCTACTCCTATCACACCTTCAGCGGCAAGTGCCAGAAAAATAACATTGTGATGGATATTCCGGAAACAATGATAAAAAAGAAGGATTATGCCATATTCTCCGCCAACCGGATACTTCCAATCAGCAGTACCTTAATGCCCGTCATAGAACTGATTCACCACGAAATCACCATGAATCCGGCTTCTGATTCCGTGCGGTATTTATTTTATTATATTTATGACAAGTTTGTGGAAAAACAGAGTTTCCGCTCCCTGAAGTATATCGCGGAAAATTTTTCAGAAAATATCACGGTAGCCAAGCTGGCAGAAATAGAGAACTATAACCGGTTCTACTATACGGATTGGTTTAAAAGCAAAACCGGCATCCTGCCCAGCGAATACATCCAGATTGTACGGATTGAAAAGGCCAAGGCCCTGCTGGCGGATACCGGCTATAAAATCATTGAAATAGCCCTTCAGGTAGGCTATGACAACGCATCATCCTTTACCAGGACATTTAAACGGTTGGAACACATATCCCCACGTGAATACAGGAACCTGTTCCAGAAACCATCTCCATCCAGGAAAGCCATGTGACGGCCTTCCTATTTCTTCCATGCCCTAGGCTTGTGTTTATTTTACCAGCCCCTTTACTCAAACGGCTGTATATAAAAATTCCCCACCACGTCACTGGAATTGATGACGTTCACGAACGTATCCGGATACTGCTCACGGATACGTTTTTTCATTTTCCTCACATCACCATCCGAAAGCACGGTATATATCAGATATTTCTTATGGGCCGTGTAAGAGCCAAAGCCTTTCAGTATGGTACTGCTATGGTTAGTAAGTTCCAGCAGGTCCGCCGAGACAGCGGCCGGATTGTCCGTGACAATCATCAGGGTCTTTTTCTTATATTTCTTATAGAATGTATTGATGACCTGTGTGTTGCAGAACTGGAAAATAATGGAATACAATGCTTTATCCATTCCAAATATGGCGCCCGAAATCAGGATGATGACAGCGCTGAACAAAAGCATGTAGTTAAATGTGGATACCTTATACTTAGCGGAAAGGGACATGGCTATGAAGTCCGTTCCTCCGCCGCTGGCATTGCTGTTCAGGACAAGGCTCATCCCCAGGCCATTGATGATTCCGCCGAAAACCGAAATCAGCAGGATGTCCCCTGTAATCGGGATGACAGGCAGTTCATCCACCAGGATGGATACCGTAAACAGGCTGACGCAGGAAAGGATGGTGAACTTCTTTCCTACCAGGCGGTAAGCGAACACGGCAGGCACTGCATTGAACACCACGTTGAGCAGGGTAAATGAAATCCTGGTATCATAATAAGTCAGACCCACCCTCTGTATCAGCTTGGCAAGTCCTGAGAAACCTCCCGGCACCAGTTTTCCCTGTTCCACAAAGGTATTCATATTGACTGCCACGATAAAGCTTCCCAGCAGGATGCAGACAATTGAAGCTGCATTCCTCCACCTTTTGTTTTTTTCCAACTTCTCCAGATTTTTCTGGTATAACCCGGAAACCGTCCCATGTTCTTCCATCTATATACCTCCTGCTGCTTAATTAATCCGCTGCCCGTCATTCCCGGATATAATGCCCGGATACGATTTCCAGGCATCATTTCCAAACGTACATAAAATAATAGATGATTCCAATAACCGCGGCCGCAAAACCGGCCACGATTAAATCCGCATATATTATATTCCTGTCTTCACTTGGACAATAGAATTCCGTGACATCATGGGGGTTATAATAAATTTCCGCCTCTTCCCCACGGTTCCTTCCCCCGGACAATGTAAGGGGATTCCTGGCGTCAATGCCTAAATACCTGGTTCCGTCCACACTGTATGTATAAACGGCATGACTGGTAATCACAAAAGATGGGCCGTACATATAATTCCCCCACCCGTGTTTGGATAGTTTAAATCCGTTAAAGTAACATCCGCGGTCCACATATTCCAGTGTGCCGGATGTCTTCCCGGTACACCTCGACTTTAACCTCTTCCCGGATTCTTTCTGTCCATGGCGCAAAAACAGGGCCATTCCTGCCAACAGCAGGATCAGCACCATAAGAAAAAAAGCACCGTTACCCAGTCCAGACAATTTCATCGCCTCCAATCATCCGGTTCCTTTTCCGCATTCTTTTATACATCAGGAACCGTTATCTGCAGTTCTTCCAGATACCTTCCCAGCATCCTATAGAATTCATCCAATGCCTCCGGCCCGTCACCGGATCCATTTTCCAGCACAATCCCCCACCAGGAAAAACGGTTCGTATGCTCCATGCCATAACAGTCCAGCAGCCAGATGCGAAAATTTTCCAGGAAGTCATCCTCTTCCTGATGTATGGCATTTAAGGTGCAGCACAACCGGTATCCATTTATGTAGTTTCCAAGGGAGGAAAGGGTTAAAGGATACAGAAACATCCCCGGGCGTTTCCTAACCGTATAAAATGCCTTAAACAGCTCCTGAGTCGATATATATGTCATCCTGCACTCCCCCTGCATTTAAAACCGTTACTGCCAATCCGGCGCACGGTCCAGTATCTGTACGGAATTTTCTATATGCCATAATAACACAGAAATGCATAAAAATATAGTGATGAATATCCATATTCCGGATATCCACCACTATATCCCATTCATTTATCCTCTTCAACCCATCCCGTTTAATTCATCTCGGTAAATCAATCCGGTAAATTTGTCCCGTCATTTTGTCCCGTCATTTTGTCCCGTCATTTTGTCCCGTCATTTTGTCCCGGTCAACTTATCCCAATGTCATAAATGCATATCTTACGATAAACACAGCCGAAATCATCAAGGTCAGCGCCTTGACGTCCTGCTTCCTGCCTGTGGTAAGCTTCATCAGGCAGTATGTAATCAGGCCGAATGCAACCCCGTTTGCAATAGAGTAGGTAAAGGGCATGAACACGATGGTACAGAAAGCCGGAAGTGCATTGCTCATGTCGCCAAAGTCCACGTCCCTGATATTACCCAGCATCAGGATGCCTACAAAGATCAGGGCCGGGGCTGTTGCCGCCGCCGGGATGATGCTGACCACCGGAACAAAGATAATGGCTGCCAGGAACATGACTGCCGTGACAAGGCTTGTAAGCCCGGTCCTTCCGCCTGCAGCGATTCCTGCGCTGGATTCCACCACGGTCGTGACGGTGGAGGTTCCGACCATTGCGCCTGCTGCCGTGGATATCGCGTCTGACATCAGCGCCTGCTTCATGTTGATGACTTCCCCGTTTTCGTCAATCATGCCTGACTGTTTGGCGGCCCCAAGAAGGGTGCCGATGGAATCAAACATATTGACCAGGGAGAAGCTGATTACCAGCATGGTGACCGTGAATAAGGTCTCGATGAAGTTCCCCCCTGCGAATAACCCTGCAAAGTCCATTTTCATAAAGGATACTTCCGCAAAATCCCTGAATTTTACCCCAATGTTCATATCCAGATTGGAAATGTGGGTGATGCCCAGGGGAATCCCAATCAGGGTGGCTGCCACGATGCCCAGCAGGATGGAACCTTTTACTTTCCTTGCATGCAGTATCCCCATGGTGACAAGGCCTAACAGCGCCACCAGCGCCCCGTTGATCAGGGCCATGTCCGCGCCGTCCGCCTTCCACTGTGAGAAGTCCACAAGACTGACAAGGGTGGCCGGATTGGCAATGACAATGCCTGCGTTCTTAAGTCCTATGATGGTGATAAACAATCCGATACCCGGCGTGATAGCTGTCTTCACCGCATCCGGTATGGACCGGATGATTGCCTCCCTGAGTCCGATGGCAGTGATGACAATAAAGAAAATACCTGATATGAACACGACTACCAGGGCCTGGCCATATGTATAGCCCATCCCCAGCACCACCGTGTAGGCAAAAAATGCATTCAGGCCCATGCCCGGCGCCTGGGCAAAGGGAACCTTGGCATACAATGCGCAGAGGGCTGTTCCCACAAATGCCCCGATACATGTTCCGATAAATACGCCGTTTGCAATTTTGCCCGCCATTATGGTATCGCCCATAATCATGTACGGGTCAGATAAAACCTGAGGGTTTAAAATTAATATGTAGGCAATGGTTATGAATGTGGTGATTCCTGCGAGTACCTCTGTCCGGATGGTTGAGTGATTCCGGGATACTCCAAAATAGCGGTCTATCAATCCTTTTTTCTGATCCAATGCTATGTCCTCCATGTTTTGTTTTAATCTGTATGATGTCATCAGATTTCTAGGGCTGTGATTCATGTAGCTGGACCTTACAGGCTTTCTGTCACCACTCCTTTCCGCCAACCGTTTTCTGGCACCAAAAAAAGAGCCAACTACATCAGGGCATTGTCCTAACGTACCCCATCCATGTAGTCAACTCTTTACGGCAGTTGGTAGAAACTCTGAGCCAATTCTCAGGATATACATAGTGAATAGCACCAATATTGAATACAAAAATAATTATATACCCTAAAAGTTTTTTAGTCTATTGGCTTTTTTTCTCAATATTTTTCATCCGTTTTTGTGCAATATGCACACAACCATTCCCTGGCCTTGTCCAGCAATAATTCCGGCTCATTGGATACGGCGCCGGAAGATACTGCCTCCCATAGCCGCTGCAGCATTTCCCCCACCTGCCTTCCCTGTGGGCAGCCCATCCGGATCAGGTCATGGCCCGTGACTGCCAGATCTTTTATCCTGAAACAGTTTTCCGTTGCAAGTATTTCATCTAATACAGCTTCAACCCGGTCTGTCCTTGCATTGTCCGCCTCAAGATATTCAGGATTCTGTCCCGCCGCATCACACCGGAATACCTCTAAAAGCCGGTAAAACTGTTCTTTCCCCAGCCGGTTCAGCCAGGTCCTCACGCTTTTATGCTTCCCATGCAGGTCCAGGTCATGATATTTTACAAGCTCCACCACCTTTTCCCTTGTATCATGGTCAAAGCCCAGACGGTCCATTATCCTGCCTGTCATTCCCGCGGATACGGCCCCGTGTCCATAGAAATGTCCGGTACCGCGTTCATCTTCCGTATAGCACTGGGGCTTCCCGATATCATGGAATAAAACAGCCAGGCGGACAATTGTATCATCACCTGCAGAGGACAGCGCCTTCATGGTATGCCGCCACACATCATACACGTGATGGATGTTATTCTGTTCATATCCAACCATGGCTTTCAACTCCGGAACCATGTCAAAAAGAAACTCCTGGGCCTGGGAATCATCTGGCAGTCCTTTATCCAGGACAGCCTTTGTAAATGCCGCACAGCCGTTTTCCGCCTCCATGGCCCATCCTCCTTCCTACAAAACGTTAATGGCCTCCCTGACATTGGAAACCCCTATGAGTTTCAGGCCTTCCACCGGCTTCATCTTATCCATGCAGACCTTTGGCAGCATGCAGGAGGTAAAGCCCAGTTTGGCGGCTTCATTCACCCGCTGGTCGGCCTGGGACACGGCCCGGACCTCGCCTGAAAGCCCTACCTCGCCGAATATGATCATCCGCGGGTCCACAGGCCGGTCCTTGTAGCTGGAGATAAGGGCCATGACAATGGCCAGGTCCAGGGCGGGTTCATTCATCTTCATACCGCCTGCAATGTTCACATAAGCATCCAGGCGCGACATCTCATAGTGGCAGCGTTTTTCAAGAACAGCCATAAGCAGGTTCACACGGTTATAGTCCGTTCCGGCTGCCGTACGCCGGGCCATGCCGAAGCTGGTCTCGGCAACCAGGGCCTGGACCTCCAAAAGGATGGGCCTTGTCCCCTCCAATGAGCAGGACACCACTGCGCCTGACGCTTCCTCCGGGCGCCCGTCCAGCATGTATTCCGAGGGGTTTTCAACCTCCGCCAGCCCCTCCTCCTGCATCTCGAACACACCGATTTCATTGGTGGACCCAAAGCGGTTCTTGACGCTGCGCAGGATGCGGTAGGAGGCATTCCTGTCCCCTTCAAAGTACAGTACCGTGTCCACCATGTGTTCCAATACCCGGGGGCCTGCAACCACGCCTTCTTTTGTCACATGGCCCACCACAAAGATGGCAATGCCCCGGCTCTTGGCTATCTGCATCAGTATGGCGGTGGACTCCCTTACCTGGCTTACGCTTCCCGGTGCAGAGGATATCTCTTCCCGGTACATGGTCTGGATGGAGTCTATGACGGCAATCTGAGGCATTTCCGTCTCAATGGCATGCTCAATCCGGTCTAAGCTGGTCTCACACAGAAAACGCAGCTCCCCTGTCACCGGGCCAATCCGGTTGGCCCTCATCTTAATCTGCTTCAGGGATTCCTCGCCTGATATGTACAGCACCTTACGGCCTGCCCCGGCCAGATGCCTGCACACCTGAAGCAGCAGGGTGGATTTGCCGATGCCGGGGTCGCCTCCCACCAGCACCAGGGAACCGGATACGATCCCGTCCCCCAATACACGGTCCAGCTCCCCAAAACCAGTGGATATCCTGTCCTGTTCCTCAATATTAATCTCCGACAGCAGCGCGGGCTTTACATGACCTGCACCGCTTCCTGACTGGCTTATAAGGCTGCTCCGGCCTTTTGTTCCCGAACTGCCCGAAGACGGGGCCAGCGGTTCCTCCACCATGGTATTCCAGGATCTGCAGCCCGGGCACTGCCCCATCCACTTTGATGATTCATAACCGCATTCCTTACAGAAAAATGCAGTTGTCTTTGCTTTTGCCATCTCTTCCTCCTGTCCGCATGTTCACGGAGGCATGTTCCAGACACGCCCCGGTTCACAGAAAAAGGCCGGAATTGCTTCCGGCCCTTTAACTTACATTCCTGACTTACTTTCCCAACTTACACCCGCCTGATAGCCTTCACCTGAACGGAAATACCTTCCTCCAGTTCAACACTCACGCTGAGTTTGCCGCTCATATTGGTCATCATGTTTCCAACCGCTGAGTCATTCACATAAATATCATAATCCGTATCGTTCTCCAGCTGCACCGTAATCTGCGCATCCTTGCTGCCTTCCACAGTGAATTCCACGCCTTCATCCGTAACCCTGAAGTGCTCTGCCGCGGTTCCCGGAACAGATTCATATACAAACATGTCATTGCGCTCCAGCTTGGTAATCTCGTTGTAGGTCTTGACCTTATACATGTCTCCCTGATATTCAAAATCGGACTTCTTTGCCTTCTGCCCTAACTTGTAATTGCCAAAACTAATGGTGCCATCCTGCTCCGTGCAGATTAATTCTTCAATGACCGGCATCTTCTTATCCTCCTGCTAATTGTGCTTAAGTAACTTCCTCATAAAAATTATACATCAATCCATCCCAAATGACCAGTGAAATAATTCTTAAATTGATTTCCCCGCAGAGGCCTTGCCTGAACCGGACTTGGCCGGACCTGGCCTGGCACCGGTCTTGGCGCCTGACCCGGCGTCTCCCTTTGTACCAGTCTTTGTGCCGGTCTTGACGCCGTTCTTACTGCCCGCAGTCCTGGCTCCTGCCTCCTTGCTCCCCGCTGCCTTACGTCTGGGAGCTGCTTTTGACCTGGCTTTAAAAGTCAGCTTCTCGCCATCGAAATCCACGGTCACCGTGTCTCCGGCCTTGATGCTGCCGTCCAGCATTTCCTCTGCCATCTTATCCTCTACCAGGTTCTGGATGGTACGTCTTAAGGGCCTTGCCCCATATTTGTCGTCGTACCCCTTGTCAATCAGGTACTCCCTGGCCCCATCCGTTACAGCCAGCTGAATCCCCAGCTGTTCCTTGCTGCGCTTCCCGATGGTCCTCAGCATGATGTCGGCAATTCCGCGGATATGCTCCTTGGTCAGCTGGTGGAACACGATGATTTCATCAATCCTGTTGAGGAACTCCGGCTTAAAGAGGCGTTTCACCTCATCCATCACCCGGTCCTTCATGAAATTGTAATCTGCCTTGGCATCGCTTGTCATGCCGAATCCAAGACGCTTGGGGGATATGATGTTTTCCGCTCCCGCATTGCTTGTCATGATGATGATGGTATTCTTAAAGTCAATCTTACGGCCCTGGGCATCCGTGATATGACCGTCGTCCAGCACCTGGAGCAGGATATTGAATACGTCCGGATGGGCCTTCTCTATCTCATCAAAAAGAATCACTGAATAGGGGTTGCGCCTGACCTTCTCGCTGAGCTGTCCGCCTTCGTCGTAGCCCACATATCCTGGCGGTGATCCAATCATTTTGGACACGCTGTGCTTCTCCATATATTCCGACATATCAACACGTATCAGTGCATTCTCGGTGCCGAACATGGCCTCGGACAATGCCTTTGAAAGCTCTGTCTTGCCCACGCCCGTTGGTCCTAAGAACAGGAAGGAGCCAATGGGGCGGCCCGGGTCCTTAAGTCCTACCCGTCCTCTTCGGATGGCCTTGGAAATCGCGGTCACCGCTTCTTCCTGGCCCACCACGCGCTCGTGGAGGATGCCTTCCAGGTTCATCAGGCGCTCGGACTCCTCCTCCGCCAGCTTCCTCACCGGAATCTTGGTCCAGCCTGATACCACATCCGCAATCTCGTTCTCACTTACAACCAGTTTCCTGGTTTCCTTTTCCTTCTGCCACTTTTCCATGGTCTGGGCAATCTTTTCCCTGAGTTTTTCCTGCTTTTTCTTAATCTCCCCCGCCTTTTCGTAGGCTTCTTTCTTGATGGCCTCTTCCTTGCCCTCCTCCAGGGCGTCAATCTCCGCCTCATAATCCTTAATCTTGGCAGGCTTTGTATAATTCATCAGCCTTACCCTGGATGAAGCCTCGTCAATCAGGTCAATGGCCTTATCCGGCAGGAACCTGTCATTGATATAGCGGCTGCTGAGTTTCACTGCCGCCGCCAGGGCGTCGTCCGTGATTTCCACCTTGTGGTGTTCTTCATAGCGGCTGCGCAGGCCCTTAAGGATTGCCTCGGATTCCTCTTCCGTGGGCTCATCCACCGTCACCGGCTGGAAACGCCGCTCCAGGGCGGAATCCTTCTCAATATACTTGCGGTACTCATTGATGGTGGTTGCGCCGATCAGCTGCAGCTCGCCCCTGGCCAGGGAAGGCTTTAGGATATTGGAGGCATCCAGGGCGCCCTCTGCTCCGCCCGCGCCGATGATGGTGTGGATTTCATCGATGAACAAAAGCACATCCCCTGACTCGATGACCTCGGAAATCACCTTCTTTATCCGCTCCTCAAACTCGCCCCTGTACTTGGAGCCGGCCACCATGCCGGATAAATCCAGCGTCATGACCCTCTTGTCCGCAATGGTATCCGGCACATTGCCTGCCGTAATCATCTGGGCCAGGCCTTCCACAACCGCGGTTTTGCCCACCCCTGGTTCACCGATAAGGCATGGGTTATTCTTGGTGCGTCGGCTCAGGATCTGGATGACCCTCTGAATCTCCTGTTCACGGCCGATGACAGGATCCAGCCTGCCCTCTGCCGCCAGCTGGGTCAGGTTGCGGCTGTAGCTGTCCAGGGTAGGGGTTGCATTGCCCTTCCTTGCGCCCTTGGCGCCAATCTCGTCCTTTACCGCAGGCGCATCCTCGCCCATGGCTGCCAGCAGGTCGATGTACAGCTTCTGTATGCTGACCCCGATGGTGTTCAGCAGCCGGCTTGCCACACAGTCGCCTTCCCGCAGGATGGCAATCAGTATGTGCTCGGTCCCTATCTGCGCCGCCTTAAAGCGCACTGCTTCCCTGTAACTGTTCTCTATGACCCGGCGCGCCCTTGGGGTATAGGTGGTCTGCCCCGTGGTCTGGATGGTGGGGTTGGGCGCGATCAGCTGGCTTACCAGCTGGGTCACCCGGTCCTCCTCCACCCCGTTGTCATCCAGTACCTTTGCCGCAACGCCGGTGCCTTCCTGCAGAAGTCCAATCAGCAGATGCTCGGTTCCCACATATCCATGGTTCAGGCCCTCTGCCACTTCCACTGCAAGACCCAGCGCTTCCTGGGCCTGTGGTGTATATCGTTCCATCATATATTCCGTGTCCTCCTTACAAGTATTACTTATCTGCTATCTCAGGTAAATTCTGTCTCACATAGGCTGCCCTTACCGCATCCATCTCATCCTTATCCAATGGCCGTTTGGCCCAGAGATTTAAATTGGCAGGCTTGATTCCGATAATCAGGCTGTAAAGGGAGCATTTTTTATCCAGCCTCATAAGGCCGTCCTCCTCCCCTGCCATGAGCTGGGAAATGAAGATGCGCGCATCCTTTTCCGATATTTTCCTGGCATACTTAAGTACGCCGTAGGACTTATAAACCTCGTCCTCCCGCTCCAGCCTCTGGGTATTGAGGGTGGCATTCCTCACCCTCATCTCCTGGTTGTTAAGCTGGGCCGCCGCCTTGGTCACCAGCTCCACAATCTCCCGCTCCGACTGTCCCAGGGTCCTCTGGTTGGAGATTTCATAGAGGCTGCCATAATTATCGCCGCCCTCCCCATACAGTCCGCGGATTGCAGTCCCAAAACGGCTCATGTCGCCCACGATGCTCTGGAACTTCCTGACCTGGGACAGGGTTGGGAGGTGAAGCACCACACATGCCCTTAGCCCGGTTCCCACATTGGTTGGGAATGAAGTAAGGTAGCCGTACTTCTCATCAAAGGCATAGGAAAAGCGCTCATTCATATAGTCATCCATCACATCTGCCCTGTGCCACAGTTCATCCAGCTTAAGGCCCGATGCCAGGAACTGCATCCTGATATGGTCGTCTCCGCCCAGCACGATGCTGCTGCCCTCGTCCTCTGACAGGAACAGACCGGCCGGTTCCTTCTTATTCACAGCGGACAGGTTCAATATCCTGCGCTCCCTGAGCGCCAGCTTCTCCAGATCCTGCATCTCGTCCAGCTGTCCGTAACGGTATTCCATTCCGTCCAGGCTGCTTATGTCCTTAAGCCCATCCCTCATGCGTTCCAGCATTTCCCCGCACTGTTCCCTGGTCATCCTGGAAGGAAATGTATACTCATCCCAGTTGCGCGCCAGGCGGATGCGGCTGTAAACAATGTTGGAACTTTTGTTGTCCACGCTGTCATACCATCTGCTCATGGATTCACGCCTCCTTCTTCAGTTCCCGGATCTGGTCCCGGCACTGCGCAGCCAGTTCATATTCTTCCCGCTCAATCGCTTCCTTTAACCTGCCCTCCAGTTCCCGGATCTGCTTATTCACGGCGGCAGGGCGGGTATTCTCCACCGGCCTGGCATCCAAGGTCTCCGGCGCATCCTGGCCATCTTCTTCTTTTGCCGCGGACACATCGGGATGTTCCTTTTCAAACGTGCTCCTGAACTTGGGGTGCTTACCCTTATGGCTCTCGCTTCCCTGAAGCTGCTTCATCTTGTCATTGATGAACAGGTCAAACACGCCATAGCAGTCAGGACAGCCGAACCGGCTGTTCTCCACAAAATCGTCAAAGCTGGTGCCGCAGGTAGGGCACACCACCTTGCCGCGCACATCTGTCTCCTCCTCATCGTCCTCCAGTCCCAGAAGGCCGGACAGGAGTTTACCCAGAGGAAATTCACCGTCCAGAATGGCGGCGTACTGACCAAAATCCATCTCCCTTGCACAGTGGGAGCAGAGGTTGTGTTCTGTCTTAATCCCATTAATGATCTCTGTGTATTTGATATTGGCTTCCCGGATCTTGCATCTTTCACATAACATACGAATCCTCCATTAGTCATTCAGGGCGTAAAAACGTCCTAATTTTCATCTGCCTCATCTTCTTCCGTATCCATACACCCCCTGGTGTATTTATCGTAAATCTCATCAACCACCTGGTGAACCTCATTCCTGGTAACATTCTTGCAGATACCCCAGGCAAGCACCACATCCAGGTTCCGGCGCAGTTCGCCCATGGACTGGATCTTATCAATATCCAAACTCACCACGGCTCCCTTACGGCGGTCCAGCTTCACAAAACCCTCCTGCTTCAGCACGGAATAGGCCTTATTAACTGTATGCATGTTGATGCCGATATAATCAGCCATCTGGCGCACAGAAGGAAGTGTATCCCCCTCCCGTATCATATCCGTGGCAATCCCCATGATAATCTGGTTGCGCAGCTGTATATAGATTGCTTCATCACTGTTGAAATCAATCTTTAACACCATAAATCCACCATCTTTCGTCTTATGCTGACATAAAAGTTATATTTGTTCTACAAGCAATATAACAATTGCTGTTATTATTAATATAGCAAGGGATGGGCGTTTCGTCAAGCAGAAAAAGGATGGAAAATCCCCTCTCCCCCGGAGGGGTATTGCCAGGGCATGGATTTATCTGCTATACTCAGATTATACGTATCGTGAACCGTACAATGATACGGAATTCCATATAATCCCATATATTTCAAAACAATGAATCGGGGAAAGGGAAATGATGAAGGACTTTATGATGATGGATTTTACGATAAGAGAGGCCAGGATGGATGATGCTCCTTCCATCCATGAATTGAACCGGGACGGGATGGGATATGAATATGACTACGTGATGACACTGGATAAATTAAGGCTGCTCCTTGGCAGTGATAAGGACAGGATATTGGTTGCTGTTTTTCAGGGTACTGTCATTGGATATATCCATGCCAATGATTATGATGTCACCTATGCACCGCACATGAAAAATATCATGGGAATCGCGGTCGCGGATTCATATAGGAAGCGCGGCGTTGGAAAAGCCCTGCTGGAAGGAATCGAAACATGGGCAAGGGAGTCGGGTGCCCACGGTGTCCGGCTGGTTTCAGGCGCGGCACGGACCCAGGCCCATGAGTTCTATAATCGCTGCGGATATGGCGGGGGCAGGCAGCAGGTTAATTTTAAGAAAATGCTGCATTAATAACTACATCAATAACTGCCTTAACTAAGATGCCGCCTAAACCGGACAGGAAGCCATGCATACAGTATCCTGTCTGGGTTCATTTACAGGCTTCCGTCCATATGCCCTATGACCAGTTCCGCCACCTCATCCATCTGGTCAAAGGTGAATACCCTCCTGGGTTCCCGGGCACCCTCCTGGTCCACCTGGCAGTCCGCCACATAGGCCAGCACGGTCTGGGGCCGGCACACGGGGCTGCATGAGGTTTCCTGTCTCAGCACTTCGATTTTGGGGTAGGAAGAATACTTCTGCCCTTCCAATAAAATCAGATCCGCTTCAGGAAAAAATCCAAAGAAATCCCCTGCCTCCATTCCCGCCTGGCTCTTGACCAGGGCATACTGGCTGCCGGAATAGACCACGGTCCCAAAGGCCCCTGCCTTTTTCATCCGGTGGCTGTCCGTGCCCGGCACGTCTGCCTCAAACTCATGGCCGTCATGCTTAATCACAGCCACGCGCACACCCGACCGGGAAAGCATGGACACCAGATGTTCCAGAAGCCATGTCTTTCCTGTATTCTTACTTCCGCTGACAGCCAGGACGGACGGCGTTATCTGCTTGAGCTTTCCATATATTTCAGGCGTGTTCACATTCATGAACCACTGGTCCGGAATATGCTCCTTTGATGTTTCCACCACCACGCACTCCAGATGGTCCAGTAACCCCATCATCCTGTAGTCCTGCTGTTCCATATGCTGTCTGAGGACCGGCACACAGGACCTGGAATAAAGACCGCACATGGGCTGGATACGCCCCTGCCTGGTCCTCCACAGGACCACGTCAACCCCCGGCTTCATATATCCCAAAAGCCGCTCCGCCATCACGGAACGGAACATCGGCATGTCACAGGACACAAAGAACAGGCAGTCTTCCCCTGTCCTTTCAAAACAGGACCAGATTCCTCCCATGGGACCGATCCATTCCCCATCCTTCCCCTTCACCGTGTCCTCAATCACAGTAAAACCATGATGGGCCTCCCCTGCCTTATAGGCAGCCCTGGAAAGGTAACAGGCCCCCCCGAGCATGCCAAGCTGCCGGCTGATTGCTTCCAGGAATGTCTCTCCCCTATATGACAGCCCGCTTTTATCCTCATATCCCATCCTGCGGCCCTTGCCGCCTGACAGGATTACGCTTCCCCAGCTTTTATCCATCACTGCCCTCCCCTTTCGTTAACGCTCCATGGTCCAGTTCGCCTTCATTGGCTTCTTCCCTGCATATATTATCCTGTATCTGGTGTTCCAGTACCGCTATTTCCATCACTGCCTGAAGATAATTCACGGACAGCCGGATGTATTTCCCCTTCTCCTTTGCAGCCTCAGAGGCAATCCCTGCAATCTGCTCCAGGACAGCGCGGTTAAGGGCGCCTCCCCGCCAGTGAAACACGAAATATGGCTGTTTCTTCCTCAGCACAGCCTTCATGCGTCCGGCCACGTCCTCCATCTTAGTGAGGGACAGCCGGTTTTCTTTATAATAAAAATGCGTCCCGTCCGTGCACTGTGGTATCTGGTAAACCAGCGGCTCATGGTCCCGGAACATCATCCTGTCATCCAGATTATAATAATCAAACCGCTTCTGTCCGTACCTTCCAAGGGAATTGTCAAAGGTGGCATCCAGGTGGTACCATGTATTCTTAAGCTTTACCACGTTCCAGGCATGGCGGTAGCGCACACCCTTTTCAGGATTGGCCTGGCTGATGGCGATGATGCACTCAAGCCCCAGACGGTCACAGAGTATCTTCACCGTCTTTGCAATCCCTTCGCAGACCCCGACTCCCTGCTGGAGCGGGCCAATGATTTCATGGGAATACTGTTTCTTCAGCTTATCATACGTGACATTGGTGCAGATGAAATCATGGATATACTGTTCCTTTCCTTCCGGTGAAAGGTTCCTTGCCGGCTGGATCAGACGGTTCATCCTGGCCTCCAGGGCTTGTTTCATTTCCTTAATCTTTTTCTTCTCAAACATATACTGGGGTATGAGCTGGACATAATCCGAATGTTCCGCATAGCGGTAACGGAACCCCTCCACATAGAACACAGACGGATGGTCCAGGCGGAGCCTGAAGAACAGCTCCGACAAATCCCTTCCATCCAGCCGCAGCACCGGGAATTCCGGCGATATCATCTCAAATCCATCCAGCATGGCGCGGTATACGGACTGCTCCGCCTTATCCATATGCTGGTAATAATATTCCTGTTTCATATTTTATCCTGATACTTCCTGTATTTTTCATGTTCCAGTATAGCATGAAATATTTTATGGCACAAGACAGCCTTTGCACGCAGGTGTTCCTGTGGTAACATATGAATATAAAAGGATTTGCTTCAAACAATACGTAAACACGTTCAGGGGAGGGTATATGGGATTCATTACATATTCTGATGATGAAAAAAAGATTGTGGAAAGCGGCGTTACCGCCATAGGGGACGTACTGGAAGGAAATGACGTAAATGCCAAGGAACGGCTCCTGTTATGCCTCGATTATTATCTTGATCCATACTATAAAAACACACTGCCGTACGGGAAAGAAATCACAGGACTGCTGGAGCACGTGATCATATCCAATAATCCCCTGTCCCTTAAGGAGGATGCCCTTAATCTCCTGACCAGCTACGGATATCCTCCCTTCCCCATATTGGAACAGAATCTGTCATGTATTGAGGACCAGCTGATGCCCGATGTCATGTATGCGCTTAACATGGGAAGGTCCGACGGGCTGTTGTATGCCCTGCTGGATAAGTGCTGCAGCATCTTCCGTGAACTTGCAGGATATGCCAGGGGCCAGGACGCTTCGTACTACGGGGAAATGCCCCAATCGGCCATCATCCAATATTGTCAAAACCAGACCACCGAAATCGCAGGCTACCTAAAGAACAGTCCATGCTGCACCTGGAGACTGGATCATCTGCCTGATGATTCCCCACGGACCGGCAAGGAGAGCGGTCCCCTGCCTGTTGTTGTGGTCGGAAATGATGTGAAGCACCGGATAAGCCCGGTATCCGGAATGTATTATCCTGAAGCCGGATTTTGGATCAGCTTCCATCTGGACAAAGCAGAGGCATATCTGATTTACCAGATGGGCCCAAGGTTTGGCCGGTGCTTTACATATGACGTACGCTTCCATGATGGGTACAGGGCAGAACTGACCAATGAACAGGTAATCTGGGTTTCATAGGTACAGGGACATACATCCGGACCAAATACAGGCCCCGCTGTTTCCAGCGGGGCCCACGCTCATTTACATCTATAATCCGGATATGCTGCTTACGGCTGATTCCGCCAGATTATCCGCCATTTTTGTCCGTCTGGTTCTATTTTTCCGGTTCTGCCTATCCGGTTCTGCCTATCCGAATCCGTCCATCTGGTTCTGTTTATCCGGTTCTGCCTATCCGGTACATCCATGCCATCAGGTAATAGAAGCCTCGTAGATTTCCTTAATGGACTGGGCCAGCATGCGGTCAAATTCACCGGCTGTCTGGTCCACATTAAGGCCCTCGGACAAGGCCCTGGAAAAGCTTGCTATCAGGCCCGGGCTGCGGCTTAACCGCTCATTAGCCTCCTGCCTGGAATAGCCGCCGGACAAAGCCACCACCCGGATGACATGAGGGTCTTCCATGATATCGCTGTAGAAACCATGTTTATCCGGAATGGACAGCTTAAACATGATTCTGGTATCCTGGGGAAGCTCCGCCAGATGTTTCTTCATCTCCTCTTTCATAATCCTCTCACACTCAGCCTTATCCGGGCTGTAGATATCAATCTCCGGCTCCAGGATGGGAACCAGGCCCGCCTGCGCAATCTTAAGGCCAATTTCAAACTGCTGGTCGATAATCTTCTTAATTCCTTCCGGGTTGGCTTTTTTAATCACGGAACGCATCTTTGTACCGAAAATATGGCGTTCCTTTGCCCTGGCAAGAAGGTCATCAAGGCCCGGTATGGGCTTCATGGGACGCACCCCGTCCTCCTCCTCTGCCAGCCCCTTATCCACTTTCAGGATAGGGATGATTCCCTTTACCTCCCACAGGTAATCGGCTGTAAGCCTGTCGTCAATCCTGCGCTCCATGGTATTCTCAAACAGGATGGCCGCCAGGATATGCTGTGATGTAAAAGAAGGGCTGGTAATGATCCTGGTCCTCATCTCATGAACCAGGTTGAACATCTCCTCATCCGTGCTGTACCTGTCCTCATTAATACCATAGTTCTTCAAGGCCTTCGGCGTGCTCCCGCCGCTCTGGTCCAATGCTGCAATAAACCCCTTGCCTTCACTCATACGTTTCAACTGGTCCTGGTTCATATGGCTACCTCTCTTTCTTATGGAAAATAAAAACAGAACAGAAAGACGCTGACCGCGCCGTCCTGTTCCGGGTTCTTTACTGTCTTATTGGCCGCGGGGCGCAGACCTAACACATCGAAAACAATCGCACTAAACAAACCTATTTATACTTACTATCATTATAGTAAAATCCACACCCCATTGTCAATAGGGGTTTCCAAAAGTTGCTAATTCCGTGAATCGTGGTACAATACTATCATGCAGATACCTGCCTGACCAGAAACACCGAAAAGGAGCATACCATATGTCTACGGAAAAGAACATCCAACCTTCACGTGAAGAAAAACCTGCTGGAACAGAACTGCTTCCCGGATATACCCGGGTCTTCCACACCCTGGAACCGGTCTATGACGGAAACTCACGGATACTGATCCTTGGCAGCTTCCCATCTGTCAGGTCTAGGCAGCGGGACTTCTACTACGGCCATCCCCAGAACCGGTTCTGGAAGCTGATGGAGCGCCTGCTAAAAGAACCCTTTCCCCCTGATTATGAATCCAGGAAGGGCATCCTGCTCTTGAGGGGCATTGCGCTTTGGGATGTGATAGAGTCCTGCGATATCAAGGGTTCCAGTGACCAGAGCATCCGCAACGTGGTTCCCATGGACTTAAACAGGATACTGAAAGCCGCCCGCATCCGCCAGATCATCACCAACGGCGGCACCGCCCATGGACTGTACATGAAATACTGCCGGGAACAGACCGGACGCGACGCAGTCAGGTGCCCTTCCACCAGCCCGGCCAACGCCGCATTCACACTGGACCGCCTGGCTGAAGCATGGGCACCGGCCCTTTTGCCGGCCCTGCATGATGGCTGGATGGAGTACTAGAGTGTGCACAAAGAACAGGTATCGATTCAGATTTCTCTTCCTCGATACCTGTCTTTTTGTTTCTTCTGCTCTCCTTACTTTGTTTTCCAGGTGTTCCATATACATATGTTGTTTTATCTTCACCTTTCATTATCAAGTTCATTTAAATGATACTTTCTCGTCATATCATTCAAATGTTCACGTTCCTTGATAACCTACTTGGTTTTCGAAAATAAATACTTCCATTGTATCTGGTTTCCTATTTAACATTTCATCAGGCAGGTTTGTTATTCACTGTTTTCACATATGATATGAAATCATATGGAAAACGATAAATCTGTTTCTGGTGGACTGTACCTCCTTGTTTTTATTTCGTTCCTTTTGTTAATTTTAGTATACTCAATCAGGGCTGTTTTGTCAATACTTTTTCAAAATATTTTTATTCTTATTAGTTTATTTGTTTTTAATTGTCTAAATAATCTGTTTTTTATGATAATATAAACAATATCACCAACATCATGTGATATCAGATGCATTTTCCTATAATCTGGAAAAAGTTACATCAAAAAAGTCCTGGGGACTGCCATGTTTTTCTTGCCAAAGTCCGGTAAACCAAGTATGATGGATATGAAACCGTTGTATCTGGACGCCTTACAGATGAAAGGAGGTGCATAGCCCATGCATTGGAAAAAAATCATTGCCCCGGTCGTCATAACGGTACTGCTGGTACTGTGGTTTGCATTTTACCTCTGTATCTGGACCATAGCGCCCATTCCCCTGCTGCTTAAGCTGATACTGTGTCTTATCTTCATGGGATTGATCGGCGTTTCCATTTACAACCTGGTATGCAGGATATTAGAGATAAGGAGCGGTGAAGAAGATGATCTTAGTAAATACTGATTATATTACAGGAAAGGAACTGGAGATGCTGGGCCTTGTAAAGGGAAGCACAATCCAGTCCAAGAATATCGGTAAGGATATTACCCAAAGCTTCAAGACCATTGTGGGCGGCGAGCTGAAGGCCTACAATGAAATGATGAATGAGGCGCGGGCCCTGGCTACCAAGCGCATGGTCATGGAAGCCGAGGAACTGGGCGCCGATGCAATCGTCAATATACGTTATGCGTCTTCCGCTGTCATGCAGGGAGCCGCAGAGGTAATTGCTTACGGCACGGCAGTCAGATTTATCGTTTAAACAGAAACCTAAGGAGGAAACAGACATGCTGGACAAAACAGTTGCTGAGTTATTAAACACACAGATTAACAAAGAATTCTACTCCGCTTACCTGTATCTGGATTTTGCAAATTATTATAAGGATGCGGAGCTGAATGGATTTCATAACTGGTATCAGGTACAGGCCCAGGAAGAACGGGACCATGCCATGCTGTTCATCCAATACCTGCAGAACAACGATGCCGGTGTCACATTGGAGGCCATTGATAAGCCGGACAAATCATTTGAGGATTTCAGAGGCCCTCTGGAGGCCGGGCTGGAACATGAAAGGTATGTAACCGGGCTTATCCATGTGATTTATGATGCAGCTTATTCTGTTAAGGATTTCCGTACCATGCAGTTTTTGGACTGGTTCGTAAAAGAACAGGGCGAGGAGGAGAAAAATGCCAGTGAGCTCCTAAAACGCTATGACCTGTTCGGCCACGACCCCAAGGGGCTTTATATGCTGGATTCCGAACTGGCCGCAAGGGTCTATGCCGCTCCCTCCCTGGTGCTGTAATGGGAAAGGATAAGTACATATGCCCTTGTTTTAAAGTGACAAAGGCAGATATCAAAAAAGCGATTGCGGACGGCGCCGGTTCCTTTAAGGAAGTGAAGAAGGCCACCCGTCTGGCCGCCGGGTGCGGGCATTGTAAATGCAAGGCCAGGAAATATACAAAAAAGAGGCTGGAGAAATGTTCCGGCAAATAAAAAGACGTGGGGACAAATGCATGAATGAATGCATGGGTCCGCCCACGTCTTTTTCTTATCTATATTCCGGCAATCACCCGGCAATTTCCAGCGCGCACTGAATCATTGCATCCAGGTTCTTTTCCCGCTCTTCATTGCTCAAAGCCCTGTCATGGTGGATGCTGCTCCCCACGGTCAGCATGGCCAGGGCCCGCTTACCGGCGCGGGCGGCCGTGCAGTAAAGGGACAGGGTTTCCATTTCCTGGGCAAGGATGCCCATCTTCTCCCACTCTCCCTTTTCCCCTTTCCGGTCTTCGTAAAACACGTCCGAACTAAATACATTGCCCACCCGGATGGGTATGCTGCTGCTGCGGGCCTGGGCCGCCGCCGCCTCTAACAGGCCAAAGTCCGCAATTGGGGCAAAGGTTCCCGGCAAATGATACTGGCCCGCAAAATTGGAATTGGTACAGCATCCCATGGCCAGGATCAGCTCCCCTATCCCCACGTCCCTGTGCACGGCCCCGGCTGTCCCGATGCGGATGATGGTGTCCACGTCATATTCATGGTACAGCTCATAGGCATAGATGCCCATGGACGGGATTCCCATCCCGCTTCCCTGGACCGAAACCCGTTTTCCTTTATAATAACCTGTATAGCCGTTCATTCCCCTTACCCGGTTATAGCACACCACATCTGAGAGATATGTGTCTGCAATATATTTTGCGCGCAGGGGGTCGCCCGGCATCAGGACAGTACTTCCTATCTGCCCTGGTTTTGCTTCATTATGGAATGTCTTCATCTCACTGCTCCGATTTCTTTATTATATTCCTGTCATTCTTCCTTCGGATACTGAGTTCATGCTGGTCCGGCCCGAAAAACAGCTTCTGTGACAGCACAGGCGTGTCATATTCCGTGTAGAGCACCTCCTCTAACAAAAGCAGCGGTTCCCCTTCCTGGATGTGTAATATGTTGGCCAGACGCTCCCTGGCCTGTCCCAGGCGGATTTTCGTATCGCTGTACAGTCCGCTTGTTTCCAGCAGTTCCGTATAATAACGGTAAACCGTATCCGTGTCCTCCAGATCCACATTGCTGTTGTCCAACACCTCATGGGGCATATACACCATGGAAAACCCGGCCGGCGTATCCCCGGAATAGTAGGTGATGTCAATGACAGCCACCACGCTGGAGGGCCGCAGTTTAAGGACCTGCTGGTGCTTTTGTGTGGCTGGCTGGAAGCCGATGGTGGTCACCACCCGGTCCACCGGCTCACTGCAGAAATCCACGATGGGATTCCCAATCCGCTCCAGCCCGCTTTTACTCATATCCTGGTTGGAAAGGACGATATTGCCCTTTCCCTGGTGGTTGATGATTAAACCGTCTTCCTGCAGGAGCAGCATGGCCTGACGTAACGTACCCCTGCTGACCTGCAGCTGTTCCGCCAGGATGTTCTCTCCCGGCAGCTTGTCCCCAGCTTTGTATTTCCCATCCTTCAGCCATTGGCTGATGGTCTCATATGCAGCCACATACAGCGGTATCTTTACATTCTTTTCATTAATAACAGTATCCTTCACAGGTCCCGTGCTCCTTTCGTGCGCCTTGGCGTCAGTTCTTATACATGTCCGGCACAGCATATATCTTGTTCAACAATGCCGCGCTTCCTGTATACTAGTATAGAACTAATCCACCAGTTTGCCAAGTGCTTCCGGACCTTTTACCCGTTTTCCCACAAACAGCAGCACAATCAGGGTCACTGCATAGGGCAGCATCTGCACGAACTGGGACGGAATGGATAAATCCGTGAGATAGAACCTGGCTGCCTGGGCAATGGCAAATATCATGCCCGCGCCCATGGAGCCAAGGGGCTGCCATCCGCCGAAAATATTGGCGGCCAGGCCCATGAAGCCCCTTCCCGCCGTCATGTCCACCACGAACAGGTTGTTCTGGGATATGGACAGATAGGAGCCGGCCAGGCCAGCGATGCTGCCGGCCAGTATCATGGCCGTGTAGCGGTAGCGGTTTACCGGCACCCCGGCTGTCTGGACCGCATAGGGCTGGTCGCCCATGGCCCTGTACCTAAGGCCGAATTTTGTCTTATAGAATACCACCCAGACCCCTGCCACAATCAGGAACATGGCGTAGAGGTAGGGGGACTGTTCCTTAAACAGGGCGCCTATGATGGGAATCCGGGACAGTCCCGGTATGGTCAGGTTGGGGATGGATGCCACGGATTCAGACATGCCCTCTGTCTGCCAGACCGCTTTTAACATCACTGCCGTGATACCGCTGGCAAACAGGTTGATGCCCACGCCAACCACGGACTGGTGTGCTTTCCATTTCAGGCAGAACAGGGCGTAAAACCATCCGATCAGGCCCCCAAGGACCAGGGAGAGCGCCACGCCTGCCAGGGCCGAGCCGGTGACATAGGAACCCAGGACCCCTGAGAATGCGCCTACCAGCATGATTCCTTCCACACCCAGCAGTATGATTCCCCCGCGCTCCGCAATGGTGCCGCAGAGGGCGCCCAGGACAATGGGGACGGACAGCTGCAGGGTCAGGCCGATAAAATTATTGATCATTTCCATATGTCATCCTCTCTTTCTGCCCCATTTAATCAGTTCCGGGGCCGCTACTAACAGGATTACCAGGCTCTGTATGACAATTACCATGTTGGTGCTGACCATGGTTTCCCTGCTCATGCGCAGGGAGCCCATGTCCATGATTCCAAAGAGCAGGGCCGTGAGAAGCACTCCTGCGGGGTGGTTCCTGCCAAGTATGGCCACCGCGATTCCCGTGAACCCGAAGGAGGGGGAGAAGCCTTCTATGAACCTGTGATATTTTCCAAATACTTCTGTAATTCCGGCCATGGCCGCAATGCCGCCGCTGAGTGTCATGGACATGATAAGGAACAGGTTCACCCGGATGCCCGCTGTCCCTGCAGCGGATGGATTGGCCCCCACGGCGCGGAGCTGGTATCCCACCGATGTCTTCCACAGGAAAATGTACATGGCCACAGCGATGAAGATTAACAGGAACAGGGCATATGTCAGCTGGGTCCTTGGAAGCAGCTTGCCAAACCAGATTCCCTCTGCAATCAGTTCTGTCTGGGCCGTGGAACCTTCTGTCTTAAAGGGACCATTGACCAGGTAGGATGTGAACAGGGTACAGATATAGTTGAGCATGATGGCCACGATTACCTCGTTGGTACTGAACCTGGCCTTGAAAATGCCTGGCACGCTTCCCACCGCCATCCCCGCAAGGATTCCTGCCAGGATGCTGACAACCAGCAGTATGGGGGCAGGAAGGAAGTTAAGGGTCAGGGCCGTTATGACACTTGCCATGGCCCCGGCGTGAAGCTGTCCCTCTGCTCCTATGTTTAACATGCCGCACCGGGAGCCCATGGCCACTGCCAGGCCGGTAAATGCCAGGGGAATGCTTTTACTGATTGTGTTGGCAATGGACTGGGGCGTTCCCAGCGCGCCCTGTATCAGGGAGGCATAGGCCCTGATGGGTGACTCCCCTGCCAGAAGGATGAACAGGGCTCCGATTAAAAGCGCCAGCCCAATGGCTGCCAGGGATTTGCCTATCTCTGCGGTCTTCTTGTTACATATCCACTTCATGAGCATTTACCTCCTGCTTCTTTCCTGCCATGAACAGGCCGATTTCTTCCTTTGTATATTCCCCATTGGTAAACTGGGCGCTGGCCTCCCCTTCGTAAAACACGGCGATGCGGTCGCTGAGGTTCATGATTTCCGACAGTTCCGCCGATATCAGAAGGATGGCCTTGCCCTGGTCCTTTAGCTCAAGCAGGGTCTTATGTACCTTTTCAATGGCTCCGATGTCCAGTCCCCGCACGGGCTGGGCCACCAGTACCAGACCTGGATCGTGGCTGATTTCCCTGCCGAGGATTACCTTCTGCTGGTTCCCCCCTGACAGCTGGCCGATTTCCTGGTCCACACCAGCGATTTTTATCTCAAATGCCTCCACCTGCTTCCCGGCGTCCTGTTTCAGCTTATCATAGTCAATAAAGCCCTTTTTGCAGTACTGAGGATTTTTCTGGTAACCCAGAAGGAAATTCTCAGTGATGGAAAAGCTGGAAATCATGGCATTCTTGTGTCGGTCGGACGGTATATAGCCAAGGCCCATGGCCTTCCTGTCCTTTACAGGCATGGTATGGATGGGGGTCCCGTTCAAAAGGATGCTTCCCTCTGTCACCTTGCGGTTACCCACTATCATTTCCTCCAGTTCCTGCTGTCCGTTGCCGTCCACGCCCGCAATGCCAAGTATCTCCCCTGCATGCACGGTCAGGCTCACTGTGTTCCCGGCCCGTTCATGAAGGCGGACATCCCTGATTTCCAGGACCACGGGGCCGGCCTTTCCTCTTCCCGCCACCACGGATTCCACCTGCCTGCCCACCATCTGTGTGGCCAGTTCCTTCTCGTTGGTGTCTGCGGTGTCACAGCAGAATACCACTTTACCTTTGCGGATAACGGTTATCCGGTCGGACAGGGACATGGTCTCGTTAAGTTTGTGGGTGATGAATACGATGGTCTTGCCGTTCTCCTTGAGCTGACGCAGGATTTTAAATAATTCATCTACCTCCTGGGGTGTCAGCACGGCGGTAGGTTCGTCCAGGATAATGATATCCGCTCCCCTGTACAGGGTTTTCAGTATCTCCACCCTCTGCTTCATGCCCACGGAGAGATTCACCACTTTCTCATCCAGATCAATCCGGAAGCCGAACCGCTCCACCAGTTCCTCCACCCGTCTGCGGCTCTCTTTCCTGTCCAGTAAGAAACCGCCGGATTCCTTGCCCAGGATAATGTTCTCCAGGACCGTCAGCTGGTTTACCAGCATGAAATGCTGGTGCACCATGCCGATTCCCAGTCCATAGGCATCATTGGGATTGGCAATGGATGCCCTTTTTCCATTAATATGGATCTCTCCTGCGTCCGGATGATACAGCCCGAAAAGGATATTCATCAGGGTGCTTTTACCGGTTCCGTTCTCTCCCAGAAGACAGTGGATCTCCTGGTGTTTAACAGTAAAGTCAATGCCGTCATTGGCGCGTACCGGCCCGAAACATTTTACAATGCCAACCATTTTGATTGCGTCCATACCTGCCTCCTGTCTCCTAGTTCAGTTCAGATGGTATCTCTATCTCCCCTGCAATTACTTTCTGTTTCAGTTCCTCCAGCTGTGCCAGCATATCATCCGTAACCTTGATATTGCTGTTTTCCACGGTCACGTCCACTCCGCCGTCACTTAAGCCTAACATCTGGTTCTCCCCTGTATAGGTTCCCTCCACAACACTGGCAATGGCATGGTATGCGCAGGAATCCAGCTTTTTAAGCATGCTTGCCATGATATAGTCCGGTGCAATGCTGTTCTGGTTCAGGTTCACGCCAATGGCCACAAAGCCCTTTTCCTCTGCTGCCTGGAACATGCCCATGCCGGAGGCCCCTGCGGCGTGGAAAATCACATCAGCGCCTTTTTCCACAAAGGTATTGGCAATGGTCTTGGCCGTAGTGGGATCATTAAAGCCGCCTGCATAGTCAATCAGCACATTCATATCCGGCTCTATGTACCTGGCCCCGGCCTGATAGCCTGCTGCAAACCGGTTGATAAGGGGATTGTCCACGCCGCCGATGAAACCGATGGTCCTGCCGTCCCCCAGCTTACTGTCAATGGCTTCCTGCTTGGCCAAGGCTGCCAGGGCGCCTGCCAGGAACGCGCCCTCCTGCTCCTTACAGGAATAGGACGCCACATTGGACAGGTCGGAATCAGCGTCCAGAAGCGCAAAACGCTGTTCCGGGTAAGTGGCTGCCACGTTGGTAAGGGCGTCCACCTGTTCCGCGCCAACACAGATGATTAAATCATAGTCACCGGAGGATGCCATCTCGTCCTGGATGATTTCCTCATCCGACACTGACTTTGGCTCCACCTCATCATATGTAATCCCAAAATCCTGGGCCGCCTTCTTCACGCCTTCCAGGGCCAGGTCGTTGAAGGAATTCCCCCCAAGCCCTGCTTCCGTGAAAATGATTCCCACATGGACCGCGCCTTCTGCTGTTTCCCCTGCCGCCTCTCCTGCTGTTCCTGATTCCTGTCCTGACTGTCCTGCCTTCTGTCCTGCGCTGCCTGCGGATGCAGAACCGCATCCCATGATTGCGGTGCCCGCCACACTGGCTGCTGCCATGAATGCTGCTAATTTTTTCATTGTTTTCATTGTTTTCTTCATTTACTTCCCCTCCGTTTTTATACTTGTTATAATACTTTTTGTATATGTGTACAAACTTGTTTTACAAGTTATTTAAAATGTATCACCAATACTGTATTTTGTAAATCATTATTTTCATCATCCATTCCATTTCGTTAAAACCTCACGAAAACCGGAGAGGGATTTTGTGCATTTTTACAATGTATCTATCCTTTTTTGCATGTTTGAAGATTTAAGGCATGTTTGAAAATTGCTTTATGTCAGCTGTATATCCTGCGTTGCCCTAACAGGGCACCTTGGGTGCATTCCTTAGATTGGATAGCGGGAATGGATTCTGGGATTGGATATTAGGACTGGATATTGGAAATGGATTCTCAAACATGACCTACGGCAAGGTAAAAGTTCATTGGGTGGAAGGAAATGATTTAAAGGAATTTTCTTTAGAGGAATTTTCTTGGTTTTTAATTTATAGGTTTTTAATTTATATTTCAAAAGTATCTTGTTTTGGCATCTTAATGGCGCTATACTCTATTCATCCGGACATCAGCAGGCTTATCAGGAGGCTATTCCAATTACACATATCTCATTATGATCCAATCATTCTGATAGTAAGTTTCAAGTTATTTCCAACTATATTTTCCCAAAAAGCAAAACATTCAATATCCATCTTAATTATCAACGGTATGAAGCTGCCCTTATTGAATAAGGGTATTGTCCGGCATTTCAAAAGAAGTTATAATAGGAGTAGCTTACCTATGGCCTACCGGTAAAGGAGGCTATATGGAACAAAGCAACGTATCTTACAAACCCCGGGATGTCTTAGACGCCCCTAGCCAGATTGAGGACAAAGTACTGAAAACAGCAGCCATGTTCTTCGGACAGGAACTGCTCCCCTACCTTGGGGTTAAGGGCCGCATGACTGCAATCGCCCCCACGGAACAGGTCCACCTGGATGTGCGCAGGATGGAGGAAGATTTTAATTTCATCATGGAGGATGGGGTATTACGGCATTTGGAATTTGAAAGCGACCCGATTACTGAAAAGGATTTAAGACGTTTCCGGGAATACGAGGCATTCTTAAGCCTGACATCCGGCCGCCAGGTCATCACCACTGTCCTTTGCAGCGCCGATGTCAGGAATCCTAAAACAAGCTTAAATTGTGGGATTAACGTATACCGGATAGAATTAGTCCGGATTAAGGATGATGATGCAGACCGTGTATTCAATGACCTGGAAATGAAGATGGGGCAGGGAGGACGCCTCACCAGAAGCGACCTATTTCCCCTGCTGCTGGCGCCGCTTATGTCCGGCAACATGGATATATGCGGACGCATCTGCCGGGGAATGGATATCCTGCGCATGGCACAGGTTGATGCGGATAAAGATGATATCCGGCATATGGAAGCCGTGCTCTACGCATTGGCAATTAAGTTCCTGAATAAAACAGATTTGGCAAAGGTAAAGGAGATGATGGGTATGACACTACTTGGACAGATGCTTATGGAAGATGGGATTAAGAAAGGACTTAAAAAGGGAGAAATGACTAAGCTGATTTCCCAGGTCATGAAAAAAGCTAAAAAGGGATTATCCCCAGAAGAAACAGCAGAAATACTTGAAGAGGATCCGATGGTCATCAGCCGGATTTATCATGCGGTTAAGGAATATCCGGATATGGATGAGGATGGGATATACAGACAGTTGTATAATTAACCATAGGCTGACGGTCAGGGTGGCGACGGGGAAATAAGACCCATCCAGAGAATATTTATATCAATGCACAGGATGCCAAAGAGTATGGTTTGCCGGGCTGTCCGTGAATTTTTCACTTCCCAGCATTCCTTTTCTCACAGATATCTTGATAATTTCCCCTGACCCGGTTTATACTTTAATAGCCGGACATGAACAGGCACATCAGGAAGCTATTCCAAATAACATATCATTTCATCTTTTATGATTCTGATAGTAAGTTTCAGTTTATCTTACTTTATAAATTCCAGAGTTTAGAAAATCACAATCTACATATTCATTTTAATTCACCAACGGTAAAAACGACTCTTAGTTAATAAGGGTATTGTCCGGCATTTCAAAAGAAGTTATAATAGGAGTAGCTTACCTATGGCCTACCGGTAAAGGAGGCTGTATGGAACAAAGCAACGTATCTTACAAACCACTGGATGTCTTAGACGCCCCTAGCCAGATTGAGGACAAGGTCCTGAAAACAGCAGCCATGTTCTTTGGACAGGAACTGCTCCCCTACCTTGGGGTTAAAGGCCGCATGACTGCAATCGCCCCCACGGAACAGGTCCACCTGGATGTGCGCAGGATGGAGGAGGATTTTAATTTCATCATGGAGGATGGGGTATTACGGCATTTGGAATTTGAAAGCGACCCGATTACTGAAAAGGATTTAAGACGTTTCCGGGAATACGAGGCATTCTTAAGCCTGACATCCGGTCACCAGGTCATCACCACTGTCCTTTGCAGCGCCGATGTCAGGAATCCTAAAACAAACTTAAATTGTGGGATTAACGTATACCGGATAGAATTAGTCCGGATTAAGGATGATGATGCAGACCGTGTATTCAATGACCTGGAAATGAAGATGGGGCAGGGAGGACGCCTCACCAGAAGCGACCTATTTCCCCTGCTGCTGGCGCCGCTTATGTCCGGCAACATGAATATATGCGGACGCATCTGCCGGGGAATGGATATCCTGCGCATGGCACAGGTTGATGCGGATAAAGATGATATCCGGCATATGGAAGCCGTGCTCTACGCATTAGCAATTAAGTTCCTGAATAAAACAGATTTGGCAAAGGTAAAGGAGATGATGGGTATGACACTACTTGGACAGATGCTTATGGAAGACGGACTTAAAAAGGGGGAAATGATTAAGCTGATTTCCCAGGTCATGAAAAAATCCAAAAAGGGATTATCACCGGAAGAAACAGCCGAAGTCCTTGAAGAGGACCTAACCGTAATCAGCCGGATTTATAATGCGGTTAAAGAGCATCCTGATATGGATGAAGATGGGATTTACAGACAGCTGCATAATTAACCCCAGAGGTACCACCTTGCCGGGGTGTCCATGCCCCTTCACTTCCCGGCATACCTTCTCCCACAGATAGATTCCGGCCAGCTCAATCAACGTCCATCTACAAAAAACATGATGATTTCAAAAAAGGCAATCCTGGGCGGAGTACTATCCGTACCAGGATTGCCTGCATCCGTAAATACCATAAAATCTTTATTACCAGGGACGTACTTAGATGGGACTGAAAGCTTAAACAATCCCTGATACCGTCCCCCGTATCACGAACCCAAATTCGATATCCTCATCCGACGGAACGTGGTATTCCTCCTCCACATCCGACCCCCAGCTGTCAATCCCTCCTACGCCCCGCATGGCGCCCAGCACCGATACCACGGTCCTGCGCGGTACCGGAAGTTCTTCCCTGTGAAGGGCATTTTCCAGTTCATGGGGAGTATATGGGATTGCGGAAAAATGAAAGGGATTTTCTTCCATGGCTATCTCAAGACAGCGTTTAAGGCCGTCCTCAGGCTCTTGAAGCCGCAGCCACTGTGTATCCACATGGCAGCCATATTCCTGCGGCACCAGATAATCCGGTTTTTCAACCTGGCTTTCCCATATCCCCCATGCACCGCCCTTTTTCCTGTCAGGGTATGTCTCTCCCCGGCGCCCTTTCCACTGTACATTCCCCGCCACAAAGGGTACGGAAAAGCGCAGGCCGAATAACGGCAGCTGGGGCAGTCCATCCTGCCCGTGATAATGGCAGTGCACCCGGATTGTCCCGGCAGCGTCAACGGTATAGCTGACACTCACCTGGGCCGCCGGTACCGTGCTGGCAGCGTACTCATAGGTAATACGCACCTGGTCAGGGCTTTCCTGGACATGCCATCCCGTGCAGCTGATAAACTGGTCAGCGCCGCACCAGACAGCGCTCCTGACAGCAAACCCATTCCCCTTGTCATTCTCCGTGGATGCCCTCCAAAAGGCAGGCATTGCAGGACGGTAAACCCACTCCAGGCCATCATACACCAGTGACACCATGCCATGCTCCGAGTAGGAGAAAATCACATGAAACCCGTCACCCTTTACTCCCAGTGTAACATCCCCGTGAATGACGGTAAGACGCTTATGCCCTGTCCCATTGCCACCCGGCCTTCCGCCATCCCCCGCCTCTGCGTCCCGGCCCTCCCGGTCAAACCGTTCCCGCTCTTCTTTTGTGCTGTACCAGTAGCGTACCTCCTGCATGGCAGGCTTTTCCCTTCTGTCCGCAAAAACAATCCCGTTTCCGCTGAAGGCGTAATCCGTGGGTCTGTCCCCAAAGTCCCCGCCATATCCCAGGACTTCCGTTCCATCCACATCCTTCCTGTAGATGGCCTGGTCAATATAATCCCAGATGAACCCGCCCTGATACATGGGGAATTCATCCGCCAGCCGGATATAGCTCTCCATGCCGCCAATGGAATTGCCCATGTCGTGCATGTACTCGCACAGAAGATACGGTTTCTGGGGATTGTCCTCCAGGTATGCCCGTACCTCTTTGGGAGGCGCATACATACGGCTCTCCACATCGCTGATTTCATTAAACTTCCGGTTCCAGTACACCCCTTCATAATGAACCGCCCTGGACGGGTCCTTTTCGTGGAAATACCGGCTCATGGCCAGGATACAGGTTCCTGCATAGGATTCATTTCCGCAGGACCACCACAGGATGCTGGGATGGTTCTTGTCCCGCTCCAGCATGGACGCTGCCCGGTCCACCACACAGGCCTCCCACTCCGGCAGGCTGCCCGGAACATTCCAGGAGGGTTCACATTTTCCCATTTTCTGCCAGGAACCGTGGCTTTCCAGGTTTGCCTCATCCATGACATAGATGCCGTTTTGATCGCAGAGACTGTACCAAAGGCTTTGGTTGGGGTAGTGGCAGGTGCGAACCGCATTGATGTTGTTGCGCTTCAGGATTTCGATATCACGGCGCATATCCTCCTGTGTGACGGCACGTCCCCTTTTGGGATTCCACTCATGGCGGTTCACGCCATTAATCATGATGCGTTCACCGTTGATGAGCATGATTTTATCCTTGATTTCAAAACGGCGGAACCCGGTTTTCAGAGGGACCACCTCGATAACCTCCCCACTATCCCACTTAAGGCTTATATATAGCTGGTACATATATGGGTCTTTGGATGACCATGTCCGGACGCCGGGGATTTCCTCCTCCGCCAGCATCAGATACCTGCCATCCTTCATACTGTCCGGACCTGCATCATCCCCGACAGTCCTGCCTGACGCGGCCACAGTTCCGTCCTGTCCGTACAGCCTCCACTCAGCCGTGACACCGCTTCCGTCCAGGCTGTCAATCCATCTGGTTTCCTGTCCCCCTCCGCCATCTTCAGCAGAAGAGACCCTGATGCCCAGGGCAAATGTACCGGTCCGGTAATCCTCCTTAAGCCCTGCCCGTACCCATACATCCTCCACATGGAACATGGGTTTTGCATACAGGTACACACTCCGGAAAATGCCGGAGAACCGGAAGAAATCCTGGTCCTCCAGCCAGGCCGCCGAGCTGCGCTTATACACCTCCACACAGAGGCGGTTCCCTGTCTCCCGTATCATCGGGGTCAGGTCAAAATCCGAAGGCGTGAACGAGTCTTCCCCATAGCCCACAAACTGTCCGTTCAGCCATACATAAAACGCCTGTTCCACGCCCTGGAAGGAGATGCACACACGCTTTCCCCTTAACCCCTCCTCCAGGTCAAACTCCTTTACATAGCTTCCCACCGGGTCATGGTCCCAGTCAATATGGGGCGGGCGCATCTCTACATGGCCTTCCCATGGATACATGGTATTGATGTAGTGGATCCGGTCATAGCCCTGCAGTTCCATGTGCCCTGGTACCTCTATGGTATCCCAGCCGCTGTCATCAAACCCTTCCTCAAAAAATCCGGCGGGCCGGTCATCCGGCCGCCTGCTCCAGGCAAATCCCCATTCCCCGTCCAGGCTCTGGATGAGCGGGCTTTCCCCAGCCTCCGCCTGTGCCTCTGTTTCGTAGAATCCATGGTCTGAATGTGCATCCAGCCGGTTCACCTGGAATACCTGGGGATCCTCCAGCCATCCAATATCTGCTTTCCTATGTTTCATTCCAAATCCTCCTGGTTCCAATCAGATATCAATCTCCCGCTCTTTATAATAAAACTTCCTGTCCCGCTCCCCGATTTCCCTGAGGACCCGGCAGGGGTTCCCCACAGCCACCACATTGGCCGGGATGTCCCTGGTTACAACGCTTCCCGCTCCGATGACTGAATTGTCCCCAATGGTCACTCCTGGCAGGATGACTGCCCCTGCCCCGACCCACACGTTCTCCCCGATACGCACCGGAATGTTATACTGGATTGCCTGCCTGCGAAGCCCCGGCTCCACAGGATGTCCGGCCGTGGCAATTGTCACATTCGGTCCGAACATGCAGTGCGGCCCAATGTGGATTTCAGCGTCATCCACCAGGGTCAGGTTAAAATTCGCATAGACAAAATCCCCCATGAACACATGCTTTCCTCCCCAGTTACAGTGCAGGGGCGGTTCAATGTAACAGTCCTGCCCCACAGAACCCAGCATTTTCTCCAGGAGGATCCTGCGTTTTTCCCCCTCACCCGGTCTGGTGGCATTGTAATCATAGAGCAGTTCCATATACTGTTCCTGCTCTTTCAGGATCTGCGTATCTCCTGGATAATACAGCTTTCCCTCTTCCATCCTCTTTCTTGTCCCATCCTGACACATAGGCCCTTTCCTCCCTGTCCGTCATGTAATAAGAAATGTCTGCCACATGCACTGCGCGCCATTCTTTCATGCAATTTTACTCCTTAACCGCCCCGGCCGCAATGCCTGCAAGGATATATCTTTGGAAAAATAAGTATATGCATATGGTTGGCAGCATGACAATGATGATCCCGGCCGCCAGCTGCTGCCAGGACCCCCTCTGGGCATTGGCATAATCCATCAGGAAGGTGGTCAGGGTGCGCAGCTTGTTCTTAGGCATATACAGATATGGGATGTACATGTCATTGATGATGTTAATGGCCTTGATGATTACCACCGTGGCCGTGGCCGGCGCCAGAAGCGGGAATATGATCCTGGTAAACAGGCCAAAGTACCCGCAGCCGTCCAACAGTGCGCTTTCATCCAGGGACACGGGCAGGGTGGATATGAACTGCCTGTATATGTACAGCTGCATCAGGTCGGATGCCACATAAATCACAATCGGGGCGCCCAGGGTATTGTAAAGATGGAGCCCCTGTATGACCTTAAAACGTGCAATCTCAGTGACAAAGCTGGGAATCAGCATCCCTACAAAGAACAGTCCCACAATGAATCCCTTAAACCGGAAATTAAACCGTTCAATGATGAAAGCCGTGATGGTGCCGAACATCACATTGAAGAAAATACTAACCGCCAGTATGATGCCTGTGTTCTTAAATCCCACCAGAAGGTATTTGTTGCCCAGCACCTTCTGGAAATTATCCAGTGTGAACCGGCTCTTTGGCGGCAGGAGCAGCGGGGATATCCTTACCATGTCGGCCTTGGTCTTAAAGGAGGCAAATAACACCAGTATGATGGGTGCCAGCACAATGGCCACCATGGCCAGGCAGATAAGCTGCTTCAGGATCTGGGTTGTTGTACGTTTTACCATAATCACTTATCTCCTTTCAATACAATGCCATGGATGATCTTGTTCTGAATCAGGTAAATCACCACGATCATGACCATGATGGCCACTGCCATGGTTGATGCAAGGCCAAAATTACTGTAGGTAAATGCCGTCTCAATGGTATACAGGGTAAAGGTGGAGGACGCGTAGCCAGGCCCGCCCGAGGTCATGACAAACGGGATGTCGAACACCTGGAGCGCACCCCTGATGTTGTCAAACAGTACAAAATCAACCATCAGCATGATGGCCGGGATCTGGATGAACTTAAACATCTGCCATGCATTGGCCCCGTCCACCCTTGCCGCCTCCTGCACATCCTGGGGCAGGGACTGAAGGGCGGCCATGAACAGGATGACATGGTAACCGGAGAACCTCCACAGGGACACAAAGGCCAGCACGAAGTTTACGATTTTGGGGTCGGACAGCCAGTTCTGGGACAGCATCCCCATGTGCAGCGCTTTTAAAATCGCATCAAACGCACCGTTAACCGGTGAAAAGAAATAGGAAAAGGCGTAAGAAATCGCAACGCCGTTGATGATATAAGGCATGAACACCAGGGTCTTATAAAACTTGGCGGCCCTGAGCCTGGAGGTGAGCAGCACCGCAAAGGCCAGCTCCACAGGAATCATGCACAGGTGGACCACGAAATAAACCGCATTGTTTTTAAGGGACTGCCACAGGTCCGCATTCCTGAACATGGATATATAGTTATCCAGCCAGATGAATTTACTGGAAGGCGACATTCCGTCCCAGTCGGTAAAGCTCATCCGCATTAAATCAAAGGCCGGGAGCACCACGAAACAGATCAGCAGCAGGGTGGGGATGATTAGGGACAGTATGATAAAATTCCTCTTTTTCCTTTCAAGGGAACTCATTGTATTTTCCTCCTTGTCATGAGCACATAGTGGATGAATCTCCATAAAAAAGGATACAGCAAAAATGATTCAGGGTTCGGTTCCTGTTCCTTTTGCTGCATCCGTTACTGTCATGTAGCAGGGCCTGCCTGCCCGGCTAAGCTATATCTGAAAATCCCTGCCCTTACTGGATTCCCAGCTTCTGCCTTGCAGCCGCCCACTTGGTATTGAGTTCATCCAGCCTTGCATCAAGGTCAAATCCCTTGGTAAACATCTCTGCCCCCAGCTTCTTATAATCAAAGGCAGTCTCATTCTGGATGGCCTGGAAATCATCTCCTCCTCCATCATACATGACCAGCTCCATATCCGGCTGCGCATTGTCCGCCTCTGCCAGAATCGGGTCTTTTTCTTTGGGGAAATTGGTCATGGATGAAGCGCTTGTCACATAATTTATGTAGCCTGGATACCATGCGTCACTGTAAAACCATTCCACGAACGCCTTGGCAAGTTCAGGATTCTTGCTGTGGGTGGTAACGCCCATGAAGGAATCGCCCTGTACGATTACCCGGAAGGGGTCGCTCTCCGAATCCCTTACAGGAAGGTAGAAGGTCCCAAGCTGTGAGTAATCATCCGTACCGTTCTGGATATTCTGAAGGCCCCAGTCTCCTAACGCGGTGATGGCAGCCTGTTTCTGTGCAAACAGGGAGGTGGCCTGGTCGCTGCCAAGCCCCAGCGGGTCTTTTCCGAACACGCCGGAGGTAAACAGGTCATTTACCTTGTGGTATGCCTTGGAAATATCAGTGCCGTCCGCAAATGGCGCGTCTGTCCCCGCCATGTCATTCCAGTTCTGCCCATTGCCGTTTTCCAGGGCAGGCATGAATTCCATGAACGGATAATCCGGCCACTCTTCCTTTGCGCCCAGGGCAATGGCCATGAAGTCCGGGTTGTCCTTGCCGTAGTAGTCCTGAAGCGTCTTTGAAACCTCCTTTAACTGTTCCCAGGTAGTAGGCACCTTGACACCGGCTTCCTCAAACATATCCTTCCAGTAGTATACATATTCATAACCAGCTGTCATGGGCACGCCAAGGACTTTTCCATCCAGGGCATATCCTGCCGCCAGTTCATTATTCTTCGTTGCTTCCAGATCAGAAAGGTCTGTCAGGTAATCCTTAAAGCGGGACAGGGTAAATGCCTTATTAAACATCACATCCGGCAGCTGGTTAGCGCTTGCGCGCATCTTCATGGCATTCCAGTATTCAGAGTCATCCTTAATCTTCTCCACCTCAATGCTGGCATTAGGGTAGCTTTCCTGGAACCTGGCCTCCATGTCATTGGCGTCAATGTAATCCATCAGGTTATTATCCCAGATAGCAAAAACCAGGTCGCCGCTCAGTTCCTCATTCACCTCTGCCTTGGCTGCCTCCGTGGCGCCTGCCTCTGCCTGGGTCCCATCGGATGGCTGGGCCTGTGTTCCTGCCTTGGTTGTCTGTGCCGTACCTGCCCCATCCTCCGGGGCACACCCGTACAGGGACCCTGCTGCCAGTGCCGCACACATGGTAAACGCCAGTAATCTCTTTCTCATAATAAAACCTCCCTTTCCTGTTTTCCTTTGATTCTGTCCACATTTTACCAGTTTAAGAGGCTGTTATCCATGAAAAATGGTTTGATTTCTTGATGTTTCGTCAGGTCCTGCCCCGTTTATAATCCCGTGGGCTGATTCCATACGTCTTTTTGAACATCCGGTTAAAATGCTCCACATTATGATATCCCACCCGGTCACTGATCTCATACATCTTAAGGTCCGTGGATTCCATCAGGCGCTTTGCCTTTTCCAGGCGCACGCTGGTCAGGTAGGTGCTGAAGGTCATGCCTGTCTCTTTGGTGAATCTGGTACTGAAGTATTTTTCATTCAGCCCCACATAGTCAGCCGTGCTTTTAAGTGTCATCTCCGGGCTGGCATAGTTGTCCGCAATAAAATGGCGGGCCCTTGGTATCACGTCCTCCTGCCGGTCCTCACGGCAGTTCTCCAGATAATCCCACACCCAGCGGAAATAATTATTCATCCACAACTCCAGTTCCTTTACCTGGGTCAGGCGGCTTATCTTCTCAAAGTAGTTGACCCGTTCAGGAAGCAGGGTTGAAAATTCATTTTCATAAACATGGAACTGGTCCGCCAGCTGACAGAGGATGTGGAGGCACTCCTGTGTGGCTGACTGCATGTCCATGGTATTGATTGTGGACAAAAGCCTGTCTTTTTCCTGTGCGGCAGCCACCTTGTCCCCGGAGAACAGGGCTGTCATGAATGCCTGGCAGCCCTGCTTTTTTTCCTCCATGACGGACAGATACCCCTCAAAGTCCCATGCAGCGCACATGCCGTACTCCCCCGCCAGGGCGCTCCACTTAAGAAGCCGGATATCCTGGTCAAGGGCCTGTCCGATGTCCCTGTAATCCACGATACCGCTGATGGCGGCCTGGGTTTCCAGGTTCATGTAGTCCCTCCACACCTTCTGTATCTGACGCACAAGGGAAAGGATGCCGGAGGGATACTGGACCGGGTCCGTCACCCTGTAATACATCAGGAACTGGGACGGATATACCTTAATGATACCTCCCTTGGCGGCCAGCCTTGGAATCTGCCTGGCCAGGTCCAGCATGGGTCTTGACATCTCCTCCTCCACATTGTCGGCAAAGCGCATGGACTGGCGTTTGAAGTCCACCACTTCAAAAAGGATGATCCCATACCTGCCGTCCTTAGGAAGGTTGATTGCCGCAAGCCCCATATCCATGGGGTCCATGTCCCCTAAAGCCATGTCCGGCCGTCCCGGGTCCTGGTCCTTAAAATACTGGCGGTTCACCTTATCCAGCAGTTCCTCCAGCACCCGCTGGTTTAAATCCCCCTTCAACATATAGTCATAAACCCCCAGCCGGAATGCCTCCCGGACCAGTTCAAATTCATTGTAACCGGAAAGCACTACCGTAACGGGCAGAAGTCCCATGTCCTTTAAATGGCTGATAAGCTTAAGCCCATCCATTCCCGGCATCTTCATATCCGTTATCAGCAGCTCCACCGGGTTTTCCTTCATGTATTCCACGGCCTGAAGGCCGCCCATACAGTCCCTCACGACCGTAAATCCGTATTTCTCCCAATCAGCCAGGGAACGCAGCGCCACCCTGACAATACTTTCATCATCCACAATCAGGACACGTTTCATCCTGTTCCTCCCCCTGTCCAACAATTCTCAAAGCTTTGGAATACGCAGGAATGTCCTGGTATACCGTCCAATCCGGCTCTCCATCCAGACCTGGCCACGTTCTCCGAAGTTCAGCTTCAGGCGCCCCAGCACATTCTCAATCCCGATACTGGTATTGTCATCCTCCTCCCTCTCCTTTGGATGAAGGAGTGCCTCTATTTCCTCCTGTGTCATGCCCCGCCCGTCATCCTCCACCGTGAAGAGAAGGGATTCCACCTCCTCTTTCAGGCTGATTTTCAGATGGCCGATGTCATCCTCCTTTTCCGCCAGGCCATGGACAATGGAATTTTCCACAATCGGCTGGAGGATCAGCCTGGGCATCTTATAATCCAGGCATCCCTGGTCAATGTGGTACTCCACCTCAAAGCCGTCGGAATAACGTATTTTCATCAGATAGATGTAACTGTCCAGCACATCCAGTTCTTCCCTTACCGTATAGAAGCTGATGCTGCCCCTGAAGGAGCAGGAAAGGATCTTGATTAAAGCCTCCGCCATCCTGCGGATGCCCTCGAACCTGGACACCTGGGCCATGAAACGGATGGAATTCAGGGTATTCACAAGAAAATGCGGGTTAATCTGGGACTGGAGCGCATTGACCTCCGCCCGGTGCTTCTTCTGCTGCACCCGTTCATTTTCCTCTATGGATGCCTTAAGTTCCCGGACCATCCGGTTAAAGGAGTGGATCATGGTCCTGATTTCGTTCTGGCCCGCCGGCTCCACATGGACGGTCAGGTTCCCCTCCTCCATCTCCTTCATCCCTTCCATCACCGAGTGAAGGGGTGTGATGATTTCTCCCAGGAAATACCTGGAAAAAAGATAGAACAGCAGGAGCAGAAGGCTGATGACCAGGAGGGAGATTCCCATGACCCGGTTATAGGCAGCGGTCAGGCGGGAGGTGCTGACCATGGACACCACCTTCCACCCATTCTCTTCCACTGAGGAGACAACCGCCGTATAATTCATAACATGGCCCGTGCCCTGGGCATCCACCGGGGTCCTGTAAATGCCCGCCTGCGTGGACGGCAGCCCCTTCATAAGGCGTTCTGCCTCCTGGCTCCTGTCCCCTGCAAAGAGGAGCCTCCCTTCCCTGTCCAGGATAAAGGTGGTGCCCAGCTGTTCATCCCTGTTGTATCTGCGGATGACCTCACCCACATGGGTAACGGAAAACAGGCTGACCATCTCCAGTTTCCCGGAGCGGTCCGCCTGATAATCAGGAGCAAGGGCTGCCGCCAGCACAAACTCCCCCTTTTTAAGACGCGAATATGTAATGGTCTGCCTGGCCGTGTCAAAAGCGCCCACGCTGACCACATTTTTATGTTCCAGGGCCTGAAGGTACCAGTTCTCCCGGCCAATCTCCTCCCTGGAAAGGATTACCTCGTCTTTCAGATATACCGTGTTCCCGCTTTTCAGGTAGAACATGGCAGACACCGTGTCCTGGGAAGGGACCATGGAGACACGGAACATCTCATCCAGACGGCTGCTGAAATCATAGCGCTGTTCCTTGTCATCCGTATCCATGCCCGATACCAGTCCCATGATTTCCCCGTTATTCACAAAGACCAGATGGGACAGCTGAAGGGATATGTCCCGGACAGACTCTGAAAGGCTGGTCTCTATGCTGGCCTGTGCGTTCTGGATGTTGGCAATGGCTGATTTCTCCATCATATACCGGATGATGCCCAGGGTGACCACGCCCACCAGCAGGATGGGGATGACAATCAGAAGGAAAAAGCTTCTGTAATATACGGTTTTTAATGAAAATCGCTTGTTGAACAGCATGGTATCCAATCTCCTGTCATACTTGTACAGCATTGCGTAAATAACAGTGCTATACTAATGCTCCATCCGGCTGGAAACCATACTGCCGGCACCGGGGGGGGCGTGTCCAGGGCCCTAAATACTCAGCAGGCTGCAGGCAAGCTGGAAATAGACCACCAGGCTCACCGCATCCACGATGGTGGTAATCAGGGGCGCGGCCATGATTGCCGGGTCCAGATGGAGGATCTGGGCAATGATGGGCAATGTGCAGCCAATGGTCTTGGCAATCACCACGGTGGCCAGAAGACTCAGCACCACGGTCAGGCACAGCATCTCCTGTCCCGGGAAACGGATGAGTAACTGCACATAATTCACCAGCCCCAGAAGGATTCCCACAATGATGCCAACCCGCAGTTCCTTCCACAGTACCCGGAGGATATCCCCTGCCTCTATCTCACCCACGGCCATGCCGCGGATGATCATGGTGCTGCTCTGGCTGCCTGCATTGCCGCCCGTATCCGTCAGCATGGGGATAAAGGTCACCAGCAGGGGAATCACTGCAAAGGCCGCCTCGTATTTAGCCAGGATACTGCCTGTTATCATGCTGCTGACCATGAGGATTAAAAGCCAGGCCAGCCTGTTCTTTGCAAGTGAGAACACCCCTGTCTTCAGATATGGCTTTTCACTTGGAAGCATGGCTGCCATCTTCTCAAAATCCTCCGTGGCCTCCTGTTCCATGACATCCACCACGTCGTCCACCGTGACGATTCCAACCAGACGGTCCTCATGGTCCACCACGGGCAGGCTTAAAAGGTCGTACTTGCGGAAGCTTTCCGCCACCTCCTCCTGGTCGTCCGTGGTCACCGCCTTGATCACATGGGTATCCATGATGCTGCCTATGACCTCATCATATGGGTTCATCAGCAGGTCCTTGACCGTGACCACACCCTCCAATGTCCGCTTTGCGTCCATCACATAGCAGGTATATATGGTCTCCTTATCCACCCCGTTCTTACGGATATAGGCAAATGCCTGCTCCACGGTCATGGTCTTCTTGAGTCCCACGTACTCGGCTGTCATGATGCTCCCGGCGCTGTTCTCCGGGTACTTAAGGAACTGGTTAATCAGCTTCCTTGTGTCGCTTGTGGAGTTCTTAAGCACACGCTTCACCACATTGGCAGGCAGTTCCTCCAGCATATCGACCGCGTCATCCACAAACAGGTCGTTGACAATGGCGCTCAGCTCGTAGTCCGTAATGCTGTTAATGATATGCTCCTGCTTTTCCACCGGAAGGTTGGCGAACACATCGCTTGCAACCTCCTTGGACAGCATGCGGAACACGACCACGGTCCGCTCTGAATCCAGTTCCTCGATGAAGGAGGCGATATCCACCTCATTCATCTCCGACAAAATCTCCTTGAGCCTGCGGAGCTGCCTTGTGTCCAGCAGCTCCATCAGCTGTTTTAAATCAAAATTCTCCTGCATCTTATTCCTTTCATGAATGGTACTATCATGAAAGCAGCACACAAAATAGCCATAATTACAAAAAGTCCCCGTGACCGGGCGTTCCCGTAATCCATGGCTATCATCATAAACGTATCTCTATATAGACGGTTAACGGCAGTGAAAGCAAAGCGGAACCAAAGCCGTCCCGGGGCATGCCTGATAAAACACAGCCACACCGGCAGCTCCCACTACCATACGCTTATGATAATTGTCTGCTTCCATCTTACGACTTCGACCTTCCACTTAGGTTCACTTCCTTTCATCATTTATTTTAATCCTTATTAAGCATACCAGCCCCTGACCATAAAATCAACCCCCAAAAACAGGATTATTTCACCGGGGCACGGATTTTCTCATACTATAGATTATATTCTTAGATACAGGAGTGACTGTTATGATTGAATCCACCATAGTGCTGACTCCCCTGCACTATGCTTATCTCATCGGCGTCATCGTCATCCTGGCTGTCATGGTCATGAGACGGGACACGCCGGCTGTCTGCATTGCTTTTCTTTTCATCCTGGGCCTGATTGGCTTAAAATCCTTTACAGGCGCCATCATGACCGTGTTTAACGCCATCCTCTACGCTGGTAAGGAATTCATGGAGGTACTGGCCACCATAGCAATGGTGACCGCCCTTTCCAAATGCCTCAAGGACCTGGGCAGCGATTACCTGATGATGGTCCCCATGTCAAAAATCATGAAGACGCCTTCCGTCACCTGGTGGATACTGGGGCTTACCATGTTTTTATTTTCCCTTTTCCTGTGGCCCAGCCCCTCGGTTGCGCTGGTCGGGGCCATCATGCTCCCCTTTGCCGTCAAGGCCGGCCTGAATCCCCTGGCCGCGGCCATGGCCATGAACCTGTTCGGCCACGGCTTCGCCTTAAGCTATGACTTTGTCATCCAGGGCGCGCCCGCTGTTTCCGCCGGGGCGGCCGGAATCACCACCACCGGCATCCTCCATCAGGCATGGCCCGTCTTCTGGGTCATGGGCATTGTCACGGTGGGCAGCGCATATCTGTTAAACAGGGATGAAATGGAAGGACGCGGACTGCGCCTGACCATCCAGACCGGGGAAGCAGATACTCCCAAGGGCGGGAACATGGCACTTCTCATGGCCATCCTCACCCCGCTGGCATTCGTGGGCGTGATTGTGCTGATGCTGGTATTTGACTTAAAGGGCGGGGATGCCACCAGCATGGTGTCCGGAACAGCCCTTATCCTCATGTGCCTTGGCGCCTTCCTTGGCTTTGGGAAGGACTCCCTTGAAAAGGTGACCGGCTATGTGACGGACGGTTTCCTTTTTGCCATTAAGATATTTGCCCCGGTCATCATCATCGGCGCCTTCTTCTTTTTGGGCGGCGAAGGCATCACCTCCATCATGGGAACAGGCTTTTCCCATGGAATCATGAATGACTGGGCCATGTGGCTGGCCCAGAACGCGCCTTTGAACAAATATATGGCGGCCTTTATCCAGATGGTGGTGGGCAGCCTGACCGGCCTTGACGGCTCCGGTTTCTCCGGCCTTCCCCTGACCGGTTCCCTGGCCCGCACCTTTGGCTTTGCCACCGGCGCCTCCGTGCCCGTGATGGCTGCCCTTGGCCAGATTGCCGCCATCTTCGTGGGCGGGGGGACCATTGTGCCCTGGGGTCTTATCCCGGTGGCTGCCATCTGTAATGTAAGCCCGGTGGAACTGGCCAGGAAGAACCTGGTTCCGGTATGCCTGGGCTTTGTCTGTACCTATATCGCGGCCTGTTTCCTGATTTAGGGCCGCAGCATCAATCCATGACAGGAGGAACGAACTATGTGCGGAATTGCCGGTTTTTATAACCCCCATGACCATTACCTCAAAGAGAAAGAACACTGCAGGGAAATCCTTACATCCATGGCGCAGTGCCAGAAACACAGGGGGCCGGATGACTCCGGCCTGTTTTTAAGCGAACACGGCGGACTGTCCCACGCCCGCCTGTCCATCATCGACCTGGCCGGAGGCCACCAGCCTATGGTAAAATCCGGGTCCGGTCAGACATTTGCCATTGTCTACAACGGCGAACTCTACAATACCGGGGAGCTGCGCCAGGAACTGCTGGGACGCGGCCTTGTATTCCAGACCTCCAGCGACACCGAGGTCATACTGGCCGGCTATATGGAATACGGGCCGGACTTCGTGAAACGGCTCAACGGCATATTCGCCATTGCCATCCTGGACACTGCCAGGAACCGTCTGTGCCTGTTCCGTGACAGGGCAGGCGTCAAACCCCTGTTCTATATGGTCAGGGGAGAGGAAATCATCTTTGCCTCCGAACCCAAGGGGATCCTTGCCTATCCCGGGGTCCGCCCGGTCCTGGATAAAAAAGGGCTGAACGAGATTTTCTCCATCGGACCTGCCAGGACCTATGGCTGCGGTGTGTTTAAGGATATGGAGGAACTGCTGCCTGGACACTTCCTTATGTGCTCGGCAGAGGGCTTAAGGCTTAAAAGTTACTGGAAACTGGAAAGCCGTCCACATGAGGACAGCTATGAAAAAACCATTGAAAAGACATCCTTCCTGGTCCAGGACGCCGTGCGCAGGCAGATGGTCTCCGATGTGCCCATCTGTACCTTCCTCTCCGGAGGCGTGGACTCCAGCCTGGTGTCTGCCATCTGCGCCTCAGAATTAAGGAAACAAGGGAAACGTCTCACCACATTTTCCTTTGACTTTGTGGACAATGACAGATTCTTCAAGGCCAACTCCTTCCAGCCCTCCCAGGACCGCCCCTTTGTGGACCGTATGGTACGGTTCCTGGATTCGGACCACCACTATCTGGAATGTGACAACCTGACCCAGGCAGACCGCCTGTATGATTCCGTGCTGGCCCATGACATGCCGGCCATGGGGGATATTGACTCCTCCATGCTCCAGTTCTGCTCCATGGTAAAGGAACACAACAAGGTGGCCCTTACCGGCGAGTGTGCGGATGAGATTTTCGGCGGCTATCCCTGGTTCCACAAAAAGGAGTGCTTTGAGGCGCATACATTTCCATGGACCATGGATCTGGGGGCCAGGAAGGTGCTGCTCAATGACAGCTTCATAGAATACCTGGATATGGACAGCTATGTCAGGAATACCTATGAGCGTTCGGTAGCCGAGACACCAAGGCTGGCAGAGGATACGCCGGTGGAGGCAAGGCGCCGCGAAATCGCCTGGCTGAACCTGCGCTGGTTCATGCAGACCCTGTTAAACCGCATGGACCGCACCAGCATGTACTCCGGCCTGGAAGCCAGGGTCCCCTTTGCGGACCACAAGATCATGGAGTATGTCTGGAACGTGCCCTGGGATATGAAGACCAGGGACGGTGTGGTCAAGAACCTGCTCCGCCAGTCAGCAAAAGGACTCCTGCCCGAAGATATCCTCTTCAGGCGCAAGTCCCCTTATCCCAAAACCTATGATACTTCTTATGAAAAGCTTCTGGCCGGACGTGTCCGCGAAATGATGGGCGACAGCCATGCGCCTGTGATGCAGTTCCTAGACAGGAAGAAGCTGGAACAGTTCCTGTCAAACCCGGGCGATTACGGCAAGCCATGGTATGGACAGCTGATGGCAGGTCCCCAGATGATGGCCTATATCCTGCAGATTAACTACTGGATGAAAACCTATGACATTGAACTGGAGCAGTAACCGTTCTTCAGCTCCAGACCCGGGGTATAAAACACGTACCGGTTCTTTCCCTGCCGTTTTGCCTCATAAGCAGCCGTATCCGCCTTTACGAACAGGGTGTCGTAATCATTGCCGTCCTTAGGACATACGGCGCCGCCTATGCTGCATGAAAGCTTAAGCCCACCCATGTTGGGGTCTTCCATGCTGCTGACCGCCTCACAGAGCCGTTTCGCGCATTCCACGCCTCCCTTTTCCGCGGAAATCCCGGTAAGGAGCGCAACGAACTCATCCCCGCCAACCCTGCCGACCATATCCGTGGCGCGCAGGGTATGGCGGAACAGGTCAGCCACGCAGCGCAGGGCATAGTCCCCGCTTCTGTGTCCCATGGTATCATTAATGTTCTTAAAATCATCCAGATCCATGAACAGCAGGACTGCGCGCGAGCAGGCGGGGGATTCCAGGAAACGGCTGATTTCCCTGCATATGGCCTGCCGGTTGTAAAGCCCGGTAAGGGAGTCCACCCTGGCATTCTTAAGCGCATCCTTTAACCGTTCCTTTTGTCTCAACTGTTCCTGGTATTCCTCCGTGATGTCGCTGCGCATAAGGAACACGATCCTGCCCGGCCTGTCATAATACACATATTGGAACCGCTTGCGCAGATAACCTTTTTCCGGGTCTTTTACGCCATATGTTATGATGTGCTCGCCTTCCGCGTCCAGTACGGAAAGGACATGCCTGATCTCCATCTCCCTGTCGACCATCTCCCTGTCCTCAGGCACCACATAACCCTTGATACATGTCTGGACCATCTGGCTGTAACTGCCCGAGGATTCCTGAGGAAGCAGGTCAGAGCCTTCATTCCTTTTAAACATGGTATAGGAATCCTTATCCGCATCCAGACATATGAGATAATCGCAGTTCCTATACACGTACCGTTCCACAATCTGCCTTAACAGATAGTTTTCCCCATCCTTATCCCCCAGGTCCGACACATAGCAGAGCACAGTGTCACCTCTGCCTGATTCCGGTATCAGGAGTATCCTGAGCCATATGTAATTCCTTCCGATGTCCCGGCACCGGAATTCATGGCGCAGCGGTTTACCCTCCTCCATAATCTTCCTCATATGTTCCCTGTTAAATATCCCAAGAAAATCCCTGCACTCCTCAGGGTGGATGTTCTCCCAGGCAAATGTCCGGAAGTCCTCAAAGGATTGGTTCACCGAAAGGCGGCATCCCCCTTCCGTATAAAAGACTCCCCTGCACCGCCCTGTTTCCATGCTGAATTCCATAAGTTCATCAAAAATCCCGGAAAGGGAGCCCGCGCATTCTTTCTCCCGCTTTGCATCCATTACAATGCGGACGCCGGATTTTCCATTACCTGCATTCCCATCCATGAACCTGCATCCCCCTTTCCTTTATCTGCTTTCCATGTTGTATATCAGTGTATCTGGATTCATAAAATATATGTATCGCATAGTAATTCATAATATGTAAACTGTAGTGTACACTAGTATTGAGGTGAATCACAATGCATGATTACGTTAAAACATTAGGTACGGTCATCCGCAAAGCCCGTGAAGAACAGGGGCTGTCCCAGGCGTCACTGGCTGAAAAACTGGGAATTGATGTCCGTACCATTATTAATATTGAAAACTTCCGCGGGAATCCCAAATTTGAGGTTCTCTATCCTTTGATTACCGCGCTCAGGATTCCGGCAGACAGGATATTCTATCCTGGCTCCGATGCCATAGGCGACGCCAAGCAGCAGCTTTTCTGGGAGCTGCACAACTGCAGCGAAAGCGAAGCCAGGGCCATCCTTCCTGCTGTCCGCTATATTACGGAACTCCTGCGGGGCCAGCCCTCTGATTTCCTGTAATTTCCTAATTATTTTACTACGTTATCTAAAAAAACACAACCAGATATTCATTGTAATTCATATTTTTAATGTACTGTAATGTATTCTGGTGCCAAAAAAGGAACCAGCGGATGCAATTGGCCTGCCGCCGGTTCTTTTCCATCTGTCATCTTTTATAGTCCGGGGCCATCCTAAGACCGCGCCGGGACATTGATGATCAGCGCAATGATTTCCATGGGCTCCTCCCCATAGCATGCAATGCCATGGCTGTCCCCGTCCTTACACATGTGGTAATCCCCCGGATTCAGTATGGATTCAGTCCCATTGTCAGTCACAAGGGCCTGTCCCTTCAGCACATAATAGCCTTCAAATTCCCCGTGGTGCCCATGCACCCCGATGGATGTGCCCGGAAGGAACTCCACCCTTGCGAAGGTCCTTCCCGCGCCGTAAGCCTCGTCTTTTGTCATGAATGTGTGGAAAACCACATCCCCGTTCCCCTTCTGTACTTCATGCATGACTTTTACTTCAGCTTCATCTTTTCTCCTAATCATGATCCGTCCCCTCTCCCCGTTTTTGCGTCGTTACCGTTCCTGCGTCCTTACCGTTCTTACATCCTTACCATCCTACTGCTGATTCATGGTTCTGACAATGGCGTCCGCCATGCCCTCCAGAATGGCCAGCTGGTCCTCCTTCAGTGCGGACTTTACGGTCACTGTCTCGTCCAGGATTGTCATGTTCTTCATGGAGCCGATGATTTCCCTCATCTGCTTTCCTGACAGCACGCCCCATGAGCCGTTCTCCATGATTGCAACGGTCCTGTTCTGCAGGTTATGTGCCTTAAGGTCCATGAGGAAATGTTCCATGTTGCTGAAAATCCCTCCGTTATAGGTAACGGACGCAATCACCAGGTGGCTGCACCTGAATGCCTCGGATATCATGGTGGACGGATGGGTGGAGGAAACATCGTACATCGCAATATTCCTCACGCCCCTGTCAGCCAGCATCCCTGCCAGTATGTTGGCCGCATTCTCCGTGTTGCCGTAGATGGAACCATATGCAATCATGACCGCCTTTTCTTCCGGCTCATAGCTGCTCCAGGTCAGGTACTTGTCCACATACCAGTCAATGTCCTTCCTCCACACAGGACCGTGGAGCGGGCAGAGGGTATGGATTTCAAGGGCGGACGCCTTCTTAAGCAGGGTCTGCACGGAAGGACCGTACTTGCCCACGATATTGGTATAATATCTTCTGGCGTCATCCAGCCAGTCACGCTCAAAATTAACCTCATCCGCAAACAGGTTGCCGTTCATGGCGCCGAAGGTGCCGAAGGCATCTGCTGAAAACAGGGTCTTGTCCGTGGTATCATATGTGACCATGACCTCCGGCCAGTGCACCATGGGAGCCATGATGAAGGTAAATGTATGCCTTCCGGTGCAGAATGTATCATTCTCCTTCACGATCATGGCCCTGGAATCAATATCAAAGTTATAAAACTGCTTGATGATTGGAACGGTCTTGGGGTTGCAGACCACCTTTACCTCAGGATATCTGCGTACAATCTCTCCCAGGGTGGCGCAGTGGTCCGGCTCCATGTGGTTCACTACCACGTAATCCAGGGTGCGTCCCTTTAATATAGCCTCTATGTTTTCAAAAAACTGTTCCGTAATGGCACGGTCCACGGTATCAAATAACACGGTCTTTTCATCTACAAGCAGGTAGGCATTGTAGGAAATGCCGCGGGGAATAGGGAAGGCATTTTCAAATAATGCCAGCCTGCGGTCTGTCCCGCCAACCCAGAACAGGTCGTCTTTAATGCGCTTTACACAGTACATATTCAGTCATCCTTTCGTTAAATGATGGTCAATGTTTCATTTCGTTTAGAAGTATACTACATTTTACCCCAAATGTCACTGTATTATTTAGTGTACACTTACTCACTGGAGTATTGTCACGTCATCGCTTAAAACACGGACGTTCCCCACCGGATTGCCGGAACAGTCAAGGGTCCCAAGCCTGCCCAGTCCCTCCAACGGTTTGATATCCGTCACATAATTATCACTTATGTCAAGATACTCGAGATTGGGAAGGGAGGCTGCAAAGCTTATGTCCGTCAGCATGTTATCTGCCAGGCTCAGCCTTCTGATTCCCGGGAACGCGGTCAAAAAACCTGTATTATCATTCAGGTCCACCTTATCGTAATCCACGTATACAATCCCTCCCCCGCCGCTGATCTTCACATTCTCATACAGCTTCACCCCGTCCATCTCAAGGACCTCCAAGTGTTCATTGGGGGATATCTTTGAAAAATACAGTTCACACTCCACCCCGTTCAGATACAGTTCCCGCAGGGCGGGCATGCCGAACAGGCCTGATATATCCTTATAGGTCCTTATTCCATTGAGGTTCAGCACTTCCAGGGATGGTATCCTGGCCACAAAATCCCATTTTGTCTCATCCGGGATGCGGGAACAGGTTAATTCCTTCAGGTTTGCAAGCCCTGCAAAGGGCGCCGTGGAATCAATATCCACCCATTCCAGTTCCAGTTTCTCAAGCCCTCCCATCCCTGACAGGTAGGAAACCGTGTCCATGCCGTTCACCTTAAGGCGGCGCAGGCCGGTGAGGCCGGAAAGGTCCGGCTGGGTACAGTTGTAAGGCACCTCCAGGGACAGTTCCTCAAGCCCGGTAAGTCCGGATACCGCGCTCAGGTCCTTTACCTCGCTGCACCTTGTAATGGAAAGGGAGGTCAGGCCTGTATTGCCCTTCAGGCTGTCAAGATCCAGTATCTTGGCCCTGGACAGTGAAAATGACGTAAGCTTTGGCATATCCTTCACAAAACCTGCATCCCTGACCCCCTCTGATTCAATGGACAGCTCTTCCAGCCAGTCCATCACGGAAAGCACGGAAAAATCCTTTAATTCATTGCAGTATTCAAGGGTCAGGGACTTGACGCCCTTCATGGCGGCCAGAGGCTTGATATCCGTCAGGTCGGAGCCTTTGAGGGCCAGTTTCTCCACACCCGTCAGCGCGCCCAGCCCATCCAGGCTTTCAAGTCCCGCGCTGATGCGAAGCTCCTTTAACTGTCCCGGGTCCTCAAACAAAGCAGCCACCTCCCCCGGGGACTTGCCGTAGCAGCTGAGCCGTTTCAGGTCCAGCCCCTTTATATCCCCTGCCGACAGATAGCCTGCCGCGCTCAGGGACTTAAGCCCGGTAAACCGGGACAGGACCTTACTGTTGATTTTTGCGCTGTCCCTGTCAAATTCCAGCCATGTAAGGGCTGCCTCCGGCTTTTCCATGGGATCATCAAAGCTGTATCCCACCATGATATGGTCGCCGGAATATTCATATTCAATCCACCGGAAACGGGCCAGTTCCTCATCGCTGAGCAGATCTGCCGCCTTACCAAAAGCAGTGGCTGCCATATCCCCGAATATGCCTGTCAGCTCTTCCTTTTGCGCTTCCTTCCCGTCCGCTCCTGCCGTCACCTCAGGATCCCGGCCTGTTCCTTTCCCTGCATACCTGGTGGCAGACGGCGGATTGCCGGAAGCCGGGGCATGTTTCCCATTCCGGACTTTATTTACGGCCAGGCCGGATATCACCACCACAAGCAGGAACAATACAGCCAGAGCGGACGCAACACGCTTCCATCCGTAGGCTTCCCACCCAGTGGCTTTTTTAGAAAGCTCCGGCCGGATGGTGGTATGATTCATCTTTGCCGGTTCACCGGCCAGCCGTACGTTCCCTTCCCCTTCATCCTCCAGCACATAGCGTGTCCTGCAATACTCGCAGACAGCTATATGGGGATTGTTCTCATCCAGTTTCAGGCTGCCGTTGCAGGCAGTGCATTTGAGTTCTGTCAGCTTCATGTTCCCTCTCTCTTTCATCCTTCTTATCTCCGTAACAATTGTACCATACTCGGACATGTTTGAGAATTCCTTTCCTCAACTTATGTGAAAACGGATTTACGCCCATCCCATCCGGACAATGGAATCCCCGCCGGAAATTTCCATTTCAAAATACTGGAAAGTATTTGAATTCTTCTGCTCCTTAAGATATACTGTTTCAAGAGGGAGGTGCCCACCATGGATTTAGTAAACCAGTTTATAGAAAATTACAGGAAGAAATACACATTTTATGAAAATGCCGGGCGCCTGGCTGCGAAACAGCTGGAGACAGCGCTGCAGTCTGCCGGTATCCGTGCCATTGTCACTTCCAGGGCCAAGAACCCGGGAAGGCTGAAATACAAGACCTTCCACCGGAACGCCGAGAGGGAGACCCCCTACAAAAACATGCGCGAGATATACGATGACATGTTTGACCTGGCAGGTGTCCGCGTATCCCTCTATTTCCCTGGTGACCGCGACAAGGCGGACGCCCTTATCAGCGACCTTTTTACTGTCATGGAGAAAAAGCAGTTCCCGGAACAGTCCAAGACACCCACTTACAACAAACGTTTTTCCGGTTATTGGGCCAACCATTACAGGGTACATATCAGCGAAGAGAATATATCGCCCAGCCAGAAGAAGTATGTCCAGGCCCGCATTGAAATCCAGGTAGCCTCCGTCCTCATGCACGCCTGGTCCGAGGTGGAGCACGACCTGATCTACAAGCCCCTCCAGGGCGCCCTGTCGGACGAGGAGCTGTCCATCCTGGATGAGCTTAACGGTCTGGTGCTGACCGGGGAGATTGCCCTTGAACGGCTGCAGAGCGCGGGCAATGAGAGGATAAAGAACAAGGAGACCACATTTACCAGCCAGTACGACCTGGCCTCCTACCTGTACAATTACCTGAGCAATCATTTTAAGGAAGAGGACATTGAACTGCGTATGGGCAATATTGAACTGCTGTTCAAGCTTCTCAGCCGCTTAAAATTTTTCAAGGTAAAGGACATTGAGCCTATACTGAAATCCGTCAAATTTGAAAAAGACCGCAGGAACATTTCCCAGCAGATCATCGACCAGATCATCACCGGCAACGAGAAGCGGTACCATGTTTACCAGGAATTAAGGAGCAGCGATGATGTCTCCGACCCGGAGACCCGCCAGGCCGTCAACTACTTCTTCGGCCAGTGGGTCCCACTTGAGAACCTTCTCAACCGCGCCACCGGCCGGAACACGCCCAAGTCCTACAGTGCCTTCAATATCAACACCTTAAAGCGCATGGACATCCTGGACAAGGACCTGTCCAACAAAATAGGCGCCCTCAGAAGGACCAGGAACGTGCTGATACATGACATTGAGAAACCGGATGTGGAGGAACTGATGCGGCAGGGGGATGAGATTCATGAGGTTTATGAGAAGTTAAACCATAAACTGAACGATGAATAAACAGTTTGACAACACGTCATGGCATGAACACGGGAGCCGGGCTTAACCGCCCGGCTCCCATATCTTTTCTTCCTGATTCCTGCCTCATCCGCACACATCCGCGCGTCTTACTTATTATTTCTCCTGAGGTCCCGCATGTTTATGCTCTGACAGCGGCATCACATGCATGTTGCCCCTCTGCTCATTCTCAGCCCAGAAAATATTGTCAGCCACCTTGGCCTCAGGGTTGAACTCCACGCCTTCAAAGATATGCTTTGCAAATTCCTTGTACCCGGCCCTGTCAATCAGGTGTCCGCCATGGAGATATTCCGGCTTATAATCAAGGACCCACGCAGAGAACTTCTGCCAGTTGGAGAATACCCCAAGGACCACGTCCTCTGTCACCCAGTTTAAGAACAGCTTTCCTGCCCTTGGGTTCTGCTTGCCGGTACGGCCGCCCAGGGTTACACGGTAAAGCTTCTTGCTTCCCCTGGTCCATGCGCCGGTGGGACAGATTAAGGAACATTCGCCGCAGCCCACGCAGCAGCAGGCATCCTTGTCAATCTTCCCGTTCTTGTTCAGGCTCAGCACGCCGGTGGCGTGATGTTGGCAGGCCTCCACACAGGAACCGCAGCCGATGCAGCGGTCAATATCATAATCCTGCTTGTTGATGCCCATGATGCCAAAATCGTTGAAGTTTGCTTTTACACAGTCATTGGGGCATCCTGCCACCGCAACCTTGATATGGTAATGGGAGGGGAAAATGATTTTCTCAATCTTCCTTGCCAGTTCGTATGTATTGATGTTGCCCTTGATACAGTGGGCATTGCCGATACAGGACATGATATTGCGGGCGCCGATGGTTGGGTATCCGTAGTCATTGACCTCCATATCCACGTCGCACATCTCCACATCAACCTCTTTGATGTAGCCCTTGATGAATTTATTTACCTCTTCGATATTCTCATACTTGATTCCCGGTACATCCAGGGTCTGCCTGGTGCCCATATGGAAGGTCCCGTTTCCGAAACGCTCACAGATTTCCTGCACCATGGACAGGTGCTTTGCCTCTATCATGGCTCCGGGTACACGCATCTGAAGCATGAACTCCCCAGCCACCTTGGACTGCCTGAAGCAGTTAATCCTTACCTTTTTGATATCTATATCATGATTCATTCTTTGCCACCCCTCTCTTAATCAACCAGATATTTGGCCTGTGTATAATTGAATACAGGTCCGTCCAGACAGACGTAAACCTCATCAATACGGCAGTGGCCGCATTTGCCCACTGCGCAGGACATCTTGCGCTCAAAGGACATCCATATCTTCTCCTCAGGCACGCCCTGCTTCAGGACCTCGAAACCTGTGAACTTCATCATTGGAGGCGGACCTACCACTACAACCGCATAATCGTCCCCAAAATCACCAAAGGGAATCCTTGATACGAATTCAGTCACGAATCCTGTCTCCCACCCGTCCTTATGGTCTTTGTCCAGGGCATAGATGGTGTCGAAACGCTCTTTCCAGCGCTCTAAATCACCTTTGAAGATGATTCCCTCCTCATTTTTAAAGCCGCTGATCAGATGCACGCTTTTTGTGAAATCAGGCTCATCATAAAACTTGTTCAGCATGCTCTTTACAGGCGCCAGTCCGGTCCCTCCTGTAATCACCACCATGTGCTTATCCTTAAACTGGTCAACAGGCCAGCCCTTGCCGTAAGCGCCGCGTAAGAACAGGATATCCCCTGCCTGTTTTTCAAAAATCTCATCTGTCACCTTGCCCACGGAGCGGATGGTGAAATCCATGTATCCGTCCCCAAAGGAGCTGACTGAGATGGGGGCTTCCCCAATCTTTGGTATGGAAAGCTGAAGGAACTGTCCGTGTTCCGGCTTTATATCTGTCTCTACCCTGTATGTATACTCGTGAAGGCTTTCACGCTTAACTTCCAATATCTTACATGCCACAGGCTTTACAATATTCTTCATGGCTTATCCCCTCTCCTGTCCATTTTCCCCTGCTTTTATTTCTTCAATGGCATCCGCCATCTTGTTCACCGTAGCCACGATGGATATGTACTCAGGACAACGGTCGATGCAGCGGCCGCATCCAACACACATATGGTAATCCTTAAACCGCGCCTTGTAGTCGTGGAACTTGTGGAGCACCTTGTAACGCATCCTGTCCCCAGCCCGGTTCCTGAAGCTCATCCCGCCTGCCATATCGGTAAAGTCCTTTACCTGGCAGGAGGCGGATGTCCTCTTCCTCTCGCCTACGTTGGCATTCTCATTGTATATGATGTCGGTGGTGGTAAAGCAGGTACAGGTGCTGCATGCAACGGTACAGGCTCCGCATGAGATACACCGTTTGTCGTACTGTCTCCACATGGGATGGTCTTTCAGCTTTGTAAGGATTTCCTTGTCAGGAATCTCCGGCACAGTTACCTTGAGTTCATTTTCCTCCACAAAGGCGGGCGTGAAATCTTCATCCTCCATGCCTTCAAAATACGGGGCGAAGCTTTCATCCTTTACCTGGAAGGAAAGGCCGTCCTCACCGAAACGGACTGCCATGGAATAATCCTCTGCCTTGTTGGTGCCCATGCTGACACAGAAACAGGTGTCCCAGCCTTCCTGGCATTCCATCATGACGATCTTGACCCGTTCATTCATCCTCTTATAATACATATCCTCAAAACCGCCGTTCTGAAGGTATATCTTTTCCTGGTGATGCTGGGCATGGATGTCGCAGGGGCGCATGAATATCAGGAGCTTCTTTGAGCCGGCTTTGCTCTCAATGAATTCATCCTCGGTAAAATAAAACAGGGACTGGGTTATGGGGCTTAAGACTTCCTTTGCCGGAAAGTCTGATTTCTCCTTGTACTCAATCTCCTCTGCACTTGCCACCTGGGCATACTTAATCAGGTCTGTGTCTGAATATCTTCCTTTTCCCACAAACCGCTTGGGTGCCCAGATCTCATACTCGTCCTGAAGCTGCCCAAAAATCCTGTCGGCATCCTTAAATCCAACCTTATATCCCATGAAATGCCTCCTCCTTTACTGGTTATCCATCTTTATTATATAATCTATTTTTAAACCTATGTTATTATTATAACAAATCCAAAATGGTATGCCTAATTATATATTGTAATGGTTTGATAATAAAAATTTATCATTAAGCCAAAAAGGTACTAAAATCCACAAAAAATACAGCGCCCCGCCTGCCACGGAACGCTGTATCCCTTATCTGTATATGTTTCCCTTACTATAAATCGAATATCTCAAAATCATCATTCCCATCCACCTGGGCCTTTACCGGCTCAGATGGCTGGCCTGGCCTGGCCGGCTGGGCTGCCGGGGTCTGGCGCTGTACTGCCGGGGCTGGCTGGGGCTGGCCGGATGCCGGCCTTACCGGCTGCTGGCCCGGGCGGGCCGGGCTGGCTGGCTGGGAGGATCTTGGCGGAGCAACTGATTTGGGAGGCTGTACTGCCTTTGGAGGCTGCACCGCTTTAGGCGGTTCCACTGGCCTTAATGGCTGGGACGGCCTGCCAGACGGCCTGGCTGCCTCCTCATAGCGGTCTGCATCCCCGTGTCCATCCGCATCCTCATAACCGTCTTCATCCACGTAGTCATCCGTGTCCTCATAACCGTCTTCGTCCGCGTACCCATCCTCATAATCCATCTGGTACTTGCTGGCGCGGCTGTCATCGTAAGCAGGATCATCCTCATCCTCATAACCGTCTGCATCCTCCTGGTCATCAAAGGCATCACCGTATCCGTCATCTTCACCATAACCGTCATCTTCATAATCCTGATACCCTTCGCTGTCCTCAGACGGAAGCTGGTCCTTTTTCCTGGCGGCTGCTTTGGCCCTGCTGCCTCTTGAACCTGTGGTGCCGTCACCACCCGTTCCTCCATCCCTGCCCTTCTTATTCATCACAACCACAAGCAGGATGATTAAAAGCACAAGTGCAATGGCAACCGTGACTGCCAGCAGTATCTTAAACAGGTTGAAGTCATCGCGTATGCTGTCGTACTGGTCAGCCAGGTTATTGAATACGTCCGTGCTCACCGTGTCACTTGCAGCCGGATCCGCAAAATACCTCTGGATGGTCCGCTCGTTATCCTTCATATCATAGCGGTAGAAATTCTTCTCACCAGCTTCATTCATACCGTAAACAACACAGTATTCAGGCTTCTCAGAAGCGCCCCATACCCAGCCCTGTACCTTGTGGCCGTCAATGTTAATGGTGGTAGGTTTGAATCCGATGGGAACCTCAACCGATGCATCCGGCTGTAATATGGTGATGACCCGCTTGGAAATCTCCATCTTCACCTCGGCTGCCGAAGCATCTCCGGACGCAGCGCTGGCGCCGCCCTCTGCCTTGGTTACCACAATGACATATTCCTTCGTGGTCTCGCCGTCCTGGGCCGTAACCTTACAGGTAACACGGTTCTCACCCATCTGCAGCCCGTCATTGCCAACCACTACATTCTGGGCATTCCCGTCTGTAGTATCTGCATAGACAATCAGTTTGTCCACATCCGTCCCCACGGTCACCGCATAGGTATCCACATCCGGTGAAAAGGCCGGGGTCAGTTCGCCCGGTGAAACCTTAAGGCTCTTTAAGGTGGCATCCTTGGATGCTGTCTGAAGCGCGCCTACGGTTACCGTTGAACTTCCCTCATGCTCCACTGTCACCAGCTGGGAGCTGGAATCATAAATCTCCTGGCTGGTCACCGTAATCTTACTGGTTCCGGCGGTCAGGGCATTAAACTGCAGGGTAAATGCAAGCGTCCCCGTGCCGGGCGTTCCCGCATCGCCGTGGACGCGGACCGCACCCGCGCCTCCGTCCGCATTGGTACCGCTGACAAATTCCAGCGCACTTGAATCATAGGCCAGCATCACATCTGCATTGGCAAGATTACTGCTGCTGGTTATCTTCATATTGACCTTGACCTGGCTTCCCACGGTGGCGGAAGGGTCAGAAAATGTTATTTTGGCATTGGCCGCAAATGCAGTCAGCATCTGGGCCGGCATCATGACTGCAATCATGCATGCCATAATCAGGACTGCAATCCCTTGTCTCATTCGTCTTATCATCATTTATTCCTACTTTCAGATTATCATGTATTTCTTATCAGGACTGCACCTGTACAATCGTTACATTGCTTCCGCCCGGAGTGCTGCCGCTGTCGGCCGGACCGGAACCGCCGGGTCCTCCTGAACCGCCCGGTCCTCCTGAGCTGCCTGGGCCGCCGGGGCTTCCCGGACTGCCGGAACCTGAACCACCGCCCGGTGTCACCGGGCTTCCGGAAGTCGGCCCTCCGTCCTGCTTCACCACATGGATGGTGTAGGTCCGGACATTACCGTTCTGTGCAGTTACCGTTATGATGACATCCGTGCTGGCATTCTGCAGGGAAATGCTTCCCGCCCCAGTTACCCTGGCGCTTGAATCAGCTGCCGTGGCATTGACCATAAGGCTGCCCACGGAGGAATCCACAATCAGGTTATACTCATGGGTATCCCTGCTAAAGGAAGGCGTCAGGCCAAATCCATCCACCCCAAGCCCGGAAAGCTTGTTATTGGGGCTTCCGTCCCCGGTGGGGGCCACACATGCCTGCTCCGGCATATTGTTGAACACCGGGATGTGGAATTCCAGGGCCACATTCTTCATATCCGACGTATATGCCTGGGCCAGTCTGGCTGCCTCTGAAGCAGCTCCCTGTATATTGCTCATATACTGGTGCTTATAGGGATTGCTTCCCTGTACGTTAAATTTCTTAAGATAGAATGTATTCTGGCCGGCTTTCACGTAATTATCCCCGTAATTCTGGGCGCCGCCGCGGATGGATTTCTCCACGGTATTCCAGGGACGTCCATAGGTGCCGGACTGGGATGCATAGCGCAGGCCCATCTCAATGGCCGACATGGAACCGGACTGGTATGCTTCCACATTGAAAAAGTTATAGTAGCCTTCATATCCTGAATAATTGCCGGATATAAGGGGACTGGTGCCGTTATTTCCCTGCTCCTGTAAGATCATGGCGGCCAGCACGTATGGGCTGACCCCTGACTGGGATGCCGCATTCATGATAATGTCAATATAGGGCGATGCCTCGCCGGATGACGTCCCTGACGGGGATGTACCGGATGGCGTACCGCCAGAGGGGGATGTGCCCACCGACGGACCGGATCCGGAAGGGCTGCCGGATGACGGGCTGTTGCCGGATGACGGACTATCGCCAGAGGAACCCGTGCCACCCACTGCTACCGGACCATTCGCTGAAGAGGAATTATCCTGTCCAGGCGCCACCAGGCTTACATTAGAAGCCACAAACCGGCGCTCTTTTGGCGTGATGGATGCGTGAGGCGCTTCCAGGCTGACCTGGCCTCCGCCGGAGGATGGCTGGCTGCTGCCTGAAGACGGCTGGCTGGTGTCCGAAGACGGCTGGCTGGTGTTCGGGGAACCGGAAACTCCCGGACCATGCTGGCTGTCATCATACGTGCCTGCCCTTCCCGGGCCGCTTGATGAGCTGCCCGAGGAACCGGAACTGCTACCCGGGCCGCCGGATGAACCAGGACCGCCCGTGCCTCCCGGGCCGCCGGAGAAATCGCTTCCCCCTGTCCCGGTGGAGTTGGTGCTGCCGGAAAGGAAGGTGCCGTTTACCATACTGTTAAGGCCCTCCCTGGTCTGGGTGCTTTGGTTATATTCATGCGCAAGGAACTGGAACACATAGGTCTCATCCAGGAAATTCCTCGGGTCCATATAATACCGGATGATGTCCGGTGAAGCCGCCACCCAGTTGCTTCCGTCCAGACCGGTCCATGTGCTGTTATCCCAGTTATAAGCGCCGTCCGCAACCGACTTCCAGGAGGAAACGCTGCCGGAGGATACCAGGTTACGGCTGAGCACCGACTCGTTCTCAATGACCGTATTCCAGTCCAGTCCCGTATTCTTGGCTTTAAACACCCAGTTCGGGTACTGCTGGTGCAGCTGTCTGAGCCCGTTCTTATAACTCTCCGGAAATCCCTGGGAATTCAGATATGCCTCGAAATTAGAATCTGTCGTGTAAGAAACAGGGAGCCGCACATAAACGGATGACACATACCCCGTGTTCACCGCCCCGTTGGTTCCCGTGTATTGAATCTGATACCATGTATTGCCATCCGTCCCCCGCTGCTCCCCAATAACAGTAATGGCAGCTCCTGCTGCCAGCCTTCCCACGGAGGAATATCCGGTGCCTGCGCCGCTGCGTACATTCAGTGATGTGGCTTTTACCGTGGCGGACCCTGTATATGCATAGGAATTAAGCATTGTAAAAGGCGTGGCCACGGATGCCGGAAGATTTGCTGCCATCATCACCCCAAGCATAAGGGCCAGACCCCTTTTTAATTTCTTTGCCTTCATTATGTATATATCTCCTGTATTTTCATTCATAACCAATAAAATCATGAATTTCTATTTTATGACATTAATCCTATTATAATGACAAAAGGCTTCATATGTCAACAAAAACGCAGGAAACTTCACATAATACAAAGATTCGTAAGAAAAGATTAAATAATGTGGTAAGTCTTTCCAAAATCCATGAAAATTCCCAGTATATGCCAAACAACCCGGGAAAATGTCATCTTATCCACCCCTCTGTCAGCATAGACAGGATACTGCCTGATGACCGTTCCATTCAGGCTGTAATCAATGGTCCCAATCTTCTGTCCTTCCCTTACAGGGGCCTGGAGCACGGCAGGTATTTTCTTTGTCACCTGCACCTCTTCATCCTCCCCCAGCAGCAGGGGCAGGTGCATCTCCTCCTCCTTCAGGTGAAGGCTTGCGCCTGTGGATTCCTGGCATGTTCCCTCCTCTTCCCAGCACAATCCCCCTGTGACCGGAATATCCGGCAGGACTTCCTCCCGGAACACGTCTTTTAACCGGAAATGCTCCAGCCCATATGTATACAGCTTCCTGGCGTCCGCCCATTTATATGTCTTGTGCGGCGGCCAGCCGCATCCTAACAGTGCGATGATATAGGTCCTTCCGTCATTTTCCATGGCGCCCACATAGGAATATCCCGCCCCGCCCGTAAACCCTGTCTTGCCTGACAGCACTCCCTCCATCATATTCAGAAACGCATTGTGGTTGAAACAGCTGTAGGAACGTCTGCCGCTGCTGTCCGTAAAGGTGTGGTTCTGGGTCCTGGTAATACTCAGGAACTCCTCCTTTTTGGGGGATTCCATGACGCAGTAACGCATGATGGCCGCCAGGTCGGCGGCTGTGGTGGAATGGATGTGTTCCACGCCGTCTTTGTCCTTCTTTACCCCGTCCAGTCCATTGGGCGTGATGAAATAGGTGTCCCTGCATCCCAGTTCCTCTGCCTTTTGGTTCATAAGGGCGGCAAAGTCCTCCACGCTCCCCCCGATGTTTTCAGCAATCATCACAGCCGCGTCATTATAGGACTCCAGCATCAGGGCGTACAGCAGGTCCTCCAGCCTGTATTCTTCCCCGGAGCGCACCCCCAGATGGACCTTGGGCTGGGACGCGGCATAGGAGGAAGCCGTCACCTTATCGTCCAGGTTACCAAGCTCCAGCGCCAGGATGCAGGTCATGATTTTTGTGGTGCTGGCCATGGGACGTATGATATCCTGTCCTTTTCCATACAGGATGCGGCCGCTGCTCCCGTCCATCAGGACAGCTGACTGGGCGTACAGTTTCAGGAAATCCGCATTTTCCGTCTGGCTGGCCTGCGCCTGGCCTGACTGCGCCTGCACTGACTGTGTCTGGCTTGCCCGGCTCTGTACTGCCTGTACCTGCACTGCACGGCTCTGCGCTTCCTGTACCTGCACTGCCTGTGTCTGTACTGCCCGGCCCTGCACTTCCTGTGTCTGCACTGCCCGGCTCTGTACTGCCTGTACCTGCACTGCACGGCTCTGCACTTCCTGTACCTGCACTGCACGGCCCTGCACTTCCTGTACCTGCACTGCACGGCTCTGCACTTCCTGTGTCTGCCCTGCCTGCTCCTGCCCTGCCAGCTCCTTTCGTATACTATATTCCCCTCCTGCCGCCTCCAGATGCCCGCAGACAAGGGATATCGATAACGCAGCCGTAAATATCCATTGCTTCATGATTTGCCGCCTCTTTGCCTTTATTTTATCGTATTCACAGGCAGTGTGATTTATTCTGTGGTGTGATATAATAGCTTCATGAATAGGAGGGACTGGCTGTGCTGAAAAATTTCTGCTGTATTGAATACCGGGAAGGAAGCAAAGAAGAAATACTGCCTGACTTCATGCCTGATTTTCCTTATATCAGTTCCTATATGGAGTTTGACATCCAGAAAGCCGGACGTTTTGTGCCCTGGCACTGGCATAAGGAAGTGGAACTGTTTTATGTTGAGTCCGGCGTGGTTGAATATTATATACCCAAAGGAAAGGTGGTTTTCCCCGCAGGCTCCGGGGGGATGGTTAATTCCAATGTGCTCCACATGACAAAATCCAAGGACAGTGCTGCCAATACAATCCAGCTGAACCATATTTTTGACGTTTCCCTCATCGGCGGGTCTCAGGGGAGCCGGATTGAAAAGAAATTTATCCTGCCCCTTACGACCGCATCCCATATTGGAATCATCAGCCTGGATCCAAACCAGCAGGAGCAGGATGCCATCCTTAAGGATATCAGGAAATCCTTTCAGATATCCTCCGGTGAATATGCCTATGAGATAAAGCTGCGCTCTGCCCTGTCTGATATATGGGCCAGGATATTCGCCCTGTCCTCCCCCCTGTTAAAAGAAGGCAGGGATAAGGATAAGACGGATGACAAGCTGAAATTGATGATCATATACATACAGGAACATTTCTGGGATAAGGTTTCGGTCAAGGATATTGCCTCTGCTGCTTTTATCAGTGAGCGTGAATGCTACCGTACCTTTAGTGAATGCCTGCACACCACGCCCTTAGGATATCTGAGGAACTACAGGCTCCAGCAGGCCTGCCGCATGTTGACACAGGGCCAGGACGCAGTCACGGCGGTCAGTCATGCCTGCGGACTTGGAAGCAGCAGCTACTTTGGCAGTGTATTCAAGGAGAACTTCGGGTGCTCTCCCATGGAGTATAGGAAAAGATGGCAGAATCATGATATTACAGGGCAGATATGATATATAAACCGCATGGATCCTGCACTATAATGATATTAGCAAAGATGACAGGCGGCAAAAAGGAGGTTCTGTTATGATTAAGCTGGGTATCATTAACGTGGAAGAATTCCTGCGTACGGTAAATGCATGTGAGGGCGCTGTCTATATGATCCATCCAGATGGCAGGAGGACCGATATAGGCAGACAGTATGGTATTCAGGATGACCTGCGCAGGCAGCATTCTGACAACAAGGGGTATCTGAAGCTGATGCTGGATATTCCGGCTCCTTCGGATTATATGAGCATCATCAGCTATTATGCCGGGGATGTATAGGAACACGGCGTCATTGCGGCGCAAGAGGACTCCACCCTCGCAGGCCAAGCCCGGGAAACAATTTCCCGGGCTTCTGCCTTATCTTCTGCTTTTTCTTATGTTTTTCCTTACGCGTTCCCTGTAAAAACCATGATGATGAATCAGGGCGTATCTGCCTGCCATGAAACGGATTGACAAGATGCCCGGTTAACCTTAAACTATAATGTAGGAAGGGAATATATGTTCTGTTTTCCTGATCCAGGTTTTCAGACGGGGACAGGGACGGCATGTTTCTTTATACATGTGGACCGGAAGGACAAAAAGGACGGTGGTATCAATGGGGAATGCCCAGGATAAAAGAGGATCAGGAAAAGGTATGGAACATGGGGACAGGGAGCGGCTTATCTTTCATATTGACGTTAACTCTGCATTTTTAAGCTGGGAGTGTGTCTACCGGTTAAGCCATGATCCGGATGCGCTGGATCTGCGCACCATACCTTCTGCTGTCGGCGGGGACGCCAGCATGAGGCACGGGATCGTACTGGCCAAATCCCCCCTGGCCAGGAAGTACGGGGTCACCACCGGGGAACCCCTGGCCCAGGCCAGGCGCAAGTGTCCCAACCTGACCGTTGTCCCCTCACGCTTTGACTTCTATATTAAGTGTTCCAGGCGCATGATGGAACTTCTGGAGGAATACACACCTGACCATGAGAAATTCAGCATTGATGAGATATTCCTGGACATGACGGAAACCATCCACCTCTTCGGGGATCCGCTGGCCACTGCCAGCCAGATACGGGAGCGGATCAAGAATGAACTTGGCTTTACCGTGAACATCGGTATTTCCAGCAATAAACTGCTGGCCAAGATGGCATCTGACTTTGAAAAGCCTGACCGCTGCCATACCCTGTTCCCCCATGAGGTTCCCGGGAAAATGTGGCCGCTGCCCATACGCGAGCTTTTCTTCGTGGGCAGCGCTGCCCAGAAAAAGATGGAGGCCCTTGGCCTTCATACCATCGGACAGCTGGCTGCCTGCGACCTGGAACTGCTGAAAGCCCATCTGGGCAGAAGTTACGCAGTCCTGATACACCAGTACGCCAATGGCGTGGATGAGGACCCGGTTGAGGAACGGGACCCTGTCAATAAAGCCTATGGCAACAGTATTACCCTGTCCAGGGACATCTCTGATCATGACAATGCATGCCAGGTGCTGCTGTCCCTCTGTGAAACCGTGGGGGCCAGGCTGAGGGCGGACCATGTTCTGTGCAGCAACGTATGTGTGGAACTGCGGGACTGGGAGTTTAAGAACCAGTCCCATCAGATGACCCTTGCAGAGCCAACGGATTCCACTTCCGTGCTCTATGAATGTTCCTGCCGGCTGCTTAAGGATTTCTGGGACATGACCCCCCTTCGGCTCATGGGCGTCAGGGCGGGCAAGATTGCAGATGATTCATTTTCCCAAATCAGCCTTTTTGATGACCCCGGACTGTTAAAGAAAAAAGAATTCGAAAAAACAGTGGATAAAATACGAAACAAATACGGCATTGACAGCATCAAACGCGCCAGCTTCCTCCAGAAAGACTCCATTGTGGACCATGCGGCCAGCAAGAAAAAGCATCTGAACCGCCAGGAGGACATGGACAGGTAATTACCTGGAAAGTGACTATAGATACCGATAACAGGAGATTCCATGATTAAGAAATGCATCGAATACACAATCACAGAACCATATACCGGCTGTACCGTGGAAGAATTCCTGAAAAGCCGGGGCTATTCCCACCGCCTGGTGGTATATCTGCGCAATACGGAGGGCAGCCTTACCGTAAAGGGACAGCCGGTTTATACCATACACAGGCTGCAGCCCGGCGAGGTCCTAAAAGTGGTTCTTACAGAAGACAATCCATCCCGGTCCATTGTACCGGTTAACCTTCCCCTCTCCATCGTATATGAGGATGAAGACATACTGGTCATCAACAAGGAGGCCGGAGTCCCCATCCATCCGTCCCAGGGCCATCATGACAATACCCTGGCCAATGCCGTGGCCTGGTATTACAGCCAGAAAGGGGAACCCTTCACCTACCGGGCCATCAACCGCCTGGACCGGGATACCACCGGCCTGCTCATCCTTGCCAGGCACATGCTCAGCGCCTGCGTCCTTTCCAATGATATGCTAAACCGCAGGATTAAACGTGAGTACAGGGCCATTGTTTGCGGCAGGACAAGGGACATGGGAACCATCGATGCCCCCATCGCCAGGGTGGAAGGCTCCACCATCGAACGGCAGGTGGATTTTGAAAAAGGAGAATCCGCCTGTACCCATTACAGACGGATTGCTTATAATGAACATCTTGATTTATCCTGTGTCAGTCTCTGGCTGGAAACAGGCCGGACCCACCAGATACGGGTCCATATGAAATCCATCGGCCATCCCCTGCCCGGTGATTTCCTCTATCACCCGGATTACCGGTATATCAGCCGCCAGCCCCTGCACTCCTGCCGTTTAAGCTTCACCCATCCCGTGACAGGAGAGCCCATGGAATTCACGGCCGGACTTCCCGAGGACATGAGGCGGCTTCTGGAGTAGCACTACATCCATCTCAATCCCTTTGGATAATGGTTCTTGACCATCCCTCCTGCCATCTTGCACCAGCCAAGGCTGAAACCGTCTGTCAGTACCAGTCCCCAGCCCTTGCCGCTTCCTTCTGACAGGAGCCCGTCTGCTGACAGTGTCTCCCCTTTCAGGTAACGGATTACCTCCATACCATCGGAAGGCAGTTCAATCCATTGCTTCACATCTTCCTTTTTAAGGGCCAGGGCCAGTCCGTGGGAAGGTTCAAACCGTTTCTTTTTCAGGGTTCCCATGTGAAGCCCTGGGCGCAGGATTTTTAATCCCTTCATATCCGGCATGTCCGGCGGCAGCAGGTATAGCTGGTCACCGAATAATACATATTCTTCCCGCATAAGGTAATGTTCAGGTCCTGTCAGGCTGTCTGTTAAAAATTCCCTGTATTCTTTCAGAAGCTCTTCTTTTTTCCTGCCCTTCAGATAATCCGCTGTTTTCATGCAGGGATACCCTTCATGGACATCCGGCCCTTCCTTTTTAAGGACCGCTATGAAATGTCCCTCTCCCTCCAGGTTCTGGGGCATGATACGGAACGCCCGTTCCAGATGATACCGGTCCACTGCAGGCTCATCCGCCAATCCAGCGCCGCCATATGCGGCCCATCCTGCATTTCCCCTTGAAAATCCTTCATACCCCTCCACTGCCTCCAGGCAGAACCCACTGTGGCGCTTGAGAAAAGCCAGGATGGCGCCTTCATTTTCCTCCGGGGCAAAGGTACAGGTGGAATAGACCATACGGCCGCCCGGTCGGAGCATGGCTGCAGCATTGTCAAGGATCTGTCCCTGGCGCCCTGCGCACATCCTCACATGTTCCTCGCTCCACTGCTCCCTGGCAGCCTCATCCTTGCGGAACATCCCTTCGCCGGAGCAGGGGGCGTCCACCACAATCCTGTCAAAGAATTCCGGGAAATGGGACGCCAGGTTTCCTGAATCCTCATTGGATACCACGCAGTTCCTGACACCCATGCGCTCCATGTTCTGGGACAGGACCTTTGCCCTGGCCGGATGGATTTCATTAGACAGAAGGAATCCCCTGGCTTTCAGCCGTGACGCGATATGGCTGGACTTGCCTCCCGGGGCAGCGCACAGATCCAGGATCCGCTCTCCCGGTCTGGGATCCAGAAGCTCTGTTACCGCCATGGCACTTGGCTCCTGGATATAGTACAGGCCAGCCTCATGATAGGGATGCTTGCCGGGTCTTTTAGCAGCGTCATAATAAAATCCTTCCTTTACCCACGGAATCTTCCCAAGACAAAGCCCTGCCTGCGCCGCCACCTGTTCAGCCAGTGCGCGGACACCGTCCTCCTCCCAGCCTTCCCTCATTCCTTCTGCTGTCTTAAGGCTGTTCAGGCGCAGTCCCTGGACACGTTCCCTGTCATAGCTGGCTTCAAATGCCTCATATCCCTCTCCCAGCAATTCCTTCATCCGCTCTTTAAACCGAACCGGTAAATCCGCCATCTCATATCCATCCTTTATTCTTCATACACACCTTTATCCTTCACACGCATACCTTGCATTCAATGCAAATGAGCTGCCGTATCCCAATGATACAACAGCTCACCTCATCCTTCAATCCCTATTGCCAAGGATTACAGCATAATCTTGAAATCATCGTTTCCTTCGCCATTCACCACATAATAAGCAGCTCCTTCATTGGCAACGATATACAGCTCAATGTTCTTAATCTCAACGCCCTTGTGTGTGCTCTTATATGCCTTAACTGCCTGGTCCAGGACATCCTTTGCAACCAGGTCTTTTCCGTCAAACTGGAAATGTACGGCTGCTGCAGGCTCTGCCTTCTTAGCTGCTGGCTTTTTAGCCGGTGCCGCCTTGGCGGCTGCGGTCTTTGCCGGCGCCTTCTTCTCAGTTTCCTTCTTAGCGGTTTCTTTCTTAACAGCCTCTTTCTTGACAGCTTCTTTCTTAACTGTCTCCTTCTTGGCTGCCGCTGTCTTGGCCGGTGCCTTCTTGGCTGCAGGCGCTGCCTTCTTAGCCGGTGCCTTTGCCGCCTTTGCTGCCGGAGCCTCTGCCTTTACTTCTTCCACCGGAGCAGCCGCCACCTCTTCATTCACAACTGGCTTAACTGTTTCTTCGGCTGGCTTTGCTGCTGCCTTGACATCTTTCTTAGCTTCTACCATAGTCCATATCCTCCCTAATTTTGAATAATGGCTTTACAAGTAATCCCCTAGATGCATTAAGGGCATTATAAAATGCTTTCCCTGATTTGTCAATAAATTCACCAGAAAAAGGGCCCCGCACCTCAAAAAAGTCCCTTTTTTCTACATTCTTCCAATCCTAACCCACGCCAGGGCCGCCCTCACCGCTGGGATGGGTTGTCTGAAATGCAGGCCCATACCCCTCCGCCGGATTGGAGGGCTGCGCACCTTCGGTGGATGCGGGTGTGGATTGGCCCACAGGGTCTATGGATACCTGCGGCTGCGTCCCGCCAGACGCCTGGGATGGCGCCGACGGAACAGGCTGGGGCGGTGCAGGCACGGACGGCTGGGGTGTCTGTTCCGGGGCTGCCCCAACTGAAGGTGCAGGCTCTGGCTGGGGCGGTGCGGGAACCGGAGCCTGGGTCGGGACTGGCGCCGGTGTCGGGGCTGGGGCTTTGCCGGATGACGTGCTGGAACGGCTGCTCTCCGTCCCCGGCAGTTCATAGCAGATCACGGGCATGCCTGCGTACACATTCTCAAACAGTTCCTTTGCTGCCGCATATGGCATGTTCACACATCCATGGGAACCGCCTGTTTTATAGATGGAGCCGCCGAAGCTGGAGCGCCAGCTGGCGTCATGGAAACCGATACCGCCGTTAAAAGGCATCCAGAACTTCACCGGGCTTGCATAGCCTTCCCCTTTTAACACAGCATCCCTCTGCTTATAGGTCAGAGCAAATATACCTGGCGGCGTGGTATGTCCCTTGGACACATTCCCGGACACAAAGTCCGACTCCAGTATCTTCTGCCCATCCTTATAGAAAAACAGGTGCTGGGCCGTCAGGTTCACCTCCGCGTATGTACCGCCATAATCCGCCCCGTCATGGCTGGCAGCTGTCTGGGAGTAAACCGGTTCCCTGACAACGCTCTCCCCTGCCTCCAATATCCTTACCAGTTCCTCTGTTTCCGCTGCCTGGTTAATCCTCCATCCGTAGAATCCGCTTACCTCCACGGTCTGTCCGTAACTGGTCTTAAAAGGACGCTTCTTATATGCGGTGTTATATCTGGACGCCAGGTTTTTCACGTAATCCCCTGCCATATCCCTGTTAAGGGTCACGCTGTCCCCCTCAGCCAAAAGCCACTGGTGGATGGTGCTGCCATCCAGGACCTCGCTGGTACTGCCAAAGGTATAGGTCACGGTCATGTTCACATACCGGTTCCTTGCATCCCTGGCAGCCACCAGCGAGCTGTTGCCGGAGCGGATGCGGGGCTCCCGGTAGCATCCCAGGGACTCAAGGTCCAGTTCCGGTGTAAGGGTGCGCACGCCTTCCCCTGCAGCTGCCTTGACAAGCTGCAGATCCAGTTCATTGCCTTCTGTCTCCGGGACAACGCTGTATCCCTCCCCGCCCACATAATCGGACAGGTATGCATCAGAGGGCACCACGATATTGGCTGCCTGGAAGCAGTCCAGGGACTTAAGTCCTTTCTCCAGGGCCGTCTCATCGTATGTAATCATGGTCTGTATATCATAGGACGGTCCTTTTAACAGGTATCTTGGCCAGGCATAAGGGTTCTGCTGCCGTATGATTTCCTCCAGGCTTCCGTCGAACACGGTGTGCAGGCCGATATCCGCGCCGTATATGGCTTCCTGTCCACCGCCCCTCAGTTTCAGGACCAGACTGTAATCCTTTACCCCGGACGCCATCATTTCCTTAACCTGCGCAGCGGTCCTGCCGGACACATCCATGCCGTTGATGACCGTGTGCGGCAGGTACGCATCCCGGTAACCCACTGCGTGATAGATATAGCCGCCCACACAGATTGCGGCTGCCAGCGCCAGCAGGGCCGCTGCCGCCTTCCCCAATCCGTGCTTTGGCGTGCCTGGCGCCTCATCCGTCCGGGCCTTGGCCTGCCCGCCGTTTCTCTCCCTGAAGGCAGCCCGGCTCCTGCTTTTTCCCCGCTGTCCGTTTTCCTTCTTCTCCTGTACTGATGTCCCTTCCTTCTTATCCAGTTCTTTGCTCATGCATCAATACCTTTCTGATTCCTCCAGGAGTCTTTCAATCTGGCTCTCCCCATACACCTTAATTCCATGGGACTTCAAAAGTCCTGCACAGACCCCTTCTCCTTCTGTCAGTTTTCCTGTAAATGTTCCGTCATATATCTGCCCGTTTCCACAGGAAGGGCTCCTCTCCTTAAGGACGGCTGCCCTGCAGCCGTAAAGCATGGCAAGCTTCAAGGCTTCCTCCGCCCCTTTTTCGTAGGCAGGGGTCACATCTTCCCCATCCCTGGTAATGACACGCCCGCAGGCGCGCTCCGCGGGTGTGCGCGGGGTTGCAAGACCTCCCATGATTTCCGGACACACCGGGATGAGGCAATGTCTGTCCATCAGTGCCTTCACAGCCGGATCCAGCACGCCCTTGCCGTTATACCTGCATTCCACGCCAAGCAGGCAGGCGCTTACCAGTATATTCATATTCCGCTTCCTTCCGATTATGTATGATTTTATTTACAGGCGCCGGTTATCCCCCAGTACCCTGCCGCTTAACAGCAGGAAGGTGCAGGATGACATGACGCATGCAATGATATCCGATATGGGTTCTGCAAAGAATACCTTCTCCACCCCGAACAGCATGGGCAGGAGGAGCATCCCCAGAAAATAAACGAATTTCCTGAACATGGACAGGCTGACAGCCACCTTCGCAATCCCCATTCCAGTAAAACCGTCCACTACCGTATACTGGACCTCCAATGGGATCACGGCCAGCGTATACATACGGATTGCCCACTCCGTAATCCCCACATAGGATGCTTCCCTTGTGAAGATACGCACGAAATATCCGGGCGCTGTCTGGGCAATCACAAACATGACGGCTGTAAATGCCAGGCCCAGGGAAACAATATGCTTCTCAGCCTTCCTGATGCGGTCAGGCCTCCCCGCCCCATAATTATAACCTAAAACAGTCTGGGTTCCACCGGTAATTCCTCCCAGCGGCATGGTGATGAGGAGCATGAAGCTCTGGACAATGGTATTGCAGGTAAGCAGCATGTCCCCGTCTGCCGGGTTGGAGAACTTGCGGATTACCATGTTCATGACAATGATAAGCAGGCTGTCCGACGCAATGATGAGGAAGGGGGAAAGCCCCACCACCAGCACCTGCTTCATGGTATTCCACCGGTACCCGCCAAAGGTAATGCGCACCAGGGGCATTTTCCCGAACAGGAATACCAGCACATAGATGCAGGAGGCCATCTGCGAAAGCACCGTGGCAATGGCCGCTCCCTTAACCCCCATGTTGAGGGCAAAAATAAAAACAGGATCCAGGGCAATATTGCATACGGCCCCTAATACCACGGATTTCATCCCCACCTTGGCAAATCCCTGACAGATGATGAACTGGTTCATTCCTGCTGCCAGAAGCGCGAACACGGTTCCGGACAGGTACCAGCTCATGTACTCGTCGGCATAGGGGAATATGGATGGGCTGGCGCCGAAAAATACCAGCAGCGGTTTCCTGAACAGGAAGGTAATGGTCATGATGACAACCGCCATCCCTGTTAAAAGCGCAAAACAGTTTGCCACCATCTGAGTGGCGGCCCTCTCATTCTTCTGTCCCAGGCGGATGCTCATCAGGGGCGCCCCGCCCACTCCGATCCAGCTGGCAAAGGAGGATATAAGTGTCACCACAGGTCCGCAGATTCCCACCCCGGCCAGGGCCAGTGCCCCGATCCCCTCTATATTTCCAATGTACATCCGGTCCACTATGCTGTACAGCACATTCACAAATTGAGCCAGCATGGAGGGAAATGCCAGCCTCCAAACCAGCCCGCGTACTTTATCCGTATCCAGATTATTTTCAACTTTCATCTCACTTAAACCTTCTCCTGCTAATCAAACTTATTCCTTCTTCCGGAAGGTATTCATATCCTTAATCAGGATACCCAGGCTGTCCGTCATTTTGCGGAAAGCCCCATAGTCATACAGACTTACAAAAAACAGGCCGATGGGCACTGCCAGGATCATCCCTGCAATCCCATTTACCTTAAATCCCAGATATAAAAGCAGCAGGGTCAATAGCGGGTTAAGTCCCATGCTGTCCCCCACCAGCTTAGGCTGCACCAGCTGGCGCGTGACCTGGGTCAGGACATAAATCAGCAGAAGCCCGGCCGCAAAGGCATATTCGCCGCCCAGCAGCTTGATTAAGCCCCATGGAATCAGGGCCGTACCCGTACCAAACACAGGAAGGAAATCCAGGAACGCGATGAGGAATGCCCAAAGAGGGGCGTATCCCACCCCAAGCACCAGGAACCCAACCGTAAGAATCAGCCACACCACCACCATGATCTTAAACTGGGCCATGAAATATCCGCCAACAAGCCTGCGGACCTCCCCCTTTAAGTAGCTGGTATACCGCTGGCTCCAGGCAGGCGTATGGGCTTTGACAAAAGCCAGGATATTGTCCCTGTCAACAATGAAGAAGTATGCGGACAATATGGTGACCACCATATAGACCAGAATGGCAGGAATGCTCCTGGCCACGGATCCGGCCGCCTCAACGGTGGGGGACGCAATGCCCTCCACCACCTTGCCAAGATAAGTTCCCAGATTATTCCCAATCTCCGACCAGGTCTGCTGGATACTGTCCGGCAGGAACTGGAACACATGGTCAATCTGCTCCATGCTCCTGGACACATCCCCCTCAATCCCGGCGTACAGGGCCGGAAGATCTTTTATGAATCCATACAGCAGCGCAAAGCTTCTGGATATGATCAGGTATAAAAGGCCGATGACAAGGGCCAGGGCCGCCACCACGATGACGATGGAACTGTGCTTGCGCACCAGCCTCATCCTCCGCTCCAATAGACGCACCAGGGGATTGGCAATCATGGCAATGATCCAGCCAATGACAAAGGGCATGAAAAACTTTAAAATCTTTGGTCCCAGAAAACACAGGAGAATCCATCCTGTCAGTGGGATCACAATATTAAGCACGAGTCTCAGATAATGTCTCCACCCTGCTTCTTCCATACATATCACCCATCCTGTCTTTTATGAAAAATCCTTCAGATACCGCTCCAGGAATGCGAACAGCTCCTCCATCTCCTCATCCGACCCTATGCTGATACGAAGGCTGTCACACAGCCTTTCCCCGCCAAAATACCGCACATAGATCTGCTCCTGCTTAAGCGCCTCAAAAAGCTTATATGCAGGCACGCGGGGATGGGACGCAAAGATGAAATTGGCCTGGGAATCCGGATAGGTGAATCCTAGCCCGCTAAGCCGCTTCTTTGCCCGTTCCCTGGTAGCTATTATCTTGTCCGTTGTCTCCTTAAAATATGCCTTATCCCTCACCGACTCCGTGCCCATCACAATGGAGGCCAGATTCATGGTATAGGAGTTATAGGAGTACTTCACATCATTAAGGGCCTTGATCAGGCGCCGGTTCCCAATGGCAAAGCCGATTCTCATGCCCGCCATGGAACGGGACTTGCTGAAGGTCTGTACTACCAGAAGGTTCTCGTACCGTCCAATCAGTTCCAGCGCGGACCTCCCTGCAAAATCAATGTATGCCTCGTCCACGATTACCACCACGTCCTGGTTGGCCTTTATGATCCCTTCCACCTGTTCAAGAGGCATATAGATACCGGTAGGCGCATTGGGGTTCGGGAAAATGACTCCCCCGTTTTCCTTTTCATAATCCTCCGGGATGATATTAAAATCCCCATCCAGGGCAGGCGTCTCATATGGAATCCGGTACAGGTCCGCCCACACCTTGTAGAATGAATAGGTGATGTCAGGAAACAGCACCGGCTTATCCGAATTAAAAAACGTGAGGAAGGACATGGCTATCACGTCATCAGACCCAACCCCCACAAACACCTGGTCCGCCTCCACCCCGTAATATCCGGCCAGGGCCTCCACCAGCATGGAAGCCGCCGGGTCAGGATATTTGCGCAGGCGGTCCGTCTCCAGTTCCCTGAGGGCCTTAATGGCTCCCAGGGACGGAGGATACGGATTCTCGTTGGTGTTCAGTTTTATCAGTCTATCACCGCCCGGCTGGTCCCCCGGCACATAAGGCACTACCTGGCGTATATTTGCTTCCCATGGTCTCATACTCTGGATTCCTCCCTTTCCTCTGACCTCATATACTTTACTTCATCAGCCGTTTTTCATCCCTTGCCGGCTGTCCTTATCCTATACCAGACCGTAATCAGACGCCACTTTCCTGAATGCAGGAAGTGAACGTTCAATCTGCCCATAGGACACGCAGTATGAAATCCTTACATATCCCGGGCATGCAAAGGAACTGCCCGGAACCACCAGCAGGTTATACTTCTTGCAGTTGGCGCAGAACTGCTTTTCATCTGCTTCCGGTGATTTTACGAAGAGGTAGAACGCGCCCTCTGGCTTGATACACTCAAATCCCAGGTCCCTTAAGCCATTGTACAGCAGGTTCCGGTTCCGGTCATATGCTTCCAGGTTCACCTTCTCGTCCACGCACCGTTTGATGACGCGCTGCATCAGTGACGGCGCGTTCACTGCGCCCATGACACGGTTGGCAATGGTTGCGGCGTTAAACACCTCTTCGCTGTCCTTAAGAGCGTCCGGTATCACCAGGTAGCCGATACGCTCGCCCGGAAGGGACAGGGACTTGCTGTAGGAATAGCAGATGACGGTGTTATCATAAAACCCTGTCACATAAGGCACCTCCACGCCGTCATAAGCCAGCTCGCGGTACGGTTCATCTGAAATCAATACAATATCCGTCCCCAGCTGGGACTGCTTCTCCCTCAGGATATCCGCCATCCTGGACAGGGTCCCTGCGGAATACACGACTCCGGTGGGGTTATTGGGGGTATTGATGATGACCGCCTTTGTCCTTGGGGTAATCTTCTCCCCGAATTCGTCAAGGTTTGGCTGGAAATCCTTTGTGTTAGGGGAAATGACCACCAGATTGCCGTCATAGTTGCGCACATAGCTGCCATATTCCACAAAGTAAGGAGCAAATGCAATGACCTCATCCCCCGGATTCAGGAGGGTCTTGAGGATGATATTCAGTCCGCTGGCAGCGCCCACGGTCATAAGTATATTATTCTGGTGGAAGGATGTGCCGAACCGGCGGTTCAGGGACTGTGCAATGGTATTCCTTACATCCTCATAACCGGCATTGCTCATATATCCATGGACAAAAGTAGACTCCTCTTCTTTCAGGATATCACAGATTGCCTGTCCTACGGAATCCGGCGCAGGCACATTGGGGTTGCCGAGACTAAAGTCATATACGTTCTCCGCGCCGTATAGGGCCGCCAGCTTTTTGCCCTCTTCAAACATGGCCCGGATTGCGGAATTATTATTTACCAATGGTTTCATTTTCTCTGATATCATACTTATGTCCTCTCTTTCTCCCTTGGGGCAGGCGCGTTTTTTGGAGCCTTCCCATCTGTTGATATGATTGTAGCTTTCCATGGATGGATTGTCAATAAAAAGAAACGGAAAGCCATACATGCCCTACATGGGACAGATGGTCCTGTACGGCCAGGACAGGCCTGCGTCCATGAAGACAGATAGGAAACCGAAAACATGGAAACCGAAAAATGCACCGGATCCCATGAAGCAGGCTTCATAAGCACCGGTGCATCTTCCTTCATCCTTAAAGGATATTCTCCAGAGGAAGTCCTTCAAAGATTCCCAGCATCCCAGGCGTCATCCTGTCTAACAGCAGGATGCCCGAAACATGGATATTGCCTTCCAATTCCACATCACAGTAGGAGACAGCCCCTGAAACCTGATGGAACTGGTCCATTGATTGGAATTCATCTTCCATCACAGCCCCCATAAGCTGCGCTATCCCAGCCGGATCCGTAATCACCAGATTCCCTTCTTCTGTATAATAGGGATTCTTCCTCTGTAAATCGGCCAGTTCATCGTCCTGGGGAAGCCCGCTGCCGGAATCCCGATTGTAGAAAAGGGACTGTACATTGATGGTGACCGATCTGGTATTGTCGGCAGCAAAATGTTTTCCCGGCTCAGCGCCCTCTCCTTCCAGGATCTGAAGGGTATGGGTAAAGGATGGGTATACCGGCCAGTACTGGATGAAATCCTCCATACTCATGTCCCAGTAGCCGCCCCTTCCGCCGGAGCGCATCTGCTTCAGGTTCCGGTCCATGTAATCCCGGGCCTCCTTCGTCACAAATGAAATGGCGCCCACAGGAGCCTCTTTAATCCGTGTCTGTGTATCCAGGGCCATGAAGTCAGTCTGGTAGGCATCCAGCAGTTTTTCAATCGTCCTGCTGTCCTCTCCGGTATAGGCGGACATCCCCCCTTCCCGGTAGATTACCTTTACCAGATTTCCCGGCGTTTCATGAAACACAGGGTAAAGCCCTTCTTTATAAGCAGCCTCCTTGTACAGCCGTCCGTAAACATCCATCACATCTGAGAGGGCAATCTGATAGGAACGCCTTACACTGCGCCCATTGTCCATCTGATAGCATACGGTCATGCCCGTATGGTACGCCTTGATTCCCGTATCAGACGGGCCGTCTTCCCCTCCGGTCTTTCCCGCTATGAAAATAGAGGTGGGTCCGTCTGCTCCCCCGATATAAGATACATTCCGCACCTGGGTGACTGCTTTGACAATCCCCAGCCGTTCATCCCTGTTAAGAAGGGTGCTGCGTCTTCCCTCTTCCACCAGGGGCATGACCAGGTCCATATCCGTAAGCTTCATATCCTTTTCAATGTTTTCATAGGCCTGTTTATAATCCAGCACATATTCCCCCTGGTCATCCCGGCTTACAAACTGGTTATTCAGCCAGCCGCTGTCTATATCCAGATCCAGGCTGGCAGACACCACCTTATCCGTATCAGGAAGGTAGGAGTCATATCCATACCAGTCATAACGGAAACTCAGGAACACAAGGACGCCGGCCGCAAGGCAGAGCGCCAGCTGCAGCTTACTGCCAAGCAGTTTCTTAAAATCAAAATTATAGATGATTTCCACAATGCAGTGGGTAAGGATTATGAATACAATGGTGCCGAACAGACCCCAGCGCAGCTTGCTCTGCATGGCCCAGAAAAACAGTCCTCCGGCAAGGCCGCACCCCAGCACAAGAAGGATACGGATGGGCGCCATGGTGCGCTTAAAGGCCATGGCCTTCCCGGCTGCCTCCGAAGGCCTGATGCGGTAGAGCTGCAGGCCCAGGAAGAAAAGCGCCAGGACGCCGAATCCGGAACAGATAAGCTCCGGCACATGCTTTACGATTTCGTCCAGCCGCCAGTCAAGGGCTGTCAGATAGACGCTGAATGGGGACAGGTATTTCATTCCCCACATAAACGGCGAGCCATCGGAGGTCCATGCATTCCTGGCTGTTGTCACGAAAAAGATATCGCAGTACCCTTCCAGCACCAGCATCACTGCGGGAAAGAAGAAAAAGAACACACCGGATGCCAGGATCCCAACCACCATATTACCTGTCATCATCATGGCTATCACCACTGCTGCGTACATCAGCAGGAAAAACAGCATGTTCAATGCCAGGCCTCCGGCCATTGCGCCGGCTATACCTGCGGTGCCCACACCGTAAGAAAGGGCAACCCCGTACATAAGGATCAGGTTTATGAGATAGGAAATGCCTACAATGAGGATGCCTCCCACGTACCGCGCACTGTAAATCAGTTCCCTCCTTACCGGGATACTGTGGTAAAAATCAACCTTTTTCCTGTTATGCAGATAAGAAAAGCTGGATACCCCCATGACAACCGCTGCAGCCATCATAAGGAATACCACCATGCCGTTTCCGAATTCCGCCTGGCTTAAAACCACCTTTGTCTTCAGTTCCAGAAGCTTTTCCTGGTAGACAGCCAGAGGCATGGACGGGTCCTGTACAAAATCCCTGTAGCCGTTATATACATAATACTGTGTATTGGCCGCATCCTCCATGGCAAGGGCCAGGCCTATGGGAAGGATGAAGAAAAAAGCCAAAAAGACCAGGGCAAAGGCCCATGTGCGCCGCTTGCAGTCCTCCCTCATAAGCTTAGAGAACAAGTTTCCTGATGTCATAACCAGCCACCTCCGTTTCACTGATAAATATCTCCTCCAGGGACAGAGGAATGCACTCATAGAACACCGGGTCATAGGAGGATAGGATGGCCTCCACCTCCTGCCTGCTGCCGCGGACAGTCACCGTGCACAGCCTTCCGCGCTGCTCAATCCCCACCTTATCAAGGGCCACCAGGTCCTCGGGCTTCATGCCAGGCTGGAGCACGCACTGGACCTTATGGATGTTAAGCTTCATGTCATCCAGGTCTTTTGACAGAAGGATTCCTCCCTTGTGCAGAAGCCCCACATGGTCGCAGATATCCTCCAGTTCCCTCAGATTATGGGATGCGATGATGGGGGTCAGGTTCCTGTCCTCCATATCCGCTGCAAATATACTCTTCACGGTCTGGCGCATGACGGGGTCCAGGCCGTCAAAGGTCTCGTCGCAGAACAGATAGTCCGTGGACGCACACACGCCGCAGATAACCGATACCTGCTTCTTCATTCCCTTGGAAAATGTATGGATCCTGCGCTTCTCATCCAGCCCGAAGTTCTTCATAAGCTTGTGGAACCGCTCCTCATTAAATCCCTCATATACATGCCTGTAATAATGCATCATCTCCAAAGGCGTTGAGTTGTTGAAAAAATACTGCTCATCTGAGATATAAAAGAACCGCCTTTTCGCAGGCGTATTCTCAAACACCTCATGTCCGTCTATGGTGATACATCCCTCGTCCGGTTTCAGCACACCGCTGGCCAGCCTGAGGAACGTGGATTTGCCGGCCCCATTGGTGCCGATCAGGCCAAAAACACTTCCATCCTTTATGGTGGCGCTTATATGGTCAACCGCCACTATATCATCGAACCGTTTGGTCAGGTTCACTGCCTCAATCATGCCCATCTCCCCTTTCTGTCATATGCCCACGGAATGTCTCTTCCATAAGCCCTGTCATATCCTCTGCCGTAACGCCGATCTTCATGCCCTCTTCCACGGAAGCAGTAAAACGGCCCTTCCACTCCTTCAGCTTCCCGGCCCTCATGCGGCTGCTGTCAGCCACAAAGCTTCCCTTTCCCTTAACTGAGTAAATATATCCCTGACGTTCCAGTTCGCCGTAGGCCCGCTGGATTGTGTTGGGATTAATGGACAGGTCTGTGGCCAGGCTGCGCACGGACGGAAGCTGCGTATCCTGCGGAAGCACTCCGTTAAACATCATCTCCTGCAGGCGCTCCGCCACCTGTTCATATAAAGGTCTCCGGTCCCTGTAATCCAGTACAATCATCCCTTCCTTCCCCCCTTTCTGAAATATCATTGTATCGACTGTATTAATTATATTAGTACAGTTGCCCTTGAACATAGATTAGCATACCTCAAGATGAAATACAATAAAAGATTTTCTTAAGATTCCCTGTTCTGCAAATATTTGGTATACTTATACTACATTCAGTAATAAAACAATTCCACCAAGGAGGACTGCCATGTCCAACACCATGTTTTTCAGCCTGCTTCTAAATATAGGGCTGCTGGTTCTCATCGCCACCATGCTGACCAAGATTCCCGTTGTCCGCAGCATGCTGCTGGGTGAAAACAATCCCATCGGCAGCCGTGCGGCCCTTGCAGTCATCTTCGGACTTGTCAGTATTGTTTCCACCTATACAGGGATGCGGGCCCAGGGCGCCATTGTAAACACACGTGTAATCGGCGTCCTGGCAGCAGGACTGTTAGGCGGCCCCTATGTCGGGATGGGGGCTGCCATCATCGGCGGCCTGCACCGCTACCTGTTTGATATCGGGGGCTTCACCGCTGTTTCCTGCGCCATATCCACCTTTGTGGAAGGGCTGATCGGTTCTGCATTTTCCCGGCGCTTTAAAGCAGGCAAGATTGACAACACCGGAATCTTCCTTATCACGGCCCTGGCAGAGGTCTGCCAGATGGTCATCATCCTGTTCATCTCAAAACCATTTCCAGCAGCCCTGGAGCTGGTGGGGCTGATTGCATTTCCCATGATAACCATGAACGCCTTGGGCATGGTTGCCTTCATCGGCACCTTCAGCATCGTGTTCATGGAGGAGGACAGCCAGTTTGCGGAGAAGATGCGGCTGGCCCTGGGAATCGTGGAGCAGAGCCTTCCCCATCTGAGGAAAGGGCTTTACAGCACAAGGGATATGGAAGCTGCCGCTGAGATCATCTACAATTCCACCTCCTGCGCAGCCGTGATGATAACAGATACCCAGAAGGTACTGGCCATGAAAGGGGAAGCCAGATACAACGATTTAAAAGGCGGGGCCCTCCTAAAGCCCATCCTGGAATCCATCCATGACCGTAAGACCACCACCTTCACCTGTGCCGAGAAGCCGGACCCGCTGTACCACATACTGAAAAACCACATCATCGTGACAGCGCCTCTGATAGAGATGGACAAACCCATCGGCAGCCTGACCATGGTGGTCAGGAAACACTGGGTCACTTCCCAGCCCAACCTGAACTTTGCATCCGAACTGGCCAGGCTTTTCTCCACCCAGCTGGAACTTTCCGACCTGGACTACCAGAAACAGCTGCGCCGCAAGGCGGAGTTCAAAGCCCTGCAGTCCCAGGTCAACCCGCATTTCCTTTACAACGCACTAAACACCATATCGTGCGTGTGCAGGGAAAACCCGGACCGGGCCAGGGAACTGATACTCACCCTTTCCGCCTACTACCGCCAGACCCTTGAGAACGACCAGTACATGCTGAACCTGCACACCGAGCTGTACCATGTGTCCAGCTACCTGGAACTGGAACAGGCCCGTTTTGAGGAAAAGTTACAGGTAGACATGGATGTGGAAGACGACTTAAACTGCCTGGTGCCATCCTTCATCCTCCAGCCCCTGGTCGAAAACGCGGTGCGCTACGGCGCTGATGCCAGGGGCATGCGCACGGTTTCCATACAGGCCCGCACCATCGATGATTCCGTGGAAATCTCCGTCTCCGACAAGGGGCCGGGAATCCCCAAGGACATCATCATCCAGATGTATTCCGGCGAGGGCAGGGGCGGTGTGGGCTTAAAGAATGTGCACCGCCGCTTAAAGAGCATATACGGCGAGGATAACGGACTGAAGATAGAGACATCGTCCGCCGGTTCCAGGGTATGGTTCCGTGTGCCGCGCACCACGGGAAAAGACAAGGAAAATTGCTGAATAAGGGGGATTTCTCATAATGAAGATTGCTGTGATTGATGACGAGAGGCCGTCGAGGAAAGAACTGATCCACCAGATCCTGTCCACCATGCCGGACAGCCATATCGAGGAGGCTGACAGCGGTTCCAATGCCCTGGAGCTTATCAGCAGCCAGCCTTTTGACCTGCTGTTCGTGGATATCAATCTCAATGATATGGAAGGAACCACCCTGGCCGCTGCGGCCAGACGTATCCTGCCGGACGCCCAGATTGTGTTTGCCACCGCCTACTCCCAGTACGCGGTCAAGGCCTTTGAACTGGGTGTCAACAATTACATATTAAAACCCTTTGACCCGGACCGTGTCCGCAGGGTACTGGAAAAATGCTGCCACGATTTAAACCAGTCCAAAGCCAGCCCTGCACCTGTACCCGGACCCGGACCATCCGCCAGCCAGCCTGCAGCCCCTGTCCCGCCCTCCGCCAGGATGGCAATCAATGTGAACCGTACCATCGTAATGCTGGACATACCACAGATTGTCTACATTGAGACCTCCGGCAGAAGCTGCATCATCCATACCGCCACCAGGGACTATACGGAAAACCAGCTGCTGGGGGAATATGAAAAACGGCTGGCGCCCCACGGTTTTTTCCGCATCCACAAAAGTTACCTTGTAAACCTGGGATATATCACGGAAATGTTTCCCTGGGCCAACAACAGCCTGGCTGTAAAGATGCAGGGCTTTGAAAAAGAAATCCTGCCCGTTGGAAGGGAGAAGGTAAAAAGCCTGCGCCAGCTGTTGGGCATATGATTTCCTGCCAGCCGCCCTATCCTGCGCCCAGGGTGCGTTTGAAAATCACACCCCGTCAGCCGTGGATTCCAGTGCCTGTTAATGAACATTTTCCTACCGTTTGTGCATCCAGTAATGCATTTTACACAAAAAGTCTTTCTTTTTAACGGCTTTTTAGTACAATAAGTGCATACAGATGAATTCATTAATACAAAACAGGAGGTAGGTTTATGATTAGTTTCTTTGTATGTCTGGCACTATTAATCGGGGGATTCACAGTGTACAGCAAGATTGCGGAAAAGGTTTTTGGCCCTGACGACAGGAAGACGCCTGCGCTTACCATGACGGATGGAAGTGATTACGTCCCAATGGGCACTCCGCGTATCTTCTTAATCCAGCTGCTCAACATCGCCGGCCTCGGACCCATCTTCGGCGCGCTGGCAGGCGCGTGCTGGGGACCCAGCGTATTCCTGTGGATTACCTTCGGAACCTTACTGGGCGGCGGTGTCCACGATTACATGGTGGGCATGATGTCCATGCGCCACAAAGGGGCCAGTGTTTCCGAGCTTACCGGGACATATCTCGGAAGTGCCATGAAACAGGTCATGCGTGTGTTCTCCGTTGTGCTCCTGGTCCTGGTAGGCGTCAGCTTCTCCACCGGACCAGCCAATCTTCTGGCCATGCTCACACCCAATGTCCTGGATACCAGGTTCTGGCTGGCCGTTGTACTGATTTACTACTTCATCGCCACCTTTGTCCCCATTGACAAATTAATCGGCAAGGTTTACCCGTTCTTTGGTATATGCCTGATTATCATGGCCCTTGGAGTCGGCGGAGCCATCCTGTTAGGCGGATACCATATACCTGAAATCACACTGGAAAACCTGCATCCGGCCAATACGCCCATCTGGCCAACCATGTTCATCTCCGTTGCCTGCGGCGCAATATCCGGATTCCACGCAACCCAGTCCCCGCTCATGGCCCGCTGCCTTACCAATGAAAAGGACGGCCGCAGGGTGTTCTACGGAGCCATGGTGGCAGAAGGCATCATTGCCCTTATCTGGGCAGCGGCAGGCGTTGCATTCTATAACGGCACAGGCGGACTTCTGACAGCTCTTGGCAACGGACAGTCCAGCGTTGTATACGAAATCTGCTTCACCCTTTTAGGGCCTGTCGGCGCAGTAATCGCCATGATCGGTGTTATCGCATGTCCCATCTCTTCCGCCGATACCGCATACAGAAGCGCAAGGCTCACCCTGGCAGACTGGTTCAAGTTTGACCAGAAACCCATCAAGAACCGTCTGATGCTCACGGTTCCCCTGCTGGCAGTCGGTTCCGTACTGACCCAGATTGATGTGCAGATAATCTGGAGATACTTCTCCTGGAGCAACCAGACCCTGGCCATGATTGCACTGTGGTCTGCAAGCGTATACCTGTTCCGCAAAAAACGCTTTTACTGGCTTACGGCCCTTCCCGCAACCTTCATGTCAGCCGTATCCTGTACATACATCCTGATTGCCAAGGAAGGCTTCCAGCTCCCCACATCCTTTGCATACCCGGCAGGAATCATATTCGCGGCTGTCTGCCTCGGCACCTTCGTCTTCACCTGTGTCCTGGGCAAAGGCAAAAATGCAGAAGCCGACACAGCCGAAGAGGCATATTCCGTGTAACCGGCCAATTAAATATAGGATAAAAAGGAGGGAGCAGCTTCTTAAGGTTATCAGAACCTTTAAAGCTGCTCCCTCCTAGACCATGTATCCAAGCCGCCATGTGTCCAGGCCACCGTCCGCCCCGGCCCGCTTCCCGGATATATCCCCGCATCCACCCCATGCCCGCCGGGCCGTGTCCTCACCCCTTCTTCCTACTGTCAAAATACACAAACCGGTCAATTGCATCCAGTATATCCTTAAACTCCTCCCTTGGGGCCATATCAATATATGCTTTCAATATCTCCTGCTCCCTGTCGCGGAAAGGGCCGTAGAACAGGTCATAGAGATTGTGGCCCCTCATATAGGTGAGGATTTCTTCCATATGTGCCTTCATGTCTTCCGGCGAAGTGAAATCCCGTCCCATGACCTCCATAAGCTGCTGGCCGCTGCGGATACGGTACAGGTATTCATGCCACTTATCATAGAGCGTGTCATAGAATGTGTCCTCGCTATCCACAATGCCCAGCTTTGCCATAATGGACGGATTGAAGAAGTAATTCTCAAAGGAATAATATTTTAATATGAGCACGTTACGCCTTGTGACCTTGGGCAGGCGGTCCGCATCCTCCAGACTCCGCTCATCATAATACCTGCACAGCTGGGATGCAAGTTCTTCCGGGTCCTTGCCGTCCCCATCCCGTATCATCAGGAACTGGTCCCGCAGATAGACCTGGTTCATATACTTTAAATTGGCATATGTCTTGATGTTGGTACAGCTGTTGGTTGTGATGATGGATATCCTGGTCAGGTTGCCTTTATCATCGTATATCTCAGAATAATACTTTTCCAGAAGCAGGGGCAGGCGGCTTTTGTCCTGCTTTCCTTCCACGATGAACACAAAGCTTACATTTAACAGGTCATTGGCCCCGTACCCAAGGTCATCCAGTATCTGGCCCAGGTCTGTCCTTTCCCGGATAACGGAATACCTCTCCCCGTCCAGCACCACCTGGCGTATCTGGCGGATGCTGAAATTAAACAGCAGGTCCGGACTGTGTGTCTTAAAGATGACCTGGTTTTTCTTTGACAGACGGTATAATATCTCGCTGCAGGTCTTCTGGAGCTGGGGATGCAGGAAAATCTCAGGGTCCTCCACCACGATGATGCTGGGAATGCGGCTCTGTTCGCTGATATAGGTTTCCAGGAGGGAAAGCATGTAGATGCTCCTCATGCCCTTGCCCATAAGCTCCACCGGCTTCACACTGCCCCGCTGCTGGTTGTGGGCCGTCACCTCAACGGAAAACATCTGGTCTATGTCACAGTTTAAAGTGTACTGAATTTCCTCATAGCCTCCGTTCTTGAAGAAATTCTCATTCACCTTCCGGGAGAAGCCGCTGAGGTTCAGCTGGTAGATCTTATGTTCCAGCAGGCGGGCCGTCTCAAATGCAGTCAGCTCCTCCGGCTTTTTCTTATTAATCAGGCCGATACACTGGAAACAGTGGTTGCATGTTTTAGATGCCTCAAAGATACATCTTCCGGACCGCAGACGGCTTAATTCCTCATCCTCCTGGAACATCAGCAGGTCGTTCTGCAGCTGCCTTAATTCCCGGTCCGCCGTAATCCGGTAAATATGGGGCAATACCATGGGAATGTATGGGTTATTCTTCCTGTAGGGATCCTCATAGCGCACCCTGCCGTCCAGGTTCACGTGGAACGTGAAGGACAGCCCTCCATCCTTAAAGGAGGGAAGCCGTTCCCCAAACACGCGCCTCCACACATCAAAACGCCTGTACTGGCTCACAAGCCCCCTTCGGTGGAACAGCCTGAGGTCTTCCTCCTCAATGCGGAACGCAGCGTCAATGCGGATGGCCTGCCGTTTCTCATTAAAGTCCTCTTCCTGGATTTCATAGCAGCCGCACACAGCACATACCGCGTCCAGCACCGATGTTTTCCCTGTGTTGTTTTTTCCAACCAGGATCAGCGCCCTGTCAATATCGCGGATTTCCAGGTCGCGGATGGATTTGAAATTGCGTATATGTAGATAGGTGAGCTGCATATGGTTACCTCCGCCCATGAAAGTCATGTGTTCTTTCTATAAAGAGTATACGCCAGAAACCCGCCTGTAACAACCCCTGTTTTTCAGGATGGTCCACAGGGAAATATTAACCCGGGCCAATGCCTGGCAATCATAAAAGCCCGGCAGCTTTCACACTGCCGGGCATGGCCGGTACCGCCGGGTACAATCCCCCGTGGCGCCGGGTCCGCTGAAACGGATTAATCTTCCTTGATTTTCACAATCACTTTCTTAATAGGCGCCGGCTCCTTGTCAGCTGCCTTTGGCTTATGGGCATCCCATGGATTGAAGATCAGGTACTGGTCAGCCTTTGTCACAATCTGAAGCCCTGGGGTGGTATTCTCAAAAAACACAACATCCTTGTCAGGATTATATGGGGTCTTCACCGTCATCTCATGGACAGGTGCATAGGTCATGACCTCACTTCCCTCAATCACATACTGGATATCCGTATAATGCTCATGTGCCTCATACTTTGCCTCTTCCCATGGAATGGTGGTATAAGCCGTTACATTGGCATAAACATTCTTGCCGTCAATCTCATACTTGCCCGGCTCCAATGCGCTCAGGTCCGTATTCTGCAGGAAATCCACTGCTTTTGCATACCTGCCGTCCACGCCCAGGTTTCTGTAAAAATCAAGATTTTTTTTCTCATCAAATATCATATCCCATTCTCCTTTGTGTGATTATTTTCCATTACAAGTATACACCTAAAGCCATGGGAAACTCAATCATTTTTTTATCCGGTCCCTGTCCCTCCACTATCGGAAGAATTCATGGCCGTCATGGGCAAAAAGATAGGTAAGGTGCCTGTCAAACCAGGCCGCCGCGCTGCCGGAACCTCTCCGGTTCATGAAATACAGCGCACCGTTGGAATAATCCTCTCCATCCAGGGCGCGGTCCACGCACTCGATTGTCTCGGCCGTGACCTTCACAGAGTTAATGGCGCCGTTGGAAACGGGCTGAAACTGGGATGGCTCGTATACAACTGCCTTTACACTGTTTGGGAATTCCTTTGACAATACACGGTTAATGATCACATCCGCCACAAGTATCTTGCCTCTCTTATCACAGATGCCTGCCTCTGCCTGGACAATACGTAAAAGGACCTGGTAATCCTCATCCGTATAGCGGATCCTTCTGGATGCCCTGCGCTCTTCCTCAGCTTTCTTCCTTGCTTCCTCTTCCTGTTTCTCTTTTAATATCTGTTTCTGAAGTGTCTCAATCTGGGTCTGTGCAGCTGCCTGCTGTCTCTGCTTTTCACGGACATTTGCTTCTAACAGTGCACCAGCCAGTTGTTGGCCTTCGCTGTCAGTATCTAAAAGTCCGAATTGTACTTTTGCTTCCGTAACCAGACCGCTTCCCTCAGGTTCCTCTGTCTGTACCTCCTCCTGACTTTCATCCGCAATGGGCGCTGCCAGGGCATTCTTGCCCCCGCCGCCAAACCCTTCGGCTGAAAATGCAATGATGGCAACAACCATCATGCCGGTCAGCAGGACTGACGAGGATCGGTACATCTGCTTTGTGACTTTCACTGTAAGTGATTTAACAAAGAGGACAACCGACTGAAGGAATGAATGTAATGTAAGCATACATACTCCTCTTTCCTGGACTCCCCTATCTCAACATGCCGGAGCCCAATTCTTGTTTTTGTTCCAGTGGGTCAATCCCCACTTTGTGCATGTTTTTCCGGGATGTATGGCTAATTATATGGGATTTAACTTTTGCCGTCAATGGAGATTTAACATCTTTGTTACATTTTTTATTATATTTGAAATATTTGTAATTATTTTTATATATTAGTTATATTTTTCCAGTGGTTTTAATTACATAATTGTACAATTTGACCTTTTTATTTTTACATTTATGTTACATTATTATTAATTTTTAAACACATACTTTCTTTTCCTTTTTTTGTAATTTGTGTTATGTAAATTATTTTTTACTTATATTTAACTTTTTATACCATTATCTATTTTAATACACAAGCACATTGAAGCATATTTTTTGTCGAATTATAGCGTCCTTCCCCCACTTTGGCTAAAAAAACCTGTTTTAAGTGCAAATCATCCCATCCTTATATGTGCATTTCAACCAAAGAATGGAAAACAGCAAAAATCTCTTTGACTTTCCGCCTTTGCTCTGATACATTAAAGTTCAGAAGTTTTAATTAGTAAAGTAATAATAAAATACTCCCGGAGGTTAATAAAATGACAATCAAACTGCTGATGCTGATCATCTTCTTTTCCATTATGATTGGAGTCGGGTTCTATTCCAGGCGTCATGCCACCAATGTCAATGATTTTGTCCTTGGCGGCAGGGGGGTTGGGCCATGGCTTACCGCTTTTGCCTACGGCACATCCTATTTTTCCGCGGTTGTCTTCATCGGTTATGCCGGACAGTTCGGATGGAAATACGGCCTGTCCTCCACATGGATTGGGATTGGCAACGCCCTTATCGGAAGTCTTCTTGCATGGGTCGTACTGGGACGGCGCACCCGGGTCATGAGTAAACACCTGTCCTCCGCAACCATGCCAGAATTTTTCGGAAGCCGTTTTAACAGCCGGTGGCTTAAGATTGTGGCCTCTGTAATCATTTTCGTGTTCCTGATTCCCTATACTGCTTCCGTATACAATGGCCTGTCCCGCCTCTTCGGCATGGCCTTTGATATCCCCTACGGCGTCTGTGTGCTGGGCATGGCGGTCCTGACCGCCGTGTATGTCATCCTGGGCGGCTATATGGCCACTGCCATCAATGACTTCATCCAGGGTATCATCATGCTGGCCGGGATTACTGCCGTCATCCTCAGCGTGTTAAGCGGCCAGGGAGGGTTTACGGCCGCTGTCGGCAATCTGGCCAGGATTCCAAGCGAGGTGCCTCTCACAATGGGACAGCCCGGCGCCTATACCTCCTTTTTCGGGCCTGACCCCATGAACCTTCTGGGTGTCGTCATCCTGACTTCCCTGGGCACCTGGGGACTGCCGCAGATGATCCACAAGTTCTATACCATACGCAGTGAAAAGGCAATTGCGACCGGCACGGTCATTTCCACCATATTCGCCATCGTCATATCCGGGGGAAGCTATTTCCTGGGAGGATTCGGCCGTCTCTTTGACGGTCCGGCCATCTACAACGGTAATGGGGGCATTGCCTACGACACCATCATCCCGGCCATGCTTTCCGGCCTGCCAGATATCCTTATTGGCATTGTGGTAATGCTGGTGCTGTCCGCCTCCATGTCCACCCTGTCCTCCCTGGTACTCACCTCCAGCTCCACCCTCACCCTGGATTTCATCAAAGGAAACCTGGTAAAGGACATGAAGGACAGGACCCAGCTCATCCTGATGCAGGCCCTGATTGTGGTCTTCATCATCATCAGCGTTGTCCTGGCACTGGACCCGCCTGATTTCATCGCACAGCTTATGGGGATTTCCTGGGGCGCACTGGCCGGCGCATTCCTGGCGCCATTCCTGTACGGCCTATACTGGAAAAAGGTGACCCCGGCCGCTGTGTGGGCCAGCTTTGCAGCCGGCGTGGGCATCACGGTGTCCAATATGTTCCTTCATTATATTGAATCCCCCATCAACGCAGGTGCATTTGCCATGGTAGCCGGACTCATCATTGTCCCAATCGTGTCGCTACTCACCCCGGGGATGGAGCCTGCACATGTGGATAAGATATTTGCATGTTATGACGATCTGGTGGAGGCCACAAGCCGCAAGGTGCTGCCCGATGACAGGTCCTTTGACTCCCCGGCTTTCCAGAAAAAGAAGAAAAAACGTTAAGATATACCGATGGAATAAGCCTGGCAATACGCATTCAGACGCGTTAATTGCCAGGCTTATTCCATATCGCCCTTTCCAATATGATACTTCTGAGATTTACTGATTTAATTCGTGTCCCCGATTCCCGCAATGCGTAGAAGCCCACTGACAGAGAACGGCATATCCCTAACCGGGCTGACCGGAATCATATTGAATCCGGGATATTCCTTCAGGCAAAGTCCATGGTATATCTTTTGCTGAATCCTGTCCCCGGCAACTGCCAGCCTGATTACAGGTCTGCCATCCTGTCCCCTATGATTCCTGATTTCTTTAAAGCCAAAGGCTTCCGTTACCGCATCCATTACCCCTGTATTCAATACGCCTTCCAGGTAAGAGCGTCTCTGGTTCAGGGAAGCTTCTGTGAACAGATCTAAAATGCGAAGGATATACAATGCCCGGTTGAATCCATGGAGATGCGCATTGAAAGCCCCCAGACATACCATCCCTTCATCTATCTCCCATTCCTCTTCCCCGGTAATACTTGCCCCCAAAATAGTCTCGCAGACAACCGCCTTGAATAATTCACCTGTGATATTGGAAGATATATCCTTTATACATCCATCCTCCAGCAGTACGGCCTGGGTATGGCTTCCTGGCAGTATCAGGACAGCTGTTCCCTGTTCCAGGTCATGATTCCCACGCAGTACCCCAAATACCTCAATTTCTTCCCCGCGCATCATGTTGACCCTGTCCGCGGTTTCCGGAATGACCTGTGCATTATAAGGAACGGTTTTGATACCAGGGATGATTTCAAGCGTTCTTTTAAAGAACCGTTCCTCCTCATAACAGACAATTGAATCCCGCAGTTTTTTCCAATCCACCGGAACAGGAAGATGCTCAATTTCCACCAGCCCCGACGGGCAGGAAATCATTCCGGACAGATATATGTGGGCAATATCTTCATTATGTATATGGGAATCCTCCATCAGGACATCAAGCATGTTCCGCAGTTCCCTGACCAACACTGAATTATCCTGCATAAGAGCGGAATTCCTTGCGCCGATCTGCCGCTCCAGCCGCGCTGTAATCATACCATCTTTTATCAGATAAGCCCGGGTATTGGTTGTTCCTGAGTCATAATAAACAATATACATATGGTTTTCTGTCCTTTTATCTGATTTTTGCTGTATATGCCGCGGCAAGGTTTTCAATTCCCTTGTAATCCCCTGTTTCTATCATCTTCCGGTTCACTATATTCCCGCCGATTCCCACAGCGCATACACCGGCATCAAAAAAGTCAAGTATATTATCCAGGTCCACACCTCCCACCGCTGCCATGGGTATGTATGACAATGGTCCCTGCAGTGCCTTGATATAACCGGCACCCAGATTATCGGAGGGGAAAACTTTTACAATATCGGCTCCCCACCTGTAACACTGTTCGATTTCACTGGGTGTCATGGCTCCCGGCATTGCCACCATTCCCAGGGCCTTTGTCTCTTTTATCACATCCTCACGGGAAGTGGGGGTGATGATATATCCTGCGCCTGCCGCCTTAGCCGCCTGGACCTGCTGGATGGTGAGTACGGTCCCGGCCCCAACCAGCACCCGGCCGTCCGGGTATCTGTCAGCAACCGCCTTTATTTTATCTGTAGTATATGCCAGGGGTTGTCTCTGGTCAAATGGAACTTCCACAAGACTCAGGCCGCCTGCCGCTGCCGCATCCGCTGTCTTAAGTGTCTCCTCCAGTTTAAGGCCACGTATGATGGCAATTATCTTCTTCTCTAAAATCCGTTCCAATACATCCATCTTAACCTCCCTGCCTTTACAGCTCCCTCATGGACTGTACCCAGGCCGCCGTATCCTTCAATATAATATCCGCAGAAGGCTGGTTCAGGCACTCAAAGGAACAGTACTGGGAATATCCGGAATCCTTAACTGCCTTCAATATGGCTGCAAAATCAGTATGTCCATAGCCCGGGAACATCCGGTTGGAATCAGCCAGGTGCACATGCTGCAGCTTATTTCCCATAATATCAATGCTTCGCTTAAATCCGATATCCTCAATATTGGCGTGGAACAGATCCCATAGGATGCCTACACAATCTGGATTGCCAAGGTCATTCACAATAAAATCCATGGTGGCTTCTGCCGAATTAAGGAGGGCTGTTTCATAGCGGTTAATTGCCTCCAGGCAGAGGGTGACCCCCTTCTGGTCTGCATATGAAATAAGCGGCTTCATGGCCTCGCTTAAATCCCCCAGATCCTTATCCATGGTTTCCAGTGACCCCAGCCCCCGCATCAGCCCTATGGTAACCTTGCTGCCCAGGATCTTAGCCGCGTCAATGTGCTGCATGAACCGTTCCTGGGTCTTCTTCGTGATATCCGCGGGAACCCCGATCAGGGAAAGGCCCTCAAGCCCCCTGGCCTGGCCTGTGGAAAGGGTGGAACAGCCCAACCCCCTCTCATCCAGTTCTGCCTTCACCTTCCCCAGGTCAATATCCGAATAGCTGCTGATACACAGCTCTGCGCCGTCCAGGCGGCTCTGCTGCATCCAATCCAGCCCTTTCAGGTAATCCTCATGGGAGAAGGATGAAAATATAGTATCATATTGTAATGTAACGGTTGCGCTGAATTTCATATCAATCTATTCCTCCAATCAATTTATGTCCTGCTTTTACAGGGTTACCCCATCCCTGAAAATAGATATCTCCTGATATCCATATTGCTCATTTTTTGTCTGCCGATTACCGCTGGCCACTTCCAGCATAAAGCCAAACAGCTCCTCTGCGGTCTCTTCCAATCCAAGTCCGTCCAACACCTGTCCCCCATTGAAATCAATCCAATCCGGCTTTTTATGCGAAAGCGCCGTGTTTGAGGATATTTTAATGGTCGGCACCACCGCGCCAAAGGGATTGCCGTTTCCGGTGGTAAACAACACCAGATTTGCACCGCTGGCCGTGAGGTTGGTAACGGAAACCGCGTCATTCCCGCTTCCGGTCAGAAGGCTCAGCCCTGCCCTGCATACCTGGTCACCATAGTACAGAACATCCACCACAGGTGCAGACCCTCCCTTTTGGATATTACCCAGGGACTTATCCTCATCCGTGGATATCCCGCTGCGTATATTACCCGGACATGGGTTCCTGTCTATGGGCTGTCCGTAACGCATGAAGTATTCTTTGAAATTGTTTATAAGGCCCACTATTTCCTGGAATACTTCCTTGTCCTCCGCCCGTTCCATCAGACGGGCCTCCGCCCCAAACATCTCCGATACTTCCGTCAGTATGGCCTTGCCTCCACACCGTACCAGCCTGTCAGTAATCCTCCCGCAGAGCGGATTGGCCGACACCCCTGAAAATGCGTCGGAGCTGCCACATTTTAAGCCAATCTGTAAAAGGGACGCACTGAGTCTCTGACGTCTGAATCCAGCGGCATATCCGGCCAACTCATCTAAAAGCCTCATTCCCTCAGCATATTCGTCACCGCAATCCTGGGTCACCAGGAACTTTACCCTGTCAGGATCCACTTCACCTAATACGGGTTTAAAATACTCCAGGCAGTTATTCTCACAGCCCAGGCTGACCACCAGGACTGCCCCTGCGTTCGGATGGCAGATCAGGCCCTTTAACAGCTTCTGGGTAATCAGCATATCCTCCCCCAGCTGGCTGCACCCCGCATTATGTGTCAGGGCCTGTATTCCGTCCACCATGCCCCCATACCGTTCTTCCGCCTTCCGGGCAAGGATGCGAACCGTGCGGTTCACGCACCCGACTGTGGGTATGATCCAGATTTCATTTCTTGTACCGGCCCTTCCGTCTTCCCTCAGGTAACCGTCAAACCAGGCCTCTTCCTGCGGACAAAAGGCGGACCAGACATTGGGGAGCGGCCTGTACTCATAATCAATCAGGCCATCCAGATTTGTAACCACATTGTGTATATGGACATGTTCCCCCGGCTGTATCTCCCTGGCTGCCTTTCCTATGGGCAGACCGTACTTGATGACCTGCCCTCCTTTTTCAATCCGTTTTAAAGCAACTTTGTGCGCCGCTTCTATATCCTCTGTAATCCTGACCTGCATGTTCCCTGCCCGGTAAACCCCGGCGCCTTTCAGCCTGGTCAGCGCTATGGCCACATTGTCATCCGGATGTATCAGCAAAAGCTTATTGTCCTCCATCCTTCCTGCCCTCCCATCATGTACATCATCCCGCTCCATACATCAGGGACGGCAGCATAAGCGATATCTGCGGAATATATGTAATGAACTGCAGCAGGATATAGAACATGATGATAAATGGAACCGTAGCCTTGCATATGCGTTCAAAGGGAACACTGGATACCTTGGACAAAACATACAGCACCATGCCTACCGGAGGTGTCAGAAGGCCTATCATCAGATTCAGTATCATGATAATGCCAAAATGGACCGGGTCCACGCCCATGGCCGTGACAACCGGCAGGAATACCGGAGTCAGGATGATGATGGACGGGGTGGAATCCATGAACATCCCCACAAATACCAGGAACATATTGATTAACAGTAATGCGATGTATTTGTTGTTACAGTACATAAGGAACAGGTTGGCCACAAACTGGGGAAACCGTTCAAAAGAAAGGATCCAGCAGAAAATCGTTGCCCCGCACACAATCATCATGACCGTACAGGTTGTCTCGCTTGCCTCCTTAAGGGCCAGCACCAGTTTTTTAGGTGTCAGCGTATGGTAGAAGAATCCCAGGAAAATTGCATAGAAGGTTGCAATCATGGCCGCCTCGGTGGGTGTGAAGATACCTGCAAGGATACCGCCCAGGATGACCACCACGGTCAGCAGGGACAGAAATGCCCTTCTGAAGGAGTGTAAAAGAGCGCGGAACCCGCACCATCCTTCTTTCTCATAGCCCCGTTTCCTGCTTATAAGATATACCATGATACACATGGCCGTAGCCATGATGGCTCCCGGGACAGCCCCTGCTATAAACAGCCGTCCAATAGAAACAGATGCAACCGTACCGTATACAACCGCTGGAACACTGGGCGGGATGATTGGCCCAACCAGCGAGGAAGCCCCCGTAACCGCAAGTGAAAAATCATCGTCGTAACCAGCGTCATGCATGGCTTTCAGTTCAATGGCCCCAAGGCCGCCCGCATCTGCAATCGCCGCCCCGGACATTCCTGCGAAAACAACGGATGCCAGGATGTTGGCATGGGCCAGGCCTCCTGTAATATGCCCCACCAGCTTCCCACAGAAGTCAAAGATGCGGTCTGTCACCTCGCCGCTGTTCATCAGGTTGCCCGCCAGGATAAAGCCAGGCACTGCCAGAAGGGTAAAGGTATTGGCGCCTTCGGTAAGGCGCTGCACCAGCATGATTAACGCCATGTCATTGGTTACAAAATATAAAGTACCGCTGCACAGAAGACAGAATGCAATCGGGCATCCCAATATCATCAGCACCAAGAAACTTATCAGTAATACAGCCATCTCCTACTCTCCTTCCTGTTTCATATAACGGGCCTGATAGCCTTCCCAGTCCAAAGCGGCAAAAAGGAAGTCCACAAACCATTGTATGGCTATCATCAGGATTCCTACTGGTGCCGCTATATACTCAATCCCCAAACTGACCCCCAGTGTAACTGCTTTCAGTTTACTCTGCTTCATGAATATCTCACAGGCATGCGGAAACAGATAGAAGCAGGTAATGGAAATCAACAGGCTGATGGCAATCTGCAATCCATGGATTACAGGCGCCGGAAAACGGTTTACCAGGGCAGTCATGCGTACATGGATATGTCCTCTGCCACACCATGCGGAACCTAGCAAAGCCAGCCATACAAACATATATCTTGCCAGTTCCTCGGACCAGGTCAGCGGCTTCCCAAAAATATATCTGGATATGACCTGGGCCAGCAGGACCAGACACATGGCAGCCATCAGCCCGATGATAAAATACTCATTCATCTTGTTAAATTTGTCATAAATCCTGTTAATTCGGTTCATTATTGCTTTCAACTTATATCCTCCTGACACATTTTCCTGATATGTAATTCCCCCAATTATCGTATCCGTTACAATAACCGGGGGAATCTGCCATCATTTATCCGCTATTACTTGTTATAGGATTGTGCAACTGCCAGCCAATCACCCCAGGTATCGGCATATTTCTCATAAATATCCTGGACATTTTCCTTGAACGCATCCTTGTTAACCTCAATTACGTTCATGCCCTTCTCTTTCATCGTGTCTACCAGGCCGGCTTCCTGGTCCTCAATTGCCTGGGTAATGGATTCACAGCTCTCGTATACACAGTTCTGCACGATTTCCTGCAGGTCTGCCGGCATACTCTGCCATACCTTTTCATCCATTGTATAGGTGACGGCTGCAATGACATGGTCGGTCATCAGCAGATTATCGCACACTTCGTAAAACGCATTGGCATCAATGGTTGGAAGCGGGTTCTCCTGTCCATCGACAACGCCCTGCTGGATGCCCATATACACCTCGCCAAGAGACATGACAGTAGGGGTTGCCCCTAAGGCAGCGCCATATGCCATGGCCATCTCTGAGTCCGGCACACGAAGTTTGCATCCCTTTAAACCAGATGGTTCTGTGGCAGGGAACCCTTTGACAGTCACCTCCCTGGAGCCATAATAATACATGCCTAACACCCTCAGGTTACTGGACTCTGCCAAACCATCATAAAGCTTCTGTACTTCATCACTATTGGCAAAAGCAGTCATGGCATCCCCGTCATTGAATACATAGGGGGCGTCAAACAGTGAAAACGCAGGGTCATATTTGGACAGTTCGGACGGTCCGCACATTGTAAAATCACAGGTACCTGCTCCCATGGAAATGGAGGAAGTCACATCGCTTTCCTTACCCAGCTGCTCTCCTGAATAAACAGTCACCTTTACATGTCCATCCGTTGCTTTTTCCACTGCATCTGCAAATGCATAATACCCCTTACAGGCCACATGGTCCTCAGCCAGATTCGTGGCCAGCTTCAGTTCGTAATTATCCCAGCTGCCGGATGCCCCTTCACCTGCGCCCTGTCCCTGAGTACCTGAAGGTGCTGCCGTTGTTGCTGCTGTCGTAGCTGCCGCTCCCCCGCCGCATGCTGTCAGTGAAACTGCTGAAATAAGCGCCATTGAAATTCCCAATACTTTTTTCATATTTGCTCTCCTTTTTTAGATGATGCAGTGATATAAAACTTAAATACTATTGATATATCACAGTTTTTATATGTGATATTATACATATATATCACAATAAAATCAATAGTTTTTATCTAACTTTTTAATAATTTTAATTTGTCAGCCGGAAAACGTTAATTATTTCACACATTTCATCCGTCAATCCCCGTATTCTTGTATTATTCTTCCAATTTTTCGTTTTTTCTGTATCCTTCATGGATTCACTGGCATAAGGGCTTAATCACCTCCAGGGAACGCCTGGCTGCTGTTTCCGGATCAGGGTACTGAAACGACTCCAGGGCCACTGCTCCCCTGTATCCAATCTCCTGCAATGCCCGGAACGTGGATTCAAAATCATAATGGGCATGACCCGGATACCATCTGTCGCTGTCCGCTACATGTATATGCCCAACCTTCCCTCCCGCCCTGCGGATACTGTCCGCGCAGTCAGGTTCCTCTATGTTCATGTGGAATGTATCAAGGTGCAGCAAAAGGTTATCTGAGCCAAGGGCATGCAGCAGCCCCAGCCCCTCGTCCACCGTATTCAGCCAGTCGCTTTCAAAACGGTCAATGACCTCAAACACCAGGTTCACCCCCAGCCGTCCAGCCTCCCTGATACAGGCTTCCATCCCGTCATTAAAGTAATCCATATAGTGTCCCGGATCCGCACAGTCCTTTTTCTGACCCTTTATCAGGCCAATAATCACCACTGCCCCGGTTTCTGCCCCAAACCGGATATGGCCTGTCATACGCCGCACTGCCTCCTTGCGTTTTTCCGGAAACGGACTGGTCAGGAATATCCCCTGCTGGCTGTAAGACGGACCAGTGCCTATGGATGTAAGGGAAATGCCATGGGATTTCAGCGATAGGATAAGCGCCCTTTTATCCACTGCATCTGAATCCAGCAGATGCAGTTCAATGCCGTCATATCCCCACTGTGACGCACAGGCGATACCATGTTCTAAATTACCGTGAATGACCAAAGGGGTACTCCATCCGGCCCGCTCAACCGCTGTTATGGAAGTGTTCATCTTATAATTCCTCCGCATTAAAATCCATGGGACGTGGCCCCGCCATCCACGGTAAAATCATGGCCCGTAAGATAAGTGGATGCTCCGGATAAAAGGAACAGCATCATATAGCCAATCTCCACCGGCCTTCCGAACCTGGGAAGCATGGGTTTACTGAGCGCTGCCGCCTTGCGGTCAGGATTCTGTCCGAACATCCCCTCATTCAGTTTTGTCAGGAACCATCCCGGCGCCACACTGTTAACCAATATATTATCATTTTTCCACTCTTCCGCCAGCCCCCGGGTCAGTCCGAGGATACCTGATTTGGTCATATCATAAGGAAGTACCTCTGTAAAACCCATATATGCAGCCATGGAGGAAATGGAGATGACCCGTCCGATATACTCTGATTCCTTTAAATACGGATAGCAGATTTTGGCCATCATGAGAGGTGTCTTCAGGTTGATATCGAGAATTTTATCCAGCCGCTCCTCAGGAAAATCCTCTGCCCTGCATTTAAATGTGATTCCAGCATTGTTTATCAGGAAATCAAGATGCCCTTCTTTTGCCGCAACCTCCCCTACTTCTCTTTTTACTTTGTCATGATCCGTCACATCGCATATTACATCAATCAGGCTTCCATCACGGATTATTTCCTCATTGGAATGAGGCGCAATGTCAAAATTATACACTGTGGCCCCTGCATCCGTCAGTACCTTTGCCTGTCCCAGCCCTAATCCCCGGCTGGCTCCGGTAATGATGCCCACATGACCAGTCAGATCAAACAGATCTGCAACATATTCCTGTGAAGTCATTTCATCCCCTCCTAAAACGTAATTATCACCTTACAGGCCCCGCTGTTTTTATCCATGGCTGTTTCAAATGCCTTTTTGGCTTCCTCCACAGGAAACACATGGGTAACAAGCCTGTCAATCCTGTCCCTGCGCCCCGGAAGGCTTTCCACCACCTCTTTAAATTTGCTGTTCTGGTTGCGGGTTCCTGCAATAATCAGCTCATTCTTGTTTACCAGCCTGAAATTAATAGGTACCGGCTCGGGTGTGAACGTAAGAGGGACCAGGCGTCCATGGGGACTCAAAAGTTCCACTGAAAGACTGGTCAGGGCCGGGACGCCGCTTGTCTCAAATACCACATTCACGCCTTTTCCATCCGTGATATCCATCACAGCCTCCCTCAAATCCTGCCGGCCTGGATTGATGGTATGTTTTGCACCAAAGTTCTTTGCGATTTCAAGCCTTGCCTCATTTACCTCGCTGACAATGACGGTTGCACCAAGGCTCTCCGCCATGTCACAGATAATCATCCCAATGGGTCCTGCGCCATGGACCAGCACCAGATCTCCCGGCATGGTGCCAGCCTGGGCATTGGCCTGGGCGCCTATGGTATATGGCTCTGCCGTGGCTGCCTGGACAGGTGTAAGCGCCGGGTCATATTTATAAAGCTGCCGGCTTTCAACTACCATATATTCTTCCATCACACCGTCTGCATGGACACCGGCTACCACAATATCCGGGCAGCAGTTATACCGTCCATTGCGGCAGGCATAGCAGGTATTACAGCCATGTATGGGTTCAATGATGACAGGATCCCCGGCTTTTAAGCCCGTGACATCATCCCCTGTCTTCTCAACAATGCCGCATCCCTCATGTCCGATGATACGTGGATAGGTGGCATAGGCATGGGTTCCATGGAAAATATGTATGTCACTTCCGCAGATACCTGCCGCGGTTATCTTCACCAGCACCTGTGTACTGCTCTGGATCTGCGGCATTTCCTTTTCAATTACTTCCAGTTTACCTGGCTCTGATACATATACTGCTTTCATCTACCTAACCTCCTCCAATGCTTCTTCTTTAAATCTGAATCCCCAGCCTGCGCCTTCCCTTGGGTAAGCATATCCGTCCTCAATCCGCATGGTATTGTCGATGATTCCGTCAATCCAGTCAAAGGATTCCGCGCCATAGGGCCTTGCAACAGTGCACAGCAGGGGAACATCATAATCCTTGTAATAGTGCGGAAGTACCGGCAGCTGGTAAGCGGATGCCAATGCCGCGGAATTGCGCCACTCTTCCACGCCGCCTAAACGGATCAGGTCAGGCTGCCATAAGTCCAGGGCATTTCTTGCAATCAGGTTTTTCAATGCCTCACAGTCATACTCACGTTCCCCCATGGCCAGGGCAATGCCGCATTTCTGCCTGAGCAGTTCATATCCTGCAAAGTCCGTATGGGGTACGGGTTCTTCAAACCATTGGAGTCCGATACCCTTTGCCTGCTCTGACAGTTCAAGGGCGTCCACCACATCCATGCCCTGGTTGGCATCCATCATGATTTTCACACGGCTCCCAAGCCTTTCACGGCAGATACTTAACCGGTGCAGATCCCGTTCAATCCCGTCAGGATGCCCCACTTTAATTTTGACAGCGGTAAATCCACGGCTCTTGTAATCCAGCACCTCATCCAACAGTTCCTCATCCGTATAACTGATCCATCCGCCGCTTCCGTATACCGGAACCCTGTTCTGGTTACAGCCCAGCAGTTTGTGGACAGGCTGTCCGATGCAATGTCCCCATGCATCCCACATTGCAACGTTAAATGCGGCAACCGCACAGGTATTCAGTCCTGTATTGCCAAAATACTCTGCCTCCATATCCCACTCTTTTTTGGCAAGGACGGTCTGGTATACATGGTATTCCCTGTCAAGAATGAAGCTGCAGCAGTCCTTTAATGCTCCCTCAATGGCGCCTGGTGAGTAATGGAACGAAAGAAGATAACCCTGTCCCTTCACTCCGTCTGCGGTCTCCACCTCCGCCACATAAAAAGCAATCTTACTGATTGTGTGGGTGGAATCAGCAATGGGTTTCGTAATCTTGGATACGGCCCGGTAAATCCTTGCTTTCTTGATTTTTGTGTCCATAGTTCCTCCTTATATTTTATTGATATTTATATAATATATATATTATATCTAACTGATATATCTGATATGATAAATATTTACCATATCACCCGGATATAATCCTTTCGGTTCTACCCAAGTGATATGGTTGTCCCATCTTTATCCTGAAGTGTGTTTTAAGGCACTGGGTTAACGGAAACTGCGGATTGTCCTCTCCTTGGACTGCTCCAGATGGATGGCCAGTGTCCTCTCCAGTTCTTCCCTGTCCCCCTCTAAAAGCGCATCCAGGATTGCCACATGTTCTTCTGTGGTCCTGTCATCCATGGCATCGGCGCGGGAACACGCAATCCTCAGGCGCTGGTTCTGGTCATATATATTCCTCATCATCCTGCGCATATAACGGTTGGGGCATCCTGCCATGATATAGCTGTGCAGCTCCGTGTCCAGGTCTATGTAGTATCTTCTAAGCTGCTCCCCCTTTAGGTCCGGATCCGGTTCCAAAAAGCGGCGCCGCATATCCCTTAGCCAGTTCTTATCAATCTGATGCATGGAACTTACAACCATCTCAGGTTCAATCAGGCGGCGGACCTGATAAATATCCTCTATCAAATCCTGTGTGACATCTGTTATGATGGTGCCTTTTCTGGGATAGACATATACAAAATCCTCTTTCTCCAGGCGCAGGATTGCCTCCCTTACCGGGGTCCTGCTGATATTCAGTTCCTTCTGAAGCTTATCCTCGGACAAATCACTCATAGGCGGATATTCGCCACTTATTATCTTTTCTTTTATATAATCGTATGCACTATCTGTTTTTCCCAAAATCGTTCTCCATTTCCCTCAATCTGATATACCGTTTCCCGGAAGTCTGGAACAAAAATATTCCTCTGTCTGCTCATACAAAAAGAAAAAGCAACAGATATATCAGTTGCCTACATAATAACATTTTCTTTGCATTTTTTCAATATCTATTATATAATATTTTCAAATTATTTTCTATCTTTTTTTATTTCATGGAGGATTGCTTATGGACTATCTTAACACTCTGACAAATGGGGATATCCTTACCATCTGTCTGATCATCTTTGCCTGCATACTTATCTTTCCCCGGTTAATCCGCATGCGGAGGATAAAAAAGGAAATCTACCATAAAATAAGGTGCGGGGAAACCATTGCCCCGGAGGATTTATCCGAAAAGCAAAAACCATTCCATACCCACAACGGCACTTCAAAAGAAATTGAGGAACTGCTGGTAAAGCTGAAAAGCCATGCCTTCAAACATGGGATGAAAATCATTTTCCCAGGAAGCTTCCAATATAAAGACACCATCAGCCCAACTACCATGATCCTGGCCGGCAGTTTTGGCCTGCTTCTGATCCGCTGTTATGGTTTTGGCGGACATGTCTATACAAAAGGCAGTCCGGTCCGCTGGGTGCAGGACATGAATCAATCCATCAAGGAAATCCCCAATCCAGAGGATTCCATGGAACAGGAAAAAAGGCTTATGGAGTCAGCCCTTATGGATAGTCCTTATGAAAACATCCCCATATATGCCGCCTCTGTATTTACCCGTCATAACCTGATACTCAGCGTTCCAAAAGACTGCCTTGTCTTTAACCGCAGCGGCTTCATGGAGTGGCTTAAAACAGAACCTGATTTCCAGGCTGATAACCAGGTCCCTGTTAAAGAAATCAGTGATTATCTGGTAGGTATGGTCAAAGCAAAAGCTGCTTCTGCCAGCACATAAAATCAGATATGTCCATAATCCCATCCCATACAAAAAGGCGGTCCATCGGTATCACACCGGCAGACCGCCTTTCATACTGCATATTAAATTCCTTACTGAATCACCTTAACCGGGCACTTCTCTGCGCACTTGCCGCAGTTGGTACATTTCTCATAATCAATCACTGCCAGGTTATCCTCCATATGGATGGCGTCAAACTCACACTGCTTTGTACACAGGGTGCAGCCGATACAGCCGGATTCACATACGGACTTCACATCCTTGCCCTTGGCATGGGAACTGCACTGTACCAGATGCCCTGCCTTGTAGGGAACCAGCTCAATCAGGTGGTTGGGACAGGAGGACACGCACTTGCCGCAGGCAACGCACTTCTCCTTGTCAACCACTGCCACGCCGTCCACCACATGGATGGCGTCAAAGGCGCAGGCCTTTACACAGGAGCCGTACCCCATACATCCGTAGGTACATGCTTTCTCACCTGCCCCAGGCACCACCGATACTTTCTTACAGTCATCCACGCCATAGTAGTTGTACTGCACTTTTGTCTTATCGCATGTGCCTTTACATTTGACAAATGCAACCTTCTTCTCAGCAGAGCCGCCGGCAACGCCCATGATGGCCCCAATCTTTTCTGCTGTGGAAGCGCCGCCCACCGGACATGCGCCTACGTCTGCCTGGCCTGCCGCAATGGCCTTTGCCAGGGCGTCACATCCCGCATAGCCGCAGCCGCCGCAGTTATTGCCGGGCAGTTCGTTGCGGACCAGGATTTCCTTTTCATCTACTTCTACTTTGAACTTCTCGCTGGCAATGCCCAGGAAGATACCGATTAGGATACCGAGGATACCTACCACTGCTGCCGCTATAATAATACCTGTTACCATTTTCCTTCTCCTCCTTCTAAATTAATCCGGAAAATCCGAAAAATGCGATTGCCATAAGACCTGAGGTAATCAGAACAATGGGTGACCCCTGGAAGGAATATGGTACGTCATTATGCTCAATCTTCTCGCGGACACCAGCTAACATGACAATAGCAATGGTAAAACCAACGGAGATACCGATACCGTTTACAACGCTCTGTACGAAGTTATAAGACTTCTGCACATTGGTAAGAGCCACACCCAGAACCGCACAGTTGGTGGTAATCAGAGGCAGGTACACGCCCAGGGCCTCATACAGTGACGGCATGGATTTCTTTAAGAACATCTCCACGAACTGGACCAGGGCCGCAATGACCAGGATAAATACAATGGTCTGCAGATATTCCAGGTGCAGGTTCACAAGGATACCGGTGTAAACCAGGCTGGTCACAGCGGATGCAATGGTAATGACGAATATAACCGCCGCACCCATGCCGGCTGAGGTCTCCACCTTCTTTGAAACACCGAGGAATGGACAAAGTCCTAAGAACTGGCTCAAAACAACGTTATTGACCAGAGCGGAACCAATGGCAATTAATAATAATTCTTTCATCTATCCACCCTCCTAATTCTCTTTCTTGGAAGTAGCTGACTTAAGCTCTGCTTCCTTCTTAGCTACGGCTGCCTTCCTGGCTTCCAGTGCCTTCTCCTCTGCCTGACGCTTCCTGGTCTCCAGGACTTCATGGTTGGACATGCAGGAGGAACCGGAACATTCCATACAGTTGCCGCCGCAGGCCAGCTTGGACTGTGGCACGGAACCGTTGGTTGCAGACGGCGCCTTGAACTTGTTCTGAAGGGCTGTCAGGATTGCCAGCACAAAGAATGCGCCAGGAGCCAGTACAAAGATGGCGATATGGTAATCCTCAGGGATGACCACGTTGCCGAACACGGCGCCGGAACCAAGGATTTCACGGACAACACCGATACAGGTAAGGGCGATGGTAAAGCCCAGTCCCATGCCGATACCGTCAAATGTTGATATGACAGGCCCGTTCTTGGACGCATAGGACTCTGCACGGCCAAGGATGATACAGTTAACCACTATCAATGGGATATAGATACCCAGGGCAGCGTAAAGGCTCGGCACATAGGCCTGAAGCAGCAGCTGCACGATGGTAACCAGGGAAGCCACGATAACGATGTAGGCCGGAATACGCACACGGTCCGGTATAATCTTACGAAGGGCTGAAATTATCATGTTGGAAAAAAGTAAAACCACGGTGGTGGAAAGTCCCATACCAAGACCGTTGACCGCTGATGTGGTGACGGCCAGGGTCGGACACATACCAAGCATCAGGACGAAGGTAGGGTTTTCTTTCACAATACCGTTATATAAACGTTCTGAACAGTTATTCATCATCCCACCTCCTATTCATTGACACAGTTATGCAGATAATATAAGGCTGCATTGACTGCGTTGGTTGTTGCATTGCTGGTAATGGTGGCGCCGCTGATTGCATTAATCTGGGTGTCATCTGCATTACCTGACTTGGTGACACTTAAGGACTGGGCATTCTTGCCGGTAAACTGGTCCTTGAACGCCGGTTCCTTGGCCTTAAGACCCAGGCCCGGGGTGTCGTTGATTTCCAGGAACTCGATTCCCGTGATGGTGCCGTCATCCTTAAGGCCCACGGACAGCTTCACCACCCCGCCGTAACTGTCATTGGAAAGGGAGGTGACCACAAATCCCAGTTCATTGCCGGATGCGTCCACTGCCTTTAACACATTCTCCACTTCCACCCCGCCGAAATCCATGCCTGCCAGGTCTGCATTGCAGCCCTCGATGGCAGCTGTCAGGGCTTCGTCGGTCTCAAAGGTCTCAGCCTCGTTAAACACAGCCTTATACGCCTTATTGTTGGCCGCGATGGTGGCCATTGCAATGGGTTCCTTTGTCACCTGGTATACGCCGCCAAGAAGGCAGCCGGAAACCAGTGTGATGGCAAAAAGGATGGCCGCGTCTTTCATAAATCCTGCTTTACTCATAATTACCTGCCCTCCTTTCCAAATGCCTTGGGAAGGGTAATCTTTTCAATCAGCGGCACAAGGATGTTGCTGATGATGATTGCATAGGAAACGCCTTCCGCGGAACCGCCGAAGATACGGAACAGTCCGGTCAGTACGCCTAAAAGGATACCGAATACAATCTGCCCCTTTGGTGTGATCGGGCTGGTCACATAGTCGGTGGCCATAAAGAACGCGCCGAAGATAAGACCGCCGCCGCACAGATGGGCCAGGATATAATTCACATCGAATCCATGTCCGCCAAAAAGGGCTGCAAATACAACAACCGTCAATATGTATGCCGCCGGAATACGGATGGAGATTACCTTCTTGACCAGAAGATAGGCAGCGCCTACAAGCAGGGCGATGACGGATACCTCTCCGATGGTTCCCGGGATGTTGCCCACGAACATGGCAGGGATATCCACTGTCCCGCCGCTCTTAAGCACGGCCAGGGGCGTTGCGCCGGAGATGCCGTCAAAGCCGCTGTAGCTGAAGTTGGTCATCTTGCCTGCAAAGGATATCAGGAGGAAGCATCTTGCCGCCAGGGCCGGGTTCATGAAGTTCTGTCCCAGGCCGCCATACAGCTGCTTAACCACGATGATGGCAAATATGCCGCCCAGGGCCGGTATCCATACCGGGATTTCCGGAGGCATGTTCAGCGCCAGGATCATACCTGTTACCAGGGCGCTGCAGTCATATAAGGTGTTGGGCTTCTTCATCAGCTTCTCATATACGTACTCGCTGAGCATACAGGCCGCAACCGTGACAATCAATACTAATAATGCATGTAAGCCGAAATGATATACGCCGAACGCAGATGCAGGCAACATGGCAATGGCCACATCCAGCATGATGCTGTGGGTGGTCTCATGGCTTCTCACATGCGGGGATGATGATACATTTAATAATTTAGTCATTTCTTATGTCCCCTCCTACCCTTTCTTCCTGCGGTTAGCCGCAACCGTCTTACGCATTTCCTTAAATGCCTGTGTGAGCGGACGCTTAGCCGGACATACATAGGTACAGCTTCCGCATTCCATACATTCCATACCGTTTAATTTCTCAAAGGTGTCACAGTCATCCCTGAGGGCTGCCTGCATCATCATCACGGGAATGATATGGCTTGGACATACGCTGACGCACTTGCCGCAGCGTATGCATGCAGAAGGCTCCATCTCTGCCACCTGGTCCTTTGTGAAGCAGGTCAGGGCGGATGAAGTCTTGCTTACCGGTATATCAAGGCCAAACAGCGCCTGTCCCATCATGGGACCTCCGGATATGATTTTCTCCGGCTCTGTCTTAAAACCGCCGGCTGCTTCTAACAGTTCCTGGTAATTAGTTCCCAGTTTCACGCTAAAGTTCCTGGGGTCTGTCACTGCATCGCCGGTAACGGTAATGATCTTGCGCATCAGAGGGGTTCTTTTGCACACTGCCATGTAGATGGCAATCACGGTGTCGATGTTGTCCACAATACATCCTGCGTCGGCCGGAAGCATGGAAGAGTTGACCTTCCTTCCTGTGACCGCATAAATCAGGGAACGCTCGCCGCCCTGAGGATACTTGGTAAGAAGGGGACAAACAGTGATACGCGGCTCGTCCTTAACAAGTTCCGTTAAGATCTTAATGGCCTCGGGCTTATTGTTTTCAATGCCGATTACGCCCTTTGCATTGTCGAACAGCTGCAGGATGACCTTTAAGCCGCCCACGATCTTCTCCGGCTCCTCAAGCATCATGCGGTAATCGCTGGTAAGGTACGGTTCGCACTCCGCGCCGTTTACAAGTATGTACTCAATGGCGTTCTCGTCCTTGGGGGTCAGCTTCACATGCGTGGGGAAACCTGCCCCGCCCAGGCCTACGATACCTGCTTCTTTTACAATACTACGGATTTCTTCCTTGGAAAGCGTGGACGGATCCCTGTCCTCCCCCACTCCCTCGATTGTCTTATATTCCCCATCATTTTCCACGATAATGGAGGGTACCATTGCTCCGTTTGCCATACGTCTCGGCTCAATGGCTTTCACTGTTCCTGATACGGAAGCAATGACATTGGCTGATATGAAACCGCCTGCTTCTCCAATCTTCTGGCCTGCCAGTACATGGTCCCCTTTTGCCACCAACGGCTTTGCAGGTGCACCGATATGCTGTGACATAGGATACACCAAATCGCCCTTTGGCATCAGAACCTGTACCGGTTTGTTCTCTGACAGCTCTTTTCCCTCATACGGATGGATGCCGCCTATAAAAGTCGCCAAACCCATGGATTCTCTCCCTCTTTCTTTCATAATATTCCTTTGGCGGCAATGCCGCCGGTAAAACGCCGGAATACGGGAAGAGCTGCCTGGTCCCTTCCCGAATTCACCAACTTAGTATAGCATAAATATACATTGTATACAATACAGAATTTAATCGTTATTTTTTTAATTTATATGTTAATTTCATGGCAATTAATCCAGTTCTTTCATGCCCGTGTACAATTCATAGTACCGTCCCTTCATGGCCAGGAGTTCATCATGGCTTCCCCGTTCAATGATTTCCCCCTGTTCCAGGACCATGATGGCATTGGCCCCCCGGACCGTGGACAGTCGGTGGGCAATGACGAAGGTGGTGCGGTCAGCCATAAGCCGGTCCATGCCGTGTTCAATATGCTTTTCCGTCCTGGTATCCACGGAGCTGGTGGCCTCATCCATTATGAGCACCGGAGCCTTGGAGATGGCTGCCCTGGCTATATTAAGCAGCTGCCTCTGTCCCTGGCTTAAATTGGCCCCGTCCCCTTCCAGCATGGTATCGTATCCATGGGGAAGGCGCATGATGAAGGAGTGGGCGGAGGCAGTCTTTGCCGCCTGGATTACCTCTTCGTCCGTGGCGTCCAGCCTGCCGTAACGTATATTCTCCATGACAGTGCCTGTAAACAGATGGGTGTCCTGGAGCACCATGGCAATGTTCCTTCGCAGCTCATCCCTCTTCATGTGACGTATGTCCGCCCCGTCAATGGTGATGGCGCCTGACTGTATATCATAGAAGCGGTTGAGCAGGTTGGTGATGGTGGTCTTACCGGCCCCTGTGGAACCCACAAAGGCAATCTTCTGTCCCGGTTCGGCATAAAGGTTAATATCCTTAAGGATTATCTTATCCGGCTCATATCCAAAGGTCACATGGTCAAGGACCACATGGCCTTCCATGGGATTAAGGACCACCGCATCCTGGTGGTCGGCCGGTTCCGGCTCCTGATCCATGACCGCAAATACCCGCTCCGCTCCTGCCAGGGCCGAGAACACGTTGCTCACCTGCATGGAAATCTCGTTAATGGGACGTGAAAACTGTCTGGAAAAGTTGAGGAATACCGTAAGCCCTCCCACGTCAAATCCCCTGAGCACACACAGCAGCCCGCCGATACAGGCTGTCAGCGAATAGTTAATCTGACTTAGATTGCCCATGACCGGCCCCATGATACCGCCAAAAAACTGGGCGCGGATCTGGTTATTCCTCAAGTCCTGGTTTAAGATCCTAAATTCCTCCTTTGCCGTGTCCTCATGGCAGAACACCTTAACCACCTTCTGTCCGGTCACGGTTTCTTCTATATAACCATTCACAGCGCCCAGGGAGGTCTGCTGGGCCGTAAAATACTTCTGGCTCCGTCCTGCCACCGCCCCGCCCGCCTTCATCATGAGCGGGATAAGGACCAGGGTAATCAGGGTCAGTATGACATTGGTATAAAGCATCAGCGCCAGGGTGCCCACGATACTTAGTGCGCCGGAAAACAGCTGGACCAGGGTGCTGCTGAGCATCTGCCCGATGGTATCCACGTCATTGGTAAAACGGCTCATCAGGTCACCGTTGGAATTGGTATCATAGAAACGGACCGGAAGCTTCTGCATTTTCCCGAATAAATCATTACGGATCTTCTGCAGGGCATTCTGGGCAACAGTCAGCATGACCCTGGCCTGGGCGTAGTTTGCAATGACCCCCACCACGAAGATGACGGCCAGGACCGCTAAGGCCCTGAACAGTCCTGACGGATTGCCCGGGCTGCCGTCAAGGGGCGCGATGAAGGTATTGATGATGGGCCGCAGCATATAGGATCCGGCCAGGGTAGCCGCCGTATTCACGATGACGCAGAAAAATGCAAGCATCATCTTAGGTTTATCCTCGTTCAGATAATGCATGAGACGTCCTATGGTCCGTCCGCTGTTGCGGGGCATCCGTTTTCCCATGGAAGCCATCCTGGCAGCTCCGTGGCGGCCTCCCATAGGCCCCCGCCTGGGAGCCGCCGCAGGAGTGCGCCCATACCGCCGTTTTAAGCTTTCAATCCTATGCTGCTCTGTTTTATCCTGCGCAATTGTTTCTTTTCCGCTCATGACGCACTCACCTCCTCTGTTTCCCGGTCCCTCTGGGAATAATAGATTTCCTGGTATGCTTCGCAGTCCTTAAGCAGCTCTTCATGGGTGCCCTGGCCGATGATCCTTCCATCGTCCAGCACCAAAATCAGGTCCGCCTCTTCCACTGAGCCGATTCTCTGGGCGATGATGATCTTAGTGGTATCCTTTAAGGTGGTGCGGAAACATTCCCTGATTTTCGCCTCGGTGGCAGTGTCAACGGCGCTGGTGCTGTCATCCAGTATGAGGATTTTCGGACGTTTCAGCAATGCCCTTGCGATACAGAGCCTCTGCTTCTGTCCGCCGGATACATTAACGCCGCCCTGCCCCATATCGGTATCATATCCATGGGTGAAGGAGGTGACAAAGCCGTCTGCCTGGGCGCTTGCCGCCATTTCCCGTATCTCCTCCGGTGTGGCATCCTCCTTGCCCCAGCGCAGGTTCTCTTCTATGGTCCCGGAGAACAGGACATTCTTCTGCAGCACCATGCCCACGCCTTCGCGCAGGTTCTTAAGGGAATATTCCCTTACATCCACCCCGTCCACAAGGACCTGGCCCTTCGTGGCATCGTAAAGCCTTGGGATTATCTGCACCAGGGAGGTCTTGCCGCTGCCCGTGGAACCGATGATGCCAATAGTCTGCCCTGGCCTGGCTGTAAAGCATATGTCCTCCAGGACCAGTTCCTCCCCGCTGCCCGAATAGCTGAAATCCACATGCCGGAATTCCACCCTGCCCTCTGTCACCTGAAGGTCCTTGTGGGACGCATGATCATCCGTCAGGTCAATCTGTGTGTCCATGACCTCATTCACGCGCTTCACGCTTGCCATGGCCCTGGAACTCTGGAGGAACACCATGGAAAGCATCATCAGGGACATGAGGATCTGTACGATATAGGTTGTAAATGCAGTCAGGTTGCCCACCGGCATATCCCCTGCAATGATGATATTTCCCCCATACCACACCACGGCCAGGGTGGTGATGTTCATGGCCAGCATCATGACGGGCATGGTTGCAATGACAATCTTCATGGCATTGAGGCTGGACTCCTTAAGGTCCTGGTTCATTTCCCTGAATTTATTTTCCTCAAAATCCTCCCTGACAAAGGACTTGATCACACGCACATTGGTCAGCGCCTCCTGGATGCCGGAGTTGAGGCGGTCCAGCTTTTTCTGCATGATGGTAAACCTGGGAAATGCCGTCCGCAGGATAAGGGCAATGGCAAGACTCAAAAGTGGGATGACCACCAGTATGACAATGGCCAGCCTGGCGTTCATGATGAATGCCATGATGAGCGCACCCACGAACATCCCCGGGGCGCGGAGCATCAGGCGCAGCCCCATCATGACCACATTCTGGATCTGCTGGATGTCATTGGTCAGTCTTGTGACCAGGGAGCCGGTTGAATAATTGTCGATGTTCTTAAAGGAAAACTCCTGTACCTTGGCAAACAGGTCCTCCCTTAAATCGCTTGTAAAACAGATGGATGCCTTGGCCGAGAAATAGGCGCCGCCGATTCCCCCTAAAGCCATCACGAAGGTGGTAAGCACCATGACGATACCGATGGTCATGATATAACGGATATCCCGTCCCGCGACCCCATTGTTAATGATAAGGGACATGAGCTTTGGCAGCATGATTTCCCCGACTACCTCCGTGAGCATCAGCAGGGGGCCTATGATAAAGGCGCTGAGATAGGGAGTCATATATTTCTTATACCGCTTCACTTAATTCTCCTCTCTTTCTGCTTCAGATGGAACAGGTTGCAGGTCCCGGTCCAGATTGCCGTAGATCCGGTCCAGCAGGTTCCCCAATACATTCATATCATGTTCAGAAAACCCTTCAAACATACAGCTTTCCAAACGTTGGAATATCAAAACGCTTTCCTCCACGACCGTCCTGCCCTTTTCCGTAATGCATATCTGGTTGCAGCGGTTATCATCCTGGTCCACCAGCCGCTTAATATAGCCTCCCTTTTCCAGCTTCTTAAGCGATACAGCTATGGTGGCCCCTGAGACACCATACATCTTAGCCAGGTCCTTCTGGGAAACATTCGGGTTATTGGACACGTACATGAGTATCTGATGCTGGCTGCGGTATACCCCGGTCCCCTCCAGCTGGTGCTCAATCACACTTCGGTGTAAACGTGTCACACGGATATACTTCTCAATCAGACGGTGCTGCGGCGAGTCAAAGGGCCATCTGCATTCTGGTTCTTTCATGGGATGATTCCTCCTTTTCCATATTATTTGTTTATGAATGGGTTGGTGATTATCCGGTTAATAGTTAGCCGGTTAATAGTTAGCTATAATATGATTAGCTAATTAATCATTTTCATAGTATAACTCAGTTGAAAAATAAAATCAAGAGCATCCATCTGGAATCCCCGCCATCTCCTGAAACAAAAGGATGCAAAAGGCAGGAAAAGGCAGGGGCCGCACCCCAATGGCCGCGGCCCCTGCCATAAAAATCCACTATCAGCTACCTTATGAAATTCGTCCTCTTCTTTTCCTTCTCCATCTCCGGCACAGTGATGCCCGATGCCTTACCCGCCTCAATGGATTGGATCAGCCACGCCATGTTGCGGCCCAGGACCCGCATGATCTGCAGGCCTTCCTCATCCTTCCTCACATCCTCCGGACATCCTCCGTGTACCATGTTCCAGTACTGGGAAGAAACCACCGGCATCTGCGAGATCATGAAGTATTTATTCAGCTGGTCCAGGGTGGCCGTGGTGCCTGCCCGGCGGGCGGAGGCAACTGCTGCCGCCGGCTTATGGGCGGCATATGCGCCGCCTGAATAGAAGAACCGGTCTAAGAAGGAGGTGATGGCGCCTCCCGCGGACGCATAGTGCACCGGGGAGCCAACGATAAGTCCCTGGGCTTCCTTCATCTTCCCCACTGCCTCGTTGACCTTGTCATCGTTATAAATGCATCTTCCCAGCTTGGAACAGGCGCCGCAGCCCATGCAGCCATGGACCAGATCCCCGCCCACATGCATGATTTCCGTCTGGATCCCGGCTTTCTCCAGTTCTCCCGCCACTTCCATGAGCGCTGTGTAGGTACAGCCCTTTTCATGAGGGCTTCCATTTAACATCAATACTTTCATTCCTCTACCTCCTGGGTTACTATGTTCAGGATATCTTCCTTTGTCAGGCTGCCAAAGCTGACCGTGCCTTCGGTTACGATCTGGTCGGCCAGGTATTGTTTGGATTCCTGAAGCTTTAAGATATTCTCTTCTATGGTATTTCGCGTAATGAGTTTATAGACCGTAACCTGTTTTTCCTGGCCGATCCGGTGGGTCCTGTCCGTGGCCTGGTTCTGGGCCGCCACGTTCCACCATGGGTCGTAATGGATGACAATATCAGCCGCGGTCAGGTTAAGGCCCGTGCCTCCCGCCTTCAGGCTGATTAAGAATACCGGGACATCATCCCGCTGGAATTCCCCCACCATGCGGATCCGCTCTTCCTTGGACGTGGCCCCTGTAAGCTTATGGCTGGCCATGCCTTCCTTTGAAAGTCTCTTCTCAATCAGTTCCAGCATGGAGGTGAACTGGGAAAACAGAAGGATTTTGTGCTCTCCCGAGATTCCCCTTCGGACCAGGTCCATGCAGGTCTCCAGCTTTGCCGATTCATGTTTATAATTCTCGTAGCACAGGCGCGGGTCGCAGCAAAGCTGCCTCAGGCGCATCAGCTCTGCCAGTATCTGAAGCCTGCCGTCCCCTGATTCGGAAAATCCTCCTGATTCCAGCTTTTCCTTCAGATTCATGGCATTGGCTGCATACAGTTTCTTCTGCTCTCCCTCAAAGTTTGAATATACCACCTGTTCCAGCTTGTCAGGAAGCTCCTTCAGCACATCCCTTTTCACCCTTCTGAGCACAAATGGGCCGATGATCCGTCTCAGCCTGAAAAGGGCATCCTCATCCCCATCCCTGACAATCGGGGTCTCAAACTCCTTTTTGAAGTACTGGCTCCCGAACAGGAACCCCGGCATCAGGTAATCAAATATGCTCCAAAGCTCGCTGAGCCGGTTCTCCACCGGCGTACCGGTCAGGGCAAAGCGGGTCCTGACATCAATGGCTTTGACTGCTTTTGCACTTTGGGTGGCTGCATTCTTGATATACTGGGCCTCGTCAATGACCTGGTATCTGAAATGGATGTCCTCATAGAACCGGATGTCACGTTTCAGTAAATCGTAGGACGTGACCAACACTTGATAACCATCCCCTGCTTCTCCTGAAAGCTGCTCCCGGACGGCTGAAAGCCTTGCTTCCCTCTCCAGCCCGTTCCCGACAATGGAAAGCACCCGCAGATCCGGTGCGAATCTGCCGATTTCATGTTCCCAGTTATACACCAGGGAGGCCGGGCATATGATCAGGGAGGGCTGCCGTTCCCCTGTGCCGTAAGCATCTTCAAGAAGCGTTATGACCTGGATTGTCTTCCCCAGTCCCATGTCATCTGCCAGTATGCCGCCAAATCCATAGCTGTCCAGCGTCTTAAGCCAGCAGTAGCCCACCCGCTGGTATTCCCGCAGTACACCCCGCAGACTCTCCGGCACGGGATAGTCGCTGTCCTCCACGGACTTAATCCCCCGGACCATGGCCTTTAACATCTGGTCCCTGTAGTATGCCACCCCGGGACTTTCCTTCATCAGGTGGTCCAGATACAGGGCGCGGTAAGCCGGAAGCCGGAAATTCCCCTTCTGCAGGTCTTTGCGGCTGACTCCCAGGTCGGAGGCCATCCGGCTGACCGCGTAAAGGCCGCCCTCTTCCAGTTTCAGGAATTGGCCGCTTTTCAGCCTGTAATACTTTTTCTTCTGGCTGTAGGCGGCCAGGATCCTGGACAGTTCCTCATTCTGCAGGTCCCCCATGTCCACAGACAGCTCAAGCCACCCCGAGGACACCCCCACTCCCACGCTTACCTTGGGGGACGGGGCCACCTTCCACTGTTTCAGGCTCTCTGATATATAGACCTGGCCCATCAGACGGAATTCCTCCAGTCCCACGTCCAGAAGACGGTACATGGCATCCTCATCTTCCTTAATCAGCAGCTTGATCCCCTCCGGGTCCTTATATTTAAAATACTTCTGGATCAGCTGGCTCACACGGAACTCCCCCGGCACATCCCGGCAGATGGTCTTAGGCAGGTTCTCATCCTCCAGCGGATGGAACACGTACTCACCGTACGAAAGCTCTGGTTCCATGAGAAGCTCCCCCTGTTCCCCGGTGTCAAACCGGAAGGCCGCCCTGAGGGGCTCCGGTTCATACTCCCTAAAATCCACCTGTTCCAGGATCAGCCGGCTGTAAGGGCTTATATGTTTCACCACACGCTCGTAAAAAAGAGGGATGTCCTTCTGCCCAATGAGCACATATCCCTCCCGTTCCTTGGATATCTGTTCCAGGAAAGGACCTGCCGTTATGGTAAATGCCTCACTGCAGCAGTAAACCGCGCTTCCCGTGATGGCATAGAGGCGGCGTTCCCCTTTGAAACAGGCATTCATCCTCTTTGGCTGTCCCTTTTTTTCCTGGGAAAGCCCCTCAAAGGCAACCTTCAGTCCGTCCCTTCCATACCGGGACACCCGGATGACCATGACCGGGTCCCCATCCAGGACAGCCATCCTGGTGCGCAGTCCTCCTGCCAGCTGCACATCCATCTCCCGTCCGGTGAACATTTCAAAAAAACGGTCCCTGTCCATACGGCTGAGTACGATATCCCGCACAGCCTTCTGGTTTTCCGTCACCCCGAGAAGCAGGGACAAAAGGCCCTGGCTCTCCTTCGCAAAGGCTGATTTCTGATGATGGAACCCCAGATCCTTACCGTATTCCACATACGTCCCGTTTTCCACCGCTTCCCTGAACGCGCCCAGATCCCTCAGCACATAAAAGCGGCTGATACCGGCCTTAAATTCCAGCCGCATCTCCCGGCTGCTTATGATAAGCACCGGTTCCAGCCCCACGCGCCCGGCCTCATCCTCAGCCAGTATCTGGGCCACCTCCCGGTTGGTGTATTCACGGATCATGGTGTGGGCCTGGTTGGATGTATGGACCGGCGGCTTTGATTCCTCTTCCTTCTGCTGCTTATAATACGCAAAAAGGGCCTCCCCATGGGCACACATGCCCTTATAAGAATTGCCCTTTGCGCAGGAACAAGAGTAATCCTTTACACGGCCACTCCCTAAATATAAAGTTACATTATATGTCTTGCCCTGGTCTTCCACCAGGCCTTTCACACCAGCCTCCCCTTTCCAGAAGCTGCTGGTGTTCATCCTGACTATTTTCATTGGACTGACGCTTCCTTTCGGCGTTCCTCTACATGCGGTCCGGTGCCTCGATTCCCAGCAGGCCGATGCAGGTTTCCAGTACCCGCTTGGCAAGGGTTATAAGACCGATGAAGCTGTCCTTCCTGGCCTCATCCGGCTCTGTCAGAATCTTGGTTTCATGATAAAAGCTGTTAAATGCATTGGACAGCTCATAGATGTACTGGCATATCTTATGGGGCGCTGTCTCAGCGAAACCGGATTCCAGCACCTCGTTGTACCTGGAAATCAGAAGCATCAGCGCCTTCTCCGAGTCATTGGCCGCCGGCAGGATATTCTTCTCCAGCGCATCTTCACTGACAATGCCGCCATTTTCCCTGTACTTGTTAAGGATGGATTTGATACGCACAATGGTGTACAGGATGTACGGTCCTGTATTTCCTGAAAATGCGGTAAAACGCTCGATGTCGAACACGTAATCCTTGACAGCCTGATTGGACAGGTCCCCGTACTTAAGGGCTGCCAGGCCCACGATGCCCGCCGTCCTCCTGGCTTCTTCCTCGGACACAGTGCGCTCTTCATCCTCCATTATCCTTGCATATACTGCTTCGTTAATCTCTGCGATCAGGGTCTCCAGGCGCATGACGCCGCCCTCACGGGTCTTAAAAGGCTTTCCGTCCTTGCCGTTCATGGTGCCGAAGCCCAGGAATATCATAGGGGTGTCCTGTTTTACGATCCCGGCCTTCTTGGCAACCCGGAACACCTGTTCGAAATGCATGCCCTGGCGTTTATCCACCACATAGATATAGCGGTCCGGATGGAAATCCTGCTCACGCTCAACAATGGTGGCAAGGTCGGAGGTGGCATACAGGGAAGCGCCGTCGGATTTCCTTATGAGGCAGGGAGGGATTTCCTTGCTGTCTGTCTCTTCTGCAACATCCACCACAAGGGCGCCCTGGCTCTCATAAGCCAGGCCTTTATCCACCAGCATCTGGATCATGTCCGCAATATATGGCTCGGCATCGCTTTCGCCCTTCCACAGGTCAAATTCCACATTCAGGTTGGAATAATTCTTCTTAAGGTCCTCCACTGACACGGACATGATATGCTGCCAGATGGCCCGGAACGGGGCATACCCCTTCTGAAGCTTCAGGGTTGCCTGGTGGGCCCTTTCCTTAAACGCCTCATCCGTCTTTGACTTGGCGCTGGCAGCCGGGTATATCTCTTCCAGTTCACTGATGGTAAATGGCGCCTCTGCCGGGAATTCCCCTGTAAAGGATTCATCAAAATACACCAGTCCCGGCTTCCTGTCCCTCAGCTCCTCAATGATAAGGCCCATCTGAAGGCCCCAGTCCCCCAGATGCACGTCCCCGATTGTCCTGTGTCCCAGGAAACAGCCCATGCGCTTAATGCTCTCGCCGATGATGGCCGCCCTTAAATGGCCCACATGAAGGGGTTTTGCCACATTGGCGCCGCCGTAATCCACCATCACGGTCTCAGGCTTTTCCGGGGCTTCCAGACCCAGTTTTTCCGCCGCAGCCATGCGCACCATATATTCAGCAAGGAACTGCCCAGACACCTTCAGGTTGATGAAGCCCGGCATCACAGCCACTGCTTCGCTGAATACGGGATGGGGGCTGCCTGACTGCATACCGGCCGCATCCGCGCCGCCTGTCTGTGCACCAGCCGCATCCGCGCCGCCTGCCTGTGCACCAGACGCATCCGAGCCTGCGCCTGTCAGCTTCTCCACCACTGCGGTGGCAATGTCAATGGGCTTCTTCTTATAGGCCTTGGCCGCTGCCATGGCGCCGTTACACTGGTATTCACACAGGTCCGGGCGGTTGGACAGTACGACCTTGGCGAACTTCGCTTCATACCCGCAGGCTTCAAAGGCCTGTCTTAGTTCCTGCTCCATTAAGTCCAGAATTTTCTTCACGATTCACGTTCTCCTTTGCTCTAACATTTCCTTCCGGGAAAGCTAAAAGTGCCCCGGCTGACGCCGGAGCAATCTTTAAGCTCTTTCTCTACAGACCATTATACACGTGAGAGATACTCGCCGGTCCTGGTATCAATCTTAATCTTGTCGCCAATCTCCACGAATAAAGGCACATACACGGTCGCACCGGTTTCCACGGTGGCAGGCTTGTTGGCGCCCTGTGCCGTATCACCCTTGAATCCAGGCTCTGTCTCGGTAATCTCCAGTTCTACAAACAGGGGCGGCTCCACGGAAAATACGCTGCCGTTGTAAGAAACAACCTTACATACCTCATTCTCCTTAACGAACTTCAGGGCGTCACCGATGATATCCTTGTTCAGCGCTACCTGGTCGTATGTTTCCTGGTTCATGAAGTTATACAGCTCGCCGTCAGCGTAAAGGTACTGCATGTCAACCCTGTCAATCCTTGCTGCCGGGAATTTTTCTGTTGGACGGAAGGTGCGCTCCACAACGCCTCCGTTGATTACATTCTTAAGTTTGGTACGCACGAAGGCAGCGCCCTTGCCTGGCTTAACATGCTGGAATTCCAATATCTGAACAACCTGTCCATCAATTTCCAGTGTAACACCATTTCTAAAATCACCTGCTGATATCATAAAGATATTCCTCCTTGAGTTCGTTCACGGCGCCAGACACAGCGCCCAATAAGTCTTTAATCTTTTATATTCTATACTATGTAGACAGCATTTTCAAGGTTTTTTTTATTGGCAGTGTAAATTTCTCCAAATTTCTTCTAAATCCCTGCCCTTTTATGGATTTCCCCCACAATTTCCTCCACCTTCCGGCCGTTTACATCCACAATCAAATGGGAGGCATCCACGTAGACCGGGCGCCGGTAGGAAAGCAGTTCGCGGATCCTTCCCTCCACATCCTCCGACTGAAGCATGGGACGGTCGGACACATCCCTTCCAATCCGCTCCATCACGGTCTCCGGCGATACATCCAGATAGACCACGCAGCCCAGCTGTTTTAAAAGGGCCCGGTTTTCCTCCCGCAGGGGAAGTCCGCCCCCAACGGATATGATGGCATGGTCCGTGTGGGCCAGAAGCTGGTTTAAGACCCCTGTCTCAAGCTTTCGGAACGCATCCTCGCCCTGGGTGGCGAATATATCCGCAATGGCCATGCCCGCGGCCTCCTCAATCCTCTGGTCCGTGTCAATGATGGGCATTCCGTACTGCCTGGCATAGGCCAGTCCCACACTGGTTTTTCCCGCACCCATGAACCCGATGAGGATCAGGTTGTGCTTGGACCTGGCCCCGGCCAGCTGTTCCTCAATCAACCGCCTTGCCATGCATATGCTTTCCTCATCCACCCGCACCTGGGGATTCCACAGTTCATAAGCAATGATTCCCTGGTACAGCAGCATATCCAGGCCATTAACCGCCTTGCCTCCAGCTTCCTCCACCAGTTCCATGAACCTGGTCCTGGCAGGTGTGTACACAATATCCACACCGGTGTGGACCAGCTCATAAAAACGCGGGTCCTCTATCACCACCTGGTCCCCATGGGGATACATGCCCACACTGGTAGACTGTACCGCCAGATAACCGGACCTTATCCGGGGCAGGGCACCATATCCGTCAAGCGGCAGGGCGGACGCTATGGCGCGGCCCATCAGCCCGTTGATATAATCCGCCAGCTCACCGGCCTTTTCCTGGCTCCGGTTCAGTATGAAGATGGACTTGGCGCCTCCCCTGGCCAGCACATAAGCGGCGGCCTTGGCAGCGCCTCCCGCCCCAATCAGGATGCAGTTTTCATTGCAGATCCCGATACCAGCCGTATCCAGGGCGCGTTTTAAACCTGCACCGTCCGTATTATAACCCTTATACCCGTCCTGTACCCGCACCAGGGTATTGACAGCGCCGATTGCCCGGGCATCCTCATCAATATCCGCCAGGTACTCCATCACCCGCTGTTTGTGGGGTACCGTCACGTTCAATCCCAGGATATTCAGGGCAAATGCACCCCTGACCGCATCGCCTACCCCCTCATCCTCCACCTTAAACGGCACATATGCCAGGTTCACGCCCGTGCGCTCCGCATAAAAATTCTGCATCAGTGGTGACATGGAATGCTCCACCGGGTTTGCTATCAGTCCGCATACTCTTGTCTTTCCGTCCATTTTCCGTCTCGCTCCCTGCTGTTCATTCTATGATAATAACATGATCTGTCACGGTCCGGCGCCTGCCTCATGGCTTCCTGCGGCGGTGCTTTTTGTAGAAATACAGTACCGGCTTTTCCAGGTACCGTTTCAGGACAATCTGTATCTCTTCTTTTGGATTGATGGGTTTCACTAAAATACTCAGGATACCAGCCCGGTTGGCCCCATATACATCCGTAAACAGCTGGTCCCCCACAAAAAGCGTGCTCTCCCGGTCCGTGCCCATGCGCTCCATGGCCTTCCCATAACCGGCTGTCCCCGGCTTCCCGGCCTTATGGATATAGGCAGAACCCACATCCTCCGCAAAGGCCCTGACCCTTGGTTCCTTATTATTGGACAGCAGGCAGGTATCCATCCCCATCTCATGAAGATGCCTGAACAGTTCCCTGGCCTGGTCATCAGCCGGCGCGTCATGGGGAACCAGCGTATTATCAATATCAAATATGACGCCCCTGATTCCCTGGGCATGGTAATGGGCATATGGAATCACATAGGCAGAAACCTCATACCGCTGTGGATAAAACATTTCCAGCATAATCCGCGTTAATCCTTCCTTGTCTACTTTTTAAGCAGTTTTCCAATCTCATCTATAAATGTGTTCACATCCTTGAATTCCCTGTATACGGAAGCAAAACGCACATATGCCACCTCATCCAGCATCTTAAGCTTCTCCATGACCAGCTCACCGATGACAGAGGTGGGGACTTCCTTTTCCTCCATGTTGAATATCTGGTTTTCAATCTCGTCAATCACCGTGTTGATCTGCTGAGTGGACACGGGACGCTTATGGCAGGAATGGATGATTCCGGCTTCAATCTTGGAGCGGTCATACGTCTCCCTGGATTCGTCCTTCTTAATCACCATTAAGGGCATGGTCTCCAGCTTCTCATATGTGGTAAAACGCTTGCCGCAGCTCTCACACTGGCGGCGCCTGCGGATGGAGCTGTTGTCATCGGCAGGCCTGGAATCGATAACCTTTGTATCTGATTCGTTGCAATAAGGGCATTTCATCTGTTCAATACTTCCTTTCCTCTATTCACGGCTTTCGTGCTGCATTTATTTTAACCGAATCATCTATGAATCGCAAGGACTTTGTATTTATTTTCATAACTGTATGGACGAATCTCCCTCCCCGTTTTATAATAAGACCCATAGCAGAACATAGAAAGGCTGGTTCCATATGAATAATGTGAAGATAAAAGATGTAATACTGGGGGAAGGGATTCCCAAGATATGCGCGCCTCTGGTGGAAACCGGCTTTGATTCCCTTATACGGGAAGCCGGACGTTTTACCACCCTTCCTGTGGATGTGGCTGAGTGGAGGGCTGACTGGTATGTCGGCATACTGGACCCCGGCGCCGTTGACAGGGTGATGCCCGTCCTGGCCCGGACCCTTGGCAGGATTCCCCTGCTCTTTACCTTCCGGACCCATGGGGAGGGCGGGAACCTGCCTGCATCCGCGGCCGATTACCGGACCCTCCTTGAACGCGCCATCTGTTCCGGCTCAGCCGACCTGGTGGACATAGAGCTGTTTTCCGATGACCATGCGGTCCGGGACCTGATTAGGCTGGCCCACGAAAACAACGTGGGCGTCATCCTCTCCAACCACGACTTTACCGCAACGCCCGATGAAAAGGAGCTGTTAAAACGTCTGGAGCGGATGGACTTCCTGGGCGCTGATATTGCCAAGATTGCCGTGATGCCGGGTTCGGCCAGCGATGTACTGACCCTTTTGTCAGCCACGGAAAAAGCTTCCCGCACACTTTCCTGCCAGGTCATTTCCATGTCCATGAAAGGCACCGGGCTCATCAGCCGTTTAAGCGGCGAGGTCTTTGGTTCCTGCCTGACCTTCGGCTCTGCGGGCGGGGCCTCGGCACCCGGGCAGATTGATGTGGGGGAACTGCGCGGGATTCTGGAAACCATCCACAGGAACCTGTAATCCGGCCCGCCGCTTTTCTGGTCATTTGCCTGTTCCTGCAGCCGTGCCATATGCAATGCGGTTTTTGTATGATTTAATTAAGGAAAATGAAATACGCCCTCCTCCTGAATCTGATACAATGATATTATAAGAACCCTGTTACCATCATGTCAGGAGGGATTGCAATATGATAAGGAATACAATTACCCAAATGACGGCCGGGCTTCTGGCCGTCTCTTTTATGCTCATCCCCGCCATTCCCGTATCAGCAGAAGCCGGACCTGGCGCTGCCGGTTCCGGCCGTCCTCCGGTACAGCAGGAGGCTGGCATCCCTTACCGCCAGGAGGCATTTGCCGCCCGTCCGGCTGCCGCTGCCTATGGCGATGCCGGAAGCCAGCGGGCCATCCAGCAAAACAGCACGCTGAGCGATGGATTCCTGGCCGGAATCACAAGCTTTTCATACAAGACAGCCTCCGCCGTGTTAAAGGACAGCCAGGTAAACCAGTGTTACTCGCCAGTCAGCCTCTACTACTCCCTGGCCCTGACGGCCCAGGCCGCGGGCGGCAGTACCAGGAACCAGTTATACGGACTGCTCACATCCCCCGGACAGGATGCCAGCCGGATGGCGGCTGAATGCGGCAGCCTGTACAGGCTCATGTACCGTGACAACGAAGCCAGCATGATTAAACCAGTCAGTTCCATGTGGCTGAACGATGGAAGTCCCCTGGATGCCAATCTCAGAAGGATGATTGAACAGCAATACCATTCCGATGTCTTCCGCATGGATTTGACCCATGCCAATTCAGCCGCAGTCATGAACCGTTGGCTGATGGATCATGGAAACCAGGGCATTTCCCCCGGGCTTGTACTGTCGCAGGATGAAACCATGCACATGTTGGATACCATGTCCTACAGCAGCCAGTGGGTATTTCATTTTGACAGTTCAAAGAATGTATCCGGCCAATTCCATCCTGCGGACGGCCAGGCAGTCACATGTGAATATATGACGGACAGCAGGAACTGCAGCTACTACCATGGTCAGGGATTCATGAGGGCCGTCATTTCCCTGAAAGAAAACAGTACCCTGATCCTCGTACTGCCTGATGAGGGCTTTACCCCTCAGGCCCTGCTGTCATCTGAGGAACGGATGGCGGAGATGTTCGGGCATATTATCAATGAACCTTATGGGCGGATAACCTTAAACATCCCCAAATTCCAATACGGCACCTGTCTGGAACTGCGTCCAATCCTGGAAGATCTTGGGGTAAGTCAGGTATTTACACCGGGCCAGGCTGATTTTTCCGGCCTTGCTGACAGCCCCGCCTGCCTGTCAGGCATTAGCCAGGCATCCGGCATCCGGATGGATGAAAATGGCATCAATGCCGCCTCCTGCCTTGTCATCCCCCCGCTGGACGGTTCCCTTCCAGGGGAAGCGTCAGGGGAAATGATACTGAACCGCCCCTTTATCTACGCAGTGATGGCGGCGCCAGGGGTGCCTGCCCTCATAGGCGTGTGTGGGAATCCCAGCATATAGACATACTCTAATGCAGCTTCACATTTTTTTCACATTTTCCACATAGAATCATCACATTTTTTATGTATCCTTGAAAATGTAAAAAAGCTAATGCTTTTCATACAACTTTTTCTCACAAACCGGCCGGCAGGATGAATCCTGCCGGCCACTCCTCCCTTTCATGCAAATACCGCCAGACATCAGATGGTTCTGTGCCTGGCGGCGGGATTCAGCATTTTATATTTTCCGACACATCTTTTTCTTTTATATCCACCAGTATAATATCATTTCCAACCTGACAGATATCACAGAAGGGAATTATATACTCTTTTTCCCTGCCCAGGAAACCGCAGATACATCCGGGACCGGGTACGATAAGGGCCAGCATGCAGCCAGTCTCCATATCGAAATCCACATCCCCCACAAACCCCAGACGTTTGCAGGTCTTCACATTAATAACTTCTTTCTGTTTGAGATCATAAATTCGCGTAACTATCCCTCCGGCAGCTTCTTACTACTTATATATGCAGCCGTTACGGGTATTAGAATCCCGGATCCGGTTCAGGATGATTTTCAGGACACGGACCAGGACAACGGTTTAAAACGTATCCGGAATGATGGATAACATCTGCAGCCCAATATATGCAAGGATTACAAGGATTGCAATTGAAACGCCTATTATGGAAAGGATCAATCCCGCCTTGGCCTGGCTGCACATACTGTCTTCACCCCTTGATAAGATGGCGAATATGATGCCCAGAATCCCCAGCACAAGTGCAATCCAACCGCAGCAGCATGTGACAAGGGACAGGATTCCCATGACAAGGGAAGTGATTGCCATCCCATTCTTTTCTTCAGACGGTTTCTGATATTGGTTCCGGCCGCTGGTCTGGGTCTGATACTGAGTTTGATACTGGGTCTGATATTCATCCTGCCCCTGATACTGGCTTTGGGAGCGGTTCTGTGACCGGCCTGCACTTCCCTGCCCGTAATACTGGTTCCCGGCCTGTCCTGAATAGGAAGGAGGCGCTGTCTTGTACTCCGGCTTATGTTCCGGCTGTCCTTTGTCCTGGTTCCTTCCCTGATCCAGTGCGCCTGACTGGCAAGGGCCATCAGACTGCCCGCTGGAACTGTTCCGGTTCCGGCTGTCCTCCGGGCAATTCTGCCTGTCCTCCGGGCGGCTCCAGATTTCCTGCCGGGGCGGCACCTCTCCCGGCTGGCTCCAAGCGCTTTCCTCATATCCACGGGGACCTGGCTGGCTCCATCCATTGCCGCTGTCATCCGTGCCGGGATCCACCGGACATGCCGGCTGTTCCGCCACGACCACCGGTTCATTGGGTGCCTGGTTTCTGTCTGTCCTATTTGAATCAGGGGTACTGCCTTCCCCTGACTGGCTGGTATTACCATGTCCGTAATCCATGTATAGTCCCCTTTCTTATGCCGGTACAATCCGGTCCAATCATACGTGAAGAGTATATCATAACTTACAAAAAAATACAATCCGCCGGGAACCTGTCCCGGCGGATTACGGCTTACACACCACATATTATAAGGTTGGTTTAGAACAGAGGAACAACTGCCCCTTCGTATCTCTCCTCCATGAACTGCTTTACCTCCGGGCTGGTCAGCGCCTCTACCAGCGCCTTGATGGCATCGCTGTTTTCCTCGCCTTCTTTTACAGCCACAATGTTTCCATAAGTGGTTGCTGCCAGGGACTGGGAGTCTTCGGTTGCCAGTGCATCGCTTACCTTAAGCCCTGCTTCAATTGCGTAGTTGCCGTTGATGACAGCAATATCCGCATCCGGAAGGGAACGGGGAAGCTGCGCCGCCTCCATCTCCACGATTTCCAGATTCTTCGGGTTCTCCACAATGTCATTCCTGGTTACTTCCAGGCCCACGCCCTCTTTCAGCTTGATTAAGCCCTGAGCTTCCAGAAGTAAAAGCGCCCTTGCCTCATTGCTCACATCATTAGGTACCAGCACGGCTGCCTTGTCCTGCAGTTCATCCAGGGAAGACACCTTTCCGCCATAGATGCCGAACGGCTCATAGTGGATGGCTCCTGCGCTGACTAACTTAGTTCCGTTCTGTGCATTGAAGGAATCCAGGTATGGCTTATGCTGGAAATAGTTTGCATCCAGGTCGCCTGTGTCCAGTGCGTTGTTCGGCTGTACATAGTCCGTGTATTCAACGATTTCCAGCTCATAACCCTTGGATGCCAGCACTTCCTTGGCTGCATTCAGGATCTCAGCATGGGGTGCAGGGCTTGCGCCTACAATGATTTTCTGAAGGTCCGCGGCAGCTGTGGTATCTGCTGCTTCAGAACCTGCCTCAGTGGTTTGCGCGTCTGCTCCGGCTGCTGTTGTTTCTGCTGATGTCCCTGCCGCTGTCTCAGCTGCCGTGGTTTCCTTTGCAGTTCCTGAGCAGGCGGTAAGTGCCCCTGCTGCCAGTGCTGCAGCCAGTACGGCTGCGCCTAATACTCTCTTCTTCATAATGATTTCCTCCTCATTTCGGGGCTGCCCCCTTATTTACCCTTTACGGGCATTTTATCATCAGCCGGCAGGTGTTCCCTTCGTTGCCGGATCATTCCGGCAACGGCAGTACACAGTTGTTCCGCCGGATTGACTTCCTTTAAAACCTATCGGATCCTCTTGTCGCTTCTCCTGGACATGCGCATGAATATCTCCTGAATCAGCTGTACGATGATGACCAAAAGCACTACGGTCACCAGCATCATATCCGTTTGGTACCGATGGTAACCATAGCGGATAGCGATATCTCCCAGTCCGCCGCCGCCGGTAAATCCCGCCATGGCAGAATATCCTAAGATTGTTGTCACGGAAATGGCTGCCCCCACCAACAGGGACGGCTTTGCCTCCGGCAGCAGGACTTTCACGATAATCTGCCAGGTGGAGGCCCCCATGGACTTGGCCGCCTCGATGACGCCTGCATCCACTTCCTTCAGGGAAGACTCCACCATGCGCGCAATATAAGGGGATGCTGAAATCACCAGCGGGACAACGGTTGCGTTGGAGCCATATATCTTACCTACAATCAGCCTGGTGATGGGGATTACCATGATTAACAGGATGATGAAAGGCACGGAACGCAGAAGGTTGATTACCACTCCAAGAACCTTGTTGAAAACAGGAACCGGGCTGATTCCGTCCTTGTCCGTGACGACCAGTGCAATTCCCAGCGGAATGCCTATGATATAGGACAGGGCAGAGGACAGCAGCACCATATAGAATGTTTCCCCAATTCCCTTTATGAGCATGTTAATGGTTGTTGAATCAAACTGCATCTTAACGCACCTCCTCAAATGCCACGTGGGCTGTCTTTAAATAGTTGCAGATCCTTCCGGCGTCCGTCTCGTCCTCCGGCAGCTGGATGATCATCTGGCCCATGGCTTTTCCTTCGATATCCCTGGTGTCCGCATGCATGATATTGACCGGGACCTTACACGCCAGGACCATGTTGGCGATGACGGGTTCCGAGGATTCCCTTCCGTCAAAGATAATGCGGATCTGCCGGGACTGTCCGAAGCTGGTTCCCTGGGCTCCCACATCCCCCAGGATCAGCTGGCGGCCGATATCTGATTTGGGTCCTGAGAATATCTCAGACACCTTTCCCACTTCCGCAATATGGCTGTGGTCAATGATTGCCACCCTGTCGCAGATTGCTTCGATTACAGCCATCTCATGGGTTATGACAATCACCGTGATTCCCATTTCCCGGTTAATCTTCTTAAGAAGTTCCAGGATGGATTTGGTGGTGTTGGGGTCCAGGGCGCTGGTTGCCTCGTCACACAGAAGCACCTTGGGGTTGGTGGCCATGGCACGTGCAATCGCCACCCTCTGCTTCTGGCCGCCTGAGAGCTGGGCCGGATATGCCTTCATCCTGTCCTCAAGCCCCACCAGCCTCAGTAACTCTTCCGCCCGTTTTTTTGCTTCTGATTTGGATACCCCGGATATCTCCAGCGGGAAGCACACATTCTGAAGCACATTCCTCTGGGCCAGAAGGTTGAACTGCTGGAATATCATTCCCATGGAGCGTCTTGCCAGGCGCTTCTCCCTGTCCTTCATGGCTGACAGGTTCTCTCCCTCGAATATTACCTTGCCCGATGTGGGCACCTCCAGATAGTTGATGCAGCGTACAAGGGTGCTTTTGCCGGCCCCGGACAGTCCGATGATTCCAAATACCTCCCCGTAGCGTATCTCCAGGTTGATATCCTCCAGCGCCGTGACCGGACCGCCGGATGTCTGGAACTGCTTACCCAGCCCTTCCAGCCGGATAATGGGATTTTCTCTGTTCTCTTCCATGATTTCATTTCCTTTCTTTCGTTCATCTGGATCCTGACCTTGTGGACCGCCTGCACTCCAAAAAAGCCGCACGTCCTGCACGGACTTGCGGCCTCGAAGCATTTTCCTCAATGCAACTCAATCTCAATTAATCACAATCCATACAGATGAAACTTACATTCAGTTTTTTGCCCATGCGGATACACAGCACATCATCATGTACATGCCGTTCATCATATCCATATTCATCTGCATGGCTTTGAACTGATTCATAAGATCCTCCTGTACTTATTCTCTATTAATCAACTAGGATTTGTCTTAGTTAAGAAGATACATCACTCATACTCATTTGTCAAGACTTTTTTGTACCCAGTATGTAAGCATCTGCAATTTCCTGCAGTTCCCCTGCCACTGCCTGGTCCAGGTCCGACACAAATGAATTGCCCACTGGCGACTCCTGGAACAGCAGCGCGTAAGCCGAGCATGCGGCCAGATATGTGCCTTCCTCCGATGGGTGCTGTCCGTCCTCACCCCACAGTTCCAGGCCTTCCGCCTGCTTCCTTGCTGCCTCAAATACTTCCCCACCGGGAATCAGCAGTGCATCCAGTTCCTCAGCAATGGTCCTGTATCCCAGTGACAGCTGGGTCTGTACCATCTCATGGCTGAGGACGCCGGCCCCGTCCTTTGGCGCCCAGGTCATCAGGAATACGGTCTGTCCGCCTGCCTTTTGTATCATCCCATCCAGTTGGCGGGCGTATGGATACATATCCTTCTTTGCATTGAGGGCAATGGAGGCATTGGTATTCTCCTGTAATACAACAAAATCCCAGCTTTCACCCTTAAGCGCATCCGTCAGCACGCTTCCCAGTTCATCCTCAGGATCAGAGTACATCTTAAGCGTGTAGTAGCCTTCCGTCAGGTCGTATACGTCTACCTTGTGTCCCCCTGCCTCTGCCATTGAATAGAACATGCCGGGAAGGTCATTGGTGTAGGTATGGCTGTTGCCCACGAAAAGTATCTTACTTCCGTCTGATGCGGGAGGATCCGGTATCCTGCTGTAGGCCTCCTCCGCGCCGCCTTCTCCTGTTTGGCCGGATGGATCCGTATCCTTGGTCTTATCTTCCGTTTCAGTTTTATCTGTTGCTCCGGCTTTATCTGCCCCATTGGCTGCATCTGCATTCCCAGCCCCATCTTCCTCACCGGATCCATCCCCTGCCCCACCGGCCGGATTGGCTGCCGGGGAAGACGTGACCGCAGGCCCTGCCTCAGTTTCCTTTACTGCCTGGCTGTCATCCCTGGAACCGCAGCCAGCCGCCGCTGTCATGACAATAGCTGCAGCTAATAGTACCGGCAATAATTTCATCATTTTCATACCCGTCTTTACATCCTCCATCTTCTTCCTGCCTGCCCCATGACACAGCGGCTCCCATTTCCCTATAAGGAGGAATCGCTGGAAACCACAACCTCTCCCTGAATGATTTCCCCGCCGCTTTCAGCTGCCACGCCGCTGCCCACGCTGCTGCCCATACCACTGTCAATGCCATTGCCCATGCCGCCGGGCAATACCGGGGCAGTCATGTTCCCTGTCCCCGGAACCGGCTGGCCGTATGCATCCCTTGCCATCCTGTATCTGCGGTAACCACGGATATATGCCTCATCCGCCATCCCCTCCTGCACCAGGGTATAATCACTTCCTTTTCCAGCTGAACGCATGCGTTTTAATTCCAGCTTCAGTCTGCGGCTTTTCCGCTCTTCCCTCTGCTTCTGCGCCTTTTTCTGCGCACACTGCTTCAGCTTTTCCCGGTTTAACCGCCTTAGCTTCCTGCCGCCTCTGCCCAACAGCTGCTGAAGGGAACGGACAGCCCTGGCGGCTTTAACCCTCTGCTCATCATCACCATATACCGCTGCTGTCTTAAGACGTATGATGCTTTGCTGTATATCCCCCATGACCTGCTGTACCTGGGCGGTGGAACGGGCAGATGCCATCTTGCCGTACTGTTTGGATACCTGGAACGATGATTGTGTAGAAACCTGGATCACACCAGCCTTCACAGCGGATTCATCCAATGTCTTCCCACTGCTTCCCATCAGGTTCCCGGACAGCATATCCTCAGGCAGTCCCCTATTCCCGGACCACTGGAACCGGTCCGTCCGGGCATTGCCTTCTGTCTCAGACATCTCACCGTTTACTTTCTGCCCCGGCACTTTCTGTCCCAGTGCATCCTGCCCCTGTACCTTCTGCCCCGGCATATCCTGCCCCTGTACTTTCTTTCCCGGTACATCCTGCCCCTGTGATTTCTGTCCCAGTACATCCTGCCCCTGCAGATTTCCTTCCTTCGCACCACGCAGACGGGACAGCCGCAAAAGGCTGTTTTCCATACCTTTAAAGGGCTGTCCCGATAATCCGATTAAACCGCCCATGCTGCTTTCTCCTTTCCATGAATCCATATCAATCCGGTCATCAGGTCCAGTCATCCAGTCAGCAAGGGGGTCATGATCATGCATATATTTTAGTATTTAAAACTAGTGTACTGACACGATGACATTCAGGCAAACCTCCTTGTCTATTTTCCTGATAGCACAAATCAAAAATACTCAGCGTAGCCCGCTACGCCTCCGTTTTTTGACCTGCACCCTCAGAAAAATATCCTGCGGAGTTTTACCAGAAGTCATCGTGCCAGCACACTAGCTGCACAGTTCCACGATGACCTGTGCAAATATCTTTGCGCTCACCAGCAGCTCATCCACAACCGCAAACTCATCCGCGCCATGCATATGGTTATCGGTTCCCGGAAGCGCCGCGCCAAATGCCACTCCGTTCTCCAGATGATGTACATATGTGCCGCCGCCTGTGGATTCACAGCTTCCCTTAAGTCCGGTGTACTCCTCATATACGGCCAGAAGTGTCCTGACAAAATGGGAGTTGCCGTCCACATGATGAGGCGGGACCATGGTTTCATTTTCCAGTGTCAGGCCCTTGGCAGCCATGTTCTGCTTAACCGCTTTCAGCACATTATCCTCATTGGAGCAGATTGGGCAGCGGCTGTCGAATACGCCTTCCAGGCTGTCTGAGGATACGGTCAGCATGCTGAATGCCAGGGTCAGGGAACCGGACAGCTCATCCTCCATGGCAATGCCGGCAGCCTTTCCGCAGGTGTCGCCATGAGGGAACAGTTCCACAAGGGCGCCTACGGCGTCCATCTGCGGGCACTGCGCAAGAGGCAGACGGGTCAGGTATAAGAGCAGTGCGGTCAGCGCATTCCTGCCCTCCTGAGGCGTGGATGCATGCGCGCCGTCACCCTGGGCCGTAATCTGTATTACAGGGAAATTGCCTTCAAAGCCAAAGGATACCCCTGTCCCTGCTTCCACTTCCCTGGCAGTCCCTTCCAGTGTTGCAAGGTCAACGCCCTCCACCACTGCCTTTGCCTTGCCTGGGACCACATTGGCCTTGATTCCGGCTTCCACCTTCACAAGCCTGGGCACTGCCTCAGAGGCCTGGAAGGATGCGTTAAAATGTCCCTCCAGACGGCCTTTCTCAATGTTGATTACAGGGAACTCAGCGTCCGGTGAAAATGTCATGGGCGCTTCCTTCTCCCTGCCGTAATAGTATTCAATGTCAGAGCTTCCGCACTCCTCATCCGTGCCCAGGATCAGGCGTACATTCTTTGACAGCGGGATTCCCAGTTCCTTAACAGCCCTCATGGCATAAAGCGCTGCCACCGCCGGACCCTTGTCATCCGCGGTTCCGCGTCCGTAAAGCTTACCGTCCTTTACCATCGGTTCAAAGGGCGCTGTCTCCACCCAGCCCTCTCCTGCCGGGACCACATCCAGGTGGGCCAGGATGTCCAACTGCCTTTCCTTGTCATTTAAGTCGGCTGTCCCCACATAATTGTCATAATTGTTGATGGAGAATCCATATCCCTCAGCCATGGTAAGTGCTGCATTCAGGGCTTCAAATGTTCCCTCCCCATAGGGCTTTCCCTCCACATAGGGTTTCTTCTCGCTGTTAATCCTGCAGAGCGTACAGATATCCTCAATCATCTCATCCCTGTGGGCATCCATAAATCCTTCAATTTCTTTTCTGTAATCCATGTCAAATCTCCTTCATCCGCGAAGACGGCTCCGCGTTATTATATTTTACAGGTCATAACAATATCTGCCTTCCTACTTAAGCATGGAGGCCAGGGTCTCATTGACCACCTTGCCGTCCGCCTTGCCCTTTACCTTGGGCATCAGCACCTTCATGATGGCGCCCTTATCCTTGGCCGTGGGTTCGGTCAGGCCCAGTTCGTCAAGTACGGACCGGATGACCTGGGTGATCTGCTCCACGCTCATGTCAGCCGGTGCAAATTCCCTGTAAACGGCCAGACGGGCAGCAGCCTCCCCCCGGATGTCCTCACGGTCAGCCGGAGCCAGGTCATAGGTTTCCTGGGTCTGTTTGATTTCCTTTTTCACGATTGCATTTTCTTCCGCCTCCGTGAGAGGCTCCCTTTTATCTATCTCGGCATTCTTCAGTGCTGACAGCAGCATGGAAAGGGAATCCTTCCTTGCCTTGTCCTTGGCTTTCATGGCTTCTACCATGGCGGCCCTTACAACGTCAATCTTACTCATGTCAGATACCTCCTGCTTTCCCCGGTACGATGGACCGGAATACTTCATGATAATCCACATACCGCTAATAGGGCATGCTCATATTATGCCCTGCCAAATTCGCTGAGTTCAAGGCCCGGATTGCGGTCCAGGACCATGCCCACGCTCCAGCTGTTGATGAACAGGAGCAGGGGATTGTCCTTTAAATCCTTGATACGCTTCATATCAGAAGTGCCCTGGATCCTTGCCACATCCACCTGGCCCGGATTCTCCACCCAGCGGATATGCTCAAATGGAAGCTTCTCCAGTATGACCTCCACATTATATTCATTCTGGAGGCGGTAGGTCAGCACCTCAAACTGCAGCACGCCCACCACGCCCACAATGATCTCCTCCATGCCGGAATTAAATTCCTGGAATATCTGGATGGCGCCCTCCTGTGCAATCTGGTTCACGCCCTTGATGAACTGCTTGCGCTTCATGGTGTCCACCTGGCGCACCCTTGCAAAATGCTCCGGCGCAAAGGTAGGGATGCCCTCAAATTCAAACTTCTCACTGGAACTGCACAGCGTGTCGCCGATGGAGAAGATGCCCGGGTCAAACACGCCGATGATATCCCCTGCATATGCCTCCTCCACAATCTTGCGGTCCTGGGCCATGAGCTGCTGGGGCTGGGTCAGGCGGATTTTCTTGCCGCCCTGGACATGGTTGACCTCCATCCCCGCCTCAAACTTGCCGGAGCAGATACGCATGAACGCAATCCTGTCCCTGTGGGCCTTGTTCATATTGGCCTGGATTTTAAACACAAAGGCCGAGAAATCCGGACGGAATGGGTCGATTTCCCCATCCAGCGTCCTTCTGGACAGGGGCGGGGTGGTCATCTTGAGGAAATGCTCCAGGAATGTCTCCACACCGAAGTTTGTCAAAGCAGAACCAAAGAATACAGGAGACAGGTTGCCCCGCTGTACACGTTCCATGTCCATCTCGTCGCTGGCCCCGTCAAGCAGCTCGATATCATCCATCAGCTGCTGATGGTAGGAAAAACCGATCACATCCTCCAGGTTCCCGTCATCCAGCCCATACTCCTGGCTTGCAACCTCCTTGGCGCCGCCCATGGCAGCCGTAAAGGTGGTTATCTTCCTGGTAAAGCGGTCATATACGCCTTTAAAATTCTTGCCGCAGCCAATGGGCCAGTTTACGGGACAGGTGCGGATGCCCAGGACATTTTCAATCTCATCCATCAGTTCATATGGGTCCCTGGCCTCACGGTCAAACTTATTGATGAATGTGAAGATAGGGATATGGCGCATGACGCAGACCTTGAAAAGCTTGATGGTCTGGGCCTCCACACCCTTGGAACCGTCAATTACCATGACTGCCGAGTCAGCCGCCATCAGGGTACGGTATGTGTCCTCTGAGAAATCCTGATGCCCCGGCGTATCCAGGATATTGATGCAGAATCCCTCATAATTAAACTGCATGGCTGAAGAGGTGACGGAAATACCTCTCTCCTTCTCTATCTCCATCCAGTCCGAAACAGCATGCTTGGCTGCCTTGCGCCCCTTGACCGTACCGGCCAGGTTGATGGCGCCTCCGTACAGCAGGAACTTCTCCGTCAGTGTGGTCTTACCTGCATCGGGGTGGGATATGATTGCAAATGTCCTCCGCTTTTTTATCTCTTCTGCCAGCTGGCTATCTATCTTTGACAAAATGTTCGTCCTCCGTTTTCCATTGTGTAAAATAGGACGTACCTTGGAAGTACGCCCAAAATCATCCATTCTTTATTTTATTATGGTTGTAAACAGAAGTCAAGGCATTTGGGTATACAAAGATAAGGAATCAGACACTCCCTCCCCTCATCCCTGAGAAAAACCGGCCGGGTAACGGTTGGGAGGAAATACGGAAGCTGGTTTCCATTCACTGTCTGGAATCAGAAGTTCCCCAATCATTTCCTCAACAGCCGCCCACTCTTCTTCTGAAAGTTCTTTTTGTCCGCCAGCAGGGTGGTCATCCATATACTCCTGCACAAAATGAAGGGTCTCACCCTGATGGAACACCCTGTCCTTACCATATGAATTTTCGTACCAATCCCTGTCATAAAAGTAATCTTCGTTAGAAAGATCTACATATACCAGGTGATATGCTTTTTCAATTTCACTCAAGCCGGAGTATCTGGAATGGGACGCGCCAAGATAAAGGTCTTCTGTAACAGCATAACCTTCCATATGAATCATCTGTCCATTCCGCAGTGGTATGAAGCGTACGCCTGTAGCTCCATCGATGATCCATCCATAGGGGTTTCCATCTGCATAGCTGAAAAAACCGATGCATCTGCTTACGTTTTCATAGGAAAAGTCAGCTGTGGTATAATTCGCAGGGGATGGATCATACTGGATGAATAAATCCTGGCTGCCATCGCCATTAAAGTCCATCAAAATATATTTTAAGTTACTTCTTCCGGTAGTTTCATCCAGACTGGCCATATATCTGGAATGGAACCTGGACTGGGATGCCGCATCAAACCATTGATATTCACCGGATAGCAGCCGTTGATAGAACGCCCATTCCCCGCTGTCCATATCCTCCTGGACACCATTTCCTTCTTCCATGGCATCTAAATAGTCCCATTCTTCTTTGGGGAAAATATACTCCCATGCCATCTGTTTTGACTCATCTTCCATGATTTCAAGGCAGATTCCCACTTCTTTTTCCCATTCTGCCTTTGTACATTCCTTTTCATTCATATGATAAAGATACTTCCCATCACTTTGATTTCCCTGATAGGTACTGGTAAAATACTGGGATTTGGAATCCATTGGATAGCCGTATTCATCAAGTACCAGGTAACCATAATAATCCCTGCTTCCTTCTACCCGCAATGTTTCGGCAAAAGGGTCATCCGGTTGTGGTATCCGATAGCTGGACTGGATGGTATCATCTCCGGTTTCAGAGCGTTCCGATACTATGATTGCCCCATTTTCAGCCGGAATTACCAGGGGATACCGGGAGAAATCCCGCAGAAGTACAACCTCCTTATCCCGGTATGTATAAATGTAATAGTTTGTCCCAAAGGTCAAATGGAGTTCCGGCACATTATCTCCGGTACAGTCACCAATTGCATATTTTGCACGGCTGTCTCCCCGCGGATATGCTGCAGTGGCAGTAAGTGCATACATATCCTCCTGTTCCAGAAAGGCTTTGTATCGTTTCCTGGCTTCCCGGGCTTCATCCATGGTATCTATGGTATGCATGTCAGCCGGTTGTGCTGCTTCGTCCGAATAATCCGGGGCAGCCGGGGCAGAACAGCATGATAATAAATTCATGCAGGCCAGCCCCGGAAGGAATAGGGCTAATAGTTTCTTTGTCAGGGCATTCATCATTCCAGACTCCTTTTTCGCAGATGAATCATACAATCTGCCATGATTGAGGAAAGGGAAGCAATGGTATCTTAATCATATCCCTAAAGCAGAAACATGTCTATGATGACTATGATGATTTCACGAAATATTTCCACATCCATAATCCAAACTTAAAAATGCCAGAGTCCCAATCTTTTTGAGTCTCCGGCATTTTATAACAATCCAATCGATTCAATTACATTTTAAATAACTCCTTCATCCACACAACCATTTCCCCCACTCCCCTGTTATTCCAGCAGGCATAGGGAACCGCCTTCAGCTTCACGTCCTCCCAGGTGACGGGGTGCAGGCCGTAGAGTTCGTCCCCTCCCCATTCACAGCCGGATATCTTCTTACCGGCAAAGGACAGCCCGATGATTCCTCCGAACAAATCCTTTTCTTCCTCCGCCACGGGAGTGCCGGGATCCACATAAACCGCCGCCAGGTTGGAGCCGTTATCAGCCTCCTCCAGACAATATACGATGGGGCCTCGGACAAGGGCCACTTTGCCGCTGTCGGCCCGGACCAGCGGATTGCTGTGCACGAACCTGGCCGGCGCGTCCCATGTCACATGCAGGCACACATCCCCTGTAAGGGAAATGATTCCATAGCCTTTTTCCCGGACCAATGCAGGGCCATATCCATCTGTCTGCCCTGCATCCCCAACATACCTTACCGCAAAATTCCCGGCATAATCCGGTATCCTTACAGCCAGCTTCATGCCGCTTTCAGGCACTCCCCTTAAGGTAATGTCCACCTCCATCTTCCACGGGAACCTGGTCTCCATGGTCACGGATACTTCCCTGCCGCCCATATCCACCGTGGTTTCATTGGAAATGAACAGGTTCACATAGATGCTTTCCCCGTCCACGCCATAGATATACTGCCCCATGGACGCCAGCGTCCTTGCAATATTGGGCGGACAGCAGGATACGCCGAACCATTTCTGGCGGATGGGTTTCACGTGCTCCTTTGACGTGCGGGGCAGGCAGTTATCCGGCCACACTTCCAGGGGATTGACATAGAAAAAACTTTTTCCGTCCAGGGCAATGCCTGCCAGCACCGTGTTGTACAGGGCGCGCTCCACCACGTCATAGTATTTTGCCTCCCGGGTGATGTTGCCCATGCGCTGACCGAACATGGCCATGCCGATGGATGCGCAGGATTCCGAATAATTGCAGTCATTGGGCAGGTCGTAATCCGTGGTAAACCGTTCCAGGATACCGGATGAACCGATGCTGCCCGTGATATACATGCGCTTCTGGGTCATGTTGTCCCACAGGATGCGGCAGGCCTCCATCAGGGAATCGTCCCCGCAGGCCTCAGCCAGGTCGGCCATGGCGCTGTACATGTACATGGCCCGCACCGCATGGCCCTCCGCCGTCTTCTGTTCACGGACCGGCAGGTGGGACTGGGAATAGATTGGCTCATAATCCTTGAATTCCGGGAAAATGTACCGGAATCCCGGGCGGTTCAGTTCCTTCAGGAAATAGTTCTCCCCCACGCCCCTGGCGTCAATGAAGTATTTTGCCTGCTCCAGGTATCTGGATTCCCCTGTCACCTGATACAGCTTGATCAGGCCCAGCTCCACCTCCTGATGGCCGGGGTATCCATGGATTTTACCATCCTCAAAGCCGAAGGTATCGCAGATCAGATCCGCAAACCGCAGCACCACATCCAGGAACTTCCTTTTGCCCGTTCCCATATAATAGGCCACGGCCGCCTCCATCATATGGCCTGCCGTATACAGTTCATGCCCCTCGCACAAATCGCTCCAGCGTTTTTCCGGCTCCCTGATGGTAAAGTAGGTGTTCAGGTAACCATCCGGGCACTGGGCCTTTGCAATGATGTCAATGACCTGGTCCGCGGTGCGCTCCAGCTCCTCATCCGGTTGTGCCGCAAGGGCGAACCCCACTGCCTCCAGCCATTTGGCCACATCCGTGTCCTGGAACACGGCCCCGTAAAATTCCCCTTCGCACAGGCCCGCCGCAATCTTGAAATTCATCAGGCTGTGGCTTGGCTCCGCGTCCTTTATCCTGTCATTGATGGCATCCCACTGATAGGGGATGACCGCCTCCTTTACAAGGGAAACATGTTTTGACCAGAATGGGTCATTGATATGTATTTTCTTTAAATCTACCGGATGCAGTTTCATTATCCCTCTCCTTTTTTGTTTTTAATTCCCGCAGGTCCATCACGCCTTCACCGCGCCGTTGGTCAGTCCGCTTACAATGTACTTCTGCATGAAGATGAATATCAGCACCACCGGCGAAATGGCAATGATCCCAAATGCCATGGTGGAATTCCACAAGGTCTGGTACTGCTGCACATAATTATAGATGCTGGAGGTAATGGGCCTCATATTGGGGTTCGTGATGAAGGTGATGCCGTAAATCAGATCGCCCCATGCATATACAAATGAGAACACGGCTGCAACCACGATTCCCGGTTTGGCAATGGGCAGCATGATTTTTGTAAATGCAGACACATGGCCGCAGCCGTCAATCTTGGCCGCCTCATCCAGTTCCTTTGGTATGGATACGAAATACGTGCGCAGGATGATGATGCTGAAGGGGATGCCCAGGGTGGCGTCGGCCAGGATGGGCGCCCAGTATGTGTTCAGCAGATGCATTTTAGAGAACATGATGTAGAGGGAGGTCAGTACCAGGGTGGATGGAAGCATCTGGGTAATCAGGAAGAACAGCACCAGTCCCCTCCTGGCCCCGAACCGGAACCGGGCTAGGCCGTAAGCAGCCGGAATCGAAAGCACCGTTGCAATGACCGTCGCGCCGCAGGATATGATCAGGCTGTTCTTAAATCCCCTCAGGGTATCCCCTGAAGTGGACAGCTGCTTGGCAAACGCCTCAAAGGTCAGGTTCTTTGGCCACAGCGGGGTCGGTATGGAGAATATCTCCACCTGGGTCTTAAGGGCAGTGACAATCATCCAGTACAGCGGGAAAATAAAAATCAGGAACACCAGACCGCCTAACAGGAATGAAATCAGTTTACTCCTATTCTCTTTCTTCATATCACATCACCTCATCATCGCTGATTGTCTTAATATAGAAACATCCCACCACCAGCAGGATTAAAAACAGCACATTGGCGGCAGCCGCGCCCTGGCTGAACTGGAATTCCTCAAAGGACAGACGGTAGGCGTAGGTGGACACCAGCTCCGTGGAATTGACCGGCCCGCCCTTTGTCATTACCCATACAAGGTCGAATACCTTGAAGGTGTATACAAAGCCAAGGGTCAGTACCGACATGATGGCCGGTTTGATCATGGGAATGGTAATCAGGAACAAGGTCTGGAGCTTGCCCGCCCCGTCCAGGCTGGCGCTCTCGTATATATCTCCGGGAATGGTGGTCAGACCAGTGATGAGAAGCATCATGTTAAACGGGATTCCAATCCATATGTTGGCCACCACTGCCGCCGTCATGGCAAGGCCCGGCTTTAAAAGCCAGTCCATGGGTTCCTTTACAAGCCCAAGCCCCATAAGGAACTGGTTGACGATGCCTCCGCTGCTGGCAAACATGAACTTGAATAAAAGCCCGGCAACCGTCACGGGCAGAAGCCAGGATATCATGGTCACGCCGCGGAAAAAGGAACAGCCGGGGAATTTCTTATTGAACAGCAGGGCCAGGCCAAAGCCAATGATGAACTGGAAAAAAATCGATCCCACCGTAAAAACCAGGGTGTTCATGATGGCCTTTGACAGGATGGAATTCTTTCCTGTAAACAGTTCCATATAATTACGGAACCCTACAAAATTCTGTTTTGTGGCATCTGAAAATGTGTAAACATCCACATTCTTAAAACTCAGTATGATATTCTGTATCATCGGATAGCCGATGAACACAAGCATATACAGCACTGCCGGGACTGCAAACAGGAAGCCCATCTTGGCAGCCGTGTCCATTCTCTTATTTCCCTTCATCCGGATCCTCCCTCTCCATCTGGCGGTGTATTTAAACATTGCTTCCCACAAGCCAAGCTGCCCTGTTTATGGAAATGAATGTCCAAACACACCTGCGCCCCCTGTGGGGGCGGACATAAAACAGGCCGTGGCCCGTGAATCGTGTCAGTGGTCCGTGAACCGTACCGGCGGCCCGTGAACCGTACCGGCGGCCCGTGAACCGTACCGGCGCCGCGTCATCCGCGGCGCCCCAGGGCGTGTCTGGTCATTCATCCCGCTATCTGCACAGCTGACGGAAAGCAATTTTCAAACACGCCCTGGCATGAAAGCCATTTTCTTTTAAACATGTGTCTTTATGAACGCGCCATTTCCCTACTTAACAGCATCCACTGCGGCCTGTGTATCCTCTGCCACCTGTTCAGGTGTCTTTGCCATGGTAAGCGCTTCCTGGAAGCCCTTCTGGATTGCGGATGAATAGGATGGCCAGGATGCGGACGGTCCTCTTGGTATGGATGTCTCCAGCTGGGTGATGAATTCTGCCTGGACCGGATCCTCGGTCCAGTATGCGTCCTTGGCGGCTTCTGTCTTTGGAGGGAAGGAGCCGTACTGTTTCATGGCTTCCACCATCACATCGGTCTGGTCATAGTATTTGAGGAATGCAACCGCGCCCGCTGTGTCGTCCTTTGCAACCACGCCCATGTTCTCGCCGCCCAGGATAGAGGTGGCCTGCCCGCTTGCGGCGTCCTTTTTCGGAAGCACGGTCACGCCGTAGTTTAAGTCCGGGGCATCCTTTGCTATGCCGGGGATCTGCCATGGTCCGTTCTGCTGCATGGCCAGGTTGCCTGCAATGAAGTTGTTGTTAACATCCGACTGTGTCCAGTTGACCACCTCTTTGGTCCAGGAACCGTCTGAAATCATTTCCTGCATCAGTTCATACGCCTCGGTGCCGCCCTTGATGTCGGTATAGCTTCCTCCGGCCGTATAGAGCCACTGCAGGCACTGGAACGTACCCTCATCCGTGTTGGTGGCCGCATTACCAAAACCGGTTACCCCATCCTTGGTCAGGGCTTTCGCCATCTCGTGGAAATCATCCCATGTGGTATTCTCATCCGGGTATGCAAGCCCGGCCGCGTCAAACATATCCTTATTGTAGAACAGGGCCGTACAGTTGGTTGCGAACGGGATGCCGTAATGCCTGCCGTCGGCCATGGTGGATTCCATTGGTCCGGCTATGTATTCATCCCATTTAATATCGGCATCCGAGATGTCGCCGAACAGTCCCAAAGAGATAAAGGACGCCATGGAGCAGCCATCCAGGATGACCAGGTCAGGAAGCTCTCCTGACGCGATTCCCAAAGTAAGCTGTTTCTCATAATCAGAGAATGGCACGTACACATGGCTTGCCACGAATTCATCCTGGGATGCATTGAATCCGTCCAGTAAGGTGGTCATCATTGCCTTCTGGGCATCCGTCTCAAAATAATCCCAGATGACCACTTCCTTTTTGCTGCCCGTATCCGCTGCAGCCTGTGTGTTTCCGCCGCCGGACGCCGTCCCCGAACCGCATCCCGTAACCAGTGAAGCAGCCATGGCTGCGCATAATAATGTACTGACGAACCGTTTCTTCATTCTAAAAACCTCCCTCTCAATATTGTATTGCTTTTGGTGATTTCATTATAAGAGGAGGTCTTGTTGTTTGTTAGGGGAAAATATTAAAGAGGGTGGACATATTTTAAATCCGGCAAAAAAACGGTTTAAAATTATCCACCCTCTTTAATTTTCTCTACCTAAAGCGTGTTTGAAAATTCATTCCTGCATGCATGCCTGTATCCTGTCACGGATGTCATCTGCCGCTTCCTCCGGCGATGTCCCACCCACGATTACCCCGTACAGGCTTTCCGATAAAACCCCTGTTATCTTTGGCCAGTAAAGATAGGCGCTTCTGGTGATGCAGTGCTCCATCTGCTGTGCAAACACCTGGTAGGCAGGATTGGACTCCTGAAGCCTTACGGCCAGCCGCCTCACAGGAGGCAGGGCATACATCTGTTCATTGAGCCGCAGCATCACGTCATCTTCATAATAATAGGCCAGCAGCGCCATGGCCCCATCCACGTTTTTTCCTTTGATGATCCCGAAGTTCTCTCCTCCGGTTACCACGATGCTCCGCTCATCCACAGGCAGTGTCACCACCCCGTAATCGATTCCTGCCTCCTCCACCAGAGGAAGGGCCCATGGACCATTCTCCATCATGGCGCATTTCCCCGCCGCAAACTGTCTGGCCACGTCCACCTGGGACCAGTTGATGCAGTCCCTGGGCATATACCCCTTATCCACCATCTCCTTAATCATGGAAAGGGCCTCCACCGTCCCTTCCCCGCCCAGATCCTCCATGTCCTCACCTGTGGACAGGAGCCATGGGGCCAGCTGGAAGGAGGACTGTTCTTCCAGTATTGCGGACATGGCAAAACCATACCGTTCTTTTGTGGTCATCACCTCTGCCGCATGGAGGAACTGCTCCCAGTTCCCCGGCGGCTCCATCCCCGCCTCCCGGAACATGTCCTTGTTATACACAAGGCCCACATTATTGCAGCAGAAGGGCACCCCGTAATACCTGCCGTCATACCGCACGGATGAGATGACCTCGGGATAAAATTCCGTCAGGTCATAATCCGCTTCCACGGTCCGTGTTATATCCTCGAAAATGCCCAGCTCCACATATTTCCTCATGTCCGGATTATCAATGATGACAACATCCGGCAGGCTTCCCTCCGCCACACCGATGGAAAGCAGTTTTTTAAACTCCGAGGAAGGCCCCTGGTACTCCCACCGGGCCACATAGTCCTTCTGCCGGTTGTTAAAACCTTCCACCAGCCGGTCCAGACCTTCTTTTTGTTGTTTTGTCTCATAGTAGGACCAGATGACCACTTCCCCTGCCCCGGCATCCGCCTTCCCTGTTCCGGCTTCCGGCCGTCCCCCACAGCCGTTAAGCAGAAGCGAAACAGCCAGGACCAGGACAACCGGAACTAAAATGGCCGGTACCAATCCGCCCGCAGCCCTCCATTTTCCCACATCATCCTTCATGTATCCTTCCTCCTGTCACTGCTGCCTGTAATCTCCCGGTGATATGCCTAATTCCTCTTTGAATACCCTGGCAAAATATTTGGGATCCGTATATCCTACTTCCTCCGCGATTTCATACACCTTCATATCCGTGCCCTTTAACAGCCGCTTGGCATGGCTGATACGGAACTTTCTCAGGAACGTGGAAAAGTTTTCCCCCATCTCCCGGTTAAACAGGGTGCTCAGATACTCCGGCGTGATTCCCAGCCTTCCAGCCACTTCCTCCAGGGATATCCCTTCTTTGTAATGCTCCCTGATGTAGTTGATGGCCCGCTTGATGGTGTAATTGCTGATATCCTCTTTCATGCGCCGCGGACTGCACAGGAGGGCCAGGCCATCCCGGTAGCTCTGCTCCATTTCCCGGAGGGTGACTGCTTCCGTACATTTGGACAGAAGGTCCGCATTCTGCATCTGCGTATAGGCCGTGCCGTCGATTTCCCGGATTGTGTCTAACAGCAGGTAAACCGCCTTCAGATACGCCTGTCGGATTTCCTGCTCCTTGTATGGCCCGTCCTCCATATACCGGATGAACAGTTCCCCTGATTTCCCCACATCCTCCGGCAATCCGCGGCACAGGGCGTTCTTTATATCCATACTGATATCCGCCGGGAAATGGAACTCCTTCCACTGGATCCGGTCCATGCGCTCCCTTGTGAGAAGCCCGCCATCGGTCACGGGCATGGCTTCCTTTAACAGGGCCTCCGCATCCCTGGCCGCTGCCGGTATGTCCTCCCATCTGCCTGCGGATACCTCCGCCCAGACAGCCCGCCCGCTTCTCTGCTTGTACGGCCGCACAATCCTGCGCTCCACTGCCTGCCTGAGCGGGCACGGGACAAGGTCCCCTTCCCCATCCATTCCCTCCTGAAGCGCCGCCAGGCATATGATCTGCCGCCGCACCTTATCAGACGCCACATGCATGGTAATGGAAGGCAGCTGGTCTTTTATCTGCTCCCATTTCTCCTTTATCTCTTCCTCATAGCCAATGGGGGCCTCCCCTGTATATCCCAGATACAGCTTATAATGACTGGTCATGCCAAAGCCGCAGATGGACCGGATACGCCTGTCCTCCTCCTCTGTCAGGGGACCGCCGTATACCAGTTCCTTTATGCACTGCCCGGGCGTGCCTGCATTTTTCTGTTCCTCCTCCTCCATCTTCTTCTCGATGCGCTCCAGCACATCCACGATGTCCTCGGCTGCCAGGGGCTTTAACAGATAGTCCTCCACCCCGTAGTAGATTGCCTTCCTGGCATACTCAAATTCAGAATAACCGCTTAGTATCACAGCCCGGATGTTCAGGTTCATCTCATGGAACTTTTCTATCATCTGAAGTCCGTCCATGACCGGCATGCGGATATCCGTGATGACCAGTTCCGGCTTGAACCTGACTGCCAGGTTCAAGCCCTCCTGTCCATTGGAAGCCTCGCCGATTACCGTGTGCCCGGTATGGAATTTAATAAGCTTTGCCAGGCCCTCCCTTATCATCACTTCATCTTCTACAATCAGTATCCTCATAACACCCTCCCGGTCCATCGTACAGCCTTACAGTAAGCATTTCCTCTGTCAGAAATCTGTTTCCACAGGCAATGTCAGGGTAACGACCGTCCCCATGCCTTCGATGCTGTTCACATTCCACACGGCTTCCCTGCCATAATACATGTCCATCCTTGCAAATGCATTGTGCAGTCCAATGCTTCCGCCCTCATCCTTCACTGCCTGTTCGCGCACATTAAAGGACTCCGCCATGTCCTGGGGCATCCCCTTCCCGTTGTCCTCTATGATGATGTTAAGCCGCTCCCCTGTCTCGGACAGGAATATATCCACCCGCAGCACACCGCCCTTCTCCGTATCCTTAAACCCATGGATAATGGCGTTTTCCACAAATGGCTGCAGCAGCAGCTTATATATCCTGACCTTCCCGGCTGCCTCCGCCACATTCAGCTCAAACCGGAAGGACTGGTTAAACCGCATCTGCTGGAGGCTTATGTACTTCTCCAGCCAGTCAGCCACCTCCGTGACGCTGACCATCTGGTTGCTGCGGTTCACGCTGTAGCGCAGTATGACCCCCAGGTTGCGCAGCATGCGGCTGATTTCGTATTCTTCCTTTTCAATTGCCATCCAGTTGATGGAATCCAGGGTATTATACAGGAAATGCGGGTTAATCTGGGCTTCCAGGGCGCGGATCTCCGCATCTTTCTGCTTATCCTTTGCCTCCGATACCTCGGCAACCAGATTCCTGACCTTCCCTGTCATGTCGTTGAAATTGCTGGCAATCTGTCCAAGCTCATCCCTGCTCTCCAGCGCAACGGATACGTTCAGGTTGCCTTCTTTTACCTGGTCAATGCCGTCTGTGATCAGGGCCACCGAGCTGCCGATCCTGCGCACGATATAGCTGATGAGGATGCTGGAAAACAGGATGGCCGCCAGGCTGATAAGGATGAACATGATCTGGTTATTCCTGATATCCCGCATCATGTAATCCTTGTTATAGACATTATAATAGACCCATCCGCGGTTCTGGTTGACATACTTGTTGACCGCTGTGTTCTGCCCTTTCAGCAGGCCGGTGACCTGGACGAATTCCTGAACCGTCAGCCTTGGATTCATGTTGATTCCAGTATAGAAGGGATTGGGGTAGGATATGACGAACCCATCGGTATCCGTAATGAAATTAATGTTGTACTCAGCCTCATCCTCTGCAATGGCAACCGCGCATATGTCCCGCAGCACCCCCTCATCCACGCTCATGACAATGGTGGCAATGGTTCCCCTGTCCAGGTTATTATAATCATACATGCACTTGGAAATATGGAAATAATACGCATCCCCATCATATCCCTTATGTCTGGTGGTAGGCGTCACCAGCATGCCGGGCAGCCCCTGCACTGCCTGGTAAGGCTCTATCTCCCGCAGGTCCCTGTAATCATCCCACAGGTTCTCGATGGAAGAACCCGTGCCGGCATCATAGGTGACAGACTGCCCGTTGGCGCAGATCACGCTGATGCTGCGGATGCCCTTGACGGACTTTTCCGCCTGCTGCAGACGGTTGTAGATGGAATGGAAGGCCACCTCCCGGCCCTCCCCATTCCCGTCCAGAAGGATGTTGACATTTTCTATGATCTTATCATCCACATAAATCTGATAAACCAGGTTGGAGTATATATCCATGGTCAGATCCACCCGTTCCGAAAGCTGGGTCAGGTTGTCCACCATCAGCGTGTCAATCTTGCGTTTCAGGGAATTGGAGTTCATATTATAGCCAATGAACTGAATGGTCAGGATAGGCACGATGGAAGCCAGGACGAAAGCAGACATGATTTTCCTGCCTATTTTCATATTGTTGAAATGTTCCAGCATGCGGAATTTACGTTTCATGGACACAGCTCCTGTCTTTTTGTCATACTCCAACACGCCCCAGGAACCATCAGATACGGCCCGGTTCCCGGCAGGCCATGATTTCGGTCAGCAGCGCATCCGCCACCTCATCCTTGCCCATCAGGGGAAGCTCCTTCTCACGGTCCCTGGTAATGATGGTCACCACGTTGGTATCTGTCCCGAATCCCGCGCCCTTAACCTTCAGGTTGTTGGCCACAATCATATCGATGTTCTTCCGATTAAGCTTTGCCCTGGAATTCTCCAGCATGTTCTGGGTTTCCATGGAAAAGCCGCACAGGAACTGGCCGTCTTCCCGGTGGCTGCCCAGCCAGCCAAGGATGTCATCCGTGCGCTCCAGGGCAATGGAAAGGTCGCTGTCAGACTTTTTAATCTTCTCCGTTCCAACGGCTGCAGGACGGTAATCCGCCACGGCCGCCGCCTTTATGATTATGTCCTGTCCGCTGCTTCGCCCTGTGACAGCCTCATACATCTCCCGGGCGCTCTTAACCTGCACCACCTCCACGAACATGGGCGGGGCAAGGTCCACCGGCCCGCTTACCAGCGTGACATCCGCGCCGCGGTATGCTGCCGCTTTCGCAATTGCATATCCCATCTTACCTGTGGAATGGTTGGTAATGAAACGCACCGGGTCAATGGATTCCCTGGTCGGCCCGGCGGTTACAAGGATCTTCTTTCCTGCAAGGTCCTTGGGGTATCCGGCCTCCCTCAGAATATACTGGAACAGCACCTCAGGCTCCGGCATCTTACCTGCCCCCGTATCCCCGCAGGCCAGATAACCGCAGGCCGGGGCAATGACCTCCATGCCGTACCTGCGGCAGATGTCCAGGTTATCCTGGAGGATCGGGTTCTCATACATGTTGGTATTCATGGCCGGGGCAATGATTTTCCTGCACCTGCAGGCCATGATGGTCGTGGTCAGCATATCGTCCGCAATGCCGTGGGCAATCTTGCCGATGACATTGGCCGAGGCAGGGGCGACCATGACCACATCCGCCTGCTTTGCAAGGGCCACGTGCTCCACGCTGAATTCAAAGTTCCGGTCAAAGGTGTCCACCAGACACTTATTGCCGGTAAGGCTCTCAAATGTTATGGGGTTGATGAAATTCGTGGCATTCCTTGTCATGAGGACATGCACCTTCACCCCCTGCTTTACCAGCATGCTGGCAAGGCTGGCTATTTTATATGCGGCAATGCTGCCTGTTACTCCGAGAAGTACGGTTTTTCCTTTTAACATAACTTCCTCCCTTGGGACCAAGACTGTTGTTTTTCAGATTGTTCTATGATACAATCCATGGTAAAGTATATCATATATTTTTTCCAATGGAAAGGAGTTCCCCCGCATGATTTTAGCCATTGACATGGGCAATACCAACACGGTTATCGGTGGTATTGATGAAGAAAGGACCTATTTTATAGAGCGTGTCACCACGGACCAGGGCCGCACGGATACGGAATACGCAGTAAGCTTTAAGAACATCCTGGAGATGAACCAGATTGATATCGGTTCCATTGAGGGAGCCATCCTGTCATCCGTGGTCCCTCCCCTTAACTCCACCATCATGAGCGCCGTTACAAAGGTCACCGGCATCTCTCCCCTCCTTGTGGGGTCCGGCATGAAGACCGGCATGAACATCATCATGGACAACCCAAAGACCGTTGGAAGCGACCAGATTGTGGACGCGGTGGCTGCCAGCCATGAGCATCCCCTTCCGCTGGTGGTCATTGACATGGGCACTGCAACCACCCTGTGCACGGTGGACAAGAAGGGCAATTATATTGGCGGCGTCATCCTTCCCGGCCTCAAGGTATCCCTTAATTCCCTGAGCAGCAAGACGGCCCAGCTTCCCTACATCAGCCTGGAGGTACCAGGCCACGTCATCGGCAAGAATACCATTGACTGTATGAGGTCCGGCATTATCTACGGCAACGTGGACATGATAGACGGCATCCTGGACCGCATGGCCCTGGAATTGGGCGAGGAGCCAACGATTATCGCCACAGGCGGTCTGGCCAAGTTCATCACTCCCCTGTGCCGCCACAGGATTATCGTGGATGATGCGCTTCTGCTGAAGGGATTATTGATATTATACCGGAAGAACGCGCAGTAGGATGCCGGAAGGGTAGATACCAGAAAGGTAGGATACCAGAAGGATACATGCGTAACAGTACGTCATAAAAGGCTTTAGACAGGGAAACAGCGCCAGGAATTCAATCCCGGCGCTGTTTCCCTGTCTAAAGCCTTTTTATGAGTCTGTCCCTGAAAAGGGCAGGAGGAATTCCGTTATGCCGCTGGAATAAGGGGCTATGTCATATTGCTGGTAATAAATCACTATCCCCTCCGGCGTAAGATAGAAATTCCCTGCCTGGAATGTGCTTCGCAGCAGTTCGGGGTAATCATCAAAGTACGTGGAAGGCCCTGCCTTTAACCTCCCGGCAATCTCATACTCAATCCATTCCTGGATCTCTTTAATGTAGTCTGGATCATCCGGATAAAAATCACCCAGCGTAAGCTGCCTGCCGGTTTCAAGATCCCAGGTCTGAGAGGTGCGTATGGTCGAGCCGTGTGCGCCTCCTGTGAACTCATACTGGTCAAAATACAGGCTGGCAAAACATTCCTCATTAAAGGTCACGTTATAACCCACATCAAACTCATAAGGGAAAAAGGGGAAATTCCCGGCGCGGCTGTATTCTAATCCGCTGACCGCCTCAGGATACAGGCTGCTGCGGCAGTACGCCCCCTTTTCCTCTGACATGGAACGATAGAATTCATTCACCTGCCATTGGGCATCCTGACCGCAGGCAGTGTCAAACCGTGGATAGCGGATCTGACAGTTCAAGACCGGGGTCCCCTGGTAATCCATCTGGTCCGTCAACGTGTATTGTGTTATGGTCTGCATGGAAACCTCATATATGTTTTTTATAATATATGAACGGCAGCCCTGCATTATTACGTTTACAGTTCCTCTGCCATACTGCCTGCAACTGCAGGCCACATCATCATTTCCGCCAAGGGACACGCAAAAACTCCTTAAGCCCCTATAAAAATAAAATCTGCAAACCGGTTCATCGATTTTCCTTTCTCCGTTTCCATTATCTTCCATCCTATCATTCCATCAATCAGACGGGAATCCAAACCGCCTGGAAGTGCCTGATTTTAAACAATTTTCCAGAATCACACGCCCAGATGTGCAAAAAATGGAAATCTTTTTCTGCCCCCAAATCGTATAAAACCATCCGAATCAGTACATCATTTCGTTATAGCAGATTCATCCAGTGCAGTCCTGCCATTTTTTTATGTCAGGATGTATGGCAATATAACGGAGGTAAGGATTATGTCGGGCTACAAAGTTGAGATTTGCGGAGTCAATACCGCCAAGCTGCCTTTACTGAGTAATGAAGAAAAAGAGGAACTATTCAAGAGGATACTGAACGGGGATAAAGATGCCAGGGAGCAGTACATCAAAGGGAACCTGCGCCTGGTACTCAGCGTGATACAGCGTTTTTCAAACAGCCAGGAGAACATAGACGACCTGTTTCAGATTGGCTGCATCGGCCTTATCAAAGCCATTGACAATTTTGATATCACCCAGAATGTCAAGTTTTCTACTTATGCAGTCCCAATGATACTGGGCGAGGTCCGCCGATATCTGCGTGACAACAACTCCATCCGCGTAAGCCGTTCCTTAAGGGACACGGCCTATAAAGCCCTCTACGCAAGGGAGCAGCTGACCAGGGTCAATTCCAAGGAACCCACCCTCGTGGAAATAGCCCAGGAAATCGGTGTATCCAAAGAAGATATCACCTATGCATTGGATGCCATACAGACACCCGTCAGCCTCTACGAGCCTGTGTACACGGACGGCGGGGACCCGCTTTATGTAATGGATCAAATCAGTGACAAGAAAAACCTGGAGGAAAACTGGGTGGAGGACCTGTCATTGGTGGAAGCCATGAAACGCCTGCCGGAGCGGGAACGCCATATCATCGATATGCGTTTTTTCGAAGGAAAGACCCAGACTGAGGTGGCCGAGGAAATCCACATCAGCCAGGCCCAGGTCAGCCGCCTGGAAAAGAACGCGTTAAAGAGCATGAAGACCTATTTGAGCTGAGCATGTACAAAATATATACGTTTGTCGCTCACTTCTCCTTGAAGCCCCTCCCGTGATGTGTTAAACTGGATATGTTAAGAAATAAATAAGAAAGTGAACATATCTATGGAGCAGAGTGAAAGAAGATTTGCAGTATTAATTGATGCGGACAACGTATCACCTAAGTATATCAAGTATATCCTGGACGAGGTCTCAGACCAGGGAATCGCCACCTACAAACGAATATACGGGGACTGGACGGACAATGAGAAACGCAGCTGGAAGAACGTTTTACTGGACTGGTCCGTGAATCCCATCCAGCAGTACAGCTATACCACGGGAAAGAATGCCACGGATTCAGCCATGATCATCGATGCCATGGACATCCTCTATTCCGGCAATGTGGACGGCTTCTGCCTGGTATCCAGTGACTCGGACTTTACCAAGCTTGCCCAGCGCCTCAGGGAGGCCGGGATGTTTGTAATGGGAATCGGCGAACAGAAGACCCCCAAGCCGTTCAGGGCTGCCTGTGACACCTTCAAGCTTCTGGAAATCATCTCTTCCGATGATGCGCCTGAGGCCACCGTAATTGAGAACCAGAAGACCATTACAAGTATCGATGAGATACAGAAAGCCATCACCAAGCTGCTGATAGAGAATAACAGCCAGAACCAGCCCATCATCCTGGCCCGCGTAGGCAATTTCCTGACCAAGCGTTTCTCGGATTTTGACGTGCGCAACTACGGTTATTCCAAGCTTTCCACCTTCCTGGAAAGCTTGGACAACAATGATTTCCAGGTGGTGAAACTCCACGGCGGTTACTTTGTTCAGGAGAAAAGCGCCAGCATCTCCAAGGCTGAGATTGAAAAGGAAATCATCCGTATGATACGGGAGAATAAGGGACATGTGGACAACCTGAGCATTGTCCATGACGAGCTTAAAAAGGCATTCCCGTCCTTCGATGTCAAGCAGTATGGATTCAGCCGTATATCCAGCTTCATCCGCAGCTTCGGCACATTTAAGATTAAGGATAATATGATACAGATGCGGTGACACAGCGACACCCGCGGACAGGGGATTCAAAGCAATCCATGTCCTGCGGGTGTTTTTTGTCTTTTTATCCCAATATGCCGCAAAGTGGGGCGTGCTTAGTCCTAAGGTGGTACCTCTGGTGGATTCCTTAGGGCAGATGGCGGGAATGAATTTTCAAACAGACCCTGATATCGTCCGCCTGGATACCCCAATCCTTTCCGGCCTCACGGTTCCCAGACCCCATAATCATTCACCCGGTATCCGTCCGGCGTCACGGTGTCCTTAAGCATGGCGCCGTCCGCCCCCAGGTAATACCACCATTCCCCATCCTGAAGCCATTGGCTGGCATACATGGTCCCATCCGGTCCCAGGTAATACCATTTGCCGTTATCCGCAAACCATCCATTGTCCTTATAGGTACCATCGCCCATTTTATATTTCCATTGACCATTCTCCTGAATCCAGCCAATGTCCGTACCTTGTCCGCCAGAAGCAGCTGTCACATAAAAATTCCCCATATTCACCGCTGCCCCGCTCTCAACCACCACAATGAGCTGGGCCGTTCCCGGTGATTTGGCCGTGTACTCGATTACATTAAGCCCGTTATCTCCCGGTACCACTTTCGCGGTTATGACGCTTATATCCGTGGTCCTTATGGAACTTTCAGACGCCCAGCTGCTTTCCAGCTTGGACAGCACCAGCTGTCCTGTGGTTCCTGCCTCTGCCGTGGTGCCGTCAAACATGAACGCATTGGCTTCCTGGCAGCTGATTTCATAGTACTCCCCCTTCATCTGAAACCCATAGGAAGTAACCGGCGCGGCTGCCAATACAATTGCCGCCGTAAACGCAGCGGTACGCTTCACTGCGGCGGTGGTCCGTTTTCCCCCCGTCATAATCCATTTTCCATCCTCCGTGGTCCGTTTTCCACCCGCCGCTTTTGATAATCCGTTTCTTTGCTTTTCCATCACACATGCCCCTTTCTTTCCATATATCTTCCAATACATATCTTTGCATACATGTCTTTCCATACATACCTTTGCATACACATCTTTGCATACCACATCTTTGCATACCACATCTTTGCATACCACATCTTCCACCGCTATTGCCGTATCACCTCAAAACCATCCCCAAACACAGCAATATCCCACATACCCACGAACTCCTGTGGTATCGGCATCCTGGTCATATGGCTGGTCAGCGCCTCCCATTTCTCTATCTGGAATACCACATCCATCCCCTCCCATATGGCAGAAGCCTCTTCCCTGGTCAGGTCCATATATTGCAGCAGTCCCTCCGGGAATTTCTGTTCCTCGCCATAGCACTGGAACTCCTGCTCCAGCATTCCTTTACTAAACGACGTGGCCCTCTGGCAGGAGTCCTTCTGGTCCTTACTGCAATAAGCCACCATGAGCAGGTCCCCGTCAAATTCATCATACAGGATCACATCCGCCTGAAAGATTTCTGACACCTTCCTTGCATTTGGTTCAAAACAGTTTTGCTGCAGGCTGGGACAGTCGATTCCCAGCCATCTGCTGTTTTCACTCCGGACAGCCAGGGCCTGTCCCTCCCTTGACCCGAAAAGCCCCTTATCTATCTCCTTTACCTTGTCCAGGCATTCCCTGATATCATCCTCCTCCATGTCCTCTTCCATAAGTACCAGACAGCTGGTCATGACCGTGTTCCTTCCATAATAACCGTGGAACACCTCATCCTCCATCTGCTTACAGATTCCCGTGGAAATGTCCAGGAGACGGAAGGTATCCAGGGCCGTCCTGGCTTTTTCGATATTTTCCTGCGTCTCCTCTTCCAGCCAGATATTTACCGTGTAGGAATACTCAGGGGCCATCAGGCTTAAATCCAGGCTATAGCCCCCATCGCCCTCCGTACTGCGGATTTCCTTCCTGATAAGGATACAGCCATCCTTTTCCTGGTATGTATATCCTTCCACCTGGGGTATGGGCACCTCACGCTTAAACAGATTTCCGCTGCCTGTTATATTGGCTTTCATCTGCTTCACATATTCATCCTTTGTCTTTGGGATTCCTGTTCCCGCCATCTTATGAGGCCTGCCCTCGGTGCGGTAACCGCTGACCATGACCTGTCCCCAGGAGGAAGCCAGACGGTCATCATCACTTGACAGGCTGCGGTCTTCCCAATCTCCCGGCGGAAGCTGGATGGTAAAATACTGTTTGGAGGACACATAGGTTCCATCCCTGCCCACCTGGTCAAAGACCGTATCATCCGGCACAGTCACCATATACTGTTCCTTCCAGGAATCATCCATCCCACCGCTGTCCGCGTCCTTCCCATCTATCTGCAGGATTTCCGCCCGCATACGCTCTGCTTCAGCAGACACTTCCGCTATCATATCGGCATACTCAGCACCACTTAAAAATACTCCGGGGTTATAGAAATAATCCAGATGACCGCCAGCCCTGAGACTCACCGCCATGCTCCGTCCCCAGATTGCAATGGCCAGTGTGATGAGGGCCGCCGTTCCAATCAGTATGTATCCGCTGACCGGATTGCCAATCCCCCTGAACCCCTTTTGTTTATTCCGCTTTTTCTGTTGTTTCCACCAACGACGGCCGGATTGTTCTCCTTTTCCATGTTTTGAAAACCTGCCCGCGCCGGATTTCCTGTGCTTTCTGTAAGGGTTCATCACAATCAGTTTATCCGTATTCTGCTTGGACTGCATCCGTACGCGCTGCCTGGACCGCGCCTGTGCCTCTGGTGTGTCAAGCTTTTCAGGATGCAGTTTTGGAAGGCCAGACGGACGCCGTCCATTACATGCCGCCAGGAACTGATTGATACGCCAAAGCAGCTCCTGATCCGCTTCCTTCCGGCCTTCCGGCCACTCCGGCCCTGCTTCCTTCCAGCCTTCCGTCCGCTCCTGCCCTGCTTCCTCCAGAGCGTCCAGACATTCCACAGGCAGTATGATTTCTTCCCCGTCCCCTTTTATCAGATACAGGAAGTCCCGGGTATAAGCCACGGATTTCACATCCCCATACAGATGCCTTGCCATGGAGCGCTCACCATATTCATGGATTCCGTCCGGTTCCAGGGTAAGGGCCTGGACACCTATATAGCGGTAGGGAAATACTGCCAGGTTCCTCAGGTTCTGCAAATCCTTTTCTTTCCTGCCAAGGTCCACGTATGCTTCCAAAACCTGGTCCACGGTCCTGGTATAATAAAAGCAGCAGCTTCCATTCCTGGTGCACCGCTCCCTTATTACATCAAAATCCGTCCGGTCAGATATCCCCCGGCCGCAGGCTGCCTTTAACTGCCCAAACCACCTCCCTGCGCCATCCTCATCCCCAAATACGCGTTTGGGTATTGCCCAGAATTCCTTCTGGGCAAAGAATATAATCAATGTCCCTGTCTCTTCCAGCTCCGTCAAGGCGGAATACAAAAGTGTCAGTTCCTTTTGTCCTGACCATATATGAATACACCCGGGTTCCATCCGGATTTTTGTATCCTCCTGCAGGTTCGACACATCCGGCCTGGTAGTACGCACCTTTTTCCTTTTGAGGAACGACCGGCTGAACCATTGGTTAAACTCCTTCTGTTCCCTGTTATCCAGACGGTAAGATACTGCGGCCTCCATTGTCTGTTCCATATCTCCTGACATTTACCTCCCCCCCCCCCTGCCCCTATCTGACTTCCAAACCCTGATGTCACAAAGCGCGCTGCAATGCCGGTCAGATATTTCTATATCTATAATTTAGTCCATTTTCCTCCCCATGGCAAGTACCCGGTCATAAAATCAGTGAAAAAGGCAAAAGAAAAAGCCAGCGCCGCGGCTGACTTTTCCACCCTATTCAAATCTTACAATTTCTTTTTTAAGACGTTTCATGATTTTCTTTTCCAGTCTGGAAATGTAGGATTGGGAAATGCCCAGCAAATCAGCCACTTCCTTCTGCGTCATCTCCTCCCCGTCCTCATTGGTAAGGCCATACCTGAGTTCCACGATCTTGCGCTCCCGCGGGTTCAGCCGGCTGATTGCATTGTTCAGCAGGTTTTTCTCTATCTCATCCTCAATATCATGGTATATCACGTCCTCATCCGTCCCAAGAATATCCGAAAGCAGAAGTTCATTTCCATCCCAATCCACATTCAACGGTTCATCGATTGATACCTCCAGCCGTGTCTTGTTATTCCTTCTCAGATACATGAGTATCTCGTTTTCAATACACCTGGATGCGTAGGTGGCCAGCTTGATGTTCTTATCCGGCTTAAAGGTATTGATTGCCTTGATAAGGCCAATGGTGCCGATGGATATCAGGTCCTCCACGCCCACGCTGGTATTATCAAATTTCTTTGCTATGTAAACCACCAGCCTCAGGTTGTGCTCAATCAGGGTTGACCTGGCGCCTTTGTCGTCTTCTCCTCCCAGAAGCCCTATCATCCTGCTCTCTTCCTCTGATTCAAGAGGAGGAGGGAGTATATCGGCGCCCCCGATATAGTGGACCTCGCCCTGTTTGGGCATCAGGACGGTCCTGAAGCTGGGCACGGTCTTTAACTGAAAGCGGTTTGGTATGGATACTTTTATAATCATGGAAATGTCCTCCTGTACGTTGTAAGCTGCGTGTTATTTAGGTTCCTTCATCGGTTTTCTGTATCAATATCTGATACTCTCCTGAGGGAGACAAACTCTGTTTCGTGATGGCCACCAAAGGTTTTTCCAGGCAATACGCCCTTCCCTCCTGTTCCACCTCCATCCGGTCAATGAACACAGCCGGAAGTACTCCATGGCTGGTTCCCACGGACTGGTACGGCACATATACCACACCCTTTACCGCCGGACACAGCCGGGTCATGAGCCCGGCTGTGGCAACGTGTACCGGCTGTCCGCTGGCTGGTTCCCTCAGGCGGTTGCCTGTGTCAATTAATCCAGTAACTGTTTCTTCTCTTTCCCCGTATTTTAATATGACCCTGCAAAGGTCTTTTCTCCGGGCCATGGAACAGATAAGCCCCTTTATACCTCCTGAAAAGCCATAGCAGGCCAGTGCAGCCCCTGTCATCATCAAAATCCAGGCCATGACCGGGATTCCTGTATCCCTTCCCGCCTTCATGATCCTCCATGCATAATATCCGGCCCGTGTATGCTCATACAGCACAAGCATCACACCCCCAAGCACCACGGATACAAGATAAATGCCTGCCACGGATTTAACTACTTCCCTAAAACTTTTGAGATGATAGGCAGCCACCGCCATAAGACTGCTCACTGCCACGTAGGTTCCCAGTATCTCCACTGCGGGAGGAAGACCGGGAACCACACTCACCACACAGGACCATATCCCGCCAATCACGGCGCCTGCAAACAGCCGGCCCTTGGTAGTCCTGTATGACAACACCCTGTTCAATATGGCCAGCACCACCATGTCCATGATGGTATTGACCGCAAATACCACGTCTATGTATACTGTATAAACCACTCAGTCCGGCCTCACCTCCTTGAAAAACTTTCTGAAAGCCATTATAGCTATTCTGAAGTACGAATGGTGTCGAAAGAACAGAGGAAGAGGGGAAAATTTATCGACAAAAATCGGCAGGGAGCAGGCTGTCAGTGTAATGACAGCCTGCTCCCTGTGATGGAACCATGCCCGGATTCTTTTGTTTATAAGGTTTTTATGTGGTTTACAAGCTTTTTATGACAACTGAAAAAAGGGCATGTATCCCTACATGCCCCTGTACACAATCATTCTCTATTATCTCTTATTCTTCAGGAAATCCGGTATATTAATCTGCATCTCCTTATTGGCCGCCGGCCTAAAGGAATGTGTGGGTGCCGGATTCGGATTCTGGCCCTGGCCCTGTGTATTACCGGCAGAATACCCCTGGTTTGGGTTATATTTAGGCGCGGTATATCCGCCCTGGCTTGCGGAACCAGCTGGATTGTAGCTTGGTGTATATCCCTGGACCGGTCTGTTGTATGGTGTGGAGGCGGTTGCTGCAGCCTCAGGCGCTGCTGCGTGAGGAACCTGGGCAACGGAAGCCGCCGGGCTTGTCTTGCCCTTGAAGCTGGTAAAGCCCTTCATGGCATTGGACACGGACGCATTGGCGCCGTGCTCGTCCAGACCGGTTGCAATCACGGTAATGGTCGCCTCATCCTGGGCATTCTCATCATACATGGCGCCAAAGATGATGTTGGCCTCATCCCCTGACAGCTCCTGGACATAGCTTGCAGCCTCATTGGCTTCAATCAGGCTGATATCACCGGATATATTGATGATGACATGGCTTGCGCCTTCAATGGTGGTTTCTAACAGAGGACTGGACACAGCCTGCTTAACAGCCTCGATGGCCTTGTCGTCTCCCTTGGCCTTACCGATACCGATGTGGGCGATACCCTTGTCAATCATGACGGTCTGTACATCGGCAAAATCCAGGTTGATTAAGCCGGGAACGTTAATCAGGTCGGTAATTCCCTGTACTGCCTGCTGAAGCACTTCGTCTGCCTTCTTAAGGGCATCCGGCATGGTGGTACGCCTGTCCACAATCTCAAGCAGCCTGTCGTTGGGAATCACAATTAAGGTATCGACACTGTTCTTCAGATTCTCGATACCTTCAAGAGCATTGCTCATACGCGTCTTAGCTTCAAAACGGAACGGTTTGGTAACAACGCCTACCGTAAGGATACCCATATCCTTTGCAATCTTGGCAACCACAGGAGCTGCGCCCGTACCGGTACCGCCTCCCATGCCGCAGGTCACGAACACCATGTCCGCACCCTTAAGGGCCTGTGAAATCTCTTCTGAGCTTTCCTCAGCCGCCTTCTCGCCGATGTCAGGTCTGGCGCCTGCGCCTAATCCCTTGGTCAGCTTCTCGCCAATCTGCATGGCAGTAGGCGCCTTACAAAACTGAAGGGCCTGCTTATCGGTATTCACACCAATAAACTCTACCCCTGCAATGTTCTCATCAATCATACGGTTCACTGCGTTGTTGCCTGCGCCACCCACTCCTACTACTATGATCCTGGCGGCGTTGTCCGACTCATTTATCTTAATCTCTAACAAGATTCATATCCTCCTTTTATTCCCATACTGCCACTTTAAGCCATGCCTGTACTTCTATTATCATATCAATTTCTCTTTGATTTCTGGTCTAACTAATACTATATTTGATTTTACAAAAAATATCAATAGCTTTTTTCACATTTCCGTAATATTTTTATAAACACAACATCACTTTCTTTTAAAGGTAATTCCTGCCCTGCTGTCCGCCTCTGAATAATTTTCCAGCCGCATGGTCCCGCTTATCTGGGTAAGCTGGGGCTGGGCCGTGAGGATGTCGCTGAGTGTGGAAATCTTGCCGTCAATATCCGTATTGCTTCCCAGGGTAACCTCCATCTGGCCGATGAAAAGGGAAGCCTGTCCACGGGCGTCATACTGTATCCTGTCCACTGCAATCTCATAGGAGGACAGCTGCTGGGTCAGGTTGAGGATTTCCTCGAAAATATTCTTATCCTCCACCGGAAGGGCCTTGTGGAGTACAATCTGTCCAAAATTAAGCCCCGTAACCCATGGCACCCCCTCCAGCTGGCTGCTGGAACTCTCCACCACGATTCCGTCCTTGTCAAAATACATGTAGCTGCTCATATAGGAAACGTATCCCACAATGCTCTTTTCATATATGATGACCTCCACGTCAAAGGGGCCGTGGAACACCACCTTATAATCCTCCACAAAGGGAATCTGGCGGTGCGGGCGGAACCTGTCCGCAAAATATGCGTAAGCCGAGTTCTTCCCCCATCTGCCGGAAAACAGGAATTCCTCCATCTGTTCCGCGTTATACCGGCTGCTTCCCGTGACCGAGACATTCTGTATGTGCACAGACAGAAGCAGGATTGCCGCAAGCAGTATGATTGTCACGGCAATTCCCGCTCCCGTGTGATGTTTTCTCCAAAAATTCCTCATGCAGTACCTCACCTGGTTATGAATTTATTTATCCAGCCACCGGATATCAGCGCCAAGAGCCGCCATATCCCGGCATATATCCTCATACCCCCGCTCAATATGCCGGCAGTCATTGATAAGGGTTTCCCCCTCTGCTGCCAGGGCCGCCACTGCCAGGGCTGCCCCGCCTCTTAAATCAGAGGCATATACGTCTGCACCCTTTAAAGGATAGCTGCCCTTTATCACGGCCCGCTGCCCCTCTGTCTCCACCACTGCCCCCATCTGTCCCAGGGCTTTTGCCGTGGCAAACCTTCCCTCAAACACCTGCTCCACAATGGTGCTGGTTCCCTGTCCCGATGCCAGGAAGGCCATATAGGGTGACTGAAGGTCCGTGGGGAATTCAGGATATGGACCAGTCCTTATATCCAGGGGCTGGGGACGCTTTTTCATCTCAATGCGGATCTGCCTGCAGCAGCTGTCCTTCCGGACCGATGCGCCTGAACGCTTAAGCAGCTCCAATGGAAGCTCCAGTTCCGCTGCCCTCACCTCTTTCAGGGTAATGCTTCCCGTGGCGGCCATGACTGCCGCTGCATAGGTTCCTGCCACAATCCGGTCCCCTTCGACGCGGAAGCTGCTGTCATGGAGCTCCTCCACTCCCTGTATCATCACATGGTCCGTGCCCATGCCGCAGATGACCGCCCCCATATTATTAAGGAAACGGCACAGCTGGCTGATTTCCGGCTCCTTTGCAGCTCCATGGATGACCGTAACCTCCTTTGCCAGCACGGAGGCCAGGATGGCCTGTTCCGTTGCGCCCACGCTTGGATATGGCAGATGGATTTCCGTTCCCTTAAGCCCTTCTTTATTCCTGCACCTGGCTTCGATCAGCCCGTCATGTTCCTTTATCTCGGCTCCCAGGGCTTCCAGGGCCATCAGATGCAGGTCGATGGGGCGCGCGCCGATGAGGCATCCGCCCGGATAACAGCTCCTGCCTTCGCCCATCCGTCCCAGCAGCGCGCTGAGTACCACAATGGAGGAACGCATGGCCGTCACATACTTTTCCGGGATACTGGTCCCGGTGATATGACGGGCGTCGATGACAAGGCAGTCGCCTTTGTGGCAGCATCTGGCTCCCAGATACTCCAGTATGTCCACCATACAGGCCACGTCCCGGATGACCGGGACATTGGTCAGCACCGTGATACCTCTGTGAAGCAGCGATGCTGCCGCCATGGGCAGGACTGCATTTTTAGAACCTTGTATGGATATCTCCCCTTCCAAGGGAGTAAGACCAAAAACCTGAATAACAGACAATAGGGGCACCTCCTGGTATATATGCCTTCCGCAGAAAACACGATCTACTTAAAGCATATGCCGGGACGCGCCCGCTTGTGCGTCACTTTTCCAATTTAATCTGATTGGACACGCTCAGGACAATCCCCATCTCCATGAGCAGGAACAGGACCGACGTGCCCCCGTAACTGATAAAGGGCAGTGTGATTCCTGTATTGGGAATGGTATTGGTGACAACCGCAATGTTCAGGATGACCTGGATTGCAATGTGTCCCATGACGCCGACCACTAAAAGCGCTCCAAAGAGGTCGGGGGCATTATTGGCAATGAGCATGAACCTGTATATCATGAACAGGAATATCAGGATGATGGATACCGCCCCGAACAGCCCCAGTTCCTCGCATATGATGGCAAATATCATATCATTCTGTGACTCGGGGAGGAAGCCAAGCTTCTGGATGCTCTCCCCCAGCCCCTGTCCCACCAGGCCGCCGGAGCCAATGGCATACAGCCCCTGAAGCACCTGGAACCCCTTGTCCGTGGGGTCTGACTCAGGATTCAGCCACGCCTCAATCCGGCGGAACTGGTATGGCTGAAGGAGCTTGATGGTCATCAGGAACTTACCGATGGGACCGGCAAAGGCCAGGGTACCAAGGCCTAGCGCCCCGATGGTGAAAAAGGGCCATTTGACCTTACATGCCACGAAGAGCATGACAAAGGCAATACCGCAGACAATGATGCCGGAACTCAGGTTGTTCATGGCAACCAGGCCTGCAATGGGAAGGGTCAGGGCTACGATATAGCCCATGTTCTTCCATTTGTTGATTTTCATACCCATGGTGGTAATCATGGCCGCCAGAAGCACGATCAGGGCAATCTTGACGAATTCCGTGGGCTGGAAGCTGAAGGGTCCCAGCGGAAGCCAGCGCTTCTTGCCGTTTACCTCCTTGCCCACAAAGCTTACCGCTATCATGAGTATGTAAGACATCAGATAGGCTGCGACGGAAAACCTGGCAAATATATGGTAGTCTATCTTGGAAATGATGAGCATGCCCACAAACCCGGCTGCCGCAATCATGGCCTGACGTTCCATGAAGTATGCGCCGTTCCCCTTATAGTTCAGCTGGGCCGAATAGGAGCTGGCGCTGTAAATCATGACCAATCCAAAGGATGTCAGGAAAATGATGCAGAATAAAAGGCTGTAATCATAGAAATGTTTCGCCTTCTTTTTCTTCTTTGGCATCTGCTGTTCTCTTATGTCCTGTGTCCCGGCCGGGCGGCCCGCCTGTCTTTCAGGCCGGGCGGCCGTCTGCACCTTTCCCGCCATACGCAATTACCTCCTACAGCGCCATGACGCACTCCTTAAAGACGCGCCCGCGCTCTTCATAATCCTTAAACATTCCCCAGCTTGCACAGGCCGGGCTGAGCAGCACATAATCCCCGATGTCCGCATAAACCGCGCACACCTGCACCGCCTCCTGCATATCTTCCGCATACATGATTTCCGTGAATCCATGCTTCTTGGCACACTCGGCAATCTTATCCCTGGTCTGCCCGATAAGGACAAGATAGCGCACCTTGCCTTCAAACTCAGCCACCCAGTCATCGTACTCGCTGTTCTTATCATAACCGCCTGCAATCAGAAGGGTCGGTCCCGGCATGGCCCGAAGCGCCTGTATGGCTGCATCCGGGTTGGTTCCCTTGGAGTCATTGTAATACCTGACCCCAGTCCTCTCACGGACGAATTCAATCCTGTGCTCAACCGGATTAAAGCTTTCCGCCACCCGGCCGATATCCGCCAGGGCAACGCCCATTTCAAGGCCAATGGCAGCCGCGGCCATTACATTCTCGTAATTATGGCGGCCCAGAAGCTTCATGTCCCGGACATTCACCAGGATGGTCTCGCGCCCCTTCTGGCAGTATACAATGTTATCCCCGCTCATGCAGAAGCCGTCAGACAGCTTTTCCCGGCTGGAGAACCAGATTACCCTTGGCTTAAGCTCCGGGTCCTGTCCAAACTCTCTTAACACCGGGTCATCGTAATTGAGCACCACCGCATCCTTTTCCGTCTGGTTCAGGGTAATGCATTCCTTGATGCGTATATAGTTCTCCATGGTGCCGTGGCGGTTCAGATGGTCCGGGGTGATGTTCAGTATGGCGCTTACATCCGGGCGGAAATCCATGATGGTCTCCAGCTGGAAACTGGATACCTCTGCCACGGTAACGGAATCCTCCGTCATCTCCAGCACCTTGGAGGTGTATGGGTCGCCGATATTGCCCACCACGAAGGTCTCCTCATACTTTGCCTTGAGGATTTCCCCTGTCAGGGCTGTTGTTGTCGTCTTGCCGTTGGTTCCCGTGATGGCTGCCAGCCTTCCAAGGGCGCACTGGTACGCCAGCTCTATCTCCCCAAGGATGGGGATCTTGGCATCGTCCACCACGGCCACGAAGGGACTGTCAAGGGGTATGCCGGGGCTGATGATGCAAAGCTCCACCCCCAGAAGGTCGGAGCGCTTCATCTCGCCAAGCACCACACTGACCTTTGCCTCCTTATCAAACTTAGCCTTAATCTCTTCTTCCTTTAACGAGGCATTGCCGTCATAGAGCACTACCTCCCCGCCTCTGTCAAGCACGAGCCTGGCCGCCGCGGTTCCGCTTAAGCCTGTTCCTGCAACTAATACTTTCTGACTTTGGTTCATTTGTCAATTAACCTCCTTACATCTCCAATACGGTACACGTCTAATGCTCCATCCAGCCAGAAACCGTACTGGACGGACCACTGGTACAACCTTGCGTAAATACGCCCGGCTACAGTCCAAGATAGGCGACCATGCATAATATGGCAGTCACGATGGCAAATACAGCCACCACCCTGGTCTCCGACCATCCGCACAATTCAAAGTGATGATGGATTGGCGCCATCTTAAATATGCGCTTTCCTCCGGTGCGTTTAAAGTATGTTACCTGAATGATTACAGACAATACTTCCACAAGGTAAATCAGGCCGATGATCGGGATGAACAGGGGCATGCGCATCATATAGGCCGAAGCCGCCACAAAACCGCCCAGCGCCAGGGAACCCGTGTCCCCCATGAACACCTTGGCGGGATACACATTGAACAGAAGGAATCCCAGAAGGCTTCCGACCACGGCTCCCGTCATGGGACTGATGCCCATATCCTCGCCGATTGCCACAATGGTAAGGAAGGTGGCAACCAGGATGGTGACGCTGGTGCAGAGTCCGTCCAGTCCGTCCGTAAAATTCACCCCGTTATCCGTACCCAGCACGATGAAGAACAGGGCCGGGATAAAAAGGATTCCCAGTGAAAGGAACTTGCCCCCGTCAAACCCGCCGGTAAAAGGGATGAGCATATCCGTCCCCACTTCCCCGCTGTTTAACAGGTACCAGGCAAATATGCCTGTAATAACAAACTGTCCAACTAACTTCTGCATCGGCTTCAGGCCTTCGGAGCGCTTCATCACGATCTTGATATAATCATCCAGGAAACCGATGATGCCGAATCCCACGGTCACAAACAGGACCGGGATGATCTTGGGATAACTGGGGATATAAAAGATGGATGTAATGATGATGCTGCACAGGATGATCAGTCCGCCCATGGTGGGCGTTCCCTGCTTCTTCAGATGTGTCTGCGGTCCGTCATCCCTTACCTGCTGGCCGAATTTCAGCTTGTGCAGAAAAGGGATGATGATGGGACATAGCAGTGCGCTGATGGCAAATGCAATAATGATAGCTAGTATGGTTTCATGAATCATAAGGGCACCTCAATCTCATATGTATGTCTTATTTGGTAATTAGTATACGTCTTTTTCCGGGAATAATCAACTATGGATTAGAAACGTGCACAGCAGTTTCTTCCTCTGTTGCCTGAATTCCCAGATAAGGAAGTATATTCTTAAATAAATCTCCTATTACCGGAGCAGCGATGGTACCGCCGTAATAAATGCCCTCCGGTTCATCGATTGTTATCAGGGCCATGACCTGCGGATTGTCCGCCGGGGCAAAGCCGATAAAGGACGAAATGTATTTTTTAAGGCTTCTTGGAAGCTTTTCAGAGGTGGCTGTCTTTCCCCCGATTTTATATCCTTCCAGTTTTGCTTTTTTACCGCTTCCTTCCGATACCACCTGTTCCAGCACATACCGCATGGTGGCGCTGGTCTCCTCAGAAAGGATACGCCCCTTGCTGGGATATTTGAACCCATGGACCGAGGACTGGTCCGCGCTGACAGCCTCCACGCCGAAATGGGGCGTGACGCGGTTCCCTCCGTTGACAATGGAAGCAGCTGTCGTGATCAGCTGGACCGGCGTGATCTGGAAGGACTGGCCAAAGGATACCGTGGCCAGCTCCACAAGACCCATGTTCTCTTTTTTGTGCATGATGGTGGCCGCCTCGCCCGGCAGGTCGATTCCCGTCTTTCCCTTCAGTCCGAACTGGGTGAAATATTTATAATATCCATCCACGCCCAGCCTCTGGCCCACATCGATGAACACAGGGTTGCAGGAATTCATGGCTCCCTGGAGGAATGTCTCCGCGCCGTGTCCCCCCACCTTATGGCACCGTATCTTCCGGTCCTCCACAACCCTGAATCCGGGGCAGGAAAACTGGTCCGTAAGTTTTACCACGCCGGATTCCAGCCCGGCCGCGGCCGTGATGATCTTAAAGGTGGAACCAGGTTCATAAGTATCATTGATGCAGGTGTTCCTCCACATCTGGTTCAGCTGCTCCTGCTTCTTGGACGCAGGCAGGCCGTCTGCCTGGGCCGCCATCTCCTGAAGGCTCTGGCTGCGCAGGTTCTGGTTCAGGGTAAACGGGTCGTTCAGGTTGAACTCCGGCACGTTGACCATGGCCATCAGCTCGCCGTTCTGGGGGTTCATGACAATGATGGACACCTTTTTTGCATTTTTCTTTTCCAGCACCTGGTAGGCCAGCTGCTCCGCGTATTTCTGTATATTGACATCCAGGCTGATGTGCAGGTCATTGCCCGCAATAGGCTCAATCCTGTCCTCGGCGGCATTCTCAATCTCCACTCCCTTTGCATCCGACATGGTAAGGATCTTGCCGTTCATTCCCTTCAGGTACTTCTCGTACTTTACCTCCAGGCCGATGATGCCCTGGTTGTCGCCTCCGGTGAATCCCAGCACCTTGGACGCCAGGCTGTCGTAAGGATAATAACGCTTGTAATCTTCGTCCACTTTTACCCCGTCCAGCCGGTAGGCGCGGATCCTGTCGCCCATCTCCTTATCCACGTTAGTCTTTATGATTTCCCTGGAACTGCGCTTCTCCACCCGCTTACGCACCGGTTCCTCATCCATCCCCAGCTCACTGCAAAGGACCTGGATCACATGCTCCCGGTCCGTCACCTGGTTGTAGATGACGGAAATCGTACACACCGTGCGGTTGTCAGCAATAACCACCCCGTTGGCATCTATGATGCGGCCCCTGGCAGCCTTAATCGTACGCTCCCTCTGGTGCAGGTCCTCTGCCATTGCGCTGTAATGCCCGGAACGGAATATCATAAGATAAGCAAGCCGCCCTGAGAGACTCACCATGACAATGGCAATGAGCAGTGCAAGGACGGCTATATTCTTTCTGTGCTTTGTAAGGTTTGAATTCATGATTGTCTCCAGCGTCCATCATTGTTAATAATATATTGGAGCCGGTGTCATTTTATGAATCTTTCTATATGGTCTGTACCATTTACTGCGTTTCTTCCGTGCTGGCGGCCGTGCTGTCCAAGGCCGCATCCTGGCCGTCCCGGCCTTGATTACTGCCATCGGACGTCTTTACGGGCTGGGTCCGGCCAGTCTGCGCAGGCGCTTCTTCCGGCCCCGACGGGTCTTTCGGGACCGCGTCCGGTACGCCGCTTCCGGCACCGCCGTCATCCGGCACATACTCGTCTGTCTCATATTGTTTTTCTGTTTCTTCCACCAAATCCCCCTGGCCCTCGCCGCTTTCCTCTGTACCGGCTTCATTGATGCCCTCGGAGGATGGCAGGTTCTCCTGGATGGATTCATCCTCATCCAGATTATTGGTTGGGAATATATTTAAATAAGGAAGTGTTTCTGTCATGATCTTTGAAAAAACCGTACTTGCATAGGAGCTGTGGGCCTGCTGTTCCCCGGGAGGATAGTTGGGCGTATCAATCACCACATAGACAAATACCTGGGGATCCTCAATCGGCGCAAAGCCTGCAAAGGATACCAGATAATTCTTGGCGGAACGCGGCTGTTTTTCCGCGGTTCCCGTCTTGCCGCCCACATCGTACCCCGCTACCTGGGCCGCTTTTCCGGTTCCCACCTCAACGGTCTGGAACATGGCCTCCTTAAGGAAGTCGGACGTGGACCGGGATACGGTTTCCCGCACCAGGACCGGTTCCTTCTTCTCCACCACGGAGCCCTGCTCATTCAGTATCTGTTTTACCACATGAGGCTCATAATAGGATCCCCCGTTGAGTACGGAGCAAAATGCAGCCGCCATCTGTACCATGGTACAGTTATAGTTCTGTCCAAAGGCATTGGTGGCCAGATCCGTAGGCCCTATATCATCCGCCGTGTGCACAAGGCTGCTGGTATCTGCCTCGCCCGGCAGGTCTATGCCGGTCTTGTCGCCAAAGCCGAAGATGGACTGGTATTTCGTAAACCGTTCCCTCCCTATCATGGCTCCGATGCGCATCATGGCCACGTTACAGGACTGCATCAGCGATTCCTGGACATTCAGCCACCCATGCCCGCCCCTGCGGTATGCCGTACACTTAATGTCCCAATCCCCCACATGAAGGAAACCGGTACATTCAAAACTGTCGGTGGGCTTTATTACCCCTTCCTCCAAACCGGCTGCAACCGTGAATATCTTGGACGGGGATCCCGGTTCATACGTATCGCTGACGCAGAAGTTCCTCCATATCTGGTTCCATGCGACCTGCTGGCCGTAGGACAGCACCTCCTCGCGGCTGTAATGGTCAAGGACCTGGTCTTCCGAGATGGTTTCCCCGTTGTTTTCCCTTCTGTATACATGGGCGGCTTCCTTTTTGCCCAGGGCCATCAGGTCTTCCTGGGTGTATCCGCTTACATCCCTGGGATTATTAAGGTCGAACACACTGCTGGTGCCCATGGCCAGTATCTCACCGTTATTGGGATTCATGACAATGGCAGCCGTGACCTTGCTGCCCACGGTTGTCTGCCACTCATTGATATATTTCTGTACGATATTCTGGATGTTCACGTCAATGGTGCTTACCACGGTCTTGCCGTTGGTTGCGGATTTCACCACGCCCTCCAGATTGGAGTTCTCATCCAGATAACCGTACTCGCGTCCATTCACTCCAATCAGGCTGCTGTTATAGTACTGCTCGATACCGCCGTTGCCAACGCTTCCGTCACTGCTGGTAAACCCAATCACGCTGCAGGCCATTGAGTTATAGGGGTAAATCCGCTTATATTCATCCTCAAACCAGATTCCCTTAACCCGTTTCTTGCCCTCCACCTCATCCTTATCTTTGATGTAGGCATCGTTCTTTTCCTTTGCCAGCTGTTCAAACGCAGTCCTCTGGTCATAGCTGAGCTGTCGCCCCTTGCTGTACCTGAGATAGGCGGAATCCTTCTTTTCCTCAATCATAGCGCGCAGTTCCCCTGCGTCAAAGCCAAACGTAGTCACAAGGGCATCCACCGTGGGTTCCAGATAGCGCTCCGGGGCCGACATGATCTGCCTTGGGTCAATGATCAGGTTATAGACCTTCTCGCTGGTAGCCAGATAGGTCCCGTTCCTGTCCACGATATCCCCCCGCCTGTAGGGTATGACACGGCTCTCGTATTCCTGCTGTCTCTGGGTCAGCACAATCTTATTATATTGCTCGTTGTTGTCCCTGATGATTCTGTAAAGCACCATTATTAATGCAAATAAAGCCAGCGTAATCACCAATACGGTGATTGCCAGCTTTTCCTGCAGGTACTTGGGGTAAAAATATTTGCCTTTCTGGTTATGTCCGTCGCGGCCGTTTCCACTTCCCTTGTTCTGGGAACGGCCGTTTCCATTAGTGTTCCGGGATGTCTTCATATTGTCTTACATACTCACTTTCTGTCTTATCATACAGCAGCACCTGGTTCTTCTTGGCGTATACCATGCCCAGCTCCTTTGTTGCAATCTCATAAATCTTATTCAGGTCAATGCTGGTGTTGATACTGGTTTCCAGGGCATCATTCTCCGCCTTAAGCTTCTCTAAATGGGCCTCCATGGTCTCGATATGATGCATTCTTGCCGTAATGGATGACTGCACATGGAGGTAATTGATACAGAGGTATAAGGTAAACACTGACGCAATGGTAAGCATGATCACATATGGAAGGTCCATATACAATGCACGTTCCTGATTGCGGCGTATCCGGTGGTTATGCCGGACGGATTGGCTGCCTGCCGGTTTCCTTGCCGGCCGCTCCGGTCTTGGAGCTTCCTGTGGTTTAAGCTGTGGTGCCGCCGAACCATACACATAATCATGCCTCTGTGCCGGCCTGCGGTTTGTCTGTGTGTGTGTGCGTCCTGCTGACGCCTGTCTTCTTGCAGCCATGGCCTTATTCCTCCCTTCTGTCTTAGTCTTGTCATCCTTTGTACGCATTGGGCACTTAACGTCTGTATTTTAAACGCTTAAAATCATGGTATCTACATCTCACCCCGCTCAAACACGCGCAGCTTTGCGCTCTTTGAACGGCTGTTCTCTTCCAGTTCTTCTTTGGACGGCAATATGGGTTTCCTTGAAACCACCTTCCCCTTACTCTTCCTGCCGCACACGCATACAGGAAACTCATGGGGGCAGATACAGGGATTTTCATTGGTCCTGAACCGGTTCTTCACAATCCTGTCTTCCAGCGAATGGAAGGTGATGATACTGAGCCGTCCTCCCGGGTTTAAGAGTTCAATCATGGTATCAATGGACTGTTCCAGCACATCCAGTTCATGGTTGCACTCAATCCTTATGGCCTGGAAGGTACGCTTGGCCGGATGTCCGCCCGTGGCCCTTACCCTGGCCGGAATGGCTGCCTTGATTATCTCCGCCAGCTCTCCTGTTGTCTCAATGGGGTGTTCCCCCCTTGCCCTTACAATGTGCTTTGCTATGTTCTTCGCAAAATTGTCCTCACCATAATCCCGGATGATCCGGTACAGCTCCATCTCGGTGTAGGTATTGACAATGTCTGCGGCCGTGGTGGTATTCCTCTGGTCCATCCTCATATCAAGAGGCGCGTCCTCCCTGTAGGTGAATCCCCTGGAAGCCGTGTCCAGCTGGTAGGAGGAAACCCCCAGATCCAGGTAAATCCCGTCCACCTTTAAAAGCCCCAGTTCATTCAGCACTGTCCTGATATTCTCATAATTGCTTCTTACAATGGTAACCTTATCCTTAAAATGCTCCAGCCGCCTGCCTGCCGCCTCTATGGCGTCCGCGTCCTGGTCAATCCCAATGAGCCGGCCGCTTCCCAGACGCTTGCATACCTCATAGGCATGTCCGCCTCCGCCCAGCGTGCCGTCCACATAGATTCCTCCGGGCTTTATATTCAGGCTGCCCACTGTTTCATATAAAAGTACGGACTTGTGTACAAATGCTTGTTCCTCCATTAAATTCCCAAACCTTCCATGTGTTCTGCAATCTCTTCCATATCATCAAAGGTGTTCGCCTCAATCCATTTATCCTTGCTCCAGATTTCAATACGGCTTCCCACACCTACCAGTACTGCGTCTTTCTCAATTCCGGCAAACTCCCTAAGGATGGCCGGAAGAAGGATTCTTCCCTGCTTGTCCACTTCACAGGTGGTAGCGCCTGCCAGGAGGAAACGTGAAAACTTACGTCCGGCGGCATTGGTAAGGGGCAGTGTGCGCAGTTTCTCTTCAAGGGCAGTCCATTCGGAATTCTCATACACAAAAAGGCAGTTATCAAGGCCCTTCGTAACAACGAATTCGTCGCCTAACTGCTCTCTGAACTTGGAAGGCACGATCAGGCGTCCCTTCGCATCTACTGTATGATTGTATTCACCCATGAACATAACTTATCACCTGCCGTACGTCAGTGATGTCCCGTGGATGCCCATGGGGGAATCCGAAACCCCCACTTCATCCACATAACAACCATCCTCTACCACTTTGCACCACTTTCTACCACTTGTATGTCCATCATAGTACAGAAATTGGGAAATGGCAAGGAGTTTTTACGAATTTCTTATAAAAAAATTTCAAAAAAACAAGGCAGCTGCGTGGTTTTTCGCAACTGCCTCTACATGTGGGATACCCCCACTTACAAGTACTAAATATTGATTTTTTTACTTAATCCCCCCTGGAATATCCCCCACTTTCCTCCCCTTTTTCAGGTTTTGGTGTTTATAAATGATAATTCCGGCTGATATCAGTACCAGGGCGGCCGAGAGCAGCTGGGACACCGCGAATCCGGTGCCGGGAATCAACAGCTGGTCCGTGCGCAGACCCTCAATCCAGACCCGTCCAAGGCCGTAACCCAGGAAATAAATCCAGAGCATTTCCCCTTCAAACTTCTTGTGTTTCCTGTACCACAGCATGAAACCAAGGACACACAGGTTCCATACCGACTCATAGAGGAAGGTGGGATGGACCTGGATGTAGGCAATCCCATTCTCCACAATCTCATGGTCAATCAGCTGCTGTGAGATCATGGACGGGTTCACCAGGCTCTTCTTAATGCGCATGGCAAAAAGGTTGTTGGTAAATCCCCCGAACGCCTCGCAGTTAAAGAAATTCCCCCACCGGCCGATGATCTGGCCCGTTATCAGCCCCAGCACGCCGCTGTCCGCCATGGAGAAAAAGGACATCTTCCTGACCCTGGTAAACACGATAAGGGTAATGACCGCGCCGATGACGCCGCCGTAGATTGCCAGTCCGCCTCCCCGGGTGTTAAATATCTGCAGCAGGTTATTCTTATAGTTATCCCAGTCAAAAATCACATAATAAGCCCTGGCACCGATAATGGAAAATATGATGCCGTACAAGGCAAAATCCAGATAGACATCCGGATCCTGGCCCCTGCGCCTTGCGTCCCTGAATGCAACGGCCATCCCGGCCAGCATCCCCAGCCCGATGATGATTCCGTAATATGCAATCCTGAAACCAAACACCGTGATACTGTTCGGCAGGTGCTGTATGGTAATGCCCAGGTTCACAAAGCTTAAATCTGCTCCTGTCACTGCTTCCATAGAAAAATCTCCTTCCTTACATCCTGCACCAGGGCGTGTCTGTCCTTGGGACACCTGATGCTATACTTTCCCATTTTACCCCGAAGTAACCTAAAATGCAAGAAGGGATTTCCCTGCCTCTCATCCGCGTTCCATCTACCCTTCATCAACCTTTCATCTGCCTTTTATCTGGCTGCCAGGGCTGCCATGGTGATATAATTATAGGGTTTATTAAAATGAGGCAGGAAAAACAGGTCGAAGAGCTTCAGTTTATCAATGTCCACCTGCTCTTCTATGGCCATGGAGAACAGGTGGATGCCCATGGAAATATCATAGTCTGAACACATCTGTGCCCCCAGTATGATCCTGGTATCTTTGTCATAGACAATGCGTATCTTCACACGGTTGTTCCCATCCTCCATGAACTCCGCCTTCTGCCAGTCCTCGTAATCCGTCACGGCAGCCGCATATCCCATCCGTCCTGCCCTGGCCAGGCTGATTCCCGTGCTGAGCATGTGAAGCCCCCATATGCTGATGCCGTTGGATCCCTGCACGCCCGGGGATTCCAGCAGCCGGCCGCAGGCATTGTGGGCCGCAATGATACCCGAGCGGACCGCATTGGTTGCCAGCGCAATATAGTCCGTGGCCTGGATGGCATTATTGTAGACCGTGGCGCAGTCACCGATGGCATAGACTCCGGGAATACTGGTTTCCTGCTTCCGGTCCACCAAAAAGGCATGATTCTTATAAAGCCTGAGCTGTCCCTGCCCCAGCACTGTATTTGGTTTAAATCCAATGCCGAAAACCACCATGTCAGCCTCATGGCTTCCCTTGTCCGTGATGACGTTCTGGACCTTCCCGCCGCCTTCCAGTCCCGTTACTGTTTCCCCGAATGCCAGCTTTACGCCGTGGCTCTCAAGGTTCTTTGCCATGATATCGGAAAACTCCCTGTCATAGTATCCGGATAAACAGGTATCCGCACAGTCAATCAGCACCACCTCACGCCCATTCCGCCTGAAAGCCTCGGCCAGTTCCACCCCGATGTATCCTGCCCCCACAACGGCAATCCTGCGGATGGATCCATCCTTTAACTTCTCAATCACGTCCTGGGCATTCTGGAACAGCTTTACGAACTGGACATTTTCCAGGTCCATGCCTTTTATCTCCGGGCGGATGGGTATGGATCCTGTGGCCAGTATCAGCTTATCATAGGACTGTTCAAAGTCCTTTCCGGCGCTGTCCCGCGCATGCACGATCTTCCTGTCATAGTCAATGTGGGTAATCCTGGTCTCCATGTGGATGGCCGCGCCCTTTTCCTCGAATATTTCCTTGCTGGAATAGAACAGGCCGTCCGGGCCTTGGATCTGTTTCCCAATCCAAAGGGCCATGCCGCACCCCAGGAAACTGATATTTGAGTTCATGTCAAATGCAATGACGCGGTTGCCCGGAAACTGGTCCAGTATTGTATTGATGGCGGCTGTTCCCGCGTGGTTGGCTCCGATTACTACGATTGTCTCTCCCATCTTGTATCTCCTTAAACTGTTTTGGATTGCTTCATGTCCTTCATGTGCCTGTGCTTATATTCTTCCCGCCAAACCTGATTTTATTGACATTTGGCAGTTAAACATTTTCTGCTTTCATTCCCCCATGTTTTATGATATGATAATAAGGCTGTAATTACTTATTATAATAGGAAGGTAATCATATGAAATTAGGTATCGTAGGACTTCCCAATGTCGGAAAAAGTACTCTTTTTAATTCATTGACCAAGGCAGGCGCGGAATCAGCCAACTATCCGTTCTGTACCATTGACCCCAATGTAGGCGTGGTGCCTGTTCCTGACGTGCGTCTGGACAGGCTCACTGAAATGTATAACTCTGAAAAAACCACTCCCGCCGTCATCGAATTCGTGGACATTGCAGGACTTGTAAAGGGGGCATCCAAAGGCGAGGGCCTGGGCAACCAGTTCCTGTCCAATATCCGCGAGGTGGACGCCATCGTCCATGTGGTCCGCTGCTTCGACGACCCCAATGTCATCCACGTGGACGGCTGTATCGACCCCTTAAGGGATATTGAAACCATTAACCTGGAGCTGATTTTCTCTGATATCGAGATTCTGGAACGCCGCATTGCAAAGCAGTCCAAGGGCGCTTTCAACAATAAGGATCTGGCCAAGGAAGTGGAACTGTTAAAGGCCATGAAGGCCCACCTGGAAGAAGGCAGGCTGGCCCGCAGCTACGAGACAGAGGATGAGGATGAGCGCGAATTCATCGGAACATTGAACCTGCTCACCTGGAAGCCCGTCATATTCGCTGCCAATGTTGCGGAAGGCGACCTGGCAAATGACGGCGCTGACAACAGCTACGTACAGTCCGTACGCGGTTTTGCCGCTGAAAACGGATGTGAGGTATTTGTCATCTGTGCTGAGATTGAGCAGGAAATCGCAGAGCTGGATGAGGATGAGAAGAAAATGTTCTTAGACGACCTTGGCCTTACCGAATCCGGACTGGAGAAGCTGATTGCCGCCAGCTACCGTATCCTGGGCCTTATGAGCTACCTGACGGCCGGTCCTCAGGAAAGCCGCGCATGGACCATCAAGGTGGGCACCAAGGCGCCCCAGGCAGCAGGCAAGATCCACAGCGACTTTGAGCGCGGCTTCATCCGCGCCGAGGTGGTGAACTACGACGACCTGATGAACTGCGGCAGCATGGGCGCTGCCAAGGAAAAAGGCCTGGTCCGCTCAGAAGGCAAGGAATATGTGATGAGGGACGGGGATGTGGTTCTCTTCCGTTTTAATGTATAAGACCAATATCAAAGCCGGTCCCCTGAAAACGGGTAACCGTCAGGGCATGTCTTAAAATGCCCTGGCTGGATTCCCTTCAGGGGACCGGCTTTTGATTTGTACGGTACCATTATGATACGCTGTCACCATAATCCGCAGCCCTCATGACCCATCCAGGTCAATGGGGCCGAAAAATGCCTGGTGCAGGTCCACCTCAAAATCTTCACCTGTATAAATCTCTCCTTTAAGGATCTGGTAACCGATGACGGCATCAGGCCCATCCCCATCCAGAAACGTGATGCCGACGCTGCCGTTTAAGCAGCCGCCGGTATACCGGACCATGGCATCCGTCATTTTATTAAGCTGCGCCTCAAGGAAATCCACTTTCTCCTGCCGTTCTGCCGCGGACAGGTCCCCGTAGCGGACATAGCCGTACATGGAAAGGGTTACCGGATACTCATCAAATACGGTTTCATACCGCATTTCATCCAGTCTGGCATGTTCCAGTATATCCGTTTCATATTGAAGCCGTTCCTCAAACATTATACTTGTCTCCGGACGTTTCCGGTCGGAAAACAGCGAATAAAAGCTGCAGTACATTGAAACACTGTCCTCATCCACATATGGTACGATATATGGCTGAAGGAAATTCTCATCATAGTAGGCTTCTACCCTGGCCTTAAGGTGGCTGCGGACAGCCCCTGTGATATTCTCCGCATAATTGCTGAACACAAAAGCGGCCGGACATCCGTAGGCATCCGTGTAATCCAGTTCCCACCTGGTATATCTGTATGGCTTGTTCCAATCCGGTTTATCCGTATCCTTATTCCAGAAATACCCTGTGATGGTTTCCCCGGGAAAAATCCGGCTGTCCTCCCCGAAAACCGCTGTCAGCTGCCGCCCATAACGGAGCGCCAGGTCTTCCTCATAGATTTTTGTTTCCGGCGGCTGGAGGAAGGACAGGCAGGAAATCATGACGAATGCCGTTAATGCTGCTTTTTTCAGTCTCATGATTTCCCTCCTTCATTACAAGCGCTTTTCCATCACCAGGTAAGCCATCCATATGTCTTATAGTCATGAGGGACAACCCTGTAATATGCCTCGTTATACAGTTCCCGTTTCAGTTTTATGCGCAGGCTTCTTCTGGTCTGCCTTCTTACTTCCTTGCACTCATGTTTATAAAACCATTTGGTGCCGCGGCGGTGGCGGTAGTCTTCCAGGGCCTTTTCCCTGGGGTCACGGCAGTTCCTGGCAGTCTTGTACATCCGCTTCATATTGCGCCTGTACAGCTCCCGTTCCCATTCGCTGACCTGTCCGTTAAACTCCTTTTGTAAACTTCTGTCCATTCTTATCCCTGGTATGGGCTTTAGATTTACCCTTTCGGGTACTTACTCCATACCTAGAACAGACACATTCTGTAAAAAAGCATCATGCTTATCACTCCCCATTCTTTTCCGGATTCATACACTGCCTTTATTATATAATGCCCTGCCGCATTATGCCAATTGATTTTTTCGGTCAGTTTACTACTTGTTTTGGTCAGTTTCTTACTTTTTTATCTTTTCCCTCCCCTCCCGTTCTACGATTTTCCATTTCCCTGCAAGGTAGCCATGTATCCGTGTTTTCGTATCCTTCCGTAACTTTTTCTGTTTACCTTATATTTTTTCAAAATATTTTCTGTTTTACCCTTCTATTTTGGCCTGAAAACATATTTTCTTGCTTTTTCCATTTTACTGTGCTAAATTATTAATATTATTGACTCAGAAAACGGGGGATTTGATATGGAACTGTTTAGCACCATTGTGGAAACCATCAATAACTATCTTTGGGGGATTCCCATGATTGCACTTCTTTTTGGAACACATCTTTTTCTCACGATCCGTACGGGATTCATCCAGAGGAAAACATTGACCGGCATCCGGCTCTCTGTCACAAAAGATCCCGACTCCAGCGGCGACATCAGCCAGTTTGCAGCCTTAACAACCGCCCTTGCCTCCACCATAGGAACCGGCAACATCATTGGCGTGGGGACCGCCATTGCCCTTGGCGGTCCAGGCGCCGTACTGTGGTGCTGGCTCACCGGCGTGTTCGGGATTGCCACCAAGTACGGTGAATCCCTCATAGCCGTCAAGTTTTGGTCAGTTTCTTACTTTTTTATCTTTTCCCTCCCCTCCCGTTCTACGATTTTCCATTTCCCTGCAAGGTAGCCATGTATCCGTGTTTTCGTATCCTTCCGTAACTTTTTCTGTTTACCTTATATTTTTTCAAAATATTTTCTGTTTTACCCTTCTATTTTGGCCTGAAAACATATTTTCTTGCTTTTTCCATTTTACTGTGCTAAATTATTAATATTATTGACTCAGAAAACGGGGGATTTGATATGGAACTGTTTAGCACCATTGTGGAAACCATCAATAACTATCTTTGGGGGATTCCCATGATTGCACTTCTTTTTGGAACACATCTTTTTCTCACGATCCGTACGGGATTCATCCAGAGGAAAACATTGACCGGCATCCGGCTCTCTGTCACAAAAGATCCCGACTCCAGCGGCGACATCAGCCAGTTTGCAGCCTTAACAACCGCCCTTGCCTCCACCATAGGAACCGGCAACATCATTGGCGTGGGGACCGCCATTGCCCTTGGCGGTCCAGGCGCCGTACTGTGGTGCTGGCTCACCGGCGTGTTCGGGATTGCCACCAAGTACGGTGAATCCCTCATAGCCGTCAAGTACCGCGTGCGCACCAAGGACGGCACCATGCTGGGAGGCGCCATGTATGCCCTGGAGCGCGGACTGGGCATGAAGTGGCTGGGCATCATCTTTGCAGTGCTGGGCACCCTTACATCCTTTGGAATCGGATGCGGCGTCCAGGTCAACGCCATTTCCAGTATTGTGAACAGCAATGTGAAACCGCTTATGACATCCGGCGGCCTTAAGGCCCTGCTGGATACATATCCATGGATCATCAGCCTTGCAGTGGGCCTTATCACAAGCGGGGTTACCTGCCTGGTTATCTTCGGCGGGGTGAAATCCATTGCAAGGGTGTGCGAAAAGCTGGTGCCTTTCATGGCGTTTTTCTATGTTGTGGGATGTATTTTCATCCTCTTCATCAACCGGGCATTCCTGGGTGAGACATTTTCCATCATATTCCGCAGCGCCTTTACGGAAATGCGCTCCATCGCAGGCGGTCTGGTGGGCTCGGGTATCATGATGTCGGCCCGGTACGGAATTGCCCGCGGGCTTTTTTCCAATGAATCCGGTATGGGTTCCGCCCCCATCGTGGCCGCCGCTGCCCAGACCCGCAATCCGGTGCGCCAGGCCCTTGTATCTGCAACCGGAACCTTCTGGGATACCGTCGTGGTCTGTCTCATGACCGGCCTTGTCCTGGTCAGCAGCATCATTGGCTATGATTCCATCAGCGTCACCAACCTGTCCGGCGGAGAACTGACCAATGCGGCATTTTCCCTGATTCCTTATATCGGGCAGCCCATCCTCATCGTGGGTATCATCACATTTGCATATTCCACCATCCTGGGCTGGTCCTATTACGGCGAACGGTGCCTGGAGTACCTGATGGGCAAGAAAGGGCTGATTCCTTACCGCGTGGCCTGGGCCGTGGTGCTGGTGGCTGCCCCTGTAATCCAGCTGGAGCTTGTATGGAGTATTGCGGATACGCTTAATGCACTGATGGCGATTCCTAACCTGATTGCCGTGCTGCTGCTGTCCGGCGTGATTGTGAAGGATACGAAGTATTATCTGGCGCATCTGGATGAGAAGGATGAGACTCCGATTCCTTTGGTGGAGGATAAATAAGGATTTAAAAAGGTTGGATGTTTGGCCGCACTGCCAAAATCCAACCCTTTCTTTTTGTTCGGTCATATCACATTCTTGTCATCCGTCAGTTTATATATTCTTCTCCATCCATAAAGCATATCTTTCTATCCCTTCCTCAATTGATATGCCAGGTTTCCAACCCGTATCCTCTTCTATACGCCGGATTGACATTGCTCCCAAATCATCATAACCAAGGCCGCCGGCCCCCACTTCAATCCGGGACCGGGGATACAGTGCCTTTACTTTATCAATCACCCGGCTATAAGGTACCAGCTGTCCTCCGCCTATATTATAGGCATCATAGTGTAATGTTCGGCTGCTGACAATCCGGGCGATTGCCTCCACACAGTCATCAATATAAATGTAATCCATCTTCTGGTCAGCGCCTTTATCCAGCAGCATTTCCTCTCCCTTTACAGCATGGCGCAAAGCCTGTTCAACCGGACATGACATACTCCTTCCAGGACCGTATACAAAGGCTACCCTTAGTGAAGCTGACTGCACCCCATAGTTCCTCACAATCTCCTCACAAGCCACTTTGGAAGCGCCATAAGGACTTTCCCCATGAAGCTTCTGTTCTTCATACACCACAGGGGCATCCGTGTTTCCATATACAGCACCGGAACTAATGTAGATAAAACGGCTGACATCAAAGAGTTTTGCTGCCTCTAATACATTTAAGGTTCCTGTCACATTTACACGGTAAACCTTATAAGGATTGTCCCTATACAGCATGGGATGGGAAATAGCCGCATTATGTATGACCTGTTCTATCCTGTATTTTTTCATGATTTGATACAAGAGGCCATATTCACCCAGGTCACCTGTCTCATATATACACTGTTCCGATACGCCGCGCGGTATGGTGCGGTTAAAACATATCACATCATTCCCCTGTTCTGCCAGATAGGATGCGAGTCTGGTGCCAACCAGCCCGCTTCCCCCTACCAATAAAATCCTCATGATTTCAACCTCCTGATTATCCTGCAGTATTGCCTCCGTCAACCACTAATGTCGTACCCGTCGTGAATGCCGCCTCATCACTGATTAAATAAAGAGCACCATAAGCGGATTCCTCTGATGTCCCAAAACGCCCTAAAGGATATGTACTGAGCATGCGTTGCTCCAATTCCTCCGGATTCGGGCTGTTTGCAATATCCTGCCTGAGCATCGGAGTTTCTGTCGCACCTGGACAAAGGACATTTACCCGTATATTATATTTTCCCAGTTCCATTGCCGCACTCTTTCCCATAATTACAATACCGCCTTTAGCCGCATTATATGCAATGGAGCCAGTGGCACCCAGGATTCCACGCTGCGATGCCGTAAGCACGATGGAACCGCCCTGTTCCATCATATTCAGCGCTGCTTTTTGCAGACAAAGAAACGTCCCCTTAAGATGAACATTCATGATTTTCTCAAAATGCTCCTCTGTGCAGGAAAAAAGGTCAGAGGAAGAAACAATTCCGGCAGTGTGAAACAGGCCATCTATCTTACCCATAAAGTCCACCGCTTCCTCGAACAGTCGGTTCACCTGTCCCGAATCGCAGATATCAGCGGGAACAAAATGGCTTCCAGATAACTGTGATGCCAGCGCTTCCCCCTTATCCACATCTATATCTGACAGGACCAGCCTTGCCCCCTCTTCATGGAACAACTCTGCTGCCGCCCTGCCAATCCCTCCTGTTGCCCCTGTTATTATGATACATTTCCCATCTAAACGCATATCCTTCCCTTATCCTTTCATCTGTCTAATCCGCATTTTTAAAGCCTTCATCTGCTCCGGCTGCAGCAACAGCACAACAATTACCATGAGATATGGCAATGTCAGGATTAAGTGCGAAGATATCGCTGTCAGCTGTGCCTGGTTAGATAGACCTTCCGCCACGCCAAACAGCAAGGCAGCTACAAACATGGCAATGGGCCTTCCGCCAGAAAGCATGATGGCAGCCAAAGCAATAAATCCCCTGCCTGATGTCATATTCTCAGAAAACATGCTTAGATATCCCAGGGATATCTGTGCGCCTGCAAGCCCGCTCATAATGCCTGAAATCATGATAGTACTCCACCTTATGGTTGTAACAGACACACCAACAGATGAGGCTGCTGTGGGATTTTCACCGCAGGCCCTTATATTCATACCATATTTTGTCCTGTAAAAAATGATATATGTCAATATAATAAATATCCAGGAAAAGTAGGTACACAGGGTATGGTTGGTGAACAGCTGCTGCAGGATGGGGATATCCTTCAGGATAGGGATACTGTACTTTGGTAATCCTACGATGCGGTCATCCACCAGTGTTCCTGTAACATTAAACATGGACCGTAAAAGGAATGTGGTAAGGCCAAGACACAGGGAATTAATAGCGAATCCTGTAATGGTTCCTTCTCCGCCCAGCCTAAGATGCAGGAAACCAAATAAAAGATTAATTAAAAGCGAACCTAATATAGCACATAACAACCCCACCAGGGCACTGCCTGTATAATAGCTGCCTGCCACTCCAGCAAATGCAGCCATCAACATGGCCCCTTCCAACGTTATATTCGGAGTCCCTGCCAGCTGGCAATACAATCCGCCGGAAGCACAAAGAACAATAGGGGTTGTAACTCGTGCAACTACCGCTAAAAGTGTAGCATTAATAAACATTTTTTACCTCCTTTGTTCCTTTCCCCTTATTTCGCAATACGCGGTTTCCCGGCCATCTAAACGAAATCCTGTCCAGTAACCCCAGCGTCCTGACAGAAACAAAACAGATAATGATACCCTTAATCACATCAGCCAAAGCCCTGGATACATCTGTAGTTCTTTCAATGGATAATGCCCCTGCTTTCAGCGTCCCAAAGAATACGGAAGATAATGTTACCCCAAGAGGAGTGCTATTACCAAGCAAGGCGGCCAGCATCCCGTCAAATCCGAAATTCGGAGAAAAGCTTGCCATCAGACGTTCCTGAACCCCCATGATTTCAACAGCTCCGCCTAATCCGGCAATACATCCGCTAATCAGCATGACACCTATCCTTACCCGGTCCACCTGGATTCCCCCATATCTTGCAAATTGTGGATTTACGCCAGATATATGGAACTCATATCCCAGTTTACTCTTATTGAACAGTATGTAAAAAAGGACAATCATGAACGCTCCGATTATAAGTCCGGTATTGACTGAGTAAGGCGGCATGATAGACGTCAGCTTTGCACTCGCCTCAATCTCATTGGTGGCAATGGTCGAAACCATGCTGTCTGTTGCAAGGAAATACTCCTGAATGATAAAATTGTTTAAATTTATTATCATATAATTCAACATCAGGGTTGTAACTACCTCACTGGCATTCAGATAGACCCTCATCAATGCAGGTATCATGGCATAAAACATACCAGCCGTCATGGCAGCCAAAAAACAAAGGGCAACATGTGCCAGATGCGGAAGGCCCTTGCAGGAAACCCCCACAATGGTTCCAGCCAGTGCCCCTATATACAGCTGGCCCTCAACTCCCATGTTAAACATACCGCCTCTAAACGCAATAGCGGATGCAACAGAAGTAAACAACAGGGGCGTGATCCATCTTAAAGTGGATGCAATCGCAAATTTACTCCCCAAAGCTCCTTTAAATAGTTTATAATACACCTCCGCAGGATTATATCCGCTGCTCAGCACAATCAAACCGCCTACCAGAAAAGAGATTATGATGGCTGATATGATTGTCTTTATATTAACCGATCTTAATTTAAACTCCAAGCTCAAATCATTATCCTCCTATCATCTTTCATCTTTTATTCCAGCCATCCACAGACCCAGTTTTTCTTCCGTTGCATGGATCTGGTCCACTTCACCTATTATCTGTCCCCTGTACATAACAAGAATCCGGTCACTAAGGCTGATTATCTCTGATAGTTCATTGGAAAACAGCAAAACCCCGCTTCCCGCATCCCTCTGAGCCACAATCTGTTTATGGATGAATTCCGTGGCTCCTATGTCAACTCCCCTAGTGGGCTGTGCCGCAACCAGTAAATGAGGCTTGGTATACATTTCCCTTGCAATAATCAGTTTCTGGAGATTACCTCCTGACAGTGAGCTGGCATTATCCTGAATCTTATTGTATCTCACATCATACTCAGCCAACCCCTCTATACAAGCCTTGTCAAATTCCTTATAGTTCAGGAATATCCCTTTATGGAACCGTCTCAGTGTGTGCAGATACAGAAGATAGTTATCCCTTATGCTTGCATATCTGGCAGCCCCCACCTCCTGCCTGTCCTCTGGGATATGCCCCACATGAAGGTCCCTGCACTGTCTGGATGTGTTCTTTCCACCCAGGATATTGCCGCCTATGCTGATTTTGCCACTGCGTATTTTCCGCAACCCTGTGATTGCTTCTATCAGTTCGGTCTGGCCGTTCCCCTGAACCCCGGCTATGCCTACTATTTCCCCCTGCCGCACACAAAAGGAGACATCATTCACAGCAGGAATGCCCTGGTCATTACTACAGGATATATGATTCACATCTAATACGATTTCCTTTGGCTCAGATATGTCTTTTTCAACGTTCATCAACACTTCACGCCCCACCATCATCCGGGCGATTTCATGTTCCGTGGTTTCCTTTGTATCTATGGTCCCCACTGTTTTGCCCAGCCGCATAACAGTTATCCTATCTGTAATGGCTGTGACTTCCGAAAGCTTATGTGTGATTAAAATAATGGATTTTCCCTGATTTCTTAATTCATCCAGGGTAATAAACAGCTGATTGATTTCCTGTGGCGTCAATACTGCCGTGGGCTCATCCATAATCAATATATTTGCTCCCAGATATAATGCTTTTAAAATCTCTACCCTCTGCTGCAGGCCTACCGGCAATTCTTTGACTAAAGCGGACGGATTTACTATCAGATTGTACTTCTTGCTGATTTCTTCTACGATTTCAATGCTTTTCTTTTTATCAATCAAACCATTTTTTGCGTGAGGAGGTTTTCCCATTACTATGTTTTCTGCCACTGTCATTGACGGGACAAGGCTAAAGTGCTGCTGTACCATCCCAATCCCCAGGGCAATCGAGTCCTTGGGACTGTGGATAATTACCCGTTTCCCATCAATATATATCTCCCCGGCAGTAGGCTGATGCAGACCGTAAAGAGTGTTCATAAGCGTGGTCTTTCCTGCCCCGTTCTCACCACAAATGCCATGGATTTCAGCCCACTTCAACTGGAGGTTCACTTTATCATTGGCAGTGAAATTACCAAACTTTTTGGTAATATCCTGCATTTCAACTGCTAATGCCACTTTTTTGCTCCCCTTTCACCATAGTGTCATTTTTGCGGCAATGCTGTTTTTCATTGCCGCAAAACGTCATCCAGGTTCTATTTATCTTTTTCAGCAACAGGGTCTACTGTTATTTCTCCTGATACCACCTTTTCTTTGGCATCCTCAACTGCTTTCAGCACATCTTCTGGCAAATCATACTGCTCTTTGGTAGGAAGCGCCAGATACACATTATCATTTTCCAATCCATACCAGAACACGCCAACTTCAAATTTATCTTCTGCAATTTCCTTCATGGCATTGTATATCCATTGGTCATATGCAATTGCCATTGAACCGATGACCTGTCCGGGAAGCACATCATTCTGGTTAACATCAACACCGATGCACAGTCCTCCTGTTTCCTTTGCAGCGTCAAACATCCCGAGACCGGATTTAGCCGCCGCAGCATATACAATATCACATCCCTGGTTATACAGCATTAATGCCAGATCCTTCCCCTTTGTGGGATCTTCAAAGGAACCTACATACACAGGATCCACAACGATATCAGGATTCACGGATTTGGCTCCCTGCTCATAACCTGCCAGGAAACGGTTAATCTCAGCGTTATCCTGTCCGCCTATAAAACCGATATGGTTTGTCTTGGTAATCATACCCGCTTCTACTCCTGCCAGATAAGAGCCTTCATGTTCCTGTCCTAACAGACACTTTAAATTATCCAGTTCTACCTCACCTAAGGTCAGTACAAAATCCACATCCGGATAATCCGGCGCCACCTTTGAAGTTGCATCTACCAGTTCCACATTCAATGCAACAACGATGTCATATCCATCTTCACAAAGTGCCCTTATACTTTCCTCATATTCGCCCTTCTGTACCTCCACTATCTGGGTCTCCATACCATATTCATCTGCCGCCTTCATGAATCCACTGTGGCAAAGGTCCGTAACACCCTGGTCCCCCAATTTCTGAGCGGTTACCAAAGCAGCCTTCATGCTCTTTTTATCCTCTGTTTTCTTCTCAGTTTCTTTTTCCTGGTTGTCTGGTTTTGCTTCCGTACCCGCGGCTGATGCCGGTGCCTGGGTAGCGGCTGTACCTGATTCTCCACATCCGCCCATGGATGCTGCCAGCATTGCCATACACATAACTAACGTGAGCCACTTCTTTGTTTTCTTCATATTCTTTTTCCTCCTTGGAATATATTAAATTTGGCGTGGTATGAACATACCATAGCCTGAATCCACGGTAATTGTGTCATCCTTATAAACAGTGGAACCTCGTACAATGGTCTCGCAAACAGCTGCTTCAGAATGATACCCCTCAAATATCCCGCAATCCAGTAATGTTTTGGAAAATGATTTCATTCCTTCATAAACCCACTTCCTGTTTAAGTCCACAATAGCAAAATCTGCATCCTTTCCCACTTCTATTGCCCCTTTTTGCTGCAGGCCGAAAATCCTGGCTGCATTAATCGATGTCATCCTGGCAATTTGGTGCAAAGGCAGGCCGCGTTTTACATATCCTTCTGTAATCATGATGGTGAGCATAAGTTCAACACCGCCAAATCCCGGCAATGCATCCCAGATATTATCCGCCTCCAGTTTTTCTTCCTTAGAATACGGCCCATGATCTGTTCCAATCACATCAATATTACCGTTCAGTACATGTTCCCATAACCGCTCCAGATTATCCCTCGGCCTGATTGGCGGATTGCATTTTGCAAATGCACCGCACTCATCCATACGGGTATTGTCATATGCAAGATAATGAGGGCATGTTTCTGTATATACATGCTGCCCCTGCCTTCTGGCCTCCAGGGTTGCATCCACTCCCTCCGCAGCGCTCATATGGCAAATCAGCAAATCCGTTCCATATACCTTGGAAAACAGAACGGCCCTCTGAATGGCTTCCACCTCTGAAAAAGCTGGACGGCCTTCATGATACCTGGATGGCTGCCGGACCCCTTCTTCCTTTTTCCATTGACAGAAATTACTCACAATATCTGCATTTTCAGCATGTACTGCAATCATACCTCCAAATTTGGAAACCTTTTCCATTGCACGGCATAATTCATGGTCCGGCAAATGGGGATAATCCGGATTGGCATAGGAGATAAATACCTTAAATGCACAGCAGCCCAGTTCATCCATCTCTTCCAGACGGTCTATGGATGCAGGTATGCAGCCTCCCCATAGTCCAAAATCAATGACAGAATTTTCTTTTGCAACATTGTATTTCAGTTCAAATGATGTCTTATCCACCACAGGCGGAATACTAAGGGGCATTTCGAGGGTGGTTGTCACGCCTCCCCTTGCACAGCACCTTGTAGCGTGATGAAAATCCTCCCTGTAATTCTGGGGACCTGGTTCCCAATAATGGGCATGGGTATCAATCAGTCCCGGAAATACCGTAAGGCCCTCAATTTTCTTTATCTCTTTTGCCTCAACCACAAACCCAGGTGCCAGGATTGCCGCAATTTTTCCATCTTTAACAGCTATATTGGCTTTCCTGACCCCATTTTCAAAAACAACATCCCCGCCAGCCAATAACAAATCATAACATAACCCCACGTTTCTCCCTCCTACTCTGCCACACCGCATACGTCAATTGCCGTCAATGCATAAATCAGGGCCGCCTTAGCCAGCTCACCTGTTTCTACCCATTCCACATCCGAATGTGCACAGCCAATGTCCCCCGGTCCATACATAATGGATGGGATACCCGCCAATGTGCATAGCAATCCGGAATCTCCCCAATACGTTTCTCCCTTTATAGGATATTCCTTTTTTAGCACTGACTTACTGTTGCTTTGAATGGATTTAACCAGTATATTATCTGGTGATATCTCCATTGCAGGCCTGTACATGTCAATAAATTCAACAGTTGCACGGATACCTTCACGTCCTGAGGCAACTTCCTCGGCTAATTTTCTAAATTCCTCCTCAATTCCCTTGATTGTCTGCGTGGGTATCCATCTGACATCGATATGTACCTTACACAAATCCGGTATAATACCTGCAAATGTAGGGCTTTCACCCAAAAGATAAGGCATATTGGCTTTTGCAGCTCCCTGGACTAATCCGACATTAATCGTGGGCGGGCTGCAGAAAGGATGCTTTTTAGAAGACCACTCCGGAATCATTTCATTTTCCACCCTGCGTATGAACTCTGCCGCTGCGTAATTGGCATTGGCGCCGTTCCAGGGAACGCTGGAATGAACGGATCGTCCATAGAAGGTAACGGTAAAATAATCGCACCCCTTGTGGGCCACCACCGGTTGCAGGGATGTGGGTTCTCCTACAATAGCCAGGTCTGTCAAAGGTCCGTTTCTTACTATATAGCGTGTCCCCTCACTTCCAGCCGCATCTTCATCAATTACTCCTGCATACACCAGGTCCCCCTTCAGCTTCACATCTGCATCTTTAAGAAGTTTCATGGCGTATGCCATTGTGGCCACACCGCTCTTCATATCAGCAGTACCACGCCCATACATTTTTCCATCCTTAATTACAGCTCCAAACGGATCCTCCATCCCAAAAGGCGGCACAGTATCGATATGTCCGTTAAACATCAGGCTCTTTCCTTCTCCTGTCCCATGTAATACTGCCACCACATTGGGACGCCCGGGATAGACTTCCTGTTGATATGCGTCAATCCCCGCTTTCATAAAATAATCCAACAGATAATCTGATATCGGCTTCTCCCTTTTTTCCTGTGCCCAGTGACTGGGTATCTGCACGATATTCCTTACCAGATTAATCGCTTCTTCATCCTTGACAAGAGCTTTCACCCGTTCCTTCGCATCCATTTTCCCACCCCTTTTCTCGTTATCGGCAAATAGCAACCGCTTCTATCTCAATTACCATATCCCCATTAAATTTCCCAACCTGCATTGTACTCCTTGCAGGCGGATCATTAGGAAAATACTGTTTATACACCTCATTAAATTTTGCAAACTCATCAATATCCTTAACAAAAACAAGTGTCTTCACTACATGCTCCAAATCCGATCCCGCTTCTTCTAAAATTATTTTCAGGTTTTTAATAATTTGTTCCGTCTGCCCTGCAATGTCTCCTGGCGCAATCATTTCCTGGGTAACCGGGTCATTGGCGGTAATACCTGCCGTATATATCAAGTCACCCACCTTATAAGCCTGTGAGTACCATCCCCCTGGTTTTGCCGCTTTGTCGGTTTTGATTACAACCTTCTCCATCGTACATCCTCCTCCTGTTTTTTTATATTCCAAAATCCTCACGGAATTTTGGGTACAAAAAATACACCTTCTTCAATTCCCTGAAAAAGAATCCGGTTCCGGTGTATTTTATTGTGCTGCTTGTGTCGTCCTGCGCAGATGACAGATTCTGTATGTCTGGGATTCTGTATCCTGATCATCCACACCAGGTGGCACTGGTTAACAAGCTGCCCGTTTATTCAGTTTTTGTTCCTGCTTCTTCCTTTTTTATCATATCCAGATATGCGTACATGGTATATTTGGATATTCCCAGAAATGACTGTATGCGCTCTCCTGATTTGGTTATGAGGAATGCTCCCTTATCGTTCAGATATTTCAGGAACTGGAGCTTTTCTTCCCTGTTCATGACGCCTGCGGGTTTGCCCACCAGCTTCTGGCCTTCCTGAAGAAGATATTCCAATAACTGATTCACTTCCGTTACAAACACTTCCTGTTTGTCTGTTGCATTGATATCATAGTGGTTCATTTCCTTCAGATAGCTTTCCAGCTTAACGCTTTCTGTAATATCCGTATTCACACAGAGACATCCGATTAGACCGCCTTCCTCATCCTTGATGTACAGGGACGAGGACCTCAATATCCTGTTATCCCTCAGCTGTGTGATGTAATTAAACCGGTTGCCATCCTTTACCGTTCCCTGAAGGACCTCAAGTCCCAGATTGCTTCCCGTGCCTCCTATCTCACGCCCTGTTATATGACCGTTCCGGATGTCCACGATTGTGTTGGCATAATCCTTCTTCAGGTCATGCAGGACCACTTCTGTATGTGGACCCAGCTGCTGTTCCAGCATGTCCATCAACTGTGTTAAAAACTTTTTTTCATCTTTCAACTCTTTCATATCCCTGTTTCCTTTTCTGATTGTATAATAGCACACTTTTTGTCTGCCGTAAAGACTTTTTGTAAGATTATTGTGTTTTTGTACTTTATATACCATTTTAGTTGTGATATTTTATGTATATTTCACATATTTTATCTTGTTTTTAAGCTAGTTCAAAACTTTTTGTCTTGTTTTCTCCTTCCTTTCCGTTTGATGCATCCAGTCATGGGGATATATCCTTCCATATCTTACAAAAAGTCAGCTTCCCCCCTATTGTACCTAATATTACCAGCCGTATCAACCCCCTCCCATCATTCCGCAAAAATACCTTCAGAAAAAAGGCACCGGATAACCTGCAAGGTAATCCAATGCCTCATTCCAATGTCTTATTACAATGCCTTATTGCAATGCCTTATTACAATGCCTTATTACAATGCCTTACTGCAATGCCTTACTGCAATGCCTTATTGCAATGCCTTACTGCAATGCCTTGCTGCAATGCCTCATTCCAATAATCCGGCCCCCCAGAAGTCTTATATGAGCAATCATGAAACACACCCTGGCGCCGCCCGGTACCTATCGGCTATTCCTCTTCCTTATCCTTCATTTTACCTGTAATCTTACCCAGCACCATGACCGCCGCCATGATAACCACAATTGCCACAAAGATTCCACCCATGCCCTTTGCCATGATTTCCAGAGCTATCTCCACATTTGCCATATTCATCGATTCCATCCTCCTTTGATACCTTTACAGATACTGGGTTACAATGCTGATTACAAGGCCGCCTGCGATAACCGATGCCACCTGGCCTGAAACATTGGTCCCCGCTGCCTGCATCAGGATGATGTTGCCTGGTTCCTCCTTCGCGGCCATCTTCTGCACAACCCTGGATGACATGGGAAATGCAGAAATGCCGCAGCCGCCAATCATGGGATTCACCGGTTTCCTGCCCGCCATTTTCAGGAACACGTTCACAAGTTTTGCAAAAAGCACGCCGCCGATAGTGTCAAACACAAATGCCAGCAATCCCAGAGCCATGATCATAAGGGTGGCAGGATTTACAAACTGCTCCGCCCTCATGCTGAAGGAGATGGTGATGCCAAGAAGCAGGGTTATCAGGTTCGCCAGTTCATTCTGTGCGGACTGGCTTAGGGTATTCAACACACAGCACTCCCGCAGCAGGTTGCCGAACATGAGGAAACCGACCAGAGCCACGGACTGGGGTGAAATCAGTCCCACAATCATGGTGACTGCAATTGGAAATGAAATCCGCAGGGCCTTATTCACACTCTTCGGATTATAATCCATATGGATGCACCGTTCCTTGTGGGTGGTGACAAGGCGGATGGCAAATGGCTGGATGATGGGAACCAGCGCCATATAAGAATACGCCGCCACTGCAATAGGCCCCATGTAATTTGATTTAAGCACCTGGGATACCAGGATGGAGGTAGGTCCGTCTGCTGCCCCGATGATTCCTATAGACGCCGCGTCCTTCAGGTCAAATCCCAGCATACAGGCCACAAGGATGGCCACGAATATACCAAACTGGGCAGCCGCCCCAAACAGGAACAGCACTGGCTGGCTTAAAAGCGGTCCAAAATCAATCATGGCCCCAATTCCGATAAACAGGAGGATTGGCATTGCCTCCGATGCCTCTATCCCGGTCTTAAACAGCCACTCAATGATACCGGCCGCAGGCACTTTTCCCTGCACCATCTGGTCTATCACACCGGAATAGGGCAGATTAACAAGAATTGCACCAAACCCCAATGGAAGCAGCAGGGACGGCTCATACTCCTTTTTCACTGCCAGCCAGATAAGACCGATTCCTATGGCATACATAAATATCTGCTGCCATGTAACTGCCATGACTCCGTCCAACAAAAAGCCCATGTTCTTTTCCTCCTTGCCGTATACGGCTATATTTCCTCAGCCGCTTCCTCTTTTTTTGTCTCCTTTAAGGTCATTTTCACATAGCTGATGACCCTTTCGTCCATGCCTTCCACCTCATAGTCCGCCTCAGCTGTCACAACCGTGATGGGAAGTTCCGTCTGGCCAGGTATGTAGCCCAGCTGTTCCATAAGATAACCGGATAAGGTATCGCAGGAACTATCCATATGCAGGTGCATCTCTTCCTTTAAATCAAACAGGGAAATGCTGCCGGATACCCGGTAAACCCGGTGTGGCTCCAGTTCCAGGATTTCAGGCTCCACCTCTTCATATTCCTCATGGATGTCACCCACAATCTCCTCAATCAGGTCCTCCAGTGTCACCATACCGGCCACGCCGCCGTATTCGTCAATGAGGATGGCAAGCTTTGTTTTATTCTTCTGCATTTCCCTAAACAGGGCGTCCGTCCTTCTGTTTTCCGGCACAAAGTAGGGGGCCATGAGAAGGGATTGGATATCCAGGCCCTCAAAGGACTTTTTCCTTGCCTCGATGGTCAGGGCCTTGATGGACAATACACCGATGATATTGTCAATATCCCCTTCATATACAGGGATTTTTGAATGCATGGACTGGAGGATCCCATCAATATAATCCTCCAGAGGCTCATTAATGTCAATGGCCACAATATCCTGTCTGGGGACCATGACTTCCTTTGCCCGCTTATCATCAAAGGAGAATATGGATGTAATCATCTCCTTCTCAATATCATTGAACACACCTGTCTCACTGCCGGTTTCCAGCATGGACTTGATTTCCTCTTCCGACACATCTGTCTCAAGGTTCTCATTATGCATGCCAATCAGCTTTAAGAAGCCACTGGTGGACAGTGACAGCAGTTTTATGAACGGGTTCATGATGCGGGAGATATAGTATATGGGACGTACACAGAAAAGGCTGAATCCCTGCGCCTTCTGAAGGGCAATACGCTTTGGCACCAGTTCACCGAACACCAGGTTAAAATATGCCAGTATCAGCGTGACCACCACGCCTGCCAGTGTCTGGCTGTATGGCATATTCCACTCTGCCATCTTCACCGCCAATACCTGGGCGATGCCGGTTGCCGCAGATGCACTGGAGAAAAATCCTGCCAGCGTGATGGCTACCTGGATGGTGGACAGAAAGACAGTGGAGTCTTCCATAAGCCGCTCTATGAGCGCCGCGTTTTTGTTGCCCTGCTCTGCAAGACGGCGGATCCTGTTCTTGTTGACAGACACAACTGCCATCTCTGAGCCTGCAAAGAATGCATTGATAAGTGTTAAGATAATTAAGATTGTGATTTGGAATATAATATTGGCCGCTTCCGGGTCAGATTCCATAGTGTTTTGTTCCTCCGTTTTTTATTAGTTTGATTGGTTCTAATGGGTATTATACATAAAAAATGGGGAATTGTCAGCTAAAGATTGTATTAAGATGAGGGGATTTATGGGTGGGGTGGGTGGGGGATTCCGTCCGTGAGTGGAATGGGGATGGGAGGGATGGACGCGGGCTGCGGGGCTAGCAGCTCTAGGGCGTGTTTGAAAATTGCTTTCCGTCAGCTGTGCGTCCCACTTTGTGGGAGATTTGGTCCCGATGAGGGAGGCGTAGCGGGCTACGTTGACCGAATTGGGACCAAATCTCCCGCGAAGTGGGGCGTGCAGATGGCGGGAATGAATTTTCAAACACGCCCTGAGCCTTCGGGAACCGGCGCTGGACAAGAGGCCGGCGCCCAAACTCGCGCTCTGGCTTTTCCAATGATTTTGATATCGGGCTCAGACAAAGGACGCCGGCCTCTTAGCACCGCTTCCCGAAGACTAAGACCTGCACGCCCCTGTAGATGCATCCATCCCTCCCATCCCCATTCCACTCACCCACTACGCTTTCCCACTTGCTCCACCTCATGAATCCGGATAGCGGGATAGGGTCGCATGCTGAAGTAATCCCCTCTCCCGTTCATAAATCCTATCTTAAAGATATATCCTATTCTAAATATATATCTTATTCTAAATATATCTTATTCTAAAGATATATCCTATCCTAAATATACATCCTATCTTAAATATGCATCCTATCTTGAATATGCATCCTCTCCTGATTATATCCCGCGCGCTTTTATCTACTCCTCCGTGTTTTGTGTATGCAGCGTTTGGAATGCACAGCCCGCGAAGCGGGCCAGGGCCGGGCGGACGAGGGCGGGTTGGAGGCATAGTGGAGGAGGTCGCAGCTTCTTAGGGCCTGGCGGATTAAAAGACGGGGGTGGATTCTTGCATCAAAGCAAGAATCCAAGGTGCTCTGAACGTAGAAAGTCCTTCAGGATTTCTACGTGAATAGCACCGGTCCCCCGTCTTTTAATCCGTCAGGGCCTTAGAAGCTGCCCCTCCGGAACTTGGCCTCCAACCCGCCTCCGGCCGCCCGGCCCTGGACCGCTTTGGGGGCGTAGCCTTCACACACCCCCACATACATACCCAAAATCACCCCCGCGCAAACTGACTGTTGTAGATTTCCGCATAGAATCCCCCCCGCTCCAAAAGCTCCTCATGCCGTCCTTTTTCTACAATGTGTCCGTCACGCATGACCAGGATTACATCGGCTTCCCGGATGGTGGACAGGCGGTGGGCAACGATGAAGCTGGTGCGGCCTTCCATCATCCTGGCGAATGCTTTCTGTACACGGATTTCCGTCCTTGTATCAATGGAGGAGGTGGCTTCGTCCAGTATTAACATGGGCGGCAGGCACAGCATGACCCTGGCTATGCAGAGCAGCTGCTTCTGGCCCTGGGACAGGTTTCCTCCGTCCTCACTGATGACCGTGTCATATCCTTCGGGCATCCGCATGATGAATCCATGGGCATGGGCTTCCTTGGCTGCGCGGATGATTTCTTCTTCCGGCGCATTTGGACGGCCGTAGGCAATGTTCTCACGGATGGTCCCTGTTTTGAGCCATGTTTCCTGCAGGACCATTCCGTAGTTGGTTCTCAGGCTTTTTCTGGTTATGTCGCGTATGTCCATGCCTTCCACCTTGATGGAACCGCTGTCCACATCGTAAAAACGCATGAGAAGGTTGATGATGGTGGTTTTCCCGCAGCCGGTCGGACCCACGATTGCCACCCTCTGACCGGGTTTTACATCCAGGTCGAAGTTTTCAATAAGCTTGCGGTCCGGTGTGTAGGAGAAATCCACATTGGTAAGTTGTACTTTACCGTCCACGTGGGCAAGCTCTGCGGCATCCGGTTTATCGTCCAGGATGGCTTTTTCATCAATCAGCTCGAATACACGGGCAGCGGAGGCCAGGGCGTTCTGCAGCTCTGTCACCACGCCGGAGATTTCGTTGAAGGGTTTGGTATACTGGTTGGCATAGCTTAGGAAACTGGTCAGCTGGCCCACGGTCATGAAGCCGCGGATGACGGCGTACGCGCCGGTAATGCCCACTGCCGCGTACACCATGCTGTTGACAAACCTGGTGCTTGGATTGGTGATGGACGAGAAGAATGTGGCCCTCAGGCTGTAACCTGCCAGACGGTTATTGATTTCCTCAAACTGTTTCTGGGTTTCCTCCTGGTATCCAAATGCCTGCACCACCTTCATATTGCCCAGCATCTCATCGGTCAGCGCTGTCAGCTCCCCTCTTGTCTCGGACTGGTGGCGGAACATGATGAATGTTTTTTTAGCGATGAAGCTGGCAACGAAAAGGGAGACAGGGGTCAGCACCACTACCACAAGTGTGATGGCGGGATGGATGGACAGCATGAAAAGCAGGGTTCCCGCAATGGTCAGGACACCGGTAAACAGCTGGGTAAAGCCCATGAGCAGTCCTTCTGAGAACTGGTCAATGTCCGCTATGATCCGGCTGATGATGTCGCCGGACGGGTGGGCGTCAATATAGCTTAAGGGCAGTGTCTCCAGATGGTTGAATGCCCTGGTGCGGATATCCTTTACCACCCGGTAGGTGATGGTGTTGTTGATGTGGTTCATCAGCCACTGGGAGATTGCTGTCAGTCCCACTGCGCCCAGGATCTTCCACAGTATCCGGGTCAGTCCGGCAAAGTCCACATTTCCCTGTCCCACAATATGGTCCACCGCACGGCCCGTAAGTATGGGGACGTACAATGTAAATGCCACCGTGATGAGGGCCAGGATCAGGGACATGATGACCCCCCATCTGTACTGGCCTATATAGTTCAGGATACGTTTCAGGGTTTCCATGCTCTTGTTTTTGTCTGAATCCTTATGTTTATTCTGTTTACTGCTCATCACGTTCCACCTCCTCCCTGGATAACTGTGACAGGCAGATTTCCCTGTACACATCACATGAGTTAAGCAGCTCCCTGTGCGTTCCCATGCCTGCCAGCGTTCCCTCGTCCAGCACAAGAATCAGGTCCGCCTGCTTAATGGTGGTCGCCCTCTGGGATACAATGAACACGGTCATGTCCTCCGTACCTTTACGGATTGCCTTTCTCAGCCTGGCATCCGTGGCAAAATCCAGGGCGGAGGCACTGTCGTCCATAATAAGGATTTCCGGCCTGCGCACCAGGGCCCTTGCAATGGTAAGCCGCTGGCGCTGTCCTCCGGACAGGTTCCGCCCTCCCTGATCAATGTGCAGCATAAGCCCCTGGCCTTTGTCATTCACGAATTCCCTGGCCTGGGCCATGTTAAGGGCATCATATATCTCTTCATCGGACGCGTCTTTCTTGCCCCACCTCATGTTGTCCCGCAAGGTTCCCTTAAAGAGGACCGGGCGCTGGGGAACCACGCCGATTTTGGAGCGCAGACCGTCCAGTGTATAATCCCTTACATCCACGCCGTCCACCAGCACCTGCCCTTTGTCTGCATCGTAAAAACGCGGGATTAGGTTTACCAGCGTGGTCTTGCCGGAACCAGTGCCCCCAATCACACCGATGGTCTGTCCCGGCATGGCCTTAAAGGAAATGCCGCTTAAGGCCGGCGCCTTGGCCCCGCTGTATATAAAATCCATATCCCTGAACTCAACCTTGGGCGCCGGGTCTTTGGCAGTTGGGCTGATGGGTGACAGGGATTCAACGGGACCTTCACTTCCACGGCTTCCCTCTCCGCGGCCTTCACATCTCCCTCCGCCTTCCTTCACGCTGGTCTCTACCTGGAAAATGCTGTCCACCCTGTTCATACAGGCGGTTGCCTTGGATATGAGGATGATCAGGTTCGCCATCTTGATTAATTCCACCAGTATCTGGGACATGTAGTTTACAAGGGCAATCACCTTGCCCTGGGTAAGGATCCCGCTGTCCACCTGCTCTCCTCCCACCCAGATGACGGCCACGATGGCCACATTGATGATTACATAGGTGACGGGATTCAGGAGGGCGGATATCTTGCCCACAAAGACCTGCATCCTGACCAGACGGTCATTTTCCCCTTCAAACTTCTCAGTCTCGCTTTTCTGACGGTTAAAGGCCCGGATGACCCTGACTCCCATCAGGTTCTCCCTGGTGGTCAGAAGCACCTTATCCAGCTGTCTCTGGACCGACCGGTAAAGGGGCATACTGACCAGCATGATGCCGAATACCACCACGCAGAGCACCGGTATGGTCACCACGAATACCATGGCGGAGCGAAGGTCCACTGTAAATGCCATAATCATGGCGCCAAACACCACGAACGGGGAACGCAGCAGCAGGCGCAGCGTCATGTTTATACCGTTCTGCACCTGGTTGATATCACTGGTCATGCGTGTAATCAAGGTGGCCGTGCCCACGGAATCTATCTCCGCATAGGACAGGGTCCCGATGTGCTTATACAGGTCATTCCTGAGGGCGGTCCCCGCGCCCGTTGCCGCCTTGGCCGCAAAGTACTGGGCGGTCAGCGAACAGGCCAGGCCCACAAGGGCCAGCAGCAGAAGCAGGCCGCCCATTTTCATGATATAGCCCCCATCCCGGTTCCTGATTCCCACATCCACCATGCTGGCAACCACAAGGGGTATGAACAGCTCAAAACTGGCCTCCAGCATTTTAAACAGGGGACCAAGGATGCTTTCCTTCCTGTAGTCCTTCATGTAGCTTAACAATCGTTTCATACCGATGCTCCATTCCCGGAACATGGCCGGATATGCTGCTTCATATAAACAGGAAGCTTCCTCCGGACATGCCCTAAAATATTGTCATTTCACACACTGTCTGGTATTATATCATAGGAGTAACCATATTTAAAATATTGTTTTAATATATCAGATATACGTTTTTAATATAAGGAGGGCTGTGCCGTGAACCTGAAACAGATGGAATATTTTACAACAATCGTCAATGAAGGAAGCATTTCTGCTGCTTCCAAAATCCTCCATATATCCCAGCCGCCCCTGAGCACCCAAATGAAACTCCTGGAAAATGAACTGGGCGTCACACTCTTTGAGCGCGGTTCCCGTGCCATTGCCCTGACCGATGCGGGCAAGGTGTTCTATGAGCGCGCCCAGGGGATACTGGATATGGCCGGGGCCGCACGGCAGGAGATGGAGCAGATGGGACGCGGACTGCACGGATTTTTACGGCTGGGCATGGTCTCGTCCACGGAAACCAGCTCCATCATCGGACGCATCGCGGACTTCCGCGCCCAGCATCCCGGGATTTATTTCCGTATCTACGAGGGAAATACGTATCAGCTTATGGATAAGCTGAACACCGGACTGATTGAGGCAGCCATTGTGCGGACCCCCTTTCCCGAGGATTCCTATGAATGCTGCTATCTGGCGAAAGAACCCATGATGGCAGTGGGGATGCCGGGACATTTCCCGGATGTGGCGGCAGACAGTATCAGCCTGGAACAGCTTTGCACCTGCCCGCTGATCATCTACCGGCGCTGGGAAGGGGAGCTGAACCGCCTGCTCCCCCGTGAACGCCAGGATTACCTGTGCATCAATGACGATGCCCGCACCAGCCTTACGTGGGCCGGCACGGGCATCGGTGTTGCCATTGCTCCTGCTTCCATTGCCCGGCGCGCGCATCCGGGAATGCTTGTGAAAACCATTACCACCCCGGGCTTCACTTCACGTATCACGCTGATACGGCAAAGGGATAGGGCCATGTCCTCCATCGGGCAGGATTTCATCCGCTTTTTTAAGGAGGGATGGGACATCATTCCCTCCCAAACAGCTCTTTCCAGTAATAATTGATCTCGGCCCCGAAAAACAGGATGCACATGCACATATAGAGCCACAGCAGCAACAGCACGATGGCCGTAAGGCTGCCATACATATAGGAATAGTTCCTTCCCCCGATATGGTTGAAATACAGGGAAAATGCAAAGGAAAATGCCATCCATCCCACCGTGGAAAACACGGCTCCCGGAATCTGATCTTGCAGCTTCAGTTTCTTATCCGGCACAAAGGTATAGATTCCAAGGAAGAACATGATCAGGATCATCAGCGCCCAAAGGGCCCTGAAATTAATGATGTGGGTGACCACATCCGCTACAATGGGGAAACGGTTCACCATAAATGCCTGGATCATGTTGCCGAAGACCAGAAGGCCAAGGGAAAGGATGCATACCAGTATGAAAACGATGGTATATCCCGAGCAGATAAGCCTGCCCACCACATACCAGCGCTTCTCCCCATGCCCATGGACCCGGTTAAGCCCCCTGGCAACGCTGAACATCCCCCTGCCCGCCGACCACAGGGCCGTGATTGCGGTAACGCTTATCATGGTGGCCGGGGATTTAAGGGACAGGTCATTCACCACCCTGAAGGCAAGGGATTTGTAATCCACAGGCACCAGCCCTACAATCAGTTCCATGAACTGTGCATTGCTGATGCTTGGTATCATCTGTACGGCTGTAAGCAGCAGCATGATGAACGGAACCACGGACAGGATAATGAAAAAAGAAACCTGGGCCGCGTACACAGTCATCTCATCCTCTGCATATTTATCATATACCTGTTTCACTGCCACGATTAAACCGAACATAAACACTCCTCTGATACTTAATATATTTCCCTGAAACTGCTCTCTTTAATCACCGGGATCACCTCTGTTTCCATGCGCTCTATGCGTATGAACCGCCCCTCATGAAGCCGCTCCACCAGACGTGATATGGATGCTTCGTCCCCCTGGGCCTCCATCTCCACATCCCCGTCCCACAGATTCTTCACCCATCCCGTAAGTCCCAGGGAACTGGCCAGATAGCATGCCGTGTACCTGAATCCAACGCCCTGTACCCGTCCGGAAAATATGATATGTTTCCTGACCACATTCATAAAACCATCACTCCATTATAATAACCTGTCACCCCATCACGTTCTTTGGGGTGCCGTCCAGATATGCCGCCACATTGTCAAATACAATCACTGCCCGCTTCACCAGCGCTTCCTTTGTGGCAAATGCCACGTGAGGTGTGACGATGATGTTGGGGGCGGAAAACAGCGGATGACCCGTTTCCACCGGAGGTTCCTTTTCAAACACATCAATACAGGCTCCCCCAATCCTGCCCTCTGTCAGTGCCTCTGCCAGGGCGTCCGAATCCACCACCGGACCTCTGGCCGTGTTGATGAGGACTGCGTTTTTCTTCATCCATCCAATGCTTTCACGGTTCATAAGGCCGCGTGTCCCGTCATTAAGGGGCGTGTGCAGGGACACGATGTCACATTCGGATAACAGTGTCTTAAGGTCCACGAAGCGGACCCCCTCCACATCCCTGACCGTCCTGCTGTATGCCAGCACCTCACATCCAAATGCCTGGGCAATCCTGGCCACCCGGAGTCCAATGGCCCCGGTTCCAACCACACCGAACTTCTTGCCCTCCAGTTCAAAGCCAACCAGGCCGTCCTTTGTTCCCCCCTCGCGGCATACACGGTCGCATGGGATCACGTTCCGGTAAAGGCTGATCAACATGCCGAACACCAGGTCAGCCACTGCACTGGTGGAATAGCCCGCACAATTGCACACCGTGACCCCGTTCTTCCGGCAGGCGTCCATTGCAATATGGTCGATGCCTGTAAATGCCACTGCCAGAAGTTTCAGGTTCCTGCACCCGTTTATCACATCCTCATTTAACGGCAGGTTGGATACCACAATGATTTCCGCATCCTTTCCGCGCTCAATCAGCTCCTCCGTGCCGGTAACCTTTGTATCGTGATATACAATCTCCACCCGGCTGTCCAACGCTTCCTTTGCCATGGATAAAAGCTTATCCTTCTCCACTCCAAGCGGTTCAATTATTACCATTTTCATCTCAATCTACCTCCGATATTTTATGCAGGGATTTATGGCCGCGCTGCAGGGCCTTTATTTCCTATCAATTATATAGCACCGGATTGGATTTTACAAGCCAAAGACAGTTTGGGGGGATTTCCGGCAGGCAATGCGGGGGACACGTAAACATCCTCCTTCCCATCCGCCAAAAATGGCTCCCCGCCGGATTTTCCCTGATCATTGTTCCAGCTCCACCGCCAGTTCCAGATTGGCCTTCTCATATTCGTTAAACACGCCTGCATCAAACTTATCTGCGGGATATATACCGGAATACCATGTATAGGCGCTGAAAAAATCATTCCATAAATCATTCTTGAAAATGTATCCATGCCGGGCATAAACCTCATTGCGGAAAACCGCTGTCAGCTCCGGCGCCCAGCTGATCTGCTGCATTTCCTCCCTTGTGTAATATCTGGAGTCTGAATCAAAGACAGGCAGACCGTAATCCACAGGATATCCCTCCGCAGGATACCCGCCTGTGGTGCCTTCCTTAAGCTGCCGTTTATAAGCCGATATGATATAATGGAGTGCTTCTGCCGTTGGTTCTGACGCATCTGCCTTACGGTATCCATGATAATCCCATATGATTTCATTGGACAGGAACTGATACCCGGATGATACCTTCTTAAGGGTCACTATACACTCCTGGGTAAACTGAGTGTATCCGTCGGAAAGGCACCATATCCGGTACCTGTTTCCATCCACCTCGCCTCTGGGGCAGAAAAAGCTGCGTATATTCGTATCGCCATGCTCCGTATAGTACCGGTCATACTGCGGCAGGTAAACCCACCCAAGCCCAGTCTCCATCCGGTCAAGGGTAAGTCCTGTCTTATCCGCCAGGAACGCATCAATCTGCGCCTTGCCCAGACGTACCATATCCGTCATTATCTCCGTCTGTCCCACTGCCTTGAGAAACGCCTCCCTTTCTTCCCCTGTCATGGCAGGCTGGTCCATGCCTGCGCCTGAATAAAAAACCTCGTTCAGATCCAGGTATTCCGGGGACTTGTATTCAGACAGAAGAAAGCCGTAATTGTCAATCCGGTTCAGATATTTTTCAAAATACCGCAGTTCATCTTCATTGAGCTGGCGCGGTGCCGCAGATTCCGCTTCCGGTTGTGCAGACTCCCCTTCCGATTTTGTATCCCCCTCTTCCGGTTTTGCAGATTCCTCTTCCGGTTTTTCAGATTCCCCTGACGGATCATAAAACCCTTCTGTGTCATAGGATTCTGATGGTTCCTCATTGCTTCCATCCATCCCTTCCTCACCGCTACCATCCATCCCTTTCATTCCATCCCCCTCCGGACCAGACTCCGGATGGTCCGTTCCCTGCACGTCTGTCCCCACCGCCCTGCCGGCAGCGGGATTACATGCCGACAGTCCAGACATGGTCAGTGCCATTGCTAAAATAATCATGGTCCATGGTGCTTTTCCTTTTGTAAAACGGCATTTCCGCCTTAAGTCCTTTCTCTCCCTTAAACCTCTTCCCATCATGCGCCTCCTGAATTTATTACCAATATTTTACCATGGTTTGTGAATTACAATTATGAAATTATCTTTAATTTTACAAGCCCTCCCGGCAAAGGACAAGCCTGCTGTCATTACAACAGCAGGCTCCTTCTTTGATGGGAATCACTTCGTGGTCCCTTTCTATTTCTCAAATCCCTTCCATGTGACCTTCCACTCCCCATATGCATACTTCAGTTCAAGGTTCAGGTAGGTGTAGCTGTCCTCCCCTTCTTCCTTAAACCGGTATACTGCTTCCGCATACACCTCCTTTAAGTCCGGATGGTACTGTATCCTCAGTTCCGGCAGTTCTGAGTCATCCACGGCCACCGTATCCTCCAGCTCCTTACGGGAAAATGTACTGCATTCCCCGGCTGTTTTAACATCCCCGCTTAAATAAGCCCGGCAGAACCGCATGGCAGTGTCATAAACCTTTGATGAAATCATGTCCACGCCCAATGCAGAATAAATGCCTGACTTCAGCCCGTCCCGGAGGACCGCAACACGCTTGACGTCCGCGTCAGGGAACACATCTTCATCAAAGCAGAACAGAAGATAGATATCCCTTCCATCCCTCTGCTGGATTACCGGCTCATACAGGTGTTCTTCATCCCCGTATCCTTCCAGCTGTATCCCAATCTGGTGATTGTCCGCAAAACCAGCAGCCTCATCCTCATCGGCTCCCTGAAAATGCATGCTGAACGCATTGGGGTACTCTTCCACCGCCACCAGGGCTGCCTGGGTCTGGTCCGGTCCTTCTATGAGCTGATGGCAGGTATATGCGTCCAACAATTCCCTGTCATCCGTTGTAAACAGGTATTCCACGCTCCTGTCGTCCTGTGTAATGGATATCTTAAACGCGCCTGCATGTCCTGCATTCCATATGCTGATTACAAATTCCTCCGGTCCGGCCTGCATATAACCATAGCCGCGGTCCGGTCTGCCGTCCCCTGACAGGACGGTGCCATCCGCATCCATATATGATGTGACCTGGATGGTTTCCCTGTAATCACGTGGGACGGGCAGTGGCCTGCCGCTTTCCGCCTCCCGCCGTTCCATGGTCAGCTCATAGAAATTTCCCCACTGCTCCACCCCCACCAGGGCCAGCATATCCCCCTGCCCGATGGGCACTGCCTCTGTTTCCCTTTGTTCCTGAGACGGCTGGGACTGTGTATCAATTCCCCGGATAACATTTTCCGCAACAGACGGAACATCCTGCGTCCCTGTGGTTTCCACACTGCCTGTAAATGTACATGCCCCCAGCAGCAGGACCGCTCCCGCCACCGCCGCCATCATGGCCCCGGTCGTCTTCGGGTGTGCCGCAAGGATCCGGATACGTTCCCTGACGGTCCGCGGCCCGGCTGTCATTGTGGTGGCAACGGAACATATCCCTTTTCCCCTTCCCCGCGCCTCAATCATGCCTACCAGGGTCCTTCCATAGGCAAACCGTTCCCTTTCCCCCAGAAGCTTAACCGCTGCCTCGTCGCATGCCAGTTCACAGTCCTGTCTGGACAGCACTGCCGCCAGCCAGATCAGCGGATTCACCCAGTAAAGGCATAACAGCCCGCACCTTAGGATTCCCCAGTAACGGTCCCCATTGGACACATGGCTCATCTCATGGGCAAGGATATGGCACAGTTTTTGGTAATCATCGGAGGCGGAAACCGGGATATAGATTCCCTCATCCGTCCCCCACCCGTAATAACAGGGGGATTGGATCCCTTCCACCACATAGACCCGTTCTGTCACAAAAACCGGCATGGTTCCGTAAAATGCCTTTCTCCTGCTGACCAGCATCCTGTGGAAGCGCCGGTTGACCATAAACATCCACAGCCCCAGAAGCATGCTTCCCAACACCCATATAACCATGATCCAAAGCTGCCAGTCAATTCCCGCTGCCCTTTGGGCCAGCGTCACGGTCTGCCCCGCACTGTCAAAGTGATAGACATGGCCGGTAGCCACATTATCTGCCAGATATTCCAGGCTGGTTCCCGCAATCACCTGCCGGTGGACCGCATCCGCTGCATTCATCACGCTGAACCGCGACCGCAATGGGTCCGCCAGCCCCTTAAGGGGGCCATAGATATATGGACCAAACACCGGCCAGGCCAGACGGAGGACCACCAGCCCCCACAGGCCGTACCGGATATTGGGACTGATTTTATCTTTCAGTATCAGACGCAATGCAGCAATTGCCAGTATCAATACGGAAGATGATATCATGGTATCTATCATAAGCCTTCCTCCTCTGCCTTCCTGAGCACTTCATAGAGTTCTTCAATTTCATGCCTGGAAAGCGATTTTGAATTTGCCATGGCATCCACCATCAGGCTGACGCTTCCTTCATATACCCGCTCCAGGAATCCCTTTGTCTCCTGCAGGGCCGCATCCGCCCTTTCAATGGATGGATAGAACTGTTTGGCCCGCTGCCCTTCCTCATGGTGCACGGCCGACTTTGCCTCCAGACGGTTCAGCATGGTAATGACTGTATTCTTGCTCCAGCCCCTGTCCTTTTTCAGCGCCCTTGTCAGTTCCATGATGGTCTGGGGCGGGTTCTCCCACAACAGGTTCATTATCCTCCATTCACCGTCAGACAGACTGACCTTCCCGTTTTCCTCCATGAATACACCTCCTCTATAATCCCTGCAATCCATATTCTGATTCCGTGATGTAATGCTTTTTAGGTATACATATGTCTACTTAAAGCTTATCATGATGGTAGACATATGTCAACCTTTTCTTTTCTGACAGGTGCACATCATCCCCGCTTTTCCGGGAAGATTGCATCACAAAAAATGGATGCCCTCATTCAAGGTACATCCATCCCATCCTTTGACGCTGCATCCGGTTCTTTACTTCCCATCCGGTCCTTTACTTCCCATCCGGTTCCGGCAGCATTTTCACATATTCAATAAACGCAGGAAGGGGCAGGGGCCTGCTGTAATGATACCCCTGGTAAATCCTGCACCCAAGTCCGTCCAGGACCTTCACCTGCTCCTCTGTCTCCACACATTCCGCCACCGTGCTGACTTTCAGGATACGGGACATGTTCATGATATTGCCTATCAGTTCACAAGTCTGGGCATGGCCGGGCAGACGTTTAATCAGGGAACCGTCAATCTTCACCTCATCATAATCAGCAGAGTTAAGATAATTCAGGGAGCCATGGCCCATGCCGAAATCATCCATGCTGATACGGATTCCGGCTTTCTTCAGCTCCTCCAGCTGATGTTCCAGGTTGGCGCCGGGATTCAGGGCCACCTGTTCTGTCAGCTCAATGGTCAGATACCTGCCCTCCACATGCATTTCCCTCAGAATATCAATCACCTTTCCTGCAAAGCCGGGGTCCTCCAGCTGCAGCGGCAGGATATTAACAGAAAATGGAATTGGATGCCCAGTCTCCTGCTCCGCCATTTTCATGTCCCGGCAGGCCATGGAGACAATGGATAATCCCAGTTCGTCAACAAACCCGCCCTGGGTGGCCAGGGCAATCACCAACGGGGGATAGATAAACGTATGCCCCATATAATCCCACCGCAAAAGGGCCTCACACCCATAAAGTGTACGGTCCCGGTACATCTGGGGCTGATAATACAGCTGCAGCTCCCCCTTCATAAGCGCATACTGAAGGTCCGAGGACAGAAGCTTTGCTGTCTGCCTGTTCTCATATGTCCTCCAATAAAAATCCCTGACCCATACAGACTGCTCCTCTTCCTTCATGGTGTTTTCCAGGTTCTTTATCTTGGAAAGGAATTCCTTTTCCTGGATGGCCTCGCTATGCCTGACAAAAGGGATATAAATCAGGGTGCCCACTGCAAGGTTAAACAGCTGGAGCAGGCTGCCCCTCACTGAACCAGTGGCCAGGTAACCGCTGAACAGGGCGGGCACGGTCCACTCCACGCTGTTCGACACGGCGGGGACCAGGCTGAAATAGATAGCCATGCCGCTGATAACCGACAGGACGATGGGGGTAAGGATAAAGGGGAGTATCATATCCGCGCTGAATATAATGGGGAATCCGAACAATACCAGTTCATTGGTATTAAATACAACCGCGGGCAGGGACAGTTTGGCAAGACGCCTGTTGTTCTTTTTCCTGGCCGCAAGAAACAGCGCCAGAACCAGACAGACGGCGCAGCCGCTTCCTCCCATGAATACAAATGTGTCCAGGAATGTCTTGCTGAAGATACGGTCCGGAACAAGCCCCTGGGCAATCATGCCCTGGTTGACAGCCACCTCTGACTCAAAAAGCCTGCGCGAAACAGCTTCCAGGGTGTTGGTCCCGTGAATCCCGAAAAACCACAGGACATGGGATATAAGGATATAGAGCAGGATGGAAAACATGCCGTTGCCCAGATGCTCAAATAATTGCAGGAACAGGTATGAGCCGAAATTCATGATATTGGCGTCTTCAAACAACAGGTACAATACCAGTCCTGAAATACCGCACACGGCAACGGTGACCACAGCAGGTACCAGGCTCTGCATGGAGGCATTGAAATTATAGGCAACCCCCATGGTATACAGGCGCTGATGCCCCGCAACCCACCGGTAAATCATGGTAAGCAGCCAGCAGCTGACCAGGGTAATGCAGATTGCGGTAAAGCTCCACTCAGGCCCCCAGATGGAAAGCCCGCCGCTGGGATAACAGAACGCAATAAAAGAACAGAGGGACACCGCCGGAAAAAACACGGGGGTATTGTCATAAACCGTCTGTTCCTCCCCATAGGCATACGAAATCATCAGGGCAAAAATAAAGCCCAGTGAACCAAAGGTGGCCTGGTAAATCCCCATCAGGAACATATCCAGAAGACTGCCCGCCCCAGAAGCAAGGTAAGCCTGCCATATCTTCACAGGAAAATTCATGATGATCAGGGAAAATGACCCCATGATCAGGAATGGTATGGTCAGCAGAAGCCCCTGCCTGACGGAAAATATGAATATATTATGATTAAGGAACCGGCGGACTTTTTCCATTGGCTCACCCCCACCCTCTGGCCGCATCATTCATCCGGCAGCCGATAAATTCTCAATAGCCATTATACCATTCTTTCTCATCAGACACAATCCGGCTGTTGGGTGATTTTTACATTTATCCTGTAATCCATCCTATAAAAAAGCCCCTCTGCATTGAATTGCAGAAAAGCTTTTTACCCCTCCCGGTTCCCTCCGGCGAAATGTCCCCAAATCAGGAATCCGCCCGAAGCACCAAGGGAACATACTGCACTGATCATGGTCCTCCTTTTAAGTTGTTCCAGCCATTCCACCCGGTACGCCTCCCCCATCCTCCCCATACGGTCATGGAGTTCCCCTGCTTTCCGGCTCCAGAAGTCAAAATCAGACCATTTTCCCGGAATCAGCCCGGCCGGTATCTTCAGTTCCAGCTTCCACAGAAGGAGGATTCCAAGAAAAAGCAGGGATAATGCCAGGATTGCCAGACCAAGACGCCTTCTTTTTCCCACCCCTCTGCGCAACAGCTCCCGGCACAGCCAAATCAGTACCGCCACAGGGGCAGACATCACTGTCAGGCAGGAAAATGAGAAAAAGAGGAATCCGTCCACACACACATAGCCGTTTCCTATCCCATGACGGAACAGGATACGTTCCGCCGCTGTTTCGCCGGAGCTGTCTTTTCCGCAGCTGATGATCATGCAGCGCATCCCTTCCTCCTTACCTGCCGGTATCAGGATGACGTATCCGGAATCATCCGTCACCCCCCGTACCACGTATGCCTGGTCACGGCACCATACCTGTTTGCCGGACACTGACACGGAGCCGAACAGATCCATGGCCAGCCCCCTGCTGATGATACATCCCTCCCGGTCCGACCGGCAGCCGTAGGTCCCATCCACCAGGCGCCTGAAAGCCGCCATATCCCTGGAACCATGGACCGACATACATTCCGCCTGCTTCTTCCTTCCCAGTTCACGGTTTTGGACTAAGACGTCCTCTGTCAGGGTCCAGGCCGTGATCTCCTGGCTGACCAGACGGGCAAGTTCCTCCTGTGACGGCGCGTCATCCTCCCGGTAGTACATAAAAACCTGTCCCCCGTAATCCCCGGTGCTCCACGCAGTCACCGCGCCAAATCCCCACAGGGAAAACAGCAGCAGCAAAAAAATCCATTTTCTCATTTCCCCACCACCCTGACGCGTTCACCTTCACTGACCGCTTTATCCGACGTGGTAATCAGCCTGGCATCCCGGGCCACCGGTCCTGAGACGGCGGCTCCTGTACTGCTTTTCTCCAGTACTTCAAGGTTAATCCTGACAGCGGTCAGTTCTTCGCCCAGGATTGTCTTCGCAGGCTCTGCCGCCAGACAGTAGAATCCTATGTTGTCTTCCCTCAGGGCTTCGATGGGGATTACCAACGGATAGATGTCTGATTCCATATAGACGGAAAAGGATGCGCTGCCCCCAAGGCTTCCCTCCCCATCCGGCATCGCAGCCGTCACCTGCGCTTTATCAGTCCCTGCTGTCTGGTCCACCGACTCCACCTCTGCCTCCACCTCCCCTGGCTGCCCTGTGATTTTCACCTTCATTTTGGTACCCTGTTTTAATAGTTCTGACTTATCCTTATCCATCTGTGCAATCAGGTTCAGGTTTCCCACTGCCAGCCTGACCTGGGAACCGGCCTGGGTCCTGTCCCCTGCCTCCAATCCAGAGTCCGCCACGATTCCGTCCACCGCCGCCTCCACACGTCCTTCACCCGCAATCAGGGCATCTGTTTTTTCAAGTTTTTTCTCTAGCTGCCGTATATCCAGTTCCATGGATTCCTGGCGCAGCCGTGAGATTTCCTTCCTGGCCGCTTCCTCTGCCATCACGCCGGCATCGGACACCTTTGCGTTCTCCAGATTCTCCATGGACCGGTACAGGCTTTCCTCCAGCCCCTTGACCGCATCCCTTGCGTTTTTAAGCTTATCTTCCTCTGCCTTTACCGCATCTTCGTAAGCCTTGCGAAGCTCCTCCCTGGCTGTCTCTTCCCCGTAATCTATGTCCTCATATGTTTCCTCGGCCGCATACATGGCCGCCCTTTTCTCTTCCACCTCAAGGTCCTGCCCATCGCGGATGTCCTCCAGGTCTTCCTCCGCCCGCTCCAGTTCCAGCTGCGCCCGATCCAGGTCCTCCTCCGGCGCATCCTCCCGTGCTTCCAGCTTATCCAGTTTTTTCTGCCTGTCTTCCACTTCGCGCTCCGCCTTTTTTACCGCGGCATCCCTGGCCAGCCGCGCTGCCTCATAGGCCCTCCTGGCGCTTTTCATGGCTCTTCTGTTATCTTCCTTTACCTCTTCCCTGGTCCGGTTCTTCTTCTGCACATAGTCATGCTCCAGGTCAGCTGTGGAAACCAGGTAATCCTCTTCGGCCTCTGCCAGGTCTTCCTGACCGGCTTCAAGCGCCCTCCTGGCAGCGGCCAGCTGCTGCATGGCCAATGTTTCCTCCGTCACCCTGGGAACCGGTATGCCGGAAAGCTTTTCCTGCTCCAGCAGAAGCCTTGCCTTCTCAAGTTCCAGGGACAGGTTCTCCCTTTCTTCCACCAGCCGTTCCATCTGGAGCAGGAGGATGGTATCTCCTGCCTGTACCTTCTGGCCGGGCCTCTTAAGTATTTCCCCAATCTGCATGTCCTCCGGCAGTGTGATATAGACAAAACGTCCGGCCGCGAACTCCCCTGTCCCCTCTATCTCATAGGATACGATTCCCTGTTTCCCATATCCGGTTTCAACCCTGGTAACGGTAACGCTGTCAAGCGCCCTGGATAAAAAGGTCAGGACTGCCATGATTGTCAGGAACAGTACTGCTGTCTTCTTCATATTGATTGCTCACTCCTTGATTCCTGATGCGGCAATTCCCTGTTCCAGCGATTCGGTCCCCATGACAAAGAGGATGACAGGAAGCATCATCATGATGACCGAGGCCGCCCAGGCAACCCCTGCTTTGTCCGATGTGATTTCCGGCAGATAAAGGGACAGGGGCCAAAGCCGCCTTTCTTTTAAAAATGTCATGGGCTGCTCAATGGCATTCCAGCTCTCTAAGAATCCAAGGACCATCACAGATACGATTCCCGGCTTTCCCACAGGAATCCCCACCCTGGCAAATATGGAAAACTCCCCAGCCCCATCCAGCCTGGCCGCCTCAATCAGCGGCCTTGGAATGGACTCAAAGAATTTAGCCATGATAAATACCGGGAATGCGGAAAAAATCCCCGGAAGTATGACTGCCAGATGGGTATTTAAAAGGCGCATCTGTTTTAACACTAGATATCCCGGCACCATTGTCACCTGGAAGGGCTGTATCATCAGGATGATATAGAGGAAAAACAAGGCCTTCCTTCCCCTGAACCCAAAATGTGCAAATGCCCAGGCAGCTGGCAGGGCCGCCAGCAGCTGCCCTCCCAGCACCGCGCCTGTCTGCAAACAGGAATTCCAGAACATCACATAAAATCCCGGCGAGTCCAGAAGCAGTTCCACAAAAGGGCGTAGGGTGGGATACTCCGGAAGGAACACAGCCTTGACCGGGGAATTGCCCACCCCGAACAAGGCTCCGAAACGCTCCAGCATTTCCCCCTCTGACATCAGCGCATTGCCTGCAATCAGCAGAAGAGGCAGCCAGACAAAGAGACACACCGCCGTAAGGATAAGATTAACCAGTACACGTTTTACCATTGCTATCTCCTTAAAGGCCCTCCCTGCGTCAGTCATCCAGGGACCTTTCGGCGTATCTGCGCCGGAAGACGCCTGCACACACCAGGACCGGTATCAGGACCGCCGCCTCCACCAATACGGAAGCAGCGCTCATTTTCTGTATGTCCAGGGATACGAACCAGTTGTTGAACAGATGCTGCAGCATATAGATGCTTTCATGGGGATAATCGCCCGCCACAAGATAGGCTTCCCTGAATACTTTAAAGGAATTGATGATTGACAGCACTGCGGTCAGGAAGGCCGTGCCCTTTAACCCGGGCAGTGTGATGAAGCAGAAGCACTGCCATGGACCGGCCCCGTCCACCCTGGCCGCTTCATGAAGTTCCTGGGGGATGGCGTTCAGCCCGGCCAGCCAAAGCATCATATCATACCCTGTATTTTTCCATATGTAAGTAACCACCAGGATGCCAAACGCGCTTGGCTGGTTCAGCCAGTCCTGTCCGGCCAGCCCCACCAGCCCGGCCAGCTGTCCCAGAAGTCCCTGGGGATAAAAAAGCAGCTTCCATAGGAGGACCACCGAGGCAACCGGGATGGCCATGGGCAGGAGGATGGAGGTCTTATAGACATTGCCCCCTCTGCCTGACGGTGATGCATGTCCGGAGCAGGACTGTATCATCACGGCGGTACAGAGGGAAAATGCCATCAGCGCAGGGATGCACACCAGGATGAAACGCAGCGTATTTAAGGCCGCCAGGAGGAATGCCCGGCTCTCCAGCACAAGCCTGAAGTTAGCCAGTCCCACGAACCGTCCCCCAACCGCCTGCCTGAAGGAGCGCGCCACCATATCCGCAAACGGAATCAGGATGAAGACAGCCGTCCCTGCCAGGCTGGGGGCCAGGAACAGCCATGCCTTCCTATTCCGAGAAATACAAATCCGCTTTGTTCTGCGCATTTGCAGCTGCCTGCTCCAGCGGCATGGTTCCATCAAAGAATCCCATTGTCTCATCAACTATGATCTCCACAAGTACCCGGTCCGTCCTGATTGGGTGCGTGGCCATGGCCGCGGTTTCAAATAACATTTGGCACTCTTCCCTGGTAGGCGAACTGCCGGTGATACTATAAGAACCGTCGCCCAGGGTCACACTCAAGCCCCCGCCCTTATCCCCGCGGTCCACCCATACGTCTACTGCCCTGGTATTCACCGGGAGGCCGTCTGAGAGGTCACTGGACTGCACCTCCTGCCCCAGCACAAAGAGGACGAATTCCTCTGCCAGTCCTTTCCTCGGGCTTGCCTGGTTGATTCCAATGGTACCGTTTGGCAGATAGGATGCATTTACACCCTCCATCCTGTACCCATTCTTTTTCTGTACCGCCAGCAGAAGCGGCATGTCAAACATCCCTCTTACTTTATCCACGGCGGCAGCCGACAGGTTCCGGTCCACACGGTCGAATTCACTTCCAGGGAATCCGTCCGCACTGTCAACACGGTTATAGACACGCCCTCTTCCCCCATCCTCGGATTCATCAAAGCTGACCCTGGCCCCGCCGGCATCCCCCAGTATCTTTACGGTCTCAATCAGCTCCTGGATTTTGCCCGGACGCAGCTTACCCGTGGCGCTGTCCACAATCTCGTCATAGGTCAGCGCGATTACCTGCCGCATCAGGTTCTCATAGCTGCACTTAGGACGCAGCGGAAGGTGGGACGGGTCGCTCTGGTAGTTCCGCATTGCTTCCAGGGATGACAGGCTTCCTATGGCCTCCTGGTCGCCGTATGCAACGAACAGGATCATTCTGGACGGTATATGGTATATGCTTTTATCTGCCTGCGTATAAGGTCCTGCGGCCTGTTCCATCAGCTCCCCTGAGGATATCATCGGCTCCAGGATTCCCCGCATATCCTCCAGCACGCCTTTTTCAATGTAAGATTCCACCGGAAGGCCGTCCAGTATCAGGACATCCGCGCCATTACCGCCCAGAAGCTCAGTATTCAGCGCGCGGATGGTGTCTGAGGCCGTGGTGTTGCCGCCGCCTTCCTGCCCTCCGATCAGCTCCACCTTCACGTCCGGATGCTTCAGCTGGAACATGGAAGCCGCCTGGCGTATGGTGGACATGTTTTCCAGGTCCAGACCATATACGGTCAGCGTTTCAAGGGGCGCGGAGGGCATATCCCTGTCATATGTGTAATGTTTTATCTCATGCAGGTCAGATTGGGACATCCACACATAGAAATCAGTTTCATTTCCCACAAACAGTTTCCTGATGTATGCACTGGGAAGGCTCAGGGAGTTAAGGGTCCCGTCCGCCACTGTCTCCCAAAGGCTCCCGCCCTGGTTCATATGGTGGATACCCTCTGGATCAGCCGTGTAAAACCCGCCTTTCCCATCCGGCGCCATGGCCACATACATACTGCTAAGGTCCGTGGACCGGTACGCGTATTCGGTTGTGGCGGCCGCTGACTGACTGGAGATGTCATATTCCAGAAAGCCCTTGCTTCCATTGGTAATATACTGGTTTCCGGCAAGAAGACCGGATGTCTTCCATTCTGATGCGCTGGACTCCTGAGGCAGGGAGAACAGCTTTTCCCCTGTCTGGCTGTATGCAGACGTTTCCCGTCCGGTTGATAACAGGATTGTCCCGTCTTCTGTAACAGCCCCAAAATCAACCTGTGTGTCGTAATATCCCCGGTCATTTTTCACTGAGAATACATGTTCCAAAAGGGCCTGGGGCGCCTGCCCCTCTGACAGCCTGGCCATATTGCATTTGTAGTCATCCCCGCCCTGATATAACACATAGCGGTTTCCATCCCCGCCATATATCATGTGCAGGCTGTCATAGGGAAATGTCAGCCCTTCCATCATGCTCTCTTCCTGTTTCTCCCAGCCATCCCCTGTCCACACGTACCGGATGGCCGTCTTATCCTTATCCCTGATTGTATATAGTTCCAGTTCCTTATCCCAGGTCTGTCCCACATCCGCCACATGTTCCCCGTCTTCCAGGGGAATGCCGATACTGCTTTCCACGTATCTTCCCCTGGGTATGTCCTTCTCCTGGCGCGCCTGGTTTTCCCCTGACGTACCCGGTTCAGGCGTTCCAGGGGCTGAACACCCCCACAGTCCTGTTACCATGATACATGCTGTAAGGCAAAGGCCCATCAGCTTTTTTATCATTGCAAATCCCTCCCTCATGATCCGTGATTTTTGTGATACCCGTATCATATCAGACAAATCTCTAAAAAACCTTAAAAAATGGAAGAATTTCTTTTAGGATTTTTAGAGATTTGTCTGATATAATGTTTTTGATGATTTAACACAAGCTTCAATACAATAAGGATACCGGTACCGCGTCACATCAACATGGGTACTGGTGGCGCGAGGTATGAACATGAGGATTCTGCTGGTTGAAGATGATAGGGAATTAAGTGGTACCATAAAGCTGCAGCTGGAACAGGCAGGCTATGAAACTGACTGCTGCGGACAGGGACAGGAGGCATTCTATTATGCGTCTGAATATCCCTATGATGTGATAATATTGGACCGGATGCTTCCCCAGATGGACGGGCTAAGCGTGCTCCAGGGACTGCGGCGGATGGATATCACCACACCGGTCATCATTACCACTGCGCTGGACGGCGTCAATGACAGGATAGACGGGCTGGACGCCGGGGCCGACGATTATCTGGTTAAGCCATATGCTGCCGGTGAGCTGCTTGCCAGGATCCGGGCAGTCACCAGACGGCCCGGCAGGCTGGAACAGGGCCGCGCAAAAACATTTTCCAATATAACCATGGACACGGACCGCCGCGAACTGGCCGGGCCTTCCGGCACTGTCAGCTTAAGCAGGAGGGAGGCCGCCCTCATGGAATACCTGATGCGCAATGCCGGACAGGTACTCCCCCGGGGGCTGATACTGTCCTACATATGGGGGCCTGACTCCGAAGTGGAGGACGGCAATCTTGACAACTATATCTATTTCTTAAGAAGGCGCCTCAAAGCCGTTGGCACGGCTGCCCAGATCAAGACCGTGCACGGGATTGGCTACCGCCTTGAGGATGGAGGCGGCCATGATTAAAAAACTGCACCGGCAGCTCACCGCCCTCTTTACCATGGTAACCGGCCTTATCCTGACCCTGGTGGTCATAGGAAGCCTGGTGGTCAGTTCCAGGGAACTGGAGAAAAAAACACTGGAAGCCTTCCAGAATGATGTCCTTAACATCACCTCCAGGCTTCAGTCCGGCGCCACCATCAGCTGTACCTGGCTGTCACAGCTTGAAAGCAGCGGCAGGCTCATCATACACATCGAGGACAACGGGATTCCCCTGCTCTATTCCGGCTCCTGGTCCCCGCTCACCGACCGGGATCTCTTGATTGGACGCGCCAGGGAAATGGCCCTGGCCCAGCACATCGACCCATCCCTAAGGCCGGTATCCTCCTCGCTGCTGCGCAGCCCCGTATATACGGTGGAGGGAAACCACAAGGATTCCTATCTTGGATGTGTCCTTGTACTTCCGGTCGGTAAGGGGTTCCAGAGCCTGACCCTGCTGGCCTATAAAGATCCTGCCTCATCCAGCCTGTACAGTCAGGGATTCCTGTTCCTCCTCCTCAACCTGGCGGGAATCGTGGCCCTTATGTCAGTAAGCTGGATCCTGGTGGGGAAATCCTTAAAGCCGCTGAAGGAAAGCCAGCAAAAGCAAAATGAATTCATTGCGGCAGCCTCCCATGAACTGAGGGCGCCCCTGGCCGTCATACGTTCCAGCCTGTCCGCGGCCCGGTCAATGCCGCAGAACCGGGAGCAGTTCATGGATAATATCGATAAGGAATGCTGCCGTATGTCCTATCTGGTGGGCGATATGCTGCTTCTGGCATCCGCGGACGCGGGACACTGGGTCATACGCATGGCGCCCCTGGACATGGATACCCTTCTCATCGATATGTACGAACGGTTCGAACCGCTCTACCGGGACAAAGGGGTTCATCTGCTTTTAGAGCTTCCGGAATCCTCCCTGCCCAGGATAAACGGGGATGGGAAACGCCTGGAGCAGATTCTGTCCATCCTTTTGGACAATGCCCTGCGGTATACCCCAAAGAGCGGTTCCGTCAGACTTTCCGCCTCCGTGGAGCAGGTTACCCATCTGCTGGCCGGAACCAAAAAAAGCCTGTGTCTGACCGTGTCAGACCAGGGCTGCGGAATCGATGATCATGCAAAAAAACATATTTTTGACCGTTTTTACCAGGCCGACAGCTCCAGAAGCGACAAACAGCATTACGGACTGGGACTGAGCATTGCCAAAGAGCTGGTGCAGAAACATGGCGGCTCCATCAGCGTTGTGGATTCACCATCCGGAGGCGCGTGCTTTGTGGTGCGCCTGCCGGTGATGCCGTGAATCAGCCTTGTCCGCCCTCCCCATCCAGTGTGAAACGCTGGGTGGGATATCCGTATTCCACCAGCAGTTCCGCCTCTGCAAACCCCAGGCTTTTGATTTCTTCCCGCTGCCCATTATCCGCCCTGTCACCTTCCCGGAATGTGGTGATGCTGATTTTCCTGTCCTTCATCCACTCACCCATAAGCCGGTCCAGCAATGCCCTGGGAATCCCCTTCTTCCTGTACAGCGGATGGCTGCCCATAAAATCAATGCTTCCGTCCTCGCGGGAGAACAGAAGGATACCCACGGCAGTCTCCCCGTCCTTCATGACCAGGGCCTGTCCCCCGGCAATCTTCTGCTTCAGTTCGCGGACATACTCCGTCTCATCCAAATACGGAAACCCATCCACAATCAGGCGGACCAGTTCCATCACGCATGGGACGTCCGCCTCTGTTGCCAGCCGGATATCCATCCGTGCGCTTTCCTTTTTCTCCAGCATGGCGTATGTTCCCTGAAACTCAAACCGCAGCTGCAGAGGATAGAATTTCTCATTTTCCCGGTATCTGCTGGGAGGAATCTTATACATGGCTGAAAATATATCCGTAAATGCCTGCTGGCTTTCATATCCTGACGCCAGCGCTATGTCAATGATGGGCTGGCTGGAGAAGACCAGCAGTTTAGCGGCCTCTGTCAGCTGCCTCCGCCTGACATAATCATGGATGGTAAGTCCCACTGTCTGGGAAAATACCCGGTGCATATGATATTTGGAGTAATGGACCTTATCTGCAATCTGTTCCAAATCCAGTTTCTGCGTCAGATTGGATTCAATGATGTCAATAATCCGTGTTACTTTTTCAATACGGTTCATTCCTGCTTTTCTCTCCTTCCCCCTGTATTGTGGTCCTTGTCATGGCTTCCGTCAATTATAGACATGGTGCGATATCCTGTCTTCATTATTCTTGCCCTATTTTATTTTTTCCTGACTCATTTTAGCTCTGATTCATTCTTGCCCTGACTCATCCTTGCCCTGATTCATTCTTATTCTTCCTATATATATGTCCCATCTCCTGTTCCGGCAACAGCCCTTCGATGGAATACGCAATCACAAATACGACTGCCAGGTTAAGTATAAAACGGCTTGCTGCAAACCGCAATCCCAGGGAAGAGATTTCGAAAAGCAGAAGCGGTACACGGATACTAACACTGGAACACAGGAAAATAAGTACATTGGAAATGCGCCCGCCCTTCTTCAACAGCAGTCCTGTAATGGGAAGCAGCGCATAGACAGGCACTGCTGTAAGCATTCCCATAAAAAGTGACAGGAATGCGCCGGACACACCGGACCGGTTCCCCATCATCCCCATCATTCCATCCTTTTCCACCCATACGTCCATCAGCCCCACGCAGAGGAACACAGGAGCCAGGTTCCATACGAACTGCGCGAGTCCTGCGCCCGTATAGGAAATGACGCCGTACCACATACCAGGCAGAAATACCAGGACCAGAAAAAGAACCAGCAGACAGACCAGGATTGTCATGATCCATGCCCCTGACTTCTTCATAATACCGCCTCCAATATAAGGGCTGTCAGCAGGGAAAACAGGAAAAAGAACAGGTTCCGCAGGACTGCTGCCCGGATTCCCAGATATTTTGTCTCAAGAGGCAGCGTTACAAGGCCCACGGTTGTCAGGGCGGATATGAATGCCGCCATCTGCGCTGTCCCCGCCCCGTTCTTAAGCAGCTCAGAAACCACCGGGAATACTGCCAGGACCGGTACCAGGGTCACTGCCCCCGCAGCAGCCGAGAGAAGGATTCCGCCAAATCCCGTTCCTGTCCCAAGAAAACCGTGTATCGTCCCCGGTGTCAGTACCAGAAGGACGGCGCCCGTACACATGAGGATTGCAAGAAAATAAGGCAGCACTCCCTTCATCATAAGCAGCGCCCTTTTTACTGCCATCTTTGTCTTCTTCCTGTCCTTATGGTATGAAACCGCCAGCAGCACGGCGGACAGGCCGTAATAAAACATTGTGAAACCAATATCCATTCCCGCTCTCCTTTTCTCTCCTGTCATCTTGCATATATGTGTCAATTATAATACAATCATGTCAGGAGGTAAGTTGCCCAGGCAACGTAATTGCGATGAAACCAATGATTGAGTATTTAGAAGGAACCAGGCTGTTTGCAGGCATTTCCAGGGAAGATACCGGCCGTCTTTTATCGTGCCTGAACGCCTATCCTGTGGAATATGCACATGATACTGTCATTATTGAGGAAGGCAGTAAGGTCCGGGCCTTCGGTATCCTTTTGTCAGGGCGGGGCAGATCTTATAAAACAGACCTGGACGGCAACATCCTTACCGTCACGCTTTTAAACACAGGAAGTGAAATCGGTGTGATCCTGGCAGCCAGCCCTGATCATCCAAGTCCCGTGTCAGCCGCAGTGGAACGCGGAAGCGCTGTACTGTTTATTTCCTATGACAGTTTGATGAACAGCTGCGCCAGAAACTGTGCCTGCCACAAGAGACTTATCCGTAACTTCACAGCAAGCGTGGCACAAAAGGGCCTGGTGCTCCATGAACGGCTGGACTGCCTGCTCCGCCCATGTGCGCGGGATAAAATCATGGCTTATTTAAAAAATGCCTCCTGCCCATCGACCGGAGGTACCTTTACTGTCCCTTTAGACAGGAATGCCATGGCCCAGTACCTGAACATGGACCGCAGCGCCCTGTCCAGGGAACTGTCCAAAATGAAAGCAGACGGAATCATGGATTTCCATAAATCCACATTCCGTCTGCTGGATTAGATTGTTCCGGCTAACACCTGGAGAATGGAAACCAGTTCTTCACGGCTGTCAGCCGGATATGTCAGGAACCAGACAAAATCATCCCTGACCGCAATGCATTCCAGCCGTTCAGCTACCCATGCCTGGTCAAGCCCAGATATATCTACTGAAGCAAAGTCCTCTGGAGAACCGGCAAATACAGCATCCCTCATCAGAAGTCCCGCCATTTGGCTGGTCATGCCTGCATCCTTCAGACGATAGACATCCTGCCGCATCCAGACCTCCCTGCCGTCTACATCAATCACCTCAAACGTATCCCAATGCTCTGTTAAAAGTGACTGTCCATATTTTACCTCACTGACCTGGTTTTTTATAAAACTCTGTGTCCGTTCCCCATTTATCCCAATATCTGAAAGTACAAGATATGGTCCATCCGTTTCAGACGGCATTGCATGTTTATAGCTTCCTGCCCACTGGCAGATTGCCAAGACGCCAAAGACAGCGGTAAACAGCATCAGGGAACCGTTCAGGAACTTTGATACTTTGCAGCCCGGTACCTGCAGATAATCAGAAAGCTTCCCCGCCTTCATCCTGCGGCACAAACGGACAAGATACCATACACCCCGTAAATCCCTGTACATCAGCCATAAAAATAAAAAGATGAATCCGGTCACGGCCGCTGTATTCTCAATCCATCCCCTGTATGCAGATGCCGCCAGGTGGCTGTGTCCTCCATAGCCTCCCAGCATACTCCCTAATAACAGAAAGAATGCAATGGACAGCGGCAGCTGCAGAAACGAAACCATATATTGTTTTTTCAGCCCCTTCAATGCAGCTGCATACGCCTCCGGCTCCAGGTACAATTCCGATGCGCCGCCGTTCCCGGTTGCACTGAACACGTGGATAAAACCGCGTCCTGTCACATATTCCCAGCCAGACTCCTTATAGGCAGCAATCTGTTCTTCTGTAAAAGGCGGTTCACCTGATTGGGCGGGGACTGCAGGAACAATCCCATACCGTATCGTTTCCGGCTCCGAACGCCTGAAACTGCTTAAAAATGCGTCGCGTTTTACAAGAAGCCAGCCCTTCCCAGCCATTTTTGTATAAAACTGCCTTGTCTCCCCTATCGCAAACTCCTGGGGATGAAATGCATACTTTCGTTCCATTATCTTTTATCCTCCACACTTTTCTGCTAGGTTGGGTACCATTTGGGCACCATATTAAATGTATCTGCACCGCTTAAATTCCGGGTACGGCTCTGCCAGAATCAGATGGATATTGTCAGAGTAATCTACGTTTTGGGTATTGTCATCAATAAATGAAATATCCCGGCAGAGAGCAAAAAGGCCCAGCAAGGTCCGGAAGGGATTTTTTTACGCCTCCATTTCCAGCGCCTCCATCAGCATTTGGGCCCAGCGCAGAAGTTTAGGCTGCTGGTACTGCCGGGCGTAAAGCACAAGTTCTTCCTCGGAGGAAAAGAAACTATAAAAGTAAGACTTTGAAATGCCTACCTTCCTGCATATGAACTCTATGCTGTTGTGGATAAGCCCTCTCTCATTTCTGGACATACCTCTCCTCTTCATTTAAAGTATGAGAACAAAATTTCTTCATTTTACTGCATCCTCTTTGATTTACTGATAAATCTGATTGATTTTCCAATAACCATTCACCTTTCTAAGATTGATACCGGAATCACCGCCCATCATGACTGCTACATTTCTTTTTGTGATTTTCATTGTCTTTATTCCTCTTTCCATATGATTATTTTAATTACGTGTAATCATTAGACGCAGGAGCAGGGGAAAAGTTTCATAGTTACGATTTATTTTTTCTCACATTCCCCGGTCCGCCTATCTTGCCAGAAAAAACGCCCTGATCCACGGCTTTCGTCCCTCGTTCATCCACAGCAATACTCCCTTCCTCATTCCAAACATTTTCACTATATCTTAGCTGCTTTACTCCGTCCTCTTGGATATAGGGGTTTTATGTTCTATTACTATTTGAAAATTCCTGTAGCTCCATAGTTACAAATCGTGAAATCATTTCCCGATATAAAGCTTCTGCCATATTGGCATCTGCTCCATATTCTTTTGCCATATTCCGGACTTTGGCAATGACTGCATCCACACGATCAGGGGCTTTGACACTGGCCTCGTTCTTCTTAAATTTGGAAGCCTGAATCACATAATTCCCCCTCTCTGCTATCAGTTTTATGATTTCGTTATCGATTCGGTCAATATTGGAACGTACTTCTTCTAAACTGCTGCACTGCATAATCGTTTCTCCTTTTGCCATATCCATTATAATGTTACTTTATTTCTGCAGAACAATTTCCTTCCACCTTTCATCCTCCTTTAAAAATCCATAGCTTTCTTCATCCCGAAAGCATTTTAATAAATTATTCTTCAGTTCAGCCAGGAACTCCCCCCTCATTCCCTTAAATTCCATATGCCCGTAAAGAGGGGACCTATAAAAGCTGCCTATCTGCCCTATGCTGGAAAGCATTTCTTTCATTGTAGCAATTACTGTATCTGCATCCTGTTCCGCGGTTGCAATATCAAGCCGGGAAGACGCCTCACAGTATTTTCCCATTTCAAAGCACCTCGCCAGCTCCTCCTGCTTCCTTACCAGCATATGCGCCCGGTCCATCTCACCCTGATTCATTGCCAGCATATACATTCCATGAAGCACTCCGCTTGCCAGCTGATAATGTGAGTAAAGAAGTTCCTCATAGGCTTTATATGCCTCGGAAATCCGGTTGGTTTTGCCGTAAATCTGTGCCTGTTTCATTTTCTTTACCGGGTCCTGCATCATACGTTGTGCATCCAGTATTACAGCCAGCTGCAAAATCAGCTGTTCACAATTTGGATACTGTTCCAGTTTCTTCTTTACCCACAGAAACGCCTCTTCATAAGGCTTTTCCTTCAGCATGGAGTCTGCTTCATAAACGAGCGCTTTTATTTCCTCTGCTGTCAGCTCCTCACGGAATGACAATAAAATATCTGTCGTAATGCCTAAAAGCCTGGCAATGGGCGCCAGCAGCATAATATCCGGCATAGAAGCCCCATTTTCCCACTTATTGACCGCCGGTGCCGTAACTCCAAGCCTGCCCGCTATCTCTTCCTGTGTCATGTTTTTATTTTTACGATATTTACGGATTACCTGTCCTAACTGCATATCAGTGCCTCCTTATTTTATGTATTGGCCTTTGCTGGTTTCATGATAGCAGACAGCTGCATTCTTCACAACTGAACAGGCGTTAAGTATCTTTCAAAAATATTAACCATCGCTCATATTCAAGATAGCCGCCTCTTTTCGACGAGACATAGGTAATCCGGCCGTATGTACTGCAATCTGTCACTCCGCATTCTTAAAATAAGTCGAATAGCCATTATTTACAATTGTTCCATTTTGGAGGACTTCCCCCGCAATAAGAAACATATTCAAAACATCAACACATGAACCACCGGCATTTATAATACAAAGGAAAATAATGAACCAATTTGAGATTCCAAAAATTGATAAAACCGCAGGAAGTATGAAAGATAACAGCAGCAGCGGCATGATCGATATAAGCATGAATCTCTTTTTTGTCATTATTTCTTCTGTATACACAAAACCGAATCCACCGTTAAATCCCCAATAGGTACATGGGGAATGAAATACATGGGGGATAAATAGGGCATGTATCAGCTCATGTATGAGCAGGAACAGAATGACAGCCAAAATATATACCAGGCTTTTTATATTAATTTGAAATTCCACTATAAAACCGTCCGAATAGATAAAACTTTTAAATACAGGTGAGAGTAAAAAAAGCCATATTCCATTGACCGTCATCAATATGATTGATATTGGAAGCGAATACAAAATTGCTATACCTAAATTGGAGGGTTCCTTTAATCTATTCCAGCCAGATAATAGTAATTCTTTTGTTCTCTCTTTATTCTCGCCAGGTATTTTTTTCACAAATTGCATGTTTAAGTGTTCTCCTCAGCTTCCTATTCATGTTCCATTGAACCATCCTGCAGACGGAAAGCTGCTTTACGGGAAGTAGTGGTTTACCATGCTCCTGGCCTGAGTTAACCATTCTTCCCGTTCAGTGAAGCTGCCTTCATATGGATGTCCTAAAATAACAGATACTTTCATTGATACCTCCTTGTCAGCTTTCCATTTATCCTTAGTTCCGCCCGTTATCCGCACCACCACCAATCCACATCCATGGAACCAACTCCTTTCAAAAAACAAAAAGCTCCTGTCCCCAAAGGAACAGAAGCCATAAACCCTGCAATGCCACCTACTCGGTTTTTCACATACAAACATATGCTCTCATCATAACGGTTAGAGTTTCCGTCAGCGCCTACTTGAAATTCAGGCTGCCCTCATAAGCCCATTCACCGCAGCTTGAAATGCCTTCTTCCACCAATAAAGGCTCTCTGTAATTTCTCCGCCATGGTTACTCCTCTTACTCAACGGTTTTCATGTAAAATTGAACTTATTGTACTCCTATGAAGAAACGCTGTCAATAAGGCATTTTTAAAAACTAAAATTCATAAGCCGCTCATAGTCAATTCATAACCTTTTCATGACTCAGCCTGAGATTTCACAGCTTTCTGATTATGCCTGGAATTTCCCGCACAGTCTAAACTCAAAGGTTTCCCGGTCAACCGCGCCAACCACCTGGTCACTGTCATATAGTTCCAGCAGAAACGCTGCCATCTGCCGGCTGGTGTGGCAGGTCCCAAAGAGCCTGTCATAATCATACTCACAGACATTGTTTGCCACTTTTCCAAATTCTGTTTTTGTGGCTGCCGGCGCCAGAACCTTGGCCCGCATCTTTGCCCCAGCTTCCTCCAACTCCCTTGCCAGACCTTCCGTGAATGTGCTTACATAAAATTTTGCCACACAATAAGTAACGGCAGTAGGTACAATCGTGTACCCGCCACAAGAGGATATATTAATAAGCTGTGTCCCCTCTATGTCCTTATAATCCCGCACAAACAGGGACGACAAAATCGTGAGCGCCTCCACGTTTAAGTGGAGCATGCTTTCAATCTTTCTCAAATCCCGATGCGCCACGCTGTCATAGTTCCCAAAGCCTGCATTATTAATCCATGTATCCAGCGGATACTCCTTCAGGCTTTCATAGAACTGATACACGTTTTCCATAACGGACAGATCCGTGGCTCTGACCACCACATCCAGCTCAGGATTGTTCGATAAAATGTCTTTCTTCAGTGCCTCAAGGTTATCCTGGCGGCGGGCTGCCACAACCAGGTTCCTTCCACGGGCGGCAAATGCCCTGGCAATCTCATAACCGATGCCGGAACTGGCGCCGGTGATTACCGTATATGCTCCTTTTTTCTGTACCATTTGAAAATCCTCCTTTATCCTGATATAATCGACTATACAATGTAGAGTAAACTCTATGTCAAGAAATTTTACCTGGAGGTGAGGTGGAGGTGAATACCTTGGAATATTCAATCGGTGAATTTTCCAGGCTCACGGGCCTGGGAATCCATACCCTGCGCTACTATGAACAGGAAGGCCTTATTGCCCCGGAACGTAATTCCGGCAACCGCCGCCGGTATTCAGAACGGGACGTTGCATGAATCAGCTTTATTAAACGCCTCAAGATACCGGAATGCCCATTAAAGAGATTAAACGGTACGCACATCTGCGGGCCGGGGGGAATCCCACGTTAGAGGCACGGCTGGAAATGCTGGTACAGCACAGGCAGGCATTAAATGAACAGATTATGCAGCTCCAGGAGCATCGGGACCGGCTGGATGAAAAAATTGATTTTTACAGGAACGAAATAGGGCATAGGGCAGATGAAGACTAGACAGCGGATCTTTTGCCCTTTGGGAAAACCCATTCATGACTAATCATTTGCAATTTTACCATGTGGGGATAAATCTTACCTCTTTTCATCAACTCCTGTGGTGTACCTTGCTCAGCAACCGTACCTCCAGACAGCACAACGACTTGATCCGCGCCGCTTACCGTACGCATACGGTGGGCGATAACAAGTACCGTCTTATCTTTTATCAATCTTGACAAAGCAGACTGAATTAAGGTTTCATTTTCTACGTCGAGACTTGCCGTAGCTTCGTCCAGCAAAATGACAGGAGAATTTTTCAGGAAAGCACGGGCGATTGATATACGCTGTCTTTCGCCGCCGGACAGTTCACAGCCATTTTCACCAATCATACTGTTATAACCATCTGGAAGTTTGGACGCAAATTCTTCACAGTTTGCCAGTCCTGCCGCCGTAATCACCTCTTGATCAGTCGCATCTTTTTTCCCTATCCTGATATTCTCCATGATTGTATTATTAAACAGCGTAACATCTTGAAACACGATAGAATACAACGATAACAATGTTTCAGGCTCTATCTTCGATATATCCATACCGCCGACTGTAATTTTTCCTTTATTTACATCCCAAAATCTCGCGGCAAGGCGTGATACCGTGGTTTTGCCGCCGCCGGACGGACCAACTAAAGCGGTCACTTCTCCCTGTTTCGCGGTAAATGATACATCGTCCAAAACAGTTTCCCCTGTATTGTAGGCAAAACCTACATGGTCGAACACAATGTCATATCCTTTATTTGTTGTTCTGTCGCTGCCTGTCTGGATTGGCTGGTCAAGAATTTCATTCATACGGTCTATGTTCGTTTTGGTTGAAATAACCGCCGCAAGATTCTGCAAAGCACCCTCAAGCGGGGAATACAGTCTTGAAGCAACAAGCAGGAACATAAAAAACAGCGGAATTTCTATCTCACCTTGAATAAGCAATGCAGAGCCTGCAAGTGCAACAGTGGCAATTCCAAACTTTAATATCAGTGTTGATGAAACAACAAAAAGGGCAGTTCCAAGTTCCGTGATAATGTGACGTTTTTCCACATAATCAATTTTTTTATCAAGCCCGTTCAGATAGTCTGCTTCCGCATTATTTGCTTTTAAGTCCTGTAAGCATTCAATGCACTCCTGCACACCGCTTTCAAGCGCAACATTCGCCGCTACGGATTTTCGGTTAAAATATCCTTGTATACGGGCTGAAAAAAATGTAATTGCAAATGCAATCGGCAAGACCCAAACCGCTGCAAGTGCCATACGCCAATCGTAAGTAAACAGGCAGATAGCAATCAGTGTTGTTGAAATAAGAGAACCAGCCAAAGCGGGAACATAGTGGGAAAACGCCTGTTCCAGTGTGGCACAATCACCCATGATTGCATTTGTTAAATCGGCAAGGTCTTTTTTCCCGAAAAAGGACAGCGGGATTTTACGGAGCTGTTCTGCTAAGGAAATGCGCCTTACACCGCTTTCCACATATGTGGCTAAATAGGTGGCATTGTATTGAAACCAAGTCACAATAAAAATAAGGAAAAGGAAAATCAGGGCGCTAACCGCATAGAACATAACACGGTTTCCCTTTATGCCCCCGTTCATCATATCAATGACAAATTGATACAGAAGCCCGACGGGAAGCATAAAGGAAATATCCTGCAAAACGCAGGCAATACACCCTTTTATCAAATCAACAGCCCCCTGCCTTGATAGTGCAAAGCGCCTTTGCAATGTCTGAATCATGCCGTTACCTCCTTTACAATTTTCCATTCCGCCGCTTCAGAATAAGTTTTCCACATGCGTGTGAAGATGCCGTTTCTCTCAATCAGATTGCGATGCGTGCCGCTTTCAGCAATTTTACCGTCCTGCAGTACATAAATACAGTCTGCGTCCGTGATTGATGAAAGCCTATGTGCAATCATGATAACCGTTTTTCCCTTTGAAAGAGCAGATAATGCCTGTTGGATCAGCACCTCATTGTCGGGATCGGCAAATGCCGTCGCTTCATCAAGAATAAGGATAGGCGCATTTTTCAAAATAGCGCGTGCAATTGCAATTCTCTGCTGTTCACCGCCGGACAGGTACACGCCGTTTGTGCCGACAACCGTATCGATGCCATCCGGCAATTTTTCGATAATGTCCAGGCACTGTGCGGCTTTTAAAGCATGAACGATCTCCTCGCGTGTTGCCGCCGGTTTTGCCATACGCACATTTTCCAATATAGACGCTTTGATTAAGCGGCTATTCTGAAAAACGAAAGACACCTTATTCATCAATGTTTCTTTCGGAATATCGCGTATATCCACATTTCCTATTAGAATGCGTCCCATTTGCGGATCAAAAAATCGCGTAACGATATTTGCAAGGGTCGTCTTGCCGCCGCCGGACGCGCCAACTAATGCGATTGTCTGTCCCGTTTTAATTGACAGAGATACATCATTTAATGCGTTTTTCCCACCATCATGCCCCAGGGCACCCTGTCCGCCTCCTTCGGAGTCATTCACCTTGTAGCTGTAACTGACGTGCTCTAATATAATCGAATTATCAGACGGTATATGATCCACTCTGCTATCAGGCAGGGGCTTTTCGTTCAGAATTTCATCAATCCTGCCCATTGCGTCACTCACAATCATGGCGTCCTCACTCATAAACATGATTTTTGTGAGTGTCGTACCAATAACTGGCGTAACCACAATATAAAAAATAAGGTTTAACAGCAAATCATCTGATACTCCGCCCCTTGTAAAGACAATACCTCCAGCAATCAGAAACGCAAATACGCCATTGATTGCAGTTGTATAGAACATCATAGGCAAACGCAATCCCCTTGTGTACGCCATTACCCATGTTTCATAATTGTCTATCGCATCTTTGAAGCGTTTAAAAGAAAAGATTGTCTGCCCGAAGGTTTTTACTACAGGTATGCCTCTTACATATTCAACGGCTTCATTTGACATATCAGACAGTGAATTTTGGTATTGTTCCATTCTCTGCTCCATATCTTTTCCGGTCATTTTCATCATGATCAGAAAACCAAGCACAACAGGAATAAGGCTTAAAAGACCTAACCGCCAATCAAATGCAAGCAGTAAAAAGAGCAGTCCTATGGGCGTAGCAATCGCACCCGCTTTGTCGGGCAGCCTGTGTGCAAGATACGTTTCAGTAGCGGCACTGGAACTGTTTACGATTCGCCGCAGCTTTCCGCTTCCATACTTTTCTGTGATTCCAAGGGGCAGGGCTGTAATGTGCCGCATAAGCTCCTTTCGGATATTAGCGGCAACCCGGAACGCAGCTATATGAGAACACATCAAAGCGGATATGTATACAACGATTGAGATAACCGCAAACAATACAGCATGCCAGCCGTAGCTTGTGACATTCCCCGCCTGCGAAAAATCCGGGGAAACCTCCAGTATGTCATGAACGATACGCCATATATACACGAATGGTACAAGTGCCAATAGTGCGCTCGCAACTGACAGCACCCAGGAAAGATACGTTAAAATTTTATGTCCTCCGGCATACCCCATCAATCTTGATAGATTAGACTTTTTTTTATCCATAAAAACCTCCTTCATATCTATTGAAGAGCAAAGTCTTTGTTCATTCAATAAATTCACTTTTTCTGTTTTGCCAACTGGGATATATTATGAAATTCCCCTGCAAGCATTACGATAGCTAGAACTAAAACAAGTAAATCAGTTACCGCCGGAGCTAGAAATACACCATCTATACCCAGTCCGCCAATTTGTGGAAGAATGATTGCCAGCGGAACAAAAAGAATGATTTGCCGCATTAAAACCAAAACACTTGCTTTTGACGCTTTCCCCAGAGACTGCATTAAAGTAATGACCATAAGTACAAAACCAAGTAGAATATAAGTGCTGAACAAAATACGGAAATCTGTCACACCCTGGCTTACAATATCCTTATCTTTGATAAACCATGAAAGAATTGTTCCAGGAGCCAGTTGTATGGGTACATAGAAAATAAGTCCAATCACTGTCGCACCAATAATAAATGCTTTTGTGACCTGTTTTACCCTGTCATACTGCTTTGCACCGAAATTCGTGCCTGCTGCATAGGCTGCACCTTCTACGCCCTTTCCCTGATTTTTCATAATGATAATCATAATCGGGTCAAGAATAATATTGAGAACCGCACCAGTGCCCGTAATCAGCATTGCCTTTTTTAAGATTCCTTCGCCACGCATAATCATATTAGCGGACTGTCCAAAATTCACGAAAAGGGAACCTGCAAAAATAATGCGCAAGTAGCGTTCTGCGGTATTAAGGATTTCTCCCTCTGCACCACTTAATGTCAGAAGCTGGCGTGTAAATATCATTCCAAGGACAGTAATGATAATGCCAAAAATCAGATTTAAAGCAATCAAGTTTCCCATGATCCTATCAATTATATCTTGATTTTTTTACCAACCGCCCGTGAAAGAACAGATGCCGAACCTACCCCAATCAATGTGGAAACGCCAGTATTTATCAGCGTAAAAGGATAGGAAATGGAAACCGCCCCCATCGCAACTTCATTGATGAGCTGTCCCACAAAAACCCTGTCCATGAAGTTGTATAGCCCGACAACCACCATACCAATAATAGCCGGTATACTTAAAGACAGCATTAGCTGAAATGGTGATTCCGTCAGCAATTTTGTACGGGTGTCTGTTTTTTGAGTCATGATGACAACCTCCTTTAAAATTTTTATGATATGAGGGAAAAATAATCTCCCTCTAATATCACGATCTTTGTTAACTGATTTTCAATAGTTAGTTTTAGCTAACCAATGTGTTAAATATAATGGAAAGCATACACTTTCCATTATCATATCTAAATTTACTTACTGCCCCATAATTTTCATCCATCCGGCCGTGTAAAAAGCAATCATTTCTTTTAGGTAATATTCTGCTTTTTCAAGTGGCATTTCATGTATGATCAGTTCAAAAAACGTTTTAAACATTCCTGTTATCAACATATGCTCCAGTTGTTCATCAATAGGAGGGGAAGGCCTGCCCAGTCTTTTAAGTATTTCCAGATAGTCATGTGTCCCCTTTGTTTCTATTTCTGCCATTTCATCAATGAGGTTTGAAAAACGTGTTCCCTCTGATTTGCAGAGAATGATTTTAAATTCATTCAGATATTCGTAAGCATATACAAGCATATCGTGCATACATGCGCCGGAATCTGTAAGATGGTCTGGTTGTTCCTCCGGAGGTAAATCAGCAAACTCTTGATGTGCCTTGCAAAATCTATTCATGATATAATCGTACTGATCACCAACCAGCGCCTCAAGTAAATCCTCTTTGCTGTTGTAATAGCCATAAAATGCACCCGTTGTCACGCCTGCTATTTTAACAATATTCCGTAAAGAAGCTGACTTAAAATCCTTATCAAGAAACTCCTGCATAGCTGCTTTATGTACCAGATTTAATGTTGTATTCTCCTGTTCACCCATAAAATTGCTCCTGTTTATAACACCGTTATATAACACTGTTATATTTTAAGACGCATTAAGACATTTGTCAATAGTATTTTGAATTTTTTCTGAAAAGGGAAGCGGGAAAGGTTACAGCCCCGGCATTCTTTCATTCAGGAGAATAGCAGAGATGGAAAAAACCGGTTCAATATCATTAGATAGTGCAGCTTGTGAAATATTGCTTATCCTGTGCCAAACTACAGCGCCTCCGAAAAAGTACCTGCTGTCTATGCATTTAGGACATTAACATAATCCGGGCAGGGAAGCTTTGTTTAGCAGCTTCCATGTCCCGATTATTGTTTACATCTTGTCGTATCTGCCCTTTAACGTATACTGGGCTAAAATATGCCCTTCCATCCTGTGATACAGCTCATTTAGGTAAAATCCCGTCTGCAGCTTCAACAGGCTGTCAAGCGCAAAAACATGCAACTCATAAACATGTGCCTGATCGGGCGGTGTCATCCCTCCGTAGAAGCTGGACAGTTCCCTGCTTTGCCGGCTGCCCTGGATACTCGTCCAGCTATTACAGCCCTGTATGAAGTCACTGGCCATCTGGCTCTCATTACCTTGCAGCTCATTACGCGTGATGTTCGCAGCCAGCCAGTGAATCCATACAAATCCACCCGTAACCGGATAAGAGTCTTTGTCTTCCAGGATGACTGCAAAAGAAACGGTCCCCTCCGGAGCCTCCTCAATTTTAAATGGAAGGGAATACGTTGGAATCCCGTTTTCGTTAAACTGGGTCCCACGCCCCCCATATTGGTCCTGGATTTTTCCCCCGATGATTCCTGTACTCGTCACAATCATAATTCTACCTCCATGCGATTTACTCAATACCATCATAACCACATGGATTCCCGGCGTAAATTACCCACTTTTTCGTAAGTATTATTCTGGGACAACTCCCTTTTCAATCAACAGTGCTTCTTTTCCCTGCGCTTTCAGGTATTCAATTCCGATATGCTGCATGATTTTCAGTGCCTGCAAAAGTTCCCGGCCCTGTCCGTCCGTTAAGGAATACTCCACATGCAACGGATAGCCCTCAAAGGATTCCTTCTCTACAAAACCGTAGTCAATCAGCTCCTTTAGCTGCTCCAACAGCATCTTCTGTGTAATCCCGTCAATATCCTTTTCCAGCTTGGCAAGGGAGGTCGGTCCCAGGCGCAGACGCCATATAATGATTGGCTTCCATTTGCCTTTTATCATATCATGTACCAGTTCCAGAGGGCATGTAAATTCTTCCCGCATTTTCATATTACCATCACATCCTTTGCACCCTATCTTACCTCAAATTCTATTTTTTCTCAATGCCGTTAGTAGCTTTGTAAATCAGATCAGCATCCCATTATTAGGGCTTATGATCTGTCCTGTCATGGAATCCTGGGCCAGAACCGCACAGATTAATTCCGCAATGTCTTCCGCTGTTGAAATCCGCTGTAACGGGAGATTGCCGCTGAGCCGGTACATTTTCTCTTCCTCACCGGACCACCATCTTGTAGAAATAGCCGCTGGCGCTATGCCGTTTATCCGGATATCAAGTGCCAGGGCGCGGGCCAGCGATTTCGTCAGGCAATGGACGGCAGCTTTTGAAGCGGCATATGGCAGCGAGAATCCGGATCCTGTCATGCCGGCAATACTCCCCAAATTAAGAATCGAACACCCTGTCTGTGTTTTCATGAATGGGACCACGGCACGGGCGCAATAAAATGCGCCCTTTTACATTGACTGAAAATAATCTTTCCCACATTTCATCTGTAACCCCCTTCAAGTCAGCCAAATCCAGCTGCTCTGTTATACCTGCATTATTAACCAGGTAGTGAACTCCGCCAAATTGATCCTGCGCCTCCAAAATCATCTCACTAACCTCTGGATTTTTAGAAATATCCGCCCTGATTGCAGCCGCATTACCTCCGTTCTTTGTTATCATCTGAACCGTTTCCAGCGCCTCCTCATGGGAGTGTGCGTAATCAACAAGAACAGAAGCCCCATATTCCGCCAATTTCATGCATGCGGCCCGTCCAACTCCCGTCCCTCCTCCAGTGACAAGGGCCACTTTATTTTTGAAAGTTATCATACACTTAAAATCCATCTTTTCTTTTAAAGAAATGCTAAGTATCCTTGCGCCGGCCGGCAGCAAGTTTGAAGACATATGCAGGTACCCTCTTATCGTAAACACGATAGAAACCTGCCCCTATAGGAGAATGCTCCAGAACTGGGTGCTTTCCCAAATACATTCCATGCCTGTTTTGATAGATCTAGATACCGTAGAGGCAATATCCCGTGCAGTCGCTCTGGGAACCGGTATCTCCCTCCTCCCGACAGCCGTGACTGACGGGAATCGTAAATTAAGCACATTTCAGGTGCCTGGGATTGATGATCTGACAATCCATATGGTGACAGCCTGCAATTTACAGAAAAAAGAAATCTATCAGTTCAGGGATGTAATTACACAGGCTCAAATGAGGAATGATGGGATACTTTTCTGACAGGACGAAAGCTGCTTCAAGCCGTAGAAATCATGCTGGAACTCGGTATCGAATACATGCCGGAATCCATAGTTTCTTCTATATCCATATCCTTGCATTCTTCGTACAATTTCCTAGCGGTTTCCGCCTTTGACATAAAATCCCTCTCCTCCTTTGCGTCTAAAAACAGAGGTGATGCTGAATGTCATAGCTACTGACTCTTCCAGCATATCAATCCATACCACCTTTGTAGGTGGTAATATTTTTTCCATATGTGTCATGTGCCACATGAGGATTACAGTTCAATCCATATCACGTTCGAAAGTAATAACCAAAAGGATACCTTACATTATACAAAAAAATATCAAAAAAGGCGTAAAGAAATTTTCCCTACGCCTTTTCATATTCAATAAAATCCAGTCTATTTACTGCACCCAGGCTTGTGTCAAGTTAATGACACTTTTTCTACTATTTTTTATACCATTCAAAAGTATTCTCTGATAGTCTGACAAGTTCACCACTTTTATATATGGCAAACCTGCGAAATCCACCTCTGTTATCATATTATGTAATCAAATCACACCTATTGATAATTTCACAAAGGTTTTTCAGACTTTTTTCAACATCCTTATCCGATATAAGTAATTACTACCATAGTAACATCTTCTGCCTATTTTTACAATCAAGATTTACCTATACCTCTTCTCCCACCTCGTCATAATCATAGGTGTCTTCATCATCAGCTTTATCCTCTTGGTTTACAGCGTCCATCAATCCAGTCATTGTTTTGAAAATCCCATGCACAGATTCGGGAATTTCAAAATAATCATTTGCTATGCTCTCCAACTGCATACCAAACCGTCCAATCGTTTCAACCGTTTCCCTCATGTCATCATATTCTTTAGAGATACGGCCCACACTGCAGACTATCAAAGTATCCACCTGTAATTCCTCCGCGGCTTTTCGTAATCCTTCCATCTCCGGCCCATCATTTTTAAGATTGCCACCATTGACCACTGTATATCCCAAAAGTTCAAAACCGTGGTCCTGTACATACTTTTGGATTTTCCGCTTCTGTCCTTCGATTCCTTCGTCATCAGGAGTACTCTGTCTGCAATACCCCCATACCTTTTTGGATTTCATATCCAATTTCTTTTCCCCCAGTCTTTTTTATATTCCTATACAGATAAATTTTTTAATCGGTATTCCGGTATATCAAGCAGATGAGTCACGTTTCAATATCCTGTTGTCTCCTGATTCTTATCATGCCGGCATCTTACAAGTCTTTCTATCTCATCCATATAACGGAACTGGATTTCTACATGCTCCTTATCATAAAGGATAATCCTGTCCACTAACTCTTCTACAAGTTCCTTTGTCAGCTGATGTACCACCTGCTTACCCTCATACAGATCAAGACACCCCCAGCCCTCCTCTTCTGTATCCTTTGATTGACTTTCTAATGCCGCATATTCCTTCTCCACTTCCTCCAGGCTTTTGGAATTCTCTCCCTTTAACGCCTGATATTTTTCCTTTCCAATCACCCCGGCTTGATATTTTTCAAATAGTTCCAGCTTTTCATGCTTAAGGGACAACCGTCTATGCTCCAGCCTCTTCCGTTCCCCCTGGACCGCTCTTTGATGTTCCTTACGCTTCTGCTCCTCAATATCGCGATATTTGCGCAGGTCAGCAACCGCGGTAATCTGCTGGTTGATAGATGCCAAAACCAGTTCCATTAACCGGTCTTCCCTGAAACCACCTCTCATACAGTCTCCCTGGGCGTTATGGTATCGGTAATTGCATAGATAATAGATTCTTTTTCTTCCTAAATGCCGCATCATCTTATTCCCACAGTTTGCACACCATACCTTACTTTTTACTGGTGAATCCCTTAATTCTTCTGGTAGCATATGTTCCCCGGATTTGATGCTAGATATCTTTTCCCTCTTAATTATCCGCTCTGCCATACCTTGCGGCAGATGTCTCCCTTCACTGACATCCGGATTATAAACGTCCTGGATATCCTTCATTTCTGTCATGGGATTATTTTTTTTCCGTCCTCTTAAAGGCTTTTGGTTTTCAAGCCATATCCTCCACGGCACAATTGGTTCATGGGTTCTTTCTATCACCAGCCAGTTCTCCCTGGGGGTTGTTACCTTCCTATTTGAACCGGTTTCCATTGCCCTTGATTTTTCTGAGACTGTAACGCCTAAATAGATGCTGTTCCGCAGGATACGTTTCACAGTTCCTTGATTCCACCCTTTGATATCCCTAACGTTAAAATATACCTTACTTCCTCTCTGTTTCAGATATTCACATGGGATTGGTATACCCTCTGCTTCCAGGATACGGGCAATCTGCTGCGGGAATAATCCGTCAAAAAACTTCATGCAATGTATCCTATATATTATTTCAGCAGCCTCTTCATCTGGTTCGATATGGTTTTTAATTGTCGCACTTTTTTGATACCCATATGGTGCAACAGGACCTAAATACTCCCCGCGTAAATGTTTCATCTGGAAGACCGCCCTGACCTTGACCGGGTGTACAGTCTCTCCCTTTGCATATGGGAGCTATATAAATATAGAAGTATCATAATGAAGCCTTGGAGGTCATGGCATTCTGCCCCGCCACAGGGCATATCAGCCACGGACATGTATCGCTTGGAATGTGGGATTATTAATTCCTGTTTCCGCCTGGCGCTGTCCTGGCGCGTGCTTTCCGGTAAAACCGCTCCTTCGGCATTGTATCTGTCACACTGGATATTCTGTTATCAAGGTGCTGGGAAGGGATAAAAATAACCCCTTCACTTACTTTGCCGTTAAGTGAAGGGGTTGGTCCCTGATATTTTTAATTTTCTTCTAATAATTTGCGGAGTTTAGACAGAAGTTTTTCTTTCCTCTTATGTAAGGTGGTTTTTCCAATCTGCATTTCTGCACAAAGTTCCCGTTCCGTCCTTTGCTTAAAGAATAATTCATGAACTAACCATCGTTCCTCCTCTGTCAATGTTTTTAAGGCCATATTTAAGTGTTCCAGCATGATAGATTTCATCACTACGTCCTCAACACTATCAGAATCAGATGAAAATTGCTTTTCTGTTTCTAAAAGCCGCTCATATGAGTCTTCACGGCTAGGGATAGTAATTCTGGTTCCACTTCTGCAATCTTTTTTTACACGTTCTGACTTTAAATCGATAGAAAAATACCGTTCTTTTCGTTCTCCCTTGTTGTAGACATCATACACTTCCTTGCTGACCTCAACTGGCTGCTTACATATGTAAATAATATATATTTCTTTCTCTGACACGTTCTTTCCTCCTGATTTTCATTGTTTTTAGATTGAAAATCAGGAGGTGGTGGACCTCGTATCCTGTCAAGTATGACTGGTCGACATGCCTTGTCTATTTTTGTCGAATTAAAAAAGGCTACAACCCTATAGATTAGGATTATAGCTTTATATACTTTTTCTTTATTTATATCTTGTGGGTATCCCAAATAGCAGATTTTCCTTCAATAAGAAAACACGCCTTTTATCTTCTACAAGCATATTAATTCAAAACCGAACACAATAAATGTCATTATCTATTTTTCAGTGCCGCATCAAAAAAGGATTCCATAGCATCGAATCTTTTTCCATCTTTAATCTCCGACTTACTTAATAAAGCATAAGATTGCTTGACAGAACTGCACAAGATAAAAACAGCTTTATCAATAAAACTTCAGCTCTACGACCTCTTTGTATTTTGGATTCGCTTAAGTTTTCTTCCAAAAAATATAAACTTAAGCATCTCTATTTGTCAGCATCCTCAAATATAGATATTGCACATCTTCTTTTCAGGCTTTCCACCATCTCTCCCTTCTATATCCTACCAACTCTATCCGCCCTTCCTGGTGCCATTTGTGACAGTATTTAATACATATCTGAAACCGCTGTGTCTGCAAGCGATTGGTACTGCAGCGTTTCCATATAACAGTAGCGTTCTGACTAGAAGACATAATCACTATAAACACTACCCTTCCTTAAGTATGTATCCTTTTCTGCGCCCCATAACTATCGTTTGAGGGATTCTCACTGGATTTTCTGTCTGATGCCCTCCCCCCACTCACCCTTACAACATACTCGGCTGATGAATCAGGCTGTCCTGATGCCTGTTTTATCACGTGGCGCCAACATTCAAAAAACAGAAAATTTTAATGCATCACACCTATCTGATTAGTTTTTCAAATTCTTTAATCGGCAGCGGTTTAGAAATGATATAGCCCTGCACATAATCACATGCTGTATGATTCAAAAAATCCATCTGTTTTTCCGACTCAATTCCTTCCGCTACGGTAAGCATATCCAATGCCTTGGTCATATCTATAATACTTTTTACAATAATATTTTCTTTTTTATCTTCCATTGTTTTTGAATTGAAGAATGCGCCATCAAGTTTAACTGTATCCAAATCTAAGTTTTTCAGCATATTCAGTGATGAATATCCACTTCCGAAGTCATCCATTGAACATTTGAAACCGGCCTCATGGATTTCTCTGATTATTTTACTAAACGCCTGAGGATTTGAAAATACCATTGTCTCGGTCAGCTCAATTTCCAGATACTCCGCAGGGACACCATATTTATCTCTAATCTGGATATACCTGTCTAAAAAATCATCCTTGACAAAATGAGCCCTTGACATATTAACAGAAATAGGATGTGCCTCTACTCCGTTGTCCATCCACTTTTTAATCAGAGCACACACTTCCTCAAAAACGAAAAGATCCAATTCTATAATAAATCCATTCCTCTCAAATAAAGGGATGAATTCTGCCGGTGGAAGAAGCCCCTTCGTTGGATGGACCCATCTAATCAGTGCCTCGGCGCCATAGATTTTCTTTGTGTCTAATGAATATTTAGGCTGTAAATATACCTCGAACTCTTTATTTTTCAAAGAATCCCTCATCCTGTTTTCCAGGATTTTTTCATTAATTAATTTAGAACGCATTTCGTCAGCATAATAGTTGCAGACACAAAGTTCGGAACGGCTGCTGTCATTCGATTTTAATGCAGTATGGGCGCGGTCCTCCATTGCAGTAACTGACAGTCCGATATCATCTATATGATAAACACCGCAAACAAATGTAAGATAATATTTTTCTTTTTTACCGATGTTATAGGAATTCATTTCATAAATCATTTGTAATATTCTTTTCTCTATATCCATGTTATCGTTTTCCTTGAAAAGAATAATGAAATTATCGGAAAACAGCCTGCACACATACTCATCCGGATTTAAAAACAGATCAATCTTCTCATAAATATACTTTAAGACCCTGTCTCCCGCTTCTATCCCTCCCGCATCATTAATTAATTTAAACTTTTGAAGATTCATCCAGACCATGCTGTATGAGCCGGCTTTGCTGTTATTTATGGCGTTCAAGGCAACCTGGTCAAATTTCCTTCGGTTATACCCTTCAGTAACCTCATCGGAATAGGCAAGCTTATGGATAGATTGATTATATTCTTCAAGTTTTTGCTGTTGGATGATTAAATCGGTAATGTCCGTGTAAAGCAATAAATAAATCGGGTCATCTTCAATCCAGTCAACACACTCTGCATTGACTTTGAAATAATGGTTTTTTTCATCATCATCTATATGCGTGACTGTGAAGGTTGTAAAATCCCCCTTCCGCAGATCGTATTCTTTGCCTTTCAATTCACCAATAGCGTTATCTGAAAAACTGTCACTGTGACTAAATGAAATCTTTCTATTCCCAAATATTTCATAAAATTTCTCATTTCCCTCTAAAAAATCATAACGGTCCTTCGTGACCCTATATTTTGAAATCGGCCCTGGAAAAACATTTTTAATAACATCCTTTTCTATTTTATTCTGCATCAGATCGCTAATATCAATCATTATAATATAGGCTACCTGGCATCCATCTATGTACTCATCCGTAAATCGGGCGACAAGCTTAACCCATATCTTCCTTCCGCTTTTATGCTCTATACGCCCTATATAAGTAAACTCATCTTCATTGTTTTGTATGGCAGTATTAACCACACTAACAAGTTCATTCCACCCTTCCTGATAAGTTGCATAATACACATCCACACAGTTTTTATATAAGCGTATATATTCTTCCTTATCATATCCAAACATCTCATAAAAACGGTTATTGGCCGCTACTAAGGTAAAGTGTTCGTCCAATAAATGTTTACTTACGCTTGCATCCATAGCTTTAGCAATATAGCTGCTTTCAGCGGCCTTTGATAAAACAGTGACTTTTTTCATGTTCCCTCCTGTAAGGTTTAATTTCTACCGTTTATCAAACTTCAAACCCAATGAGAATATAAGGTGACGATTCCACACAAAAACATAAAAATTCTCAAATGAGGCTTAAACAGGATTGACTTTTTATCTTTACATTCCAGTAGAAAAACCTGCCGGCATCTTGCCTGTGTTTGCAATAGTTAGTTGTGGCAGTTCTGACTATGTATTCTTATGATTATATATCCCTGTAAAAAGTATTACAATTGGTAAATTTTTACATATACAGATCTGTAAATCTTTTACACTCCCCCTTGGAAACAGGGTGGATGTAGTTCTATGATTGGTTCAGAATAAAATCCGCTTCAAAATCTTTTACGGGAATCGGCCGGGCAAATAAATACCCCTGTCCATTCGGGCAGTCAAGTGATTTCAGGATATCCTCCTGACGGCTTGTTTCCACACCCTCTGCAATCATTTCTATATCTAACTCCCTGCACATCTGTATGACATTGCGCAGGATAATGCGGCTCCGCTGTTCGCTGACCAGGGTTTTGATTAAGCTCTTGTCTAGCTTCAGTGTATCAAAACGGATATCATTCAGTACAGACAGATTACTATAGCGGATACCAAAGTCGTCCAGGGATATGCGCAGACCCAGGTCACGGATTCCCTGCACGGTCTTATAGAGCATGGCCGGACAGTGTTCCACGGTACTCTCTGTCATTTCAATTTCAAGGCATTTCCTTGGGAAATCGTAATGATCCAGAATTTTCTTCATACTGTTGATAATATCATCCTCCATCAGCGTGACCCTTGAAAAGTTCAGGGATATGATGAAATCGTCCCGGTTCCACTTCTGCAGCAGCCTGCATACCTCTTCTAAGACGAAAAGGTCAATATAACGGATGATTCCGTTGGACTCTAAGACAGGTATGAATTCCGAAGGAGGAAGGATGCCGAGTTCCGGGTGCCGCTGGCGGATTAGGGCCTCCGCACCGATTCCCTGATGGTCTTGCAGATGATACTTGGGCTGCAGATAAATCACATACTCTCCTCTTTGTATTTGCTTGATCAGATTTCTAAGCAGCTGGCGGTGCTGTATATCATCACTCCCGTGCATTTCATCATAATGGCGTTTCTTATTTAACTTCATCACATTGTCTGCAGTATGGATCAATGCTGTCAGATTGCACTCCACGCTATCCCATGAAAATCCCAGGGATACGCTAAAATTCTCATTTTTCTCAATTTTATCCCGCAGCTTTTGAACCTTTTCCTCCAGCATGGCTTTCTCACTATCCACGGATATGAGCAGGAATTCATCCCCATTGAATCGGTAGATATCCGTCTGCGTAAAAATCATTTTCATCAGATTTGCCAGGTGGCGGATATACTGATCCCCGGTAATCGTGCCATAATCCTCATTAATCTTCTTCAGGTTATCTATGTTTGCGACAATCACACCGAGCGAATGGACTGCATCTTTCTGATAATGCGGCAGATTATTCTCATAGCTGTTTCTGTTCAGTACATCGGTCAGCAGATCATAACGGTTGGCATGAAGCGTTGCCTGAAGCAGACGGTTCCGCTTGATTTCATTCACGATAAAACCGGACAGGGATTCCAGGAATGAAACATTCTGAAAGTTGGCATTGATATTATTTATGACAAGACAGCCGTATTCCTCCCCATGTTCTTCCAGATGGATCCAGCGCTGGTTTTGCACATGGTGTCCCTGCATCAGCTGATACATGTCGAAGGACTCCCCAATCATCGCCTGTGGATTTTCCAGACTCACCGGCCCGCTCCACTTCTGCGCACTCAGCCATGCACTGAGTACTGCAGCTTCCTCCCCGCTCCATGTCCATACATCATTTGAATCCCCGGCAGACCATTCGCTGTTCAGCGCATAAAGACCGCTCTGTTCATCCATCATCCAGATTCCCGCTTGATACGCCTTGAAAAAATGGCAGATTGTTTCCAGGATGCTCTGCATCGCCTCATTAAAATCCATACATTCCTGCATATGTTGGATACCGCTGAGCAGAAAATGGCTTTCTGTCGCATGGCTTTCCAGGGAATCCACAATGCTCTTATCATTGGAAATATCAACAGCAATTGCCAATAAAACAACCTGTTGCTTCCATGTAATCAGCCTATTTTTAATAAGAAATTCCTGCTCCAGTGCAGTATTCATGTCCTTCCATAAATAAAATTTATCCTTGGACCAGTTTGCCCTTGCACAGAACGGGCAGGGCGTCTTCCTCCTCTGCATGATTTCGTAGCACTTTTTACCGCGGCACTGGCTTTTCGTAAAACCGACCCGGTCATAAAAAGCCTGGTTTCCTAAGATCAGATCATAATTATCCGGGTCAACAAGATAGGCGATATCTCCGAACTCTCCCAGATAGGTATCAAAATCCTTTTTTTCCATCAGTTCCAGGTTCTCATAGCCTGCATCTGCACGTTCCGCAGTTTTCAATGCCTGGAGTTCTTTTATATCCGGTCTGGGATTTACTTCCCTGTTGTAATACTGATACACACCCTTCTGTGAATTTTTCACCTGATACAGCGTCTTATCTGCCTGCTCAAACACAGTCTCATAATCCACGCTGCCTTTTATCAAAGTAATACCGGCACTGAATTTAATACCATACCGCTTATCCTCCTGCAGTTTCCGGTACAGGATCATCAATGCTTCATCCACCTCCTGGTCGGTCGAAATCCGTTCCATAAGGACGATGAATTCATCACCGCCGAAGCGTCCTACGATACAGTGATTGTAAAAGACTGCCTTCAGATGCGCCGCAAACAGGATTAGTGTCTCATCGCCGGCTTTATGCCCATAGCTGTCATTGATTTCTTTGAAATTATCAAGATCCAGAATCAGGAAGGCCCGCAGCCCTGCCGGTTCACGGAGACACTGGATAATTTTTGTTTCGGCGCTCTTTTTATTATACACATCCGTCAGCTGGTCGAATTCTGATTCATAGCGCAGTTTAAAGCTGCTTTTCTTCCGTTCATCAATATCCGTCAGATACATCAGTGCCATCAGTTCATCCTGCAGCGGCTCTTTAAACAATAGGATTTTAATCTCCATCCACATCATCTTATTCTGTTCGATGATCCTCCGGAATTCAAACTTCAATCTGGTAATGCCGTTTTGATAAGACTGCATAAGGTTATTGCAGTCCATCAGCTCCATATAGCTCCTGCGGTCATCCGGATGTACCACCTTCTGGTTGAAACGAGCAAACAGCTGTGTATAGCTCATCTTCTCTGTCAATTCATTATAAAGATTCCAGATCCCGCCCATTCCATAAAACTTATCTTTTGTTATATTGATATGTCCGTATGCCATTTTCTCCGAGAGAAGCATATGATAAAACTGCGTTTCCTCCAGATAGGTTAAATACTCCTGCTTTTCCCTGGATATGTCTTCCATAAAACCCATGATGACAGGCTCACTGTCCTCTTCTTTCTCATAGGCGCTGAACTGGAGACGGATCCATTCACCGCCCGTCAGCCTTACATCGTTTATGGTACGGACATGCTGCTCCATCGTTTTATGGTACGCATGCTGCAGTTTGGCATAATCCTCCTTATCCAGCGGCAGGGCCTCTTCTGCATACTCTGAAAAGTATGCAGAAAAAGTAAACTTTTTAGGAAAGCCCGAAAGAAATTTTTTCTGGCTGACCATATAGACAGTCTGTTTTTTGACATCTATGACAAAAGATTCCTGCCAGAGCTGTGTTAACATCATGTGCAGCAGCTGAAGCATATCTTCTTTTTTTGTTTTATCAAGTACAAAATCGCTTACATCCAATGACATGCAGCAGTATATCCCCTCCGCCTCAACCAGCTTTATCCGGGTATAGAAACGATGTTTTATATTATGGATTTCTGCATCATGAAGAAATTCCCTGCTTTGAATATCCTCCCGGTATCCCTCAAAAAACTTTTCTGTAGAAAGTAAGGATGAAAGACTGTTTTTATATTTATATCTGACATCCTCCCTTCCCTGCTCCAGTAATGTATAAAAAGCTTCATTACCATACAGTATCGTAAGTTCCATATCCCTTTTTAAGAAATAACAGGCCAGGGGAAAACATTCTATCATATTTTTTAGCTGTTCCATATATTCAGCCGATAAAATTCCATCATATTCATTCATAATAATTTCTCCCTTACTTATGAGCCGCAATCTGCAATGGGCAATTTTTTCATTTATATGTCATAAAACAGACATCCTGCCTAACACCCAACTTTTCTATCGCAGATGTTTTTATAGGAATGCTGCAGTTCGTTACGAAGCATATATGAAATTGTCCGGATATTTTTTATAAGTCAGGATACGCGTCTCTGTAGAAACAGACAGGGAACCCTGGAGGAGAAGCCCATACAGAAAAGACATGATACAGCCTTACCATTTCTGTATGCTCTCATAGAAAATAAGTACGCTTTGTATGAATAAGCGTCATCGGCTTTGTCAGCCCTTCCATACAGATGTAATCAACTTTTATCCTGCTACAGGACTCCCTGTTTTAAACGGATAAGATATGGTTCAGTATTATGAACTGGCAGCTGGCCACGAGGAAGGCCGCAAGTCCAAAGAATTGGAAGCCGGTCCTCCTGCATGTCTGCCAACACCAGTTCCCTGATTACCCAATTATGCTATGTACTTCTTCAGTACCTGGAGCAGCTTATCCACCTCAATGGGCTTGGAAAGGTGGCCGTTCATGCCGCTGGCCATGGACTTCTTGGAGTCCTCATCGAATGCATTGGCCGAGAGGGCGATAATGGGGATGGCGCGTGCGTCTGCCCGGCCAGAGGTTCGGATGAGCCGGGTCGCTTCCAGGCCGTCCATGACCGGCATCCGTATGTCCATGAGGATTGCGTCAAACCGGCCAGGATCCCCGGAGCAGAACAGGTCCACCGCCTCCCGGCCATTGGCGGCACAGGTTACGGTGAAACCGTGCATCTCCAGTATGGTCCGGGCAATCTCCTGGTTGAGCTCATTATCTTCCGCCAGCAGGATATCCCGACCGTTAAAATCCGGTATTGGAACAGGCAGGGCCGTCTCCATCTCCGTGCCGCCAGTCTCTGCGGCATAGTCAAATGACAGCGTAAAGAAGAACGTGGAGCCCTTGCCGGGCTGGCTGCGGACTTCGAGATTTCCGCCCATTATCTGGACCAGCCGGAAGGAAATGGACAGGCCGAGTCCCGTACCGCCACGCCGGGAAGCGGTGCCTGCCTCAGCCTGTTCAAAGGGGTTGAAGATGCGCCGCTGCGCGGCAGAGTCGATGCCGACGCCGGTGTCTGTAACGGAATATCGCAGGACGGCCCGGGGGTCTGTTTCCAGCTCTTCAACACATATGGTGATACTGCCGGAATCTGTGAACTTGACCGCGTTCCCAATGATGTTTACCAATACCTGGTTGAGACGGAGGCCGTCTGCCTGGAGCGGCTGCTTTTTTGTACGTCCATCCCTTACGCTTAAGGTCAGTCCTTTCTCAAGGGCCTGTGCATGGAACAGGGATTCCAGGCTGGCCAGAAGCTGCGTTAAGTCCAGTGGTCCGTAATTCAGTTCCAGCTTCCCGCTCTCGATACGGGACATATCCAGGATGTCGTTGACCAGACCCAGCAGGTACTGGTTGGACGACTCAATCTTTTCCAGGCAGTCGAGTGCCTTGACAGGATCCTGTACAACGCTCTTGGCAATGGTCGTCATCCCACTGATTGCGTTCATCGGTGTGCGGATTTCATGGGACATCCGGGACAGGAAGTCTGTCTTGGCCTGGCTCACCGCGTCGGCCTTGGACTTCATGATAAAGGAAGGCACAAGCCGCACCAGCTCCTGGAGGAACTTGCGGTGCTTCGGCGTCCACTGGTACCCCGGCACATCGACCTCAAAGCTGATAGAGCCGACGTACTCACCATAGTCCCATATGCCGGCGTGAAGGCAGGAGGCAATGTCGGAAATCCCATCCCTCAGATTATGATCGGCCAGGCCGTCCTCATCATACATCGCCGAGCATAGTTCAAAATCTTCATCCGAAACGTAGAAATCCTGTCCCAGCTGCAACAGCGTGCGGCTGCGCGCCCACTGGTAGGCAAAATGGTACGTGAGATAGGCCCGGTCAGCCTCGATGATGGAAACCCGGTCGAATTTACAGGCGTTTCCGATACGGGCCAGTAACAGGCTGACCGCGTCATCCAGGTTCTTGGACTTGCCCAGCAGATCCAAAGCAAAGGAAATCAGGTCGCCGCCTGCAAGCGGGCTCACGGTCTCAATCTCATTGACCGGATGTTCCCCGGTGTAAATCTGGGTCAGGAACATGCCCACCGCATTGGAGGTGTCCAGATAGCAGGCGGCCTGCCCCTTTCCATGCTCCTTGACGTACTTGAGGGTACTCTCAGCACAGCGGTAAAGCCCGTTATAATCCTGCGTCACCTCGGTACTGCACATGCCGATGCTGACGGAGATATGGACCTCCCGGGCCATATCTGCCAGGATACCCCGGACCTGGTCCGCGATACGGGGACCGATGATGGTGGCATGGGCTTTATCGGAGTTCTTGATAAGGAGCATGAATTCATCGCCGCCCAGCCGCACCTGGATATGGTCCGGCCCTGTCTCCGCCCGCAGGAGGTCGGCCACCTCCTGAAGCACTGCATCGGCAAAGATATGGCCCTCCTTCTGGTTGACCGCCTCGAAGTCGTCCATATCCAGCAGCATCAACACCGCGTGCTCGCCCGCGGGCCGGTTATCCAGATACTCCTGTACCAGACGGACACCATATTCCCTTTTATATAGTCCGGTCAGGCTGTCACGGGACCGGGCATCATCCAGCGCCTGCTCTATCTCCTTCTGATGGGTGATGTCTTCCACGATGCCGATGACCAGCTGGGGGACACCTGCCTCATCACGGCGGATGATGGACAGTGTCTGGCGGCACCACTGGCTGCCATCCAGGCTGCAGAACTCGCAGGCAGTGGTGTGTTCTCCCCGGTTTATGCGTTCATATGATTCGTAGAAGGATGGGCGGTATGCCTCGTCTACATGTTCTTCTGCGAAGTCCTCCGGCATCCGCGCATAGTGGGATTTGCAGTGATAGATGGAACAGGTGCGTTCAGGCACCATACAGGAGCTGGTCCCAGGGTAATAGAAGAACTCGCAGGTGGTGGTATGTTCCAACGCCAGGTGCAGGATCTCGTTGCTGGCCTCCACCTGATCTGCCAGCTGCTCATTGTAAAACTCCACATTTTTCCGCTCGTTGATGTCGAGAAAGACGCTTTGAATCAGCTGTTCCCCATCCAGGTCCACAATCACTTCCGCGCTCCCGATGATCCAGCAGGGACTTCCATCCTTTTGAATCACACGGTACTCAAAAGCTTCCCTGTCACCGGGACTGCACAGGCGGCTGATGCTTTTCAGCACACGTTCACGGTCTTCCGCCGCGGTCAATTCTGCCATGTCCCAATCCTGTTTGGCCCAGAACTCCTCCGCCGTGTAACCGAAGATATGGATACACTCCCGGTTTGCATTCTTGAACGTTACCTGCCGTCCGTTGATACGGTATTGGGCGATGCCGCACAGCATGGACTGGAACAGGCGGTCATACCGCTCTGCCTGTCGTGTTAGATGTTCATGGGCCTTCTTTTCTGCCGTGATGTCCCGGATGACGCTGATGCAGACCGCCCGCCCGTCCCTGGATGACGTTTTTTTGCCAACATCGTTGACCCAGATGTAGCTGCCATCCTTTTTCAGCATCCGGTACTGTACCTCATAGGTACTGCCAGCTTGGAAAGCCTTTGCGACAAGCATATCCACCTGCGCCCGGTCATCCGGATGGATGCAGTTGATGACCTTCCCGCCAATCGCGGATATAAACTCCTCATAAGTAAAGCCGAGATAGGATAGCATGTAATCATTCACATAATAGAGGGGGTAATCTGGTTCCAAGTAGCCGCCCATCATGCCCCCTGGGATATTTTTTCCCAGGATATCCAGTGCCTTCTGGCCTATCTGCTGTTCCAGTTCAGCATACTCCGGCGAAAAAGCCGTAAAAAAACCACCCTCATCGTACTGGCCCCCTGGCGCGGAGGTATGGAGTGAGACAATCCGGCACAGCCCCTCCTGGCTTTCCACACATGTGGCGGTTACCTGTAAACAGATTGCGTCGATGTCCTTTGCCTGTGGGGATACGGACATGGTAAGCAGGACCACCTCACAGGTATCTGACACCACAGTTTCCTGGATGCTTTCAAATTGAATCCGGAACGCGGCTGTCATCTGTGGAAGCTGCGCCCGCAGAACCTGCCCAGCCTGCGCCCGCCCCTTGGCCATCTCAGACCTGCCCGTTCCGACCCACTGAACCTCTTCTGCGAGGCACGCAAGCGAATCCTCCACATCCCGTTTAACGAGGCACGCGTTAAAAAATGTTTTTACCGCCTTCGTCGCGGTACCTTCATGTATCATCTTGTTGTTTCCCCCTGGAATCTGTTCTTTTTTCAACGTCTCAGCCCACTCCACACTTGAAGTGCAGAGGCAAATTCTCAGCCACAGTCATGTCGTCGGTTTTGAGCCGGGATAGGTTTATCCCAATGCGTTTAAGGATTTCGCGCATCTCCTCGGTCCCCTAAATATAGTCTACTTTGCTCATATATGATACTCTTGATTATAATGCAGGAACCTGGAAAATTCAATGTGTTTATTTTGAGTCAGCAAAAACCTCAGAACAGCATACGCTGAGCTGAGGTCCCTTTACTTATGTAATATGTAGCCTGCCTGCTATAGCATTCAATATCCACGGCATTCATTTTGTTTCAAATGTCCCGGACGGCCCTGTTCTTACGTTCCGAAAGCAGGGCCCGGAGCTGGGTTTTGTCCATTTTACGCTTTTCTCCTGCTTCCTAAAGGTTTTTATCTGGCTACAGATCCACGGCTGAGCTGGCGGCAGCCACCATAGGTCTGCTCTTATGCTTACGTCTGGTCAGGATCAGGCATGTAACGGCACATAGGATACCCATCTGTGCTGCGAAGGCCGCCCCAATGCTGCCTGTATATCCGATTACCAGGAAACCGGCCGCAGCTACCGCAGCTGAGAATAAGGCATAAGGCAGCTGGGATACCACATGGTCGATGTGGACACACTGGGCGCCTGTGCTTGACAGTATGGTTGTATCCGATATAGGGGAACAGTGGTCCCCGAAGACAGAGCCTGAAAGCACAGCCCCGAGGCAGCAGTAAAGCATTGCGTCCCCCATGCCCAGGGCGGAAGCCATCTGTACGCTGATGGGAAGCATGATTCCGAACACGCCCCAGGAAAAGCCGGTTGCCAGCGCCATGACTGCGGAAAATACAAAGAGGAGGCATGGCAGGAGCTGGGAAGATATATTGTACTGGACCAGAAGCCCGGACAGGAACGCTCCTGGCTGGAGCATCCCGATCATATCAATCAGCACCCATGCAAAGAGCAGGGCGGTGGTCGCTCCCGCCACCTTTTTCATGCCGGAAAAAGCAGTGGCAAACAGTTCATTTCCATGGAAATGCCAGTACCGGTATACCGCCCACCCAAGACCGGCAATGCAGCCCGCGCACAGTGACAGATAGGTGGAGGCATGCTGGAGTATCTCAAATATATCCCAAGAACCCGAAAAGATGCGTCCCGTCATGTACATGGTCCCCACACTTACCACCACCAGGATGCTGATGGGCATGATCAGGTCGGAGGCATGCGTTTTATGGGTGTCGTCAGGCGGTACATCATCTGCCTTGATGGACGCTACATCATTCATCCTGCCCAGGTTGATATTCCATACAGCGCTGAGGAACACCACGGCCAATGAAAAAATAGCATAGAAATTATAGGGGATTGTCTCTATGAACTGGTTTAACGGTGCCGCCGTCCCCGGCAGTATGATGGCAAACAGGGCAATGATATATGCCCCCCAGCTGGACAGCGGACAGATGGAGCACACAGGCGCGCTGGTGGAGTCAATGATATACGCCAGTTTTTCCCTGGAGACCTTGTAGCGGTCTGTCAGGCTTCTGGAAACCTCGCCCACGGTCAAAGCGTTAAAATAGTCATCTATGAATATGATGATTCCCAGCACAACCGCCAGAAGCTGGGCCATGGCCGCGTTCTTAACCCGTTTCTGGGCCCACCTTGCAAAACCAATGGTCCCGCCGTTTTTGTCAATGAATGCTGTCAGCATCCCAAGGCCGAGGATAAAAAGCACCAGCAGCACATTGTCAAAATTCCAGTTCCCCTCCGCATAGAAAATCCGCGCAGCTGAACCCATGACGGCCTCAACCATCTCACCCGGTTGGAAATTGCATAATATAAGCGCGCTGGCAATAATGCCGGCCGATATGGAAATGACCACCCTTCTTGTAGCAATCACCAGTAATATGACAATCAGGGGAGGAATTAAAGAAATCGCAGTTGCCTCCATCACGTAACCCACCTTTCATTCACTCTATAAAATCACTCTGCACAGCCCGCCGCGCCTATCGGCAGCTCTCTTCCAGAATCATCTTCCCGCCGTCAATCACCCGGCAGCCCTCCAGCACGCTGTCCTCTGTTTCCAGCACCAGCGGTTTGATGAAAAGTGATACCTTTTCGCTGATGAACTCCGATGCGCTTCTGTAAAACAGGCTTGGGGAATGATCCAGGCAGTAATGCGCAATTCCCTCTTCCATGTAGAGAGGGGCCTCCACAGCCGTTGGGTGGGAAGTCTCGATGGCACCGTGCTCGTCACAGCTTACATCAATCAGCAGCGCGCCACTTTTTAAATGTCTCAGATCCTCCCTGAATATGATATGGTCCCTGCGCCCCGGGTCCCACAGCACGGCGTTCACTATGATATCAAACTGTCCCATCTCCTTTTTAAACTGCTGTTCCTGCCTTCGTCCATATACAGTGGTCAGCGCGGCATTGGAGGCAAGCGTCTTATAGGCCCCCATAGCCGTGTTGCCGCGTCCCAGCACGGCCGCCTTCTTTCCTTCCATTAATATGCCATAGGTTAAACAGCCATGGATGACCGATGCCTCGCCCGCGAGGATATTGTTCCTGTAAAAAATCTGGGTGTTATTTTCCAGCATTTCCTCCCATGCATATACCTTAAGCTTCCTCTCCAGCAGAAGTTTCTTCATATCAGGGTCCACATGGGGATGGACCCACCCGAAAATCGTGGCGCCTTCCCTAAGTTCCCCCAGATACTCCGCGTCCCCTGCCTTGGGGTCACAGATAATATCACATTTCTGGAGGATTTCTTCCCTGGGCGCGATGGACGCTCCCATTTTTCCGTATTCCTGGTCGGATATTCCCAGTCTACTCCCATAGCCCTGTTCAAAGAACAGATATCCGGCAGCATCTCCCAGTTCCTTCATGTGGCATGGCAGAAGTGCTATCCTGTTTTCATTTTCCTTATGGCTGTTTATAAATCCTATGGTCTTCATAAACAAGACCCTCCTTTTTTTTGTTTAGTTATACCATCATTTTATAAAACGGCAAGAGCAATTGGCAATGTTTAATCCTATCTTTATACAAACCGGCTAATCACTATATGTTATTAACTATCAAGAAGGATTTTTGAAAATATAAACTTTTTTAGCTTTTTTGTTTCTTTCCATAAAACGGAAAACTGACCCTATCCTTTAGAAAATTCTGTGTGCCATTATAAGTGTAGGTTAAGATTTTATAAGTCTCCAATAGATTTGCATGACCAGGTATGTTATAATTCATCCTATAATCATCGACACAAAGGGGGTATAAGGTGAAACAGGGGAGAGCAAGCCTAATCTACCAGTTTTTCAAGTACCAGATTGAATTTGGATACTTCCAGAAGGGGGACCGCCTGCCTTCTCTCGACATGCTTTGCGGCGTATACCACGCCGCCCTCCAGACGGTGCGCAATGCATATCTGAGGCTGCAGGAGGAAGGCTATATCAGAATCAGTTGGGGGAAGTATACGGTTGTGGAATATGATGCGCCAATGGAGGTGTGCTATCAGAAACTACAGGACTACTACCTGGCCCGCGAAGAGTCAATCCTGTGCCTGAAAGAAAACCTCCATCTGATTATGGAGCCCCTGCTGCACGAGGGCGGCAGGCGTCTCCAGGCGAAAGATATGCTCGTGATTAAAGAGCTGGCGGAAGAGATATCATGGGATTCCCTCTATATCTCGTTCTACTGCTGCCGCCAGATGCTGCTGATGCTCAAAAACCGTCTGCTTCTTGACCTGTTCTATGAGCTGACCCTCTTCCACCAGTTCCCGCACACACTGGCGAAACGGATTCCGCTGCCGGATGCGGAACAGAAACACCGCGCCCTTACCCAGAAACTGATATCGGCCTGTGAGCAGGAGGACAGGGATGGCCTCGAACAGGCGCTCATGCAGATCATCTGTCTGCTCAACGAGGTACTGTGTGAGTTTATCGGGCGTTCAAGGCAGGAGCGGCCCAGACCCGAACCAGTCACGTTCCAGTGGCGCGTCTATCAGGAGCACACTCAAAAATGTTATTCCGTGGCCGCCCACTTAATCGGGCGGGTTTACATCAAGAGCGAATATAAAATCGCTGATATGCTTCCCTCTTACAGGACACTGGCCGACGGCTATGGGGTCTCCTTCAGCACCATCCGGCGGGTCATGGATCTGCTGGGCTGTCTGGGCGTGGTTTCCTCCAGCCAGGGGTTAGGCGCCTGGGTGACGGTCCCAACCCTGGAGGCGGTCCGTCCTGAAAAAAAGCCTGTGCAGAAAATTCTCTCGACGTTCCTGCAGGCATTACAGATTCTATCCATTTCCATGGATTGGCTCTTAGGCCGGTTTTTCCCAGGGGACAGGTGCCGGGTCGAGGCATGCCTGGCGTGTCTGAAGGCGCAGCAGGCCACAAGGGATGGCTTCTGCATTTTTTTGACCGGCGTGGGACTTGTCCTGGACGGAAACGATGGCCGGCCGATGAAGGATATCTGGGATAAATTCTATGAGGCTCTGCTGCTCTGCCTTCCGCTTTTGGAAGCGCAGGCTGACTCCCAGCCGGAACTCATGGCCCGGATAGAACACGATACGGAACTCTTGATTCAAAGCCTGGAACAGGAGGACAACAACGGATTCGCGGATTCCCTAAAAAGGCTTATGGGCCTAGCCGAATCAGCTGCCAGACAGACACTCAGCCATATTCCATGAAGCGGGGTTCTGACTATTGGGCTCCGAAAATCAATTGTTGCGATTGTAAAAGATTGTAAAATGCCGTTCTGCTTGTTTTTTTTGGCCTGTTTATCCTATACTTATCTCACTAATAGACAGGAAGCTTCCCATGGATTCAAAATTTCCGGAGGGATTACGGTAAAAATATATCCAATCCTCGCCCGCTGTTTGCCTGCCCGCATTCAGCGGGCTTTTTTTCGGCAGTCCGTCAATCGGAGAACTTTCCTGCCAGCATAGAAATACATTTTTTATAATTTTAAAAATTTGCAACCTTTTACCTGTGTAAAACGTCTAACTAATATAAAATCAAACAAAGGATATATATACTTATGGTATTCAGCAGCTTAACATTTATCTTCGTATTCCTTCCTATATTTTTTCTTATCTATTTTGCAAGTCCTTACTGCCTGAAAAATACATGCCTGCTGGCGGGCAGTCTTTTCTTTTATTCTTATGGAGTTATGGATCATCCGGCCTATATGGGCCTTTTTGTTTTGTCACTTCTGGTCAACTACAGGCTGGGGGCGCTGATCGGCCGCAGGAGAAGGGGACCTGTCCGTACCTATTGGCTGGCATGTGGGATTGTGTATAATCTGTCATGGCTGTTTTTGTTCAAATACTCCGCTTTCTTTGCCGCTAATATCAATGGGTTGCTGGATTATGCCGGAGTCCATGTTTCACTTCCGGTAAACGAATGGCAGCTTCCAGTCGGAATCAGCTTTTATACCTTCCAGGCCATTTCCTATCTGGCGGATGTCTACAGGAAGGATGCTCCCTACGAGAAATCATGGATTAACTTCGGGATGTACATCTCCATGTTTCCCCAATTAATTGCGGGACCTATCGTAACCTATACCTCCATCCGCGGCCAGCTTACCGGACGCCGGCACAATTTTAAGAATATCGAGGATGGCCTGCGGGAGTTTACCCTTGGTCTGGGATTTAAGGTGCTCCTGGCAAACAGGCTGGGCGGGCTGTGGAGTGAGGTCGGAGGGATCGGATTTGAAAGTATTTCCACACCGCTGGCCTGGATGGGGATTACCGCGTTCAGCCTGCAGATTTACTTTGATTTTTATGGATATTCGCTGATGGCAAAAGGATTGGGGAAAATGATGGGGTTTCGCCTTCCCGATAATTTCAATGACCCCTATATGGCATTGTCCATGACGGAGTTCTGGAGACGGTGGCACATCACCCTGGGCAGCTGGTTCAGGGAATATATTTATATTCCCTTGGGCGGGAACCGCCATGGCGTGGTCCGGACCTGCCGCAACATGCTCATTGTATGGCTTTTAACCGGTTTCTGGCATGGAGCCAGCTGGAACTTTATATTATGGGGACTCCTGCTGTTTGTTATCATATCCATCGAAAAGCTTGGTCTGCTCCGGCTGCTGGAAGGGGCGCCGCTCATTGGGCATTTATATATGATACTGGTCATTCCCACCAGCTGGCTGCTTTTTGCTGTTACCGACCTAAACCAGATGGTGGTTTACTTAAAGCGCCTCTTCCCATTCCTGACACCATCAGGAACCTTTACATATTTTGCGGGTGATTATCTGAAATATGGGACACTTTATGCCCTTTCCCTAGTTATGGGGCTTATTTTTATGACCGGATTTCCGATGAAGCTATATAAAAAACATGAGTACAATATTGTCACGGCGCTGCTTCTGCTTCTTGTTTTCTGGGCCAGCGTATACTGCATGAAAATAGGGATGGATGATCCGTTCCTTTATTTTCGGTTTTAGAAGGAGATTTCGGGTATGAAACGTTACAGCTATAGTATTTTTCTGTTTCTCAGCATTGTAATTATGGCCCTGACATACTTTCTTCCGGGCAGGGCTGAACAGAATCCGAACCAGACGGAACGCCTGCAGGTATATCCGGAGAACGATAACCAGGAAGCAGAATCACCTGCAGCACCCACGGTGGCCAGGCAGGATTCGTATGAAGGTTGGGAAGCGTCATCCGAAGAGGCGGCTCCCATGCCGGAGGAAACAGGAAATGAGGGAACAGTCTCCATGCCGGAGGAAACAAACGATGATGGGACGGCTGCATGGCCTGAGGCGGCAGATGATTTTTCAGGGACCTTATTTATTGGGGATTCAAGGACGGCCGGGCTTTCTGAATACGGGGATTTTGGCGAGGCCGAAGTATTTGCAAATTCGGGGATGAGCGTCTTTAATCTTTTTGATGAGAAGGTAAAACTGAGAAACGGAACAAAGACAGGGTTGGAAGAGCTTCTTTCCAGCCAAAGCTATCAAAATATCTATATCATGCTGGGGATTAATGAGCTGGGCTATGATTTTTCATCCATTGTAACAAAATATCAGAGTATGGTGGAGAAGATAAAGGAACTGCAGCCTTCGGCGGTCATCATTTTGGAAGCCAATCTGCATGTAACAAGCGGAAAATCCTCCCAGAGTTCCCTATATAATAATGAAAAAATCAACCTGCTGAATTCGGAAATCGCAAACATCGCGGCAGCTACCGGGAGCTATTATATTGATGTCAATGGCATCTTTGATGATGCCTCCGGAAACCTTGCGGCGGAATACTCATCAGACGGTTCCCATGTCCTTGGGAAATACTATTCTGTCTGGGTGGAATGGATACGGGGAGGCCAGTAAGTCTGCCTGCCCCGGCAAATATCCCATCGTACAGGAACGGTTCAGGCTTTTATAAGGAATGGTATATATTCTCAGAACACAGCCATAATAATTATGGCTTAACTTATTTCAAGGGAGGTTCTGATGAAGAAGGCAGTCAAACGGGTTCTTATAACGATATCCATGATACTATGTATCGGTTTTATCGGCTATCAGGGCATTTATTCCAGGGTCTATAATCAGTCCAATACAAAAAGGGATACCGGGATAGGAACGGATGTCGAGCAGCTCACCGCGGAAAAAATCATCCGGGATATGGCTGGTTTTTCTAACCGCTATGCAGGTTCAAAGGATAATTCCAGCGCGGTTCAATATATCCGGAATTACTTCAATGGAATCGGATTGGAGCCATTTTATGACGGGAACTATTATCAGAGCTTTGAAAGCGATTATTTAAAATGCTCCCGCTATTTTCTGGTGAATGTCCAGGGGACCATAGAAAATGTCATTGGAAAAATAAAGGGGAAAAACAGCACAAAGGCCGTGGTCATCTCTGCCCATATGGATTCCTTCCTGAGTAAGGGGGTGCTGGACAACGCTTCAGGGACCGCAGTGCTTTTAAAAACAGCCCAGAAGCTTTCACAGGAATTTCAGCCGGAAGAATATCCGATTGATATCATATTCGCCGCTTATAACGCGGAAGAAAACGGTCTGATAGGAAGCCGCGCATTTTATCAAGAACTCTCAAACAAGTACCGTGATTTTTATAATATCAACCTGGACTGCGTGGGTGCCAGGGACAAACCGCTTGCGGTGAAAAATGAGCATGAAACCTCAGCGGAACTGTACAGGGAATTCATACCCTATTTGGATCAATATGGAATACCATATAAAAACGTAATGTATGCGGCCAATCCGGATGGCGAGGTGACTGGGACCAGCGACCATGAGATATTTCAGGAACACGGACATACGGCTATTATTCTGGGGGAGGATGATATTATTGATATCGTTCATTCAAAACAGGATAATAACATGGAAAATCTGGATTTTGACGAGATTGACAGACTGATTTCTGCTGTCGTTGAGTTTATCAAATCATCGGACGGAAAGATTTTTCCCCCACAATAGCCCAAACAGCCATACGATAGCTTCTGCTTTAAATCATACTCCTATAAGCATCATACAGTTAGATTCAGAGACAGGCAGCCCGCAAAGAGCTGCCTGTCTCATATACTCATTGAAACATATTTTTCTACAATCACCATTACTGGAATTCCGGAGCGAGGCTTTGTTCTGCATCAACGGGGGTACCATCACCATTGGTGGCAAAAGAAAACGAATAGCCAAACGAGGGACTGGCCTCAAAATCCTCAAGCTGCTCTTTTGTAAAATATCCAGCTAAATAATGCAGGTCAGCCTTTTCCCATTCACCCTGGTAGGTCCAGGCGGTGGCGTAACCGGCCTTATAACCACAGCCCTTTAGCCGGTTCAGCTCCTCCTGGGCCGCATCACTTCCAGACTCCAGAGGCGCCTTATCCTGAAAGAGATTGATTGCGACAAAATAAAGTGTATTATTTTTTGTTCCTTCATCCAGGGCAGACCGTACATCTGTCTGAAAAATTGTTTTCCCATTTTCCGGCGCAGCGTACATCCCTGATACCAGCCCGGAGTCGCCGCTGGAAATAATCGTTGGGCTGCCGCCCCCTGTCAGTGAGTTTTTAAAGGTAACTCCTCCCACCGCCAGCAGACACACACAGGCGGCCGCGGCCCCCCATTTCAGCCAAAGTATATTCCGTGCAGGTTTCTCTTTATGGTTCTCACAGCGCTCCAACAGTTCCTCATCGGCATGGCCGATTGCCTCAAAAATCCGTTCACTCTTCCTATTGTCATTCATAATAAAATCCCTTCCTTTTCCAGATATTGTTTCAGTTTGGCCCGGCTCCGGAACAAACTGGCCTTCACGTTGTTTTCTGCCATTGAAAATTGACCGGCAATCATTTTTATGGGATTGCCATACCAGTATCGGGACAAGAAAATACTGCTCTCCCGCTCGGGAAGTGAGTGGAGGAACCGGTTGATCCCCTCTTCCAGCTCCTTGTCAAGAACCGCCTGTTCCGTATTGTTCCCAGAAGGAACGCACTCATCCAGTTCCTCTAAAACCAGCATGATTTCTCCTCCTCCGCGCTTTCCCGCCCGGTTCGACTTATACTTATCGAATGCCAGGTTGCGTGTAATCCTGCCCAGGAACAGGGAAAGCCTGTTCGGTCGCTGCGGCGGGATTGCATTCCATGCATGCAGCCATGTATCGTTGACACATTCATCGGAATCCTCGCGGCTGCCTAGAATGTGCTGGGCAATGGACCGGCAGTATCTGCCGTACTGTTTTTCGGACGCAGAAACCGCCGTTTCCTCCCGCTCCCAATATAACTTGACAATTTCTTCATCCGTCAAATTCTTATACCTCCTGTTTGATTTAATTGCTTTTAAAAGGCCCTTCACCTATATAGACGGGAAAACTTAGAAAAGGTTATTTTAATTTATAATTATTTTACACCATTTCTCAAAAAAGATATGGTACAAAAAGCTTTGATGTTTCTTAATCTGTAATGGAATACCACTTAAACCTTCAGATATTATGGGAGCGGGGCAAGTTCTGCATGAGTATGGAGATATCAAGCCGCTCACTTCGTGTGTAACCTTTTTGCATCTGAATACCAATCAGGTGCACGCGATTTTCAACAATGATTCAAGAAAATAGTAGTATCCATATTAGAGCGTGTTTGAAAATTCATTCCCGCCGTCTGCACGCCCCACTTCGCGGTATATTTGGCCCCGATTCAGTCAGCGTAGCCCGCTACGCCTCCATCATCGGGACCAAATCTCCCACAAAGTGGGACGCACAGCCGACGGAAAGCAATTTTCAAACACGCTCTAGTGTAAAGGTGATAAAATTAAAACGTTGGCTTTAGGAGGAAATGAAACTTTGGATAAAATAAATTTATACAATATTGCTTATAAACATCTAATTAACTGTATTCATTTTGGCTTGTACCCCACTGGCTCAAACCTTCCTACAATACCTGAATTATGCAAAACCTTTAATGTTTCAAAAGCCACAATCCACGGTGCTCTAAGACTTCTAAAGGAAGAAAATTATATCTCCCTGAGCCAGGGACGCAGCGCAATTGTAACTTATAATGTGAATAAGGAGGAGTGCCGGACAAAGTACAGGGCTTACAGTTATGCCACAAAAGATGCTCTCCTGGACCTATGTGATACGATGCTGCTGATTTGGCCGGAGGCTATGCTGCTGGGACTTAAATTGTGCAGTGATGATGATTTGGAAAAGCTCGATGAGATTTTGGGGCGGATGTCGCCCGATAACGAATATCCATTCTTTGAATTTTTCTTTTATATCCTGAAGGTCCTGGAAAATCCTTTATTCATCAACTTATATTTAAGCACCTGTTTTTTTGGACATCCTACAATCATGATCTTAAGGGATGAATCGTATATCCATGATTGTATGGCCTATTTTAAAAAAACATCCTCACAGATACTTTCTCTATGTAAGGAATCGGATTACGGGAAGATAAAAGAACTGCTGCTTCTCCTGTATCAGAAACAGATGGAAGGGGTACACCTGTATTACGAATCTCTGCCCCAGCCTAACTGTCCAGTAGACCCCATCCCATATGAATGGAATTATTTTTCGGAACGGCCGCTGGTCAGTTTTAATTTGGCAATGGAATTCCTCTGGAAAATCTATTTCTCGTACAGAAACCAGGGATTCCTCCCATCATTTGCTTCCCTGGCGAAACAATATTCCGTGCCATTAATAACAGTCCGCCGCGCTGTGAAAGTTCTCGGCGACATTGGAATCGTAGAGACCGTCCCCGGAAGAGGAATACGTATACTTGCAGGTTTGGATAGTCAGGTGTCAATATCCAAGTTCACCACCCCCAATCTCAAAAAAGCCCTGATACAATATCTGCAGAGCGCACAGATTATTCTGGTAATCTGTAAAGATGTAACCTATTCTGTTTTTCCTGCGCTCGGGGACTGTTCGATTCAAAACACAATATCGTGGCTGCAAAATATACATGATTCCAAAGATTACTACATGACATTCGGTATCTGTTTCAGCCTGCTGAGCGAAAAAGCGCAATCACCCGCTTTAAGACAGATCCTGGTTGGACTGATGCACTTTCAATATCTAGGTTATCCACTTAGTGATATAAAGCCTTATGATTACAGGTTTGATTCCCAATCAACCTTAAACCTGCTGAAAAGCCTGGAAGAAAAAGATATGGATTTGTTTGTGCAGGAACTGATGCTCCTCGCCATGGAAGTTTTTAAGGTTGGAAAGGAAAAACTCATTGCTGGTGGCATCCATGAAGCCGAAGCCATTGCGCTACCGCCCCTCAGATGAAGGACCAGCCTTAGTTGTGCTGATATTAATATACCATGTGGCCTCTGGGTCTATAGGTGGCAGGAATGTTTTTAAGTACACTCCTGTCAGATAAGATTAAAACCTGGCTGTCTCAGCAAACCGTGAATAAGTCTCCATCGCCGTGGGGCAGGGCCTTCCAGTCCCGGAAGGTAGGTTGTTGAACACAGGCGGCACTACTTATTCAGAATCGTGTTTCGGTGGAACTTCACTTAATGCAGTTATTTTAAAAGCATTATTTTCCAGGTTGAAATATATAGAAATCAATCGGTTGCAATCATCAAAATGTTTCGTAATCTCGTAGTCAGTCGCAATCCCAAACTCCGGATAATCCCTATAGTTGGATGGGGCATGTGTCCAGCCATCACTCACGGTATAGGCCGCAAGTAAAGATTCCGGTGTTATACTGTTTAATTCCATGTTATTCAACTGGATACTTGTATGAGCTTCGTCATAAAAAACAGTTATAGCGTCAACAATCCCATCCTCAATCTTCTGGCAGCTGTCATCCGTCTCCGGGTCTGATTGATTTGCGATTGTGACTTCCAGAAGCACCCCGTCTTTTTCTAAAAGCCGGATGATTGAACCGCCTGCACGGATTCCTTTGCCATCCTCAGATAATGACAGGTCAGCACGCATTTTATAATAATCCTCACTGACCATTGGCTGCAGAAAATATGGTGTCTGACTGCTGACGCTCCAGCCATCATCAAGGAACTGCTTCAGGGCGCTTGGGATGGGGTAATATATATTGTTAATGGTAAGTCCAAAGTCAATTACGTCCTGCGGCATTTCATATTCACCCTCTTTTCCTTCTGTTTCACTTGTGCTTGTGGCTGTTATTTCCGTAATTGGCGCAGCCTGGACCTGGTTACTGCTTCTATTGCTGCATGAAACCATTGGTATAGATAGACAAATACATATCGCAAACACTAAAAGTTTTTTCATGTGTCTCCTGCTCCTTTCGTAAAATACAAACGATTGCTTTTACTACCCGCATGTCAGCCTTAGCTGTACAGTCTAATATACCGGGATTCGTTCCTGGGCATACCAATGGCAGGAATGACCTTTTTAAGTACACTTCTGCCGGATAAGGATTAAAAACTCCTGGCTGTCCTCAGCAAGCCGCGAATGTGGTTCCATATCCTCTGCCCGCAAAAAGGCCTGTTCCGCCTAGTGCAGGCACCTCATGCGCTGACGCCTGCTGCACGCCTTTTCAATCGCAAAAAAGCAGAGCGCCTGTCCAAGATGATAGTGATATAAAGGGTTATAACTAAGCCGTTCCCGTTGTTCCTCCAAAACGGAAACGGCCTTTTTATAAAATCCAACCTTGATGTACGCATCGGCGAGGTGCAGCTCCACTTCATCGGTGCGGTCTTCCGGCGGGCCTTCTTTTAACTCTATTTCCGGCTGTTCACCGATAAAGTCCTCTTCCGGGATTAACCCGCATATAAATTTCTCAAAGGAATCAGCCAGAGGCGTGATATGGAAGTGCCAGTCTGAATCCACATAGACAACCTTTGGCTCTCCGGTTGGCCCACATTCCCGGTAATCGAGGAAAATATCCGCTTCACTTGCCACCGGCTCTGCAATCATCAGGCCAATGGATGGATACTTGCGGAACTGGGTGACAAAAGATGTGCTCCAGACGGATATTGCACTTCCATACTCTGGATGGTCTACCTTGGCGGCAACCTCTTTTCCTGTGCCGAGAATCGCCCCAACGGCGATATGGTCGATGGCCCAGCCGGTTGGTTCCCCTGTTGGGAATACGTGCCGATGTATTGCACCTCCGTTGTGCTGACGCATCAGCCAAAGATAGGAAGCAGGCAGCTGATACCCCAGCGTTGTTTTCAGTTCTGATATTTCTTCTGCTGTTGGTGGATTGCACATATATAGAAACCGGGAATTATTGCTGTCATCCCATAATTTTGAAACATCCTTTCCTGCAAAATACGATGGAATTCCATCCTTTCTCCAAATGTTTCATACTTTAAATAATCCCCAATCCGACTCCCGGACCACCGTTACTCCATGACCAGTCAGGACAGCGTGATCGAAAATCCATATCCCTGCTGTAAAAGGCCCGCGTATTCCAGGGTGTCGTGATAATCCTCACGGAATTGCCGGACACTGTCCGCGACAAGCCTGCTAAGGTCAAATCCAATTTTCTCCCGTGAACAGCCGGAACATATAATAATGGGGTCACTCCAGGGAGAACGGTTCACTGAAACCCGCAGGGCATAGTCCCCGTTTTGAAGTTCTGTATCCGCCTGTTCAGGGGTCCGGTGCTGGATGATTGGCACAAAATGATTTTGTCTGTCCTGCTCATAGTTAAATCCTTCCGACCATGCCGTTTCCGTCATTAAAAGGCCGAGGGAGGAGCGGATTGCTACTCGGAAACAAACCTCCCATGGTACCAGAAAATCAGCCACCACTGGAGGGATGTATTCTGCTGCTTCCTCAAAATACATAGCGTCAACAGGAGTACCGTCCCCTTTGTATCTCTGTACTTTTCCAAAAACTTTTCCTTCTTTCAGGGTTGTTTCTATCTGCGGGTTTCCCGCCTCATAGTACATTGTATAGGGACCATTGGGGATGCCGTGCTCATAGTTCATGTCAATCTGAAGCTGCCCATTCTCATAATACTGCCTTGCCGCTCCATGGAGCGTTCCGTTCCTCTCGTTCAGTTCCATTTTCAAGGCGCCGCTGGGATAAAATTTCCTTCTGAGCATCTGTGCCTCACTTTCTCTGCTTTTATCAAAGGCCGGCAGACTGCTTTACTTCCCTTTATCTGTCTGTTTCATTCCCGCCAGCATGGAAAAGGAGCGGTAAGCCCGTCTGACAAATTCTTCCGGCAGTTCTTCCGGCGCGCACCGCCTGCTTTCAGGAATGTAATCAGAAAGATAAAGATAATGAAAACGATAAAAATACACGCCCTGCACTTCTGCCGTTGTATCATAATACTCTGGTCCCTTATTCAGAGGCGTAAAACAGATGGCCGCGCCACATCCGCTCTTTTTATCCGCCAGATGAAATGACATGATGTAATGAGGATTTTCCTCGTTCCCCTTATAGAGCTTTTGCCTGCCAGCGGAACGTATTACATGGTCCTGCTGCAATGTGATATTCTGAAAAACAGCAAAATCGGGATAATCTGCCGTTTTATTGGAACCTTCTGTCTCCGTTGGTCGCTGTTCCAGCTTTTCCTGTACTTTTTCACAATATTTGCACAGCCGCTTGCTTTTATGCTTTTTCTCTAAAAATGTCCGGTCAGCATATTCCATAAAGCAGTACATGAAGTCAATCCACTCAAAGTGACGATAGATCTGATAGGAAGTGTGGTAAAATGGGAATAACTGCTCGTAGTCTTTTCCCTCCAACAACTGTAGGGCGGTATCCCAATCCTCTTTTGCGGCCTCTGCCGCCACATCCGGCGACAGCCTTAACTGTGTGGCGGCAACGCGGCTGTGGATGTAGGCCGCCATAATATCCCTGGCAGTCCAGCCGCATTCTTTCATTTTATGGACGCTTTCTGTATGGGACATTCCCAAAAGCTGTTCACAGGTGTTTACAAACCGGATCAGCTTCTGATACTTGTATTCTATATCGGTAATGGTGGGATAGATGGTATTCCAGTAGCGTTTCACACTCGCGCTTACATCATACAAAGCATCCACACTGTCCAGGATTTCTGCGCATTTTTCAAGGATGTTGTCGTTACGGATTTCACAGAACCGTTTAATCTTCGGCTCTATTTCGGCTGCAGCGTCGGTGACGTCTTCGCCTCTTTTTATTGCTTCACAAATTCCTGTTACATCAATCATTTTATCCTCCTTACGTCCTGCTGTATATTGCTTCTATGGTTCAAGATTAAGATCATGCCAGCCGGAACTGCTGTCAAAATAGCTGTCCAAATCGTTCTCAGGAAAACCATCGCTTTCACTGACCACCCGGATCAGTATATCAAAGGGTTCGGAATCCGGCTCGTTCCAGCACAACACCTGTAAAATTTCCGGAATCAGCGTTTCCGCGTCAATATCCTCGTTCTCGAATCCCTGCAGAAGATAGCGGGACGTATCACGCCTGGTATGGCAAATGTCAATCCGTAAGATTTTGTTTTCCGCCAGTTCCAGTTCGCTTATAATATTCCCAGCGCCATCAGAACCCTGCTCATAAAACTTAGAAATGACTTCATCCCCGGTCTGAATGGAAAATTCGGCTGGGTAGTCGGTTTCCGGATCCACCCACATCCGAAAAGCCGCCTGGAGCGCGTCTGTGATGGCATAGGATACAGGGATACTGTCGCCATCCGGTATCTCTGTTATGGTGATTCCATCGTCATCCGACGGATCACCGTAAGAATCACCGCCGTCCGGCTGGTTCTGGTACATATCCATCGGGTTCCCATTTTCGTCATACATTTTTGTGTCGCTGCTGTAAGAGCCGTTTTCCAAAGCCCCGTCAATGCCGATCTGCCCATCCGGGTAATAGGATTTATAAGGTCCGCTTGGTATGCCGTCTGCATAACTCATGTCAATCTGAAGCTGGCCGTTCTCATAATACTGTCTGGCAGGACCGTTAAGTATGCCGTTTTGATAGGTCTGCTCCATTGCGATAGTCCCGGAATCCGGATAATACTGCGTCCATGTCCCATCCAGTTGCCCATTGTTATAGCTGCCTTCGACCGTGATGCCTCCGGTTTCAGAATCAAACTGCTGTGTCAGTCCATGCCGCTCCCCATTTTCAAAATTTGCATAGTCAACCAAAATACCGGAAGGCGTATAGAGCAGGAACAGTCCGTTCTGTTTTCCATCTTTCCAATGACCGGTTTCTTTCACAATCCCATCGTAATAGACCACATCAAGGCCATCAAGCTGGCCGTTTTTATAGGAATACACAGACAGGCTCTGGTCCGTATGGGACTGCATCCTTCCGGAGAATGGCTTCCCATCATCACGGCGCACCATCACGCCATCGGAATCGACGCAGGTTTCCTCATCTGCGGCCGGAAAGTAACGGTACAGGGTATAAAGATTCTGATATACCAGAAGGCCAAGCGCCAGCAGCAGAAGTACAGCTTTGGAGCCAATGGAGACAATCCATCCCGTGGAACCCATGGAGGCAAAAAGCCCTTTGCTCATAACCGCAATTACAATAAAAATAAGCAGACCGAATCCGATTGCCGCAATTCCTTTTATAAGCTGGGCATTGGAACTGGCATCCGTGATCTGTGCCGGGGCTTCTGGATTATAGTAAATTTCAACTTCATCGCCGACAGGATAGCGGTCTTCCGATTCTCCTTTTGCATATAAGCGGGACTGGACCTCTCTGCCGCTTTCCGTAGTGAAATTTACAACTTCAAAATAGGAATAAGAAGCCGGTTCCCTGACACTCCCGTTTTTCCCCGGGCGCATCTCACAGGCAATCCGGGTGACCTCCGCGGTGGTTCTAATTCCGTTTGCCCGAAGATTTACAGCGCTATATGTAACCCCCGCCCCATACAATAAAATATAAAGTGAGAACCATGTAAACAGGAGGGAACCTACGAAAAATAAAGCTGTCATTTTTTTACTCCGTTTCTTTTTGGATTGGGCTTCCAACTCATTAGCAGCTTTGTCCAGGTCCGGATTGGCTGGGGACTGCTCAGGAACTGCCTCCATGATTTCAGCCGCCAGTTCCCCAATATGCTGCTGCCAATCCCTCAGTGTCCCTTCCTTCTCCCACTGTGCAGTCAGCACTCTGGTCCGGTTATTGATTATACCGGACCCAAGGTCTGTGAGAACGGACATCATTTCCTGTTTGGACGCTTCATCCATCGTGAAGGAGCGTACCCTTCTCAGGGACTCCGGTACATCTGCCATCTGGCCGTACCGTTTAAATTCCGAGTACAGCTCCGCCAGGATCAGATAGGTACTGTCAAAATAATCTGCGTTTTGGGGATCGTCATCAATAAATGAAATATCCCGGCAGAGTGCAAAAAGGTCCTGCAAGGTCCAGAATGGATTTTTTTGCGCCTCCATTTCCAGCGCTTCCATCAGCATCCGGACGCTGTCGTTTTGTGTCTGCTTGTAGTGCTTGTAGTACATCATAGAATCACCTCACATTTTATCATTGATCCGCTTTGCAACAATCCATTCACGTCTGATCCAGTGGCCATCCTCATATTCTTCATAGAACCACTCAAAGCCTTCTGTCTGACGCGCAGAAAAGCGAAACCGCGAATCAGGAATCGACGGATATAGGAATGTCAAATCATCTGATTGGTTTTGATCCTGCACCACCGAACCTAATGAACCATTTTGAAACAGCATAGTTCCAACCCAGCCCATGACGGGCAGGAGCGTAAACAGCACGGTACCCTCATCCACCGGGAGAGGAAGCGTTGTATCACGTTCCATACCCGGGCAGCACCACTGTGACAGAATTCCCGTTACCCCCTCAGAGGTATGTTTTGAAAAATGCCAGGTACCAGTCCTGCCATCAGGCACGGACTGGCTGTGCCACTTAATTTCCCAAAGGCCAAGTAAGTGTTCCAACAGATAACCTCCCTTCCTAATATAAAGCGTTTGTAACCTCCGTATTCTTTGCCTGCTCCATCTTATCAATCAGGGAATCGATTTGAAATTCCACCATATCTCCTGCAGTTTCAGGAAAAAGAAACGGCATGGTATCTGGTATTGCCTTGTGGACCATGATCATGGTCAGGATCATATTCCCAAACAGTCTGGGATCCATGGCACTAACAGGAACGCCAAAGATCTTCATGAGACTGCTGAATAAAGCCATTTGGTTTTGCTGGAATACCTGAAAGTTTTCCGGATTCAGACAGTGATAGACTTCCTGTGCCTCTTCTATGGAAAGGACAGCGATTCCGCTTCTGTTTCCATAGCAGCAGTTTTTCAGGAACTCCCCAACACCTTCGCGCCAGCTGAGTCCGGGATGATCCATCAGCATTTGGGCATACTGCAGAAGTTTGGGCTGCTGGTACTGCAGGGCGTACAGCACCAGTTCTTCCTTGGAGGAAAAGAAGCTGTAAAAATAGGATTTTGAGATGCCTACTCTTCTGCATATGAATTCTATGCTGCTGTGGATGAGCCCTCTCTCATTAATGCACTGAAGCATGGTAACAAGAAGGGCTTCTTTGATTCGTTTCCGTTCCTGTTCGGAATATGCTTTTCTGGACATACCTCTCCTCTTCCTCTGCACTTAAAATACGAAAATAGATAATGGTATTTATATAATAAACCCAAAACGACATCCATACAACAGTGTTTTTATAAATACTTCAGGAATTTTTCCGTTTTCAGCCTACTTTTGCTTATACTGCTTAACCGCTTTTACTTTTCTGGACATGACAATACCCCCAGGCAGGTTTTTAATTTCAGCGTCCTGCCTGAGGGTATCATAGCACCCAGTAACTGCTCCTTATAACGATGGGCAGACCACCCATCTGTTATGGAACATGATTGACTTCATTATTTCTTTGTGACAGAAATTATGGTTCCTGTAAATGCCTCAGTCTCGTCTAACACACCTGTATATACAACAGTTACGGTATCCCCCTCTTTTACGGAAGATAAACCTTCTGGTGCCTGACCCTCAAACCCAATCGCATATGCGGTATCATTTTCATCTGTGATGACAAACATGGATTCCTTGATCTCACTGATGGTTCCCGTTATAGAGGACCCTGTCTCATCCGACATTTTTTCGGTTTCCACAGTTGTCTCCGGTACAGTAGTCTCCACTTCGGCCTTGGCTGCGGAAGTGCTGACTGCCTGGGTTGGAGCCGCAGATGATGTTGTTCCACCCTGTGCGGAACAGCCGGTAGCCAGAATTAATGTGATGAATGCTGCAGCTAATACATTTCTTTTTTTCATGATTAAAATCCTCCATTTTTATTATTTCATCTTATTAGACGTAGTACATCTGGATAAAGTTGCATCATTTTTAAATTTTTTTATTTTTTTCTGTGGTATTTTGCAGGCTGCTTTTTTATGATGGCATTTTATCTGGCCCATACTTCCACCATACGAAGAAATTCGACAAGAAACAGAGCCTTTTATGATAAACTCAACGCCACGAATTTCCTGCATTGTTTCATTTCTGGCTGACAGCTTTTGACGTTTCCCTAAAGGGTAGTGGAAAACAGTCCATCCACAATGAATATCACGGGTTTTCAGTGATATGCGTGTCTATATAATTCCGATTTATAATGGCTAAATCCATACTGGAAAAAATGAATCATCATATCCGGTGCCTTTGCTGCTGCACTGATAAAAAATAACAGAATAAATGGAAGCTCCTGGATACGACTCCAGGAAACCGGACACGCCGCTGTACCTGACTGAGCGAAGTTCTTCGTCATTCACCCTACCCATACTGATTAATCTAATACCATCTGACGAGTGGCAGCCGGTTATTAATACCCTCTGTAAATAAGATCTGATGCAGGTCTATAATTCCATTATGGAATGTCGCTGCACAAGCAGATAAGTATAAATCCCACATACGCACAAAACGCTCATCAAACAACTTCCGCACTTCACTGATATGTTCCTGGTAGTTCTTTTCCCAGCAGAGCAATGTCCGGTTATAATGGTTACGCAGATTCTCTACATCAATCGTATGGAACCCATCCTCGGCCGCACAGGAAAGCATTTCACGGAGGCTTGGTACTGTCCCGCCTGGAAAAATGTATTTCTTAACCCACGGGTCTCCTGCATGCTCTTTTAAGGCGCTGATAAAATGCAGGAGGAACAGCCCGCCTGGTTTTAACACTTTATTTGCGCAGTCCATAAAAAGCTGGTAATTATCACGCCCTACATGCTCAACCATCCCGACGCTTACGATCCGGTCGAATTCCCGGCCGGATTTTGGCAGGTCACGGTAATCCATCAGTTCCACCTCGATGAGCTGTTCCAAATGTTCCTCGGTAATCCGCCGCTTAAATTCTTTGTACTGCTCCTGGCTCAATGTAATCCCCATTCCATGCACACCGTACTTTTTAGCAGCTTCAATCAGCAGGAACCCCCAGCCGCATCCAATATCAAGCAGGGACATCCCCTCTTTCAGATACAGTTTTTTTAGGATATAGTCCACTTTGTTGACCTGGGCCTGGAACAGGGTATCTTCTGGATGTAAAAAGTAGGCACAGGAGTAACTCATCGTCTCGTCCAGCCAGAGCTTATAAAAATCATTGCCGATATCATAGTGGCTCTGCACCTCCTTCTGTTGGTTCTTTTTTGTCGTTGATGAGAACATGAGTTTTTTAAGTGCTGATTCATCCGTGGAGAATTTATCCATCTGTCCTAAAAAGTGATCCAGGGCATAATAAAGATCTCCTTCAACTTCCAAATCCCCATCCATATATGCCTCCCCTAATGCAAGAGAGGTGCTTGTCAGAAGGGAAGACAGGGGAATCGGCTTCTTGAAATCCACAGTAAACTCCGGCTCTCCGGTTCCTATTCTGTACTCCTTCTGATTTATCTTTACACAGAATGGGTATTGGTCAAATTTTTTAAAAAATGGTATTAAAACGTTTTCTTCCAGCATATTAAATTGTCCTTTCTAAGTAAGTAATCCGTCATGGTGTTATCCTGTTATTTTTCCCTGATTGGCGACAGCCTGCATTTTGGCCTGGATTGCTGCATAGTCACCTAAGTATTCTTTCGCTTTCACAGCAAGTCTTTTATCTAAGTGATAAACAAGCGGAACACCTGTCGGCAGGTTCAGTCCAACAATTTCCTGCTGGGAAAGATGTTCCAGATGCATGACCAGTGCACGGAGTGAATTCCCATGCGCAGCAATCAGCACCCTCTCATCCTGTTCAAGTCTCGGCCTGATTTTCTCCTCAAAATAAGGAACCGCACGTTCTATCGTATCTTTCAGGCTTTCCGCGAGTGGCAGGGTATCTGACGCCACTGTCCGGTAAGGAGGCTGCCTCGCCGGATTCCGTTCATCCTGTGGCGCAAGCGCCGGGGGCTGGACATCAAAAGAACGGCGCCAGATCTTCACCTGTTCCTCCCCATATTTTTGGGCTGTTTCAGACTTGTTCAGTCCTTGCAGCGCTCCATAATGGCGTTCATTCAGCTTCCACGTCTTGATGACGGGCAGCCATTCCATATCCATTTCCTCCAAGGTAAGGTTTAAGGTATGGATTGCCCGTTTTAGGTATGATGTATAGCAGATATCAAAACCATATCCACCATCCTTCAAAAGCTTCCCTGCCTGCCGTGCTTCTGCTTTCCCTGTATCAGACAGATCCACATCCGTCCAGCCAGTAAACAGGTTTTCTTTATTCCATACGCTCTCGCCGTGGCGGAGCAGTACTAATGTAATATCCTCCATGTTGATCTCCTCCTTCGTATCAGTTAGCTTCCGCTAATCGCATTTTGAATATTAAAACATAGTTTAGTCCTTTTTTTTTAAGAATGCAAGACCGTCAAAAAAAATAATTTTTCAATATCGTTTTCCACTCCTAAGGGAATCTATAGTAAACAGTTGCTTGAAAAGGGAGAATCACAGCTTTCCTGCCTTGGTGTCATAAGCTGACAATCCGCCTTTCCACTAAAAAAGCTGCGGATCTCCGCAGCCATTTCTACAATAAAAAAGCAGTTGCCAAAAACAACTGCTTTTCTGGTTATGCATCTTCAGTCCATACTTCTATGCATATATTTTCTTGCCTATTAACCTAATACTCTTAAAGAACCTGCTTGTTCTGCAGATACCTCATAACCTCTCCGATAAACTCCTTGGCCCTCTCAATCTGCTCCTCCGCGTCCTGCCTTAACGCAATAAAAAAGTCCGAATATTCTGATTGCTCCCGCATAATAGAAGCACCCTTGATTATTTTAGAAGCCTCCTTTGCAAAGATTCCTGTCTTTACAAAATTCTGGTTAAAATAAGCGATAACCCCGCTATGTTTGCTGGAATCAAATCCTTCCAATGCTGTAATTGCACGCATCGCATGAAAAATCGAATAATAGGAACAGTTTAGCGACGGTTTATACATACCACTTGAGACCATTTCTTTTGCCGCAGCCAAGTCTTCCAATGCCCGCTGATAGCGGTATTTTGCTAATGTCTCTACGCTGCCCACAGTACAACCCCTTCCTCTTTCACATTTTTATAGAATGGCAGGGTATCCTCCCACTCCAAAAAGTTTTTATAGTCAATATTCAGGACGGAGAACACCTGATCATATTCTAAATCCATATCTACCGCCAAATTTACCATGCGATTGTGCATATCTTTTGTTTCCTCACCATCCAATAAAACTGCTATGTCTATATCTGATTCTTGGGTATTGGTTTTACGGGCAAATGAACCATAGAGCAAAACCCTTACCAGTATGTCCCCATAAATATCACGCAGACCCTTTACCAGCTTATCAAACATTTCTTTATTCTCGTCCACGCCTTTTCCCTCCTGTCTTATTATATGGATATTGTACCGTATTTTAGGATTTTATTTAATCCATGTGTGTATGAACCAATTTATCCGATGCCACACTATTTCCTGTTTTCGCAAGGTGGGCAGCGCTTGATTATATATCCACATTTACCATTATTTTTTGCCTCATACATAGCAGTGTCCGCCAGGTTTTCCAACCGTTCGGCTGTAATCTCTTCGAGGCAGGATCCATTAAAATCTACGAACACCACACCAATGGAACAGGCGATTGGAAGGACCTCACCGCTGCCGCGCAGGACGAACTGGCTGCGGGCCGGGTCATTGACCCATTCCAGGCAGGACTCCAGCATTGCCAGACGTTCCTGATTCTCTATGATTGTCAGGAATTCGTCGCCCCCTATCCGTCCCACAATCCCACCTGTCTCATGCGCCAATACGGAAGCGATGTACAGCAGCGCCTGATCACCTACGCTATGCCCGTAGTTCGTATTAAATGCCTTAAAATCATCTACATCCACAAACAGCACAGCCATGGGGGAGCCGTCTGACTGGTGACGGCTTATGGCGCCGCGAAGATACTCACGAATGTTTTCGGCATTGAGCACATGGGTCAGGGCATCTCTCTCTGCCTTTTCCCGCAAAAGCCGTTCCTGTTTGGCTTTATAAAGATTTTCCGTCTCAATGAAAGAGAGCAGTTCATTGATTTTCTCCGACAGGGTCCCCAGCTCGTCTTTCCTGACAGCCCTTATGCGCAGGGAATAATCCTGCTTTTGCTGGATCCCATCCAGCGTATCGGATATATGCTGGACAGGCCAGACAATCCGCTTGTACATAAACCGTTCCAAAAGCAACGTCGATATGGCGCACAGAAGCACCAGGGTCCCAATAAAAAAGAATGAAACCTGTCCTTTATTCAGAAACAGGTCCATATTCACGGACAGCAGGACGCGCCAATCCGTATATCCTACATTGGAATAATATGTAATATAGGTGTTTCCGTCAACCTGATAGTTGAAGCTCCCTTTTGGATATTTTTTAAAGTCAATGGCGTCATATTTTTCATGATAGTCCTTCCGCTCCGTATCGGTCGTAACGAAAGACTCCCGTCTATCCTCCTGTGTACCAGCGCTGATGATATTCTGTTTTCCGTCCAGAAGATAAAAGGTGGATTCATTCCAGAGCTTTGCCTGTCTACGGATATTATCGTAGAAATCCAGATTAATCTCTGACAGGGCATAGCCCAGAGATGTTTCCCCATCCGTGATTTTCGCGATTGCCACGACCGACTGGACTTCCTAGCCATACCGTTCATAGGTTAAAACATTGGAGATATAAAACGGATTCCCCTTCATCCGTTCAACCAGCATATCAAACCCTGGATTGGCAAAAGGCGCATAATCCTGCGTGCTGCATGCAACCAGCCGATAGTCTGTATCGAGCAACGCGACACAATTTAAGTATGGGGTAGCCTGCGCATAGGAATCCAGTATGTTATCAAGGTATTGGAGCATATCCTGATTTAACTCCCCATGCAGTGCTGTCCTCGTTACCTTCATACTGCCCAGAATATTCAGGTTGTTTCTTTGCAGTTCGCAAAAATCACTCATTTCCGCAAGTTGGGAATTTGCCACAGCTTCAAGACTTTCCTGGATTACCTTTTTTAATTTGCTACTATATGTAAATGATAGTAATGAACTGAATATCAGAAATGGAACAATAACCAGAATAATAACCAACCGATACATAGAACTCCGTATATTCATTATGCATTTCCCTTCAAACCCTTTTCTATTCCATCAATTATATCATATTTTGCAAAAAATGGACTACACATGGTTAAAAACTTTCCTAAGCTTTCCAGATAGTGCAGCCAGAACCAATGGACAAAGGGACTTTATATGATTACAACAGCCATTGCATGGGCAGAAATTCTTGTAAAAACCACTTTATATCCGTTTGTTTTCGGCGGATAATATTGCTTGACTTTTCGCGAAAAAATATGTTATCATGACTAAGTCGGACAGCTAAGTGCGTAGAATTCCAAATGGATTCTACGCACTATTTTTTTGTCCTTCGTAGTTTTTAGGTAGCTTTTCTCTGATAAAGACTCCAAATCTTGTATGCATTCATTAGGAGGAAGATCATGGAACAAACAAATCAAAACCGTATGCTTGGTGAGGAAAAAATTTCAAAACTGCTGATAAAATTTTCAATTCCCTGCATACTCTCGCTGCTCATCAGCGCACTTTACAACATTGTAGATCAAATTTTTGTCGGCAACAGTGAGTTGGGCTACCTCGGCAATGCGGCCACAGGTATTGTCTTTCCAATTCTCATTATCACGCAGGCCTTTGCATGGTGTATCGGTGATGGCAGTGCCGCCTATCTTAGCATTTGTCAAGGGAAAAAAGATACACAAAATGCGCACCATTGTATCGGTACAGGGATTATGATTACGCTGATTCTTAGCATTATCATGTTAGCGTTCTGTGCGGTATGGAAAGAGCCGTTGCTCCGGCTGTTTGGCGCCTCTGACCAGACGATTACAATGGCAATGGAATACTTTACGATTGTACTTTGCTTCTTTCCGGCATTTATGCTGATGAACATGATGAACGCTGTCATTCGTGCAGATGGAAGCCCGGCTGTTTCAATGGCATCTATGTCACTGGGCGCAATTTTGAATATTATTCTTGACCCGATATTTATCTTTTCGCTAAACTGGGGGATTGCAGGTGCTGCATGGGCTACCGTCATTGGGCAGACAGTATCTTTCCTTGTCAGTGTACTGTACTTTTTTAGAACAAAGAGTTTTCGGCTGGCGAAGGGCAGCTTTATACCACATTTCAAAATTTTCAGTAATGCCTTAAAATTAGGTGCATCTTCGTTTATCACGCAGATGTCCATCGTTGTCATTTCCTTAGTCTGTAATATCATGCTTGCAAAATATGGATCGTTGTCAATTTATGGGCAGGATATCCCCATCTCGGTAATCAGCATTGAAACAAAGGTGTTTACCATTGTCATCAACATCGTTGTCGGTATTGTCCTGGGCGGGCAGCCAATTTTAGGCTATAATTACGGCGCAAAGAAATACAGTCGGGTTAAGGAAACGTACCGGGCGATTTTAATTGCAACGCTTGTTGTCGGCATTGTGTCCACTTTGATTTTTGAGATTTATCCGCAGGGTGTCATCAATATTTTTGGCTCTGGAAATGATACTCTCTATCTTGAATATGCAAGACGGACATTCCGGATTTTTCTGTCACTCGTCATCTTTACCTGTGTGATTAAAATGTCCTCAATCTTCTTTCAGGCTGTGGGCAGGCCAGTTATGGCGGTCATTGCGTCTTTGACACGCGATATTGTCTGCTTTGTACCGCTTGTGATACTAATTCCGTCTATTTTTGAAAGAAATCAAGCTGGTAGTGGTATTAACGGAATCCTGTTTGCTGCGCCCGCGGCAGATCTCATTGGCATGATTGTTGCCGTATGCCTGACTGTCCACTATTTTAGAACAATGGAATCAAGTGAGGGCCTCGAACCTGTCCCGGAAAATGCGGTAATCCGTCCATCGCATAAAGGAGTAATTGTCACAATCGCCCGTGAGCATGGCTCCTGTGGTAAGCGGATTGCACAACTTGTAGCAGAACGGATGGGGATTGCCTGTTACTATAAGGAAATGACAGCGCTTGCCGCACAGGAAACCGGGTTAGACCGACATTTTGTATCTGACATCAACGAAAACTCCCCGGAATTTCTACGTTCCCTGTATCTAAGTACAACCGTTATACAGCAAGCGATTGTGGCACAGGAACAGATTATCCGTAAGATTGCCGATAGTGGTTCCTGCGTCATAGTAGGCCGCGCCGCTGATTATGTCTTGAGCGATTATCCCGATGTGGTTCGTATATTCATCTATGCACCCAAAGAATACCGCGTCAAAAAGATAATGGAAATGTATGGCGATACGGAAGAAGCAGGCCGAAAAAGCATTGCCCGCTCTGATGCGGCACGCTCCGCATACTATAACAGCATTTCCGGCGGGGAATGGGGGAATCCGCATGGTTATCATCTCTGCATTAATAGCTCTTGTGGCGTGGACGCTGCTGTCAGCATGATTTGCGATTATATCAAGCTGCGAAGAGTGGTTTAATTTACCATTCTTAGTAAGGCGTATTATACTACCTGGCTGTTTCTATGGTAACAATCAAAGCAAAAATGAGAAACATTTTGCGATTTCCACTTTTTCACCTCTGCAAAAACCTGTAAACTCCTCCTGTTTGGGGCGCCCCCAATCCCCTGACAAGAGTCACCTGCTCTCCTCAGTGAACACTCCGCAAGTGGCTTGGCAGCACGCCCTTATAAACAAAAGGATTCAACAACTGGGATGATGGGTGTTCCTCCATTTGAAAGTATCCGTAGGGCGCGCAGAATCCTGGTTACGATAAACTGGTTGCGAAAAAAAAGACCGTCGCTGGCGGTCTTTTTCTGGAGTTTCTGTTTAACGGTACCTTCGTCATCCCTGGCACTCTGGACCCCCCCTGACCCTTTCCCAGTTCCAACAGACGATGGGTTAAAGCAGGGTATATAAAAGGAGAATCAGGCACACAAAAGCTGCTCTTTTTTGATTTACTGATAAATCTGATTAATCTTCCAATAACCATTTACCTTTCTCAGGTTTATACCCGAGTCACCGCCCATCATAACTCCTGCCTCCCCTACTTCCTGGAGCTTTGATACATCTACCTGATCAATCGCTTTTAATAACTTTTCTGTAAAAACGTTCTTCTCCCCAAGGTTTATCAACTGCTGCTGCGTACTGATATCCTTATTCGTGCCATCCGCAAAGGAAACGGTCATAGGGTAATTGCACATTCTGGCAAGTGTATCCAGATTCCCATAGGAACATGTTTTCTGAATCTGCTCTCCCATTTCTGCCAGATTGCTGATATTCACTGCCTGTGTATCTGTGTTTGCGCCTGCATCCAGATAGAAATTATTGATTTTCCATTTCCCCTTGAATTTAAACAGCGCAAGGCCGCAGTCCCCACCCATCTGCACTCCAGTCTCACTGTTGCCAGTCAGTTTGGCCACATTCGTGGAGGCTATCGCATCCAACATCCCTTCTGTAAAGAAAGTTCCGCTGCCAAGGGCTAAAAACTCGGATTTATCCTTCACTTCAGCCAGACTTCCATCCGCATAGGAAATAGACACCGGATAATTGCATAATTTCGACAGCTTCTCTAAATCCAGCTTATCATACGCTTTCTGTACCTCTTCCGCCGCATTTCTCATTTTCTGGGTATCTGAGCTTTTTGAACGCGCTTCGACTCCATAGGTCTGGTTGCCCTTTGCATAAACAGGGGTGGCAGGTATCACACTCACCATTACAAGGGTGCACATCATAACTGCTGCATTTCTTTTTGTGATTTTCATTGTCTTTATTCCTCTTTCCGCTTCTTATTTTTATTACGTATAATCTTTAGACGCAGGAACAGGGGAAAAAGTTTCATCGTTAAGATTTTTTTCACATCCGCAAAATTCAAATGGCAGGCAGTACCTCAAAATCCAGTTTCCCCTGCTCAGTGCCATTGACAATAAGTGTAATGGAATGGATTCCGGGATAATGCTTTCTTGAACTTAAATCTGCAAAGGAATGAGTTTTTATATATGTCTTTTCTTGATTTTCCATGAATGATGTATCGGATATCTGGAATATTTTTCGGTTTTGACCACCATTCGCTTTCACATAATGAATGCTATACTCCATCCGTACCTTAGATGCTTTTTTCGCCCTGATTTTAAAGGAAAAAATCATATTCTCCCCAATGGAAATGGATGCAGCTCCCAACGCGAAGTCATAAACCTCCACACAACTGGCATCTGCAACCCCAAAGAGATCCAATACAGCCTTATTGCCCTTTTTTAGAAGTGTCCTGCATCCATGTTTTAGGATCCAATCTGTGTACTCATTTTTACCATACCAATCCATTGCAGTTTCTACAACAAGGTCAGGATGTGTTTTTGAAATATCGTTTAGGTTATTAGCCACGCTTTTACGGACATACAGCGATGGGTCTGCTTTCAGCTGATTCAAAATACCAAGAACCAATGATGGGTCCCTTTTAAATCTGGTCAATGCCGGCCCCCATGGTAATGCAGGCCGGCAGCCCTCACTGGCAAGCCGCCGGACATACTCATTGTCATTCCCGGCCCATACGGACATCTGTGCCATCATACGCTCTTCATGGTTTATAATAAACGGCCTCACGGCAAACTCAGCGGTTGAGTATTGGGTATACTTCTCTAATGCAACAATTGACAAATTCCAATAGCGCTCATCCTGCCCATAAACTTCAACAAAATCCGGGAAGTAAATTAAAGCATTGTCATTAAACCCTGCGGGATAGCCCGCAACAACCTGATCAAGGATGGCAAGCGCCTGTTCATAATCATTTGGCAGATATCTTCCCAGATTAATGGTAATCTGCCGCATACGGCCTTTCAGTGCCAGGCCATCCCATGTTTCGTCCATAATGCTGCTTACAAAATCACTATCCTGAAACGAATGATATACCGCCTTAATGCGTAAAGCCAATTCATGGATTGATTTATGATTATAATATCTGTCTTTCATTAATTCCGGCATCTGCTTCCTCATTTCATTTAATACATCTTCTCCGCCGCCCTGTTCAATAACCGCCATTTTGGCACAAGCCCCACTTCAAGATTCGTTCAGATCCAATTGGTGGATTATTGGCCTATTTCAGTGAATGTTCCAGTGGCGCCAGCGGGGAATTTGCTATGAAATAATCCCGCACTACCTCAACTGTAACTAACTCCGTAATCTGTACCTTCCCCAGTTCACCTATCTGGTCAGAATAGTCGCCTTCATCCACGGCCACAGTATAATAGGCTGTATCTTCAAAAGCGGAGCCATCCTCAAATATAATCTCCCTTACCGAACCATCTTTGTCCTTGATAACTGTAATACCGGCGGGAATATATGGAAACCCTTCTTCGCCTTCCCCGGCAGCATACCCTATTTCCAGCATTTTTTTAATCTCTTTGCCAGAAAGTGTGAGAATGCAGACAGGCTCGTTATAGTTGGCTGGAACAAGCCCGGGGACTATATCATGTGAAATATTCCCCTGGAAGATCCGTCCGCAGACACCTGATCGATTCTCTACGCCATTATGATAACCGCCCAGGGAAACCAGACCAATATCCGTCCCAGCCGCCTTGCGGAAGGCATCCGCTTGAAGCTGTGCTGTTTCCTCCTGCGTGAAGTCCTGGCTGGCTGTGGCTATTGCAGGAATTCCTTGATTCTCAAGATAGTCACTCTGAAGCTGGTCCATAAGCGCCAGCACATCGGTGCCGTTACATTTGCCCGCTACCCAGTCCTGCACCTTTTCCCCTACGCCGACAATGACAGGCTCGTATCCCGCGTAAGCCAGTGTGGAGGTATGTCCGTTCTGCAGGACATCATGCACCTCATAGAACGGGGAATTTTCCGAAATAGTGGTATTTTTCAATGGGGATACATAGTTGTCTTCCATTGTTGCCAGCGTAGACATCCCCTCCTCCGTGGATAAAAAAGACATAATGTTCAGTGCATCTTCCAGCTTCTGTTCATTGCCCGGTTCGGACAATGTCCGGGACAGACCGAAATAACGCAAAGGAAGCGTAATCAGCACGGAATCATCCTCCCCGTGGCCATAAAAAGGCATGATGCCGTATTGATCCCCGCTGCCGTCCTCATTCTGTGTGAACCGAACGATAGTACCGGCATTCAGATACATGGCGGACTTCCGTGTACGAAACCGGTCTCTTGCCTCCTCGTAATTGCGTTTCGTATCCTCTTCGTCCAGAAAACCACAGTCAATCAGTTCCTGAAGAAGCCCTGCCGCATCTGCCAGTCCCTCCTCTGCCGTGGCTTTCCCTTCCTTAAAATCCTGCTCCCACTGAATGCCGTCCGGGGTGGAGAGAAAACCGGTCTTTGCAAATGTAAACAGGTCAAAAAAGCCGTTTCCGGGCAGTTCAAACTGCGCCGATACCGGATCCAGACCCGATGCCTTGATTTTCCGTGTCAGCTCCTTCAGTTCCTCAAAGCTCTGTGGTTTTTCCCAGCCGTTTTCCTCAAACAGGGTCTTATTATAATAGAGTCCAATCACACTTCTGGCAATAGGCACCAGATATACGGCCCCATCCAAGGATACCTGGTTGATGTCAGCGGTTCTGTAATTACTTAAAAATTCATAGCCGGATAAATCCAGCAGATATTTTTTCTGTTCTTCGCGCATGCCGAAAACACTCATAGGAAAGATATCCGTCGGCTCCCCATGCTCCAGAAGATACTGGGAATAACCAGTGCCATTTCCAGATGTATAACTGACAAATTCCAGATTAATCTCCGGATACTCTTCCTTAAGGGCCTGCTCAAATTCCTGGTAGTTCATTGCCGATGTCAGTAGCGTGATTGGCTCATGCTCTTTTTGATCCGTATCCGGAGATACCTTCCCGCATCCTCCCAACAATAAAGCGGACAGACCTGCTGCCACCGCCAATACAGTTAACCGGATTTTATTTTTTTTCATTTTCTTTGCCATTCTTTCCCCTGTTTTTCTCATAAACTAATTCACTCAATGTCCGGATTAATTCATCCCGTTCAATGGGCTTTGCCAGATGCCTGTCCATGCCGGCGGCCATCGTTATCTTCCCGTCTTCCGCATATGCATTGGCAGTCATGGCCACGATGAGAATCTCCTTAGCATCCGACTTCCCACTGGAACGGATGGCACGGGCCGCCTCCACGCCATCCATAACCGGCATCATGACATCCATGAGAATAATATCGAAGCTCCCCGCTTCCTGCTGTACGAACTGGTCCAATGCCTCCTGACCATTGAATGCCGGGGTAACCTGCATTCCACATTCCTCCAGGATATAACATGCAATCTCCATATTCAGTTCATTATCCTCTGCCAGCAGTACATGCAGACCGGACAGATTATCCGCCTCGCCATCAGAAGGGTTTATCTGGACAGGGGCTTCCTCTATGGGCAGACGCAACCGGACTATAAAGGTGCTCCCTTTACCAATGGCGCTCTGCAGATTAATTTCCCCGCCCATCAGGTCTACCAGCTGTTTGACAATCGACATGCCTAAGCCTGTACCGTTATACTTGCTCCGTGCCACTCCTGCAGCCTGGGAAAAAGGTTCAAATATCTTCTTTTGGAATTCTTCACTCATTCCGATTCCGTTATCACGGATAATCACGGTAAGTTCACTCTCGCCAGAACTGATGGTTCTGTCCTCTGCTAAAAATTCAACCTTGCCTTCTTCTGGCGTAAACTTAATGGCATTTCCCAGAATATTAATCAATATCTGCCTCAGGTGCAGTTCATCACCCAACAGATAATGACAGGTAACTCCGGAAAAGTCCTTATACAGAACAAGCTTCTTTTCCGCCGCCTGTCCCGCAACAACGCTGTAACAGCCATCTAACAGATCGTCTAAGCAGAAGGGAGCGTTTTCAATTTCCACTTTGCCGCTCTCAATGCGGCTTATGTCCAGGACATCATTGATCAGGCCAAGCAGATGACGGGAGGCTATGGAAATTTTGCCCAGGCAATCCGTGACTCTCGACTGATTCCCCATATTCCGCAGGGCTATATCAGTCATCCCCATGATACCATTAATCGGGGTACGGATGTCATGTGACATATGGGAGAGGAACACCGATTTTGCACGATTGGCCTCTTCTGCTGCCTGGGCAGCCTCTGCCGCCGCCTGGGCAGCCTCCCGCAATGCCGCATTGGCCCGTGCCTGCTGCCGCATGATCCGCTGTCCGGTGCGATAATATATGGTCAGAAATATAGTCAGCGTGACTGCCACAATGATGATGAATGCAATGATGCCCGCTCCTAACAATACCATATTCATGAACTGCTGCATCTTTACGTTGATACCCTCTGCCGGAACAAGGCTCAGCAGGGACCAGTTATTCCTCCCGATTGGCGAACAGGTCACATACCATTCCCGGCCATCAGGAGCGGAAAATTCCAAACTACAGGTTTTTTCTGCAGAAACAGCCTCCCGCAGCCCCTCATAGGAACCTCCATACTTAAATTTTACGGATTCCAAAGGCTTAAGTATGTTATATATATTTCCAATCAGCTCGCTGGCCCCCTGCCCCCGGTAGACGCCTGTCCCTTTATTGCTGATGATATAGCTTTCTCCCTTCCCGTTGAAAGAAGGGACGCGAAAGGTCTCGCTGAACAGGCTCATATTCCGCACAACCGCAACATGAGTCAGAACAATACCATCCTCTAATGAAACTGATTGGGGCATCCTCTTCATAAAAACCATCTCGTCATCGCTCTTCTCAGAGGTTGGCAGTGTCGTAATCTCAACCTGATTTTCCGGAGCCTCATCACTGATCATGGCAATGCTTCCAGCCCATTTAGCCTGATTTCCTTCCGCGTCATAGTATCTTCCATCCTGATTGAATACCAACAGCGTAAGCCCCGACTGTGAAAATGCTGCCTGCTCCTGTGCAATATATGCAGATAAATCTACCACCTCCTTAATTTTCTCATTAAGGAGGTGGTTGGCAAAGATATCCGAAAAATACCACTGTTCACTTGAAATCGTGTTCGTACTGGACACAATTTGGGCCGTAATCTCCTCAAGATAAGCAGTGCGTTCCGTATAGATCTGTTTCTCTAAAGCATGGTAAAATCTGAAAATAAATAAGAGCACTATAACAATTAAAACAATGTTGACCAAAATAAGGGTTGACAAAGGGTGAAACGTTTTCTTTTCAGAATTTTCTGATTCTATCCGTTCCACCGGCCATTCCGCTTTTTGCTCCACTTCCCCACCCCCTGCAATATAAGTACACTTATGTGCTTTTTCTTTTATATCCTATAGCGATTATACTTTATTTACAATAACAATGCAATATTGCCTTTTTGCCTGACAATCGCCGGATTCCACATGAAGGCATCAGGTCTCCCAATTAACAGATATCTGATGTTTTAATTACTCATTTTTTTATTAAGATTTAGATTATTTTACGATAAGAGGAATATGTCAAAATAAGCTTGTACCTTCCTATTTTTCATGAAGTAAACTTCATATTTTGTTGACATTTATTAATGAATATGCTAATATGAAGTTTACTTCATATATCTAAAATAGGGGAAATTATGAAAACAAAAGTTAAAGAACTACGAACAGCCGTTAAAATGACACAACAGCAGCTGGCCGATTTGGTCCACGTTTCTTCACGGACCATTATCTCTATCGAGAAAGAGCAATACAACCCCTCTCTTATGTTAGCCTATCGAATAGCTGAGGTGTTTGGTGTAACTGTTGAGGAATTATGCTGTCTAAAAGAGAATAAGGAATTGGAGGATAAACAATATGAAAATCTATAATAAAAAGAAATTTGGCTCTGGTTTGGTTTGTATCGTTTTAGGCCTGTTGAATGTAATAGCCTGCATGAATACTGGTTTTGATATAAGCGGTATGATATTAATTCTGGCTATTATGTTCATTGGGGGCGGATTGATCATACGCAGCATTTCATGCAATCTGTCAAAAGAAGATAAATTAGAAGAAATGGATGAGCGTAACCAGCTGATTGAACTGAAGACAAAAAGTCAATCCTTTCGGTTAACACAGTGGATTTGTTTCGGACTCATGCTTGCTTTTCTTATTATGGCAAAAATATCCGGGGAAAAAACATTTATCGGTATGGGAGTCGGACTTGCATTTGCATATACCATTTCCATGTTTACAGAGATTTTCACTTACTGCTATTATGAAAAACATACTTAAAGGAGGCAGCCGCCAATATGAAAAAGAACTTACAGTGTCCATTGAAAGATGAGCGTGACGAGCAAATTGATGTCCGTTCAAAATACCATGCTTTAGATTTTTTAATAGCTGCAACACAAGTATTAACTGTGATGTGCCTTATAAAAGGGAATCCCGCGTGGAAAGGCAGCCTGTCCACCCTGTTTTTTGGCGGCGCGGCAATGCTATTTTATAAATATGACAAGTATGAGGAAAAAACCTATATTCATATTGGAATCGTGTTAGGCCTTATTGGAGCCGCCTTACTTGTTTGGTTTGGAATCACAGGATAAAATGGAGTATCTACGTGCAGGTACAGGATGCCAGTATTGAAAAAATCTGTTGACTATTCTGTTTCAAACAGCAGGTTTCCCAATCCCCAATCCCAGCACGCCAAGAATTGATTTTGCATCAATCACATATCTACCAAGTACCATGTCAATATCAAAAGAATATTTTGAAAGAATCCCAATTAATTCTACAGCGTCGCGCTCTGTTATTAAAAAAATCATCATTTCCGTCATATATTTTGTCCTCCTACTGTTCCAACGCTTTCATAACTGGTTGAAACCTAACCTCAATTTCCTGTCCATCCTCTTTAACAGAGATATTTCCCTCATGAGCCATGATAATCTGCCGCACAATCCGCAGCCCCATCAGGTGTACATCCCTGTCAGGCATCTGTCCCTCATTTAAAAAACGGCAGATAACCGATGGAATGCCCCGGCCGCTGTCATAAAATACTACGCAAGGACAGCCGTCCTCCAGCCAGGCACGCACCCCCAGGGTACATCCATCTTCATTATGGCGGACTGAATTTCCCAGAATATTCCGGAATGCGCGGAACAGAAGCTGTTCATCCGCTTCAAACGGGAATGTCTCAAATTCAGGCTCAATACAGATGGACAGCGGATAATGCTCCGCCTGTTCCAAAGAGTTCAGTAAATCCGCAGCGACCTTACGCAGGATTGCTGCCAGGAAGACCTTTCTCTTTCGCAGCGGCTGTGCATGATACTCCAGCTTGGATGCAAGGTTCAAATCCTCAATCAGATTCCGGATGCGGATGCTCTGCGCACGGATCAAGCCGGCCTTTTCCCGGATTTTTGGATCTGTATCCGATTGGCGCTCTATCATATCCGCATATCCCATGACCAAGGACAGAGGGGTGCGTATATCATGGGATACCCCGCTGATCCACTCCGTGCGCGCCTCATCCCGTTTTTCAAGCTGTTCCCGCTGCGCGGTCAGACGGTCGGAGGTCCGGTTGATGGTATAGGCAATCTCCTTCATGTTCCCGGTTTCCGCCAGATGGACGCTCCCTCCTGACGCCAGCTGTCCAATTGAATCCGCGATCATCCGCATCCGTCTGTAATAGCGGAATCCAGATACCAATAGAATCAGAACCGCTGCTACTAATGTAGTGATAAAGCTCAATGATAGGAATGTAAAAATCCCCTTTAACTGATTCATATCCTGATGGACTGCATAATTCCATATGCTCCCTTTGGGATAGCCGACCACTAAAAGTCCCTTCTCCCCGCCCCATACATAAACCGGATAATCATCCAGATACCAGCGTGTAAAAGAGGCAACCTGGGAGGTTGTGTATGTGTGGTTTAACTGCTCCGGCAGCTGATAGCTCCAGAACGGAGTTCCCGCATTATCCAAAAGCACGGCAAAGGAAGCGCCCATCTCCTGCAGGCAGGCGGCCGCCTCCTGCCCGTCTTCATCTACCGCCTCATATACCCGGGCGATGGAATACCTCTTTCCGCCGCTGTCATTATCATATAGCTTTGAGGTAATGACGGCCAGCAATACAAACTGCAGTAAAACAAACATAAAAATGATCACCAGTGCCGTAACAATATAATTAAAATAAATCCTCATCAGGCTTTTCATCTGTTCATTCGATACCCTAATCCTTTCACCGTAATTAAAAACGCCGGTTCCGATGGCTTCTCCTCTATCTTTTCCCGCAGTTTGCGGATATGTACCATCAGTGTATTCTCATAATCAATATAATTCTCTCCCCAGACCGACTCCGACAGGACATCAAATGTCAGTATCCTTCCCCGGTTTTCCAGAAACAGTTTCAGAAGCTGGTATTCTTTATTCGTCAGTGAAATGGTTCTTCCTGATCCGTCCAGAACCCTCACCACCCCTGCAGACAGGTCCACCTCCCGGTCGCCCAGACGGTAACATTCTGACTGCTCCTCCAGCCGGTAGGTCCGTTTTAAGATAGCCGAGATGCGCAGTACAAGTTCCCTTGGCAGAAATGGTTTCGTCATATAGTCATCCGCTCCCAAATCAAGTCCCTGGAGCCGGTCCTCATCCTGATCCCGAGCGGATAAGAACAGAACCGGAACCCGCTGATTTTCCAGCACTCTCTTGATCCGCTGGAAGAAAGAAAACCCGTCCTCAAACGGCAGATTGACATCCAGAATCAGAAAGTCCACATTGCCGCCCTTTATCCTATCTTCTGCTTCCCGGCAGGAAAAGGATGTCTCCACATGGGAAAAACCCTCCTGCCTACAAACATTTTCCACCAGGCTACATAGCTCCTGGTTGTCATCCACCACTAAAATGCGCGCTTCCGTAAGCTTCATTCCAATCACCTGCCTTTTGGTTTATTATAGCCGATTTACCGTGACTGGGAATCACTTTTTCAATCATTTAAGGTAAATTTAAGGTTAGAGTAAGGAAGACATAAGGATGTTCCGGTATCCTAAATCCTATAGAAAGCGGCGTCAAAGAAAACGGAAGATGCTCTGCACCTTAATGCCGCCTGTCTGACAAGGAGGATAACAAAATGGCACAATATATCATTGAAACCAGCCAGCTTACAAAGACCTACCGGGGTACTCCTGCCGTGGACCATCTGGATCTTCGCGTTCCGGAGGGCGCCATTTATGGATTTCTAGGCCCCAACGGCGCAGGCAAAAGCACCACCATGAAAATGCTCCTGGGATTAATCAGCCGGGACGGCGGGAGTATCCGCATTGGCGGAACAGAGCTGAATGACCGCAGCCGCATTTCCATCTTAAAACAGGTAGGTTCCCTGATTGAGAACCCTTCTTATTATGGCAATCTCACCGCTTATGAGAACCTTCAGATCAGCTGTATGTTGAGGGAGCTTCCTTACACGGAGATTGACCGGGTCCTGTCCATCGTGCGCCTGGACGGGCAGAAAAAGAAACGGACCGCCCATTACTCTCTGGGTATGAAGCAGCGCCTTGGCCTGGCAAATGCCCTCTTAGGCGCTCCCAAACTGGTACTTTTAGATGAACCTACCAATGGACTGGACCCGGCCGGTATCCATGAGATGCGGGAGCTGATTAAGCGCCTCCCGAAACAGTTCGGAATGACGGTGATGGTGTCCAGCCACCTTTTGTCGGAAATGGAACAGACCGCCAATCACATCGGCATCATATCAGGCGGACAGCTGATATTCCAGGATGCGATTGCCATGCTCCAGGCACGCAGCACAAGCCAGATTTACCTGCGCACCTCGGATGACACAGGCGCCGCCTCCCTGCTGCGGGAAGATGAAACGCTCTCCGGCCTGCTCTGTGAAAAAAAGGATACCAATTCCTCTGACAGCTTCTGTTATTTCACCGCCGACGGCATCCGCCTTCCCTTCCTTCCGGACCGGATACTGGCACAGGTCATCCGCAGCCTGCTGGACCACGGAATTGAACTGTACCGGGTGGAGGAAAAGCGGCAGAACCTGGAGGATATCTATCTTGGCATGGTAAAGGAGGCGGGACTATGAGTAAAAAGACAGAATTTACCCTGGAAATGCGCAAACTGCGCCGTCGCCACATCCCGCTTCTGTTCCTGATGGTATTTGTCCTCATCACGGCCTGGACCTACTGGTGTATCGATGACCTGGATGTCTCCCGTCTGAATGATGTAAGCGCCATGGTATTCACCAACCTTCTTCTGATGAACACGATTCTGTGTCCCATTGTCATGGCGGCCCTGGCCAGCCGGATGTGCGATATGGAACAGATGGGGAATACCTACAAATGGCTCTGCACCATGCAGAAACCGGAGCATATCTACCGTGGAAAAGTGATGGCAGGCAGTTTTTATATCCTCCTGTTCACCCTGATGCAGACGGTTCTGTTCTGGATCATTTCACAGCCATATGGCGCGGGTATCTTGTCACGTCTGCCGGGATATTTTACAACGATATTACTGACCTCTCTCTGCATCTTTATCCTTCAGCTGAACCTTTCTCTCAAGTTTACCAATCAACTGACGCCTGTCTTTATCAGTATCGGAGGCACGTTTACCGGACTGTTTTCCTGGTTCCTGAACCGATGGCCGCTGCGATATCTGATTCCATGGGGCTACTATGCGTCACTGTGCAATGCCGGGTATAACTATGATGAGACAACACGGTATACTACCTATTACTGGGATATGTATCCATTTCTTTGGATGGCTGTCTTGATTGGCGCAATTATCATCCTATACCGCTATGGGCAGAAACATTTTTTAGAAACGGTCCGCGAAACCATATAAGGAGGAAAATCTGATGATCGTAAAAGCAATCATATGCGAACGCATGAAATGCAGGGGGACCCTGATATGGCCGGCCTTTCTATTGATTCCCGTCATACCAATTTTACTCGGGGCGGGGAATTACCTGTCCAACCTGGAGATTTTGAAATCCGGCTGGTACTCCTACTGGACCCAGGTGACCTTATTCTATGCCACCTTCTTCTTCGCTCCCTTAATCGGAGCATACTGCGCATTTTTGTGGAGATATGAGAATTTCAACAGCTGCCGGAATACCCTGTTCGCCCGCCCGATTCCATACCGCACCATCTACTTATCCAAGTTCCTCCTGGTATGCGCCATCTCTGCTATGACCCAGATATGGTTTGCCCTACTCTTTATTGCCTCCGGGAAGCTCATCGGCCTGCCGGGCCTGCCGCCCGCCGCCCTCTGTTTCTGGATGATCCGCGGACTGGCTGGCGCCTTTGTAATCGCAGCCCTGCAGTTTCTGGCTGCCACTGAAATACGGAATTTTACCACCCCCATTGCTATCGGATTAGTGGGCGGCGTTACAGGCATGATTGCCGCCAATACCAAGGCAGGCATCCTCTGGCCCTATTCCCAGATGCTTTTAGGTATGAATTCCAACAAATCGGAGGATGTGCTGGGACAGAATGCCGCAATCTTCTTTGTGATATGCGTGGTTTATCTGCTGGGGGTATCTTTGATAGGGATTAAAAGAATAAAGCGGAATAATTGAATTCAATAAAACAAAGATATCTTTAAAATAAGCAGGCTGAAAGAAAAAACAGCCTGCTTTTCATTTGAAGCCTATTACCTTCTTTTATCCATTTTATGGGGCCTGCCTGTGCATTTTCTTCACTGACAGCGTTTTATTCTCTGATTCAAATTCCGGACGGAGTTGCCCCGTTTAGTGCCAAATTCTTTTTACCACTGTCAGTTTTCTATATCCATCATGGTACCGATAAATATGGGGGTATTCGTATTGCAGTCGATTAGCATATAAAGGAAGGGGCGGTCGAGATATACGGTTTTATAATCCTTCGGCTCTATGGCGCTGCCTTCTGATTTCATTTCCACAGCCGTCGAAGCCCCAGCCTTCGTTCCTTGTTCATCCACGGCAATATAAGTCTTGTGCAGCACGCGGGAAATATAAATGTTCCCATCCACTGAATGACCGATACCGGAAAAATCTGCCGCGGCAGGGTCAAATGCATCCATCATTCCCATCCCCGTAAGGATACCGCTCATTTCCGCGTCATATTCGCTCCCAAATTTAGGAATGGCCGCATTGACCTGAATCTCTTCTGGGGTACTGAGAAGAGCCAACAGACCATCTCCTGTAAGAGAAGAGATATAGTCCGCTACTGAAACTCCCTCATTGGGCAGCAATACAGCAAAAGCATACTTCCGGTCTGTGTAGTATTTAATAAACCCAGTGGCATTTTCATCTTCCAGATAATCGGATTCTTTTGAATACATCAGTTCTATATTTTTTGTAGTTCCGTCTTCCAGCGTAAACACACCGTCCCGCACCTGATTTTTTTCATAAATGTTCTGCCACTCCGCATCAAAGGCAATTGCATTAACAAGGTACATGACCGAATCAGCAGAAATTTTATCCACAATTTTCTCAATCATGCCATCTGTATGATCATTAACCCAGCCGTTCATATCTTTTAATGTACTGTCATCAAAAGCTGCCTTAAAGATATCTGCTCCATAATAATCAGCATTGGTTTGTAAAAATTGTGGCTCCACAGTAAAACCTTCGCTGTCTTTAAACCAAATGGAATTGGCTATATGCAGTTTATATTTTTCGCTGGACGGCAGAGTGTCTTTGTATGCGAAAAGGGTTGTATTGACATTTTTAATGGACATGCCAAATGTATCTTCCATCTGCATAAGCGTATTACCACCGGCTCCATTTACAGTCATACCGAGAGCATTCAGGACAGACAGCGGGGAAATCAAAATGCTTTCTCCTTCTACAGCACTTTGCTTGAAAAGCCTCACTGTAAAATCAGTGATGGCTCTGGAATCTTCCACGGTGTTGTCCGTTTGCGTAGTGACAGAATCGGCCGATATATCCTCCATCAAGTCTTTCGTCCCAACTTGTGTACTACAGCTGGAGAGGACTGGCAGCAAAGATAATGCTGCCACAAGGCATAGAGTTTTTACCGCTGTTTTTTGTTTCATTATGTTGTCTCCCTTCCTCATTTGCCACATTCTTCTTTGCCAAATGTATAATCAAATATACCGTACCTATTCCTATCGTTCTCACAATTATCCGGCTGTCGGACTGGTTTCCTCCCCGGCTGCCGCAGTCTCCCCTTCCAGCTGATTCCAGAACAGGATATATCCGTCCATGTATATCATTTTAATGAAGAGTTCCCCATTTTCACCAATTACTGGGGTCATAGTCAGCTGTTCTTCCTGTACATCCGGTTCATATGTGGTAAAGTCAGCCGTAATCATGTCTCCCTCTAATTTCCATGTGCCTTCTCCGCCCTGGTTGATTGATATATAGTAAGAAAAATCACCATTTTCAGAAAGGACCATTTCATGTCCCATATGAATTCCGCTTCCAAATTCCCCCAGAAGAGACATTTCATTCGCCGCTTCTGTCTTCTGGGCATTGATGTGCCACGTGCCGGCAACATCCTTTACCTCATAATCTCCTCCGTGTTCTGCTGTAGCTGCATCTGTATCGGCAGCTGCCGTAATGCTGCCGGTGACTTCCTGTGCAGTTTCATCGGCTGTGGTGCTTTCCACAATATCTGCCTCCATCGGGGTAAATGCTTCAGAAGTGACTGTCTCTGCATCAGCCGACATACTCTCCGGCAGCGGCTGTTTTGCCTGGCAGGCAGTAAGAAGCACAACGCCTGCCACAATCATAAGTCTGTATGAATTCACAATCTCACCTTTCCCGGCCAAACTACTTTTGGGTTCAGCCTGTCAAATTTTCTTATTGATTACGCTAATTATCCTCTGCAAACGGAATAAATACCGGATGCTCATAGACATACTTGTCCATGATTTCCATCGCCCTCTCTTCGCTTATGGGTTCCGCGTCCTCCGCATCATATTCAGACTTTGTGGAATAAAACCAAGGATGGTCCGCATCCCTCATCCCATCATATATAACTGCTTCCACCAGATGGAGTTTTGATTCTTCATAGGTAAAGTAAGAGTAACTGGAATTACCAGCGCCACTGGACCCCTCATTAGCAAGCATCCCATTTTCACAGAGAAAATATCTGTTCCGCTCCCATCCCTTTAACACACGGACAGGCTTTCCATTATAAGTTGTATAGATTTCATAGACGACACCATCCCACATATCATCCGGATTGTTTCCGTTCTCCCCAAAAATCAGTTCGTCTATTCCGTTCCCATCGATATCTTCTATCAAATATCCCGATATCTCATAAGTCCCAGTTGACATAAGTGCAGTGCTGAAATCGTAATCCATACGTATTTTATCATTATGCTTTACGATATATTCTCTTGCGGCCGCTATCAGTTTCTCATAAGAATCGCCGTCTTTTATCCGATACTCCCAATCACCGTCCTTCCCTTCTTTAAATGCGGTGAATCCGTTATAATAATTAAACAGATACACGGTGCCGTGTTCATCTTCTGCTTCCATATTAAATTCTTTAGCAGCTTCTTCGTCAATTACAGACAGGCTGCCACCTTTAGAAGGTGCCAATATCTGCCTGGAATTGGTAATCGTGTTATCTGGACTTACATCAATGATATTGACACTCCCCTGTTCCGGATCATCTTTCAGCGCCCCAAAAACTGCAATTCTATATCCTGCGTCAGCTGCATGAATCCACTGGTTTTGTATGATGACATCTGGTAAATAGCTGTCCCAGAAACCATCCATATCCTCACCGTCAATAACAAAGATATAGGGTTCCTCTAATTTTAAGTTCTTATCTGTGACTTTCTGTTCCTCCGGCTGCGCGCTGCTCTCTGCCGGGGTCTTCTCCTGCGAAGTTTCCACAATCTCAGTTCTGCTGTTTGCCATAGGCTTTTCCGATGCACAGCCAGATAATAAAATAGCTGCTGCCATAGCCGTCAATAATAAACCTGCAATCTTGTTTTTTGTATACACTCTTCTCTGCCTCCTTACCCGGCAACTGGAATATTAGTAAACAAGCTTATTACAATACCATCTTTTACAAGGGCTGTTATACTGATCCGTCCCCCTGTTATAATGGAATTTTCTTTAACCGCCTCCTCTGGTATCCCGCCAAACTGGTAAAGATAAATCATATCATAATCCTGTGTCTGAAACGGACTGCTGGGATCTTCCAGGAAAAGAGAATCTCTGGGATAATCCTCCTTACTGCAGACGGTATATGGAAGTTTGAGGGAAGCTATCTCATCTTCCTTCATTCCAATTTTAAGCCCACATCCCAGCTGATACTGATCCGTTGTAAGGATAATCGCGTATAAATCGCCCTCCATTGTAGAATGGGTGACATAGTCGATCCCCTCCCCTTTCCAGTAGATAAAATGGCCATTTATAAGTTCTTCTCCGCTATTCTGCTTCAAATCATCCTCTATATTCTTGATATCATCAATATTGACTTTTAAAAACAGGCAGTCGGACAGTATAGGATTTCCTATTACATATACATCCCCCTCGCTGAATTCATCGCCATTTACCTGAGTATTAACCTGATTCGCCTTATATTCAAGCCCATAATATTGTCCATAGAAAAAAACGAGCTGTTCTTCTAACTTCTGTAATGCCTCCGAAACGGAACTGTCTGTCAAATCGGCATTTCCCATATAAATGTTCTGGGCTGTCTCAGAGATAAGACGCCCCATCTCATAGTAGCGGCCTCCGCCATTATCAATTCCCTTAGAGTCTTTGTAAATGGAAACGAGGTAATGACCATACTTTATACTTTTTTGAAACAGTTCATCGCTGGAAAAGTAGTCTGGATATTGTTCCTGGATAAAACCACACGCCTCGCTCCAGCGCCCATCCGCCCCCTCATCTCCAAGCGCTTCCAAAATAAAATGCCTATCCTGTTCCGCCTCGTCCTCCGCCTGCTTTTTCAGGTTGTTTATAATCTCTTCTTTCTCCGTCCCGGTACTGCCGGCTGGGTCTTCAGCCTGAGGTTCGGAGCTCTCTGACAAAGGGACCGTTATGGAAGCCGGTTCTGTTTCAACCTCTGCCTTCTGTGAGCATCCTGTGCCTAAATTACACACCATTAAAAGAGCCAATACCGTAATCATTTTCTTCATACTAATTTTCCTCCGATCATTCTGCACTTTCTGACACGGGTAACTGCATAGAAGTTGATTCTGTTTCAAAGGTTCCAACCTCCAGAAAACCAATATCAAACTTCACTTTTTTTCCCAGGCTATCCTGCACAGATTTAACCATTACAGGCGCCGTCATTGTTACAGGATTATCACTGTACCATGGGGACATCCAGCCAGCCACGGTCAGTCCCGGCTCCACCTTTAAGTTCACCTGTGCTCCATGAATATCAAATGTACACAGATTGCTGAGATTCAGACCGCTTATTGTTTCATTGGCAATCCCGGAGATATCCTGTACGGCCATTACATTGCCCTGCAAATCCAGAATTTCCACCTGTTTTTTTTCTTCTGACTGATGAATTTGAAGCCGGCCCTCCATCTGATTTAAGTAATCCTTTTCCGTGAAAGACTCCGCCTGCATTGTCCCGCCCGTATCTGACCAAAAACAATAGAGTTCATCCGAATCCAATGAAGTTCCTGTCTTGCTTCGGCAGGATAAATATAACAGTTCTTTTTCCCCATCCCAGCCAACCTGCGGCATAATCTGTATGGGTGACATGTAGCATATATCCGGGAAACGGCTGACAATTCCATTTTTATCAATCAATATCCCCTGGAATTCCGAATCATATATGTATCCGTATATATGGATATTGGCCTCTGGAATATCTCCCAGTTTCAGGCACAATCCATCTTCTTCCAATGCTTTTGGAAGTTCTTTTTCTGTAATGATTTTCACATTTTTTAAATCAACCTGGTTAAACCTGTCTTTGAACCCCGACTCCTGGTCATGATACTCTCTGCCCTCTGTTGATTCATCCTGTACATTGTTTTCCTGCCCTCCGCTTGTGGCGTCAATCTCCAGCCTGTTCTCCTCCCATGTAGGATTCCCCTCCTTCGCATCAAATCCCAATGGCAGATATTTTTGAGGAATCACTTTCTCATAATCAATATCTGTAAAATGATTACAAAAGGTCAATTCTACATATACGATTTCCTGCTGCGCTTCATCTGCCAGTGCATAGATATATCCGTAATAGCTGGCATTCACAGCTAGAAGCGGATAGGGAAAATCCGTTGCACCGTAAATCAGATAATCCGTTGGCCGCGGAATCTGTTTTAGCCGCTCTGTCTCTGCTTGATAGTCATTTTCATCGCAGCGATACACCAGATAACTGAGATAACATGGATCCCAGGGATTATAATACTCATAATAAAAATCTTCTACTTTTGCCGATTCCGGCAATTTTTCCGGAAATATGTTGTCAATTACCAGATATGACTCACTTGTTTTCTTCAGCTTGGAAGTATTTTGGGTTCGATGGATTCCCTGTACACCAAAATATGTCTCATAATCCTCAATATCCGTAACTATATTTTTTTCTACCCAATGGGTGATAATACAGACCACCGGGGTTACTATAATTCCTACCAGTAAAATAACAATCAGAACGATCCTCAGCTTCACTTTTGTTCTTTTATCCATTGCATGCTCCCATCTATCCCTCTAACGTAACAACATAAAATTATTAACATATGCATTGTGAAAATCTGTGCCGTCGTATATTAATTCAATTTCTCCGTTTGCAATACAATAACGGTATATACCCTGAGCATAACCCTCCCCACTTCCAATAAACAAAATTGTATCTTTAGATTCGTAAACATACTCATCATAGATAGTCAATGGGAAACTGCCGCCAAATAAATCCGCAATTTGTGGCTGGCTTCCTGTTTTGTATAAATAATTTTCCATGGGGATATTTGCATGTTTTAACGCATACCCGCTGTACGTTATTTCATCAGCTCCTTTTACTCCAATATTTTTAATTTCAAAGTCTTCTAATTTCAAAAGCAGATTTAATTTATCATTCTGTATCAGTTCAAAAATATAAGTGTCCGGCGGATAATATGTATTATTAGTTTTTTGCATCACCTGGCCTCCATTCCACTTTTCTCTTAAATATTCCGCCTCTGCATAGGAAGTCCCGACCATGATAATCCTGTCTGCCTCTGCATCGTAAGCACATATCCGACAATGAAAATCAATATCGGTCTCTAATTGCCGGAGGTCACCGGTTTCTTTATTAAATACAAAAGGCGTTCTTCCTATATTTTCTGTACAGAATTGTAAATTTATCACACTCCTCTTTCGTATCAAATACAAGCAATATCATCTTCAGTCTCCTCCCGGTTATCAATGCTTTTCCTCTGTCAATCATTCTTATGTCGGTGTATCACAAGGATTCCAGTATATTGGAACCATCCACTATGAATACATTAACGCATTTTTTTGCATTGTACTACAGATTTCTATCAATTTACACATTTTTTACAAAATACGCAGTAGATTTGACTCAGCAGAATCAAATCTATTGCGTATTGGGCAGATATCCTTCTTTATTTAAAACTATTTTACTGTATAGGCTGCATTTGAAGCCGAACCCTCTATCCCATTAAAAATAACCGCATAGTAGTCATTACCCTCGACAGAAATATCTGTCACATATTTCCCATCTCTTTGAACTGCGTCGATTGTTGCCGCATATGCTCCGTCTGCCGCATAAATTTTCACGCGGTGGGCGCCGGCAGCTGATGTGCTAAAACTACCTTCCGCATAATATGTGTTGGGGAACAGAAAATTACGGATTCCACTCCAGTTTTGGGAATACGGCAGTTCCGTCTTTTTTGTTTCCGGCAGTGTTGTCTTTTCTGCTGCAACCAGTTTCTGATCTTCAATCCATTTTGCCTCATCTTCCAGATAGAGAGTTCCGGTCTGGGCAGTAATATGTAACTTGGTAACCTCATAAATATCATCTTTTATCTTCTCATCAGACTTCTTATTATTGTTTCCATCTAATGACGGGCAGGCCTCATATGCAAAGCCGCGGCCTGGAAACTCAAACCCCAAATCGTCAGCACCAGACTTAGCTCCTGTACCGGGATAACTTCCCGGTGATACCGTTACAGAACGCGCTTCCCCGTTTTCTGTTGTCCAGGACCATACCCAGTTTCCATTTACATCAACAGTTTTGGTATACCGGGGACTGCCATCCGCCGCAGTCGTTGTTCCCTGTGCCTCAAAAGCTGGCGCTGAATTTGTAATTGCCAGAATCAGCACTAAAATTAATCCGCCTTTTCCTCTAAATGTTTTCATTTTCCACCGTTCCTTTCTGCTACTGTCATAATGTGTCTTCTTCTTTTCAACCATGGTTTCATTTATTTCTGATAAACAATGATTGGTTCCGTCAGCTGTATGCTGACTGCCCTGGGCTGCGCGCTTTGCCCAAAGCGGAACCATGTCACTGTATCATTCTCACAATACTCTCCCAGAATATCATCCTGGTCTTCTGTACTCTCTGTCAGATCAAGAGCCAGATACTCCGCCCATTTTTGTGGGAGGCTGGACATATCCGGACCGCCGCTTTTCATCTCATTTCCCATGTCAACAATAAAACCATAGATTTTACTGCTTTCGTCCTCCAGTGTTAAATTCACCGAAAAACCGGGATAGGATAAGAACACGTTCCACTCCAGCACATATACCGATGAATCTTCTGTGTCAATATAGGTATATAAAACATAATTCGTCATTAACGGCCACTGCCCAATTTCCAGTTCAGGAATGATTCCGGCCCCCTTTAATATATTCAGTTCCCGTATGCTGACATCAATAATATCTTCTTCCTGGATTGCCGTATTCCGGTTCTGTAAATGATTCTGTGTGGGGAGATAAACCCGCTCTTCTGCCCGCACCGTGACATTACTTATTTTCTTTTCCGCCTCCTTTGCCAGACTCAGCTTAGAAATCGTATCCAGCTGGTTTTTCTGAAATACCAGCACCTCCCCGTCCACAGGAATAACCTGGCCTGCCTGTTTCAAATCCCGCCGTTCCGCCAGATTCGCAGGAAGAAAGATACAGATCAGAATGACAGCCGCCACTCCGGCCACTGACAGAACATATTTACACCGTTTCATTTTCAGCCTTCTTAAGCTCTAAGATGACGGAAGTGCCGGTCTTTTCTTCACTGACAATACGCATTTTTCCACGGTGCAGTCTCATGATGGTCTCGCAAAGCGCCAGTCCAAGTCCGGCTCCCCATGGGCCCGTGACCGCGATTTATCCACCATGTAAAATGCTTCCGTAATCCGTTCCAGTTCACCTGCGGGTATTCCAGTTCCGGTGTCCCGCACACAGATGCAATATGTTCCTTTCTGCCGGACTCCAGTGATGAAAATTCCCCCGCCGCCTTCCATAGCCATCCTGCTGTTGTCTATCAGATTGAGAAGAACAGTTTTTATAAGGTCATAGTCCGCCGCAATTTTGGACTCCTCCGCTTGGATTGACAAGGAGATACGGGAATGCTCCAGACCGGGAAGAACCGTGCGTTTCATCGATTCCATTAATACGCCAACAGAAACCGGCTGCAGACATATCTCCGTTTTTCCCAATACAACAATTTCCATCAGCTTTGATCCCAGGGCCTCCAGGCGCTTCCCCTCCTGGACAATCGTATCGGCGGCTTCATAGGTTCTTTCCTCCGTCATCTTTTTTGAACGGAGCATGTCGGCGTATCCTATGATTGAGGTTAGCGGGGTTTTCGTTTCATGTGCAAAACTGGTCATAAATTCCGTTTGGCGTATCATGGTTTCATTTAACTGATGGATCTGTGTCTCCAGCTGGTCCGCCATATGATTGAAGTCCGCCGCAAGCTCTCCCACCTCATCATGACCACCACGGCAATCAGAAGTACCAGTCCTGTCAGTATCTGTCGGAACAACCGAAACTGCCCCTCACGGAATTTAAAAATATCCGTTACGTCCTTTGTTGTCTCCACATAATAGATACTGTCCTCTATTTTTAGGGGTTTCAATGTCTTAATCTGGTACTGTCCGTCCTGCATCACTATCTGATGTGCGGAAGTCAGTCCCGGTATCTGCTCCTTTTCCACCGTACTCCGGAGTGTTCTCTTATCTTCCCTGACATCCTCTGACTCTTTATAGGAATAAGCTGCTCCCCCGCCCGGATTTTCTATTTTCCGGTAGGCTTCTTTTTGGGGTCCTAACGATACTCTGCGGTCCTTCGCAGCCTGCCCACCCGCAGGATGTACGGCCTGCCCCAACATTACTGCCAGCCAGTCTTCTTTAGAATCCCATTCCTCATCTCCTTCCGCCGGACCAATCAGGCCATCCCCCAACCTTCCAATCCGGAACGGCACAGTCCCGTCCACATGGATATCAGATAACAGCTTCCCCAAATCTTTTGCGCTAATCTGTCCATTGTGCGGAAAATCAATGACCAGCCGGCCTATTTTCTCCTAAATGTTTAGGTTCTCCTGAAACGCCTGATTTACCTTTCCCCCCATAAGTGAATCGAAGGATGATTCAATCAGAAGATAGCTCCCTGCGCTGAATGTAATAACGGTTACAGCAACCACTACCAGGCTCACTTTCCAAAAAAAACTCATACCCACTCCTCTAATCTGTAGCCAATTTTATAAACAGTTGCTATATGATTTCCTAACCCGGTCTTACTTCTGAGGCGCTGGATATGGATATCCACCGTTCGGCCGTCCCCATCGTATTCCTTTTCTGTCAGCTTAATTGGCTGTTCCTGTTTCAATACGGTTCTGGAAACGATATTGACTGTCAAATCGTATAGCTTGAGTATTCCGGGATCCCTGTGTCTCCGGCGGAGAACCGTCCTGACCCGGGCCAGCAGCTCCATACATTCAAATGGTTTCGTCATATAATCTTCCGCCCCCATCTCCAGTCCCCGGACTTTATCCTCTACTGTTTCTTTGGCCGTCAGGAATATCCATCGGCCTGATATATTCCATCAATTCATACCCATTCACCCTGGGCGGCATGATATCCAATAAAATCAGGTCGTAATTTTTTCCTCCAGGTATCTTGCTGCAGCCTCCCCGTCATAGACGCAATCGCAGCAGTACCCTTCATCCGTAAGGTTTATTTCAATTAAACGGGAAATGTTCATCTCGTCCTCTACCACCAATATCTTATTCTCATTCATAATCACACTTTATTCTCCTAATATCAGGAATCATCCTCCATCATAATTTATCAGACTTGATGTTCTCTTTCCACCATAGGATAGCACAGACTTATTTCAAAGTTGTTTCAAAAAATCAAAATGATAAAACATATCAACTTGCAACCAGAAGAAAGTAATGATGTGTCTACAGAACTCGTCAGAGAAATCGGAGATTGGCTATGAATAATAGAGTTAAAGAATTGCGAAAAGTATTAGGAATCTCTCATGGCCTATTGAAACAGTTTTACTGTATATTTTTTTTTCATACTTTTCCTTTACTGCTTAATGCTTCTCTTGCGCCCATAAGGGACAGGCCCGTCTTCCATTTCAGTTTCTGCCTCTAATCTGCTGGATATGCATTACTTTCTTATTGTGGACACACGAAAGCCATGGTGCAGGCATGGTGCAGACGGTGGACGGATGTCCTTTTAGGAATGCCTATTATATGCTATAATATCCTTATATACTAGAACTGAAAAGTTTAATACAAGTAATGACCGGATGGAATAAGTTAGGGAACAGGGAGTGACCAGTGCCATTCTCGCCCCATTTAAGCAATACGGGGCCTTGAGACCCTTGAATACATCACAGATGCCGTATTGGAGGTAACAGGGATACCTTCCGGATGGTATGGAAGATTACCAGACCCAATGCAGTAGTCTGCATAGTAGACTGTCATAAAGAGCCGCAAACGCCCTACTTCCGGACATAAACGGGAAGAACTCAAGGAGGGGTAAGGAAAGATAAGTCTGGACATCATGCCCCCCCCCCCTGATATGTTTAAGAATAAACGGTGGGGACCAAGAGATATAAAATAAAGTACGCAAATGAGGTATGATAACATTTAAAGTCATTTAAGGACATTTAATTTAGAAAGAAGGGATGAGAATGGGCAGGAACTGTAGTATCACCATCGAGCGTCAGTATGGGAGCGGGGGAAGGGAGGTAGCCCGTATCCTGTCGGAGCGCCTGGGCATTCCATATTATGGGCAGGAGCTGTTAGCTGTAACGGCGGAAGAATATGGAATCAGCATCGGGGAACTGAAAAAACTGGACGAGAAACGGACCGGAAGCCTGCTTCATGATTTAGTGCTGTATGCCTTCCGGTTTCAGAATTACAATAAGATGCAGGAGCCATTTGACATCAATAAGGAGGTGTCTGACACCATCCGCAGGCTCGCACGGAAGGGACCGTGTATCTTTATCGGAAGATGCGCTGATTTTGTCCTGGACGGAGAATGCGACGTACTTAAGCTGTTTATCTATGCTTCATCCATGGAGAAGCGCAAACGCCGTATATGTGAGGTGGATGACATAGCCATTGAGAAGGCAGAGGAAGAATTACAGAAGAAAGACAGCCAAAGAAGTGACTATTATCACTATTTCACCGGCAGGAACTGGGAAGATATGGGAAATTATGATGCCTGCCTGAACACCTCAGTATTCGGATATGAGGGCTGTGCAGATTTAATCATGAAAATGATGGAGTGAAATCATTGAATGCCATCCCAGAAGACACGATTAAAAAAACATGATAATGCCATGAATTAACTGGATTCCAAACCAGCTAATCCATGGCATTTTTCTTTTTCCTCAATGTTCAGATGGACTATACCGTCAATTAAACAAAGAAATAATAAAAGTAAGGCCATAATTTTGTGAAAAATAAACGGGTTGATTTTCAATTGTAAAATGCATATAATGTTTGTCAAACACAACAGTTGTTAAATACATATGATGGCTGCACAAAGCATTCCTTAGCAATATCTGCGTCAGCCCCTGCAGGGAGGTGGGTATCATACAGGAAATAAACACCATGATAGAAAAGAGTAAGCGTAGGTTTCTGTGCATTAAATTCAGGGCCTGTGGCCTTTCCTTTTCCGAAGGAATTGTGCTTCTGGTCATAGGCTACAGCAAATACAGCAATCAGAGTACCATATCCAGCCTGTCCGGAATCGATAAGTACCAGACAGCCAAAGTACTGGCTGCCATGGAGGACCGGGGATATATCAGGAGGGAGATTAACCCTGGGAACAAGCGTGAAAAGCTGGTCTGTCTGTCGGAAAAGGGACAGGAGGCAGCCAATACACTGAAGAATATCATGGACCAGTGGGAAAAAATCATTTTTTCCGGCATCACACCGCAGGAGGAACGGGTTCTTGAACAGATCATGTGCAAAATAGTCGGAAATGTAAGGGAGTATGAAAAAAATACCGGAAAGGAGAAACTGTAATAACAATGAAACTGACAAAATCCAAGAAGAAAATCATGGGGGCAGCGGCTGCCGTCATTTTGTGCGCCATTGTCCTGGTAATCATCTTCGGTCATGTGACAGGGGATGACCTGTTATTTAAGAATAAAAAAAATCTGGTGGTGCAGTCCTATGTGACCATGGACGAGAGCAACATCAACGCCCTGACAGGAGGACAGATTAAGGATGTCCTGGTGGAGGAAGGGGATCTGGTGACGAAAGGCCAGGAACTGGTCCGTCTGGACAGTGATACCCTAATGGCCCAGAGGGAACAGGCCCAGGCAGCCATGGCCCAGGCCCAGGCCTCTTATCAGAGCCTGTTAAATGGTGCGACAGAGGAACAGATGAGACAGCTGCAGCTAGCAGTCCAGATTGCCCAGGCAAACCTGGAAAATGCCCAGGCAGCCTATACCAGGATGGAGGCGGATTATCAGAGGACCTTGGCGCTGGTTCCGGCGGGGGCCGTATCCCAGTCCTCCGTGGATGCGCAGAAGGCAGCCCTGGCATCTGCCAAGGCTTCCCTGGACAGCTCACGTTCCAATCTGGAGATTTCCCAGAGCAAGCTTACCGAGGCCCAGAACGGAGCCACGCCAGAGCAGATTACCCAGGCCCAGGCCGGGGTGGACCAGGCCAGGGCTGCCCTGAAACAGATTGACACCACCCTGGATAAATGCGTCCTCACCTCCCCTGTGGATGGTCTGGTGACAACGGTGAATGTCAAGGCGGGTGATGTGGTGTCCTCCGGACTTCCCTCCATGGTGGTTGCAGACATTTATACCCCCTACATCACATGTGATGTGGATGAAATGAAGCTTCCGCGGATAAAGCTGGACCAGGAAGTGGATATCTCCCTGGCGGCGCTGGGAAAGGACAGGTTTAAGGGAAAGGTGGTACGGATTAATAAGGAAGCGGATTTTGCCACCAAGAAAGCGTCCAATGAAGCTGACTGGGATATCCTGACCTACGGAATCAAGGTGACCTTTGACGACCTGATGGGGCTGCAGGATGAACTGCGTTCCGGTATGACAGCCTATGTTGACTTTGGAAAGTGATGTGATGGTATATGAGAGAATGGATGAAACGGGCAGGGTGCCTGGCATCTTCTATAAAAAAACGGTACATAATGATTCCCATGCTGATTCTTCTTCTGGCACCTACCATCCTGAGTCTGCTCATGGGCGCAGAGTTCGTCCACCTGCCTTTTCAGAAAGTCCCCACAATCATTGTGAACCATGACCATTCTGAAACGGTCCAGGGACTGATTCAGATGATTTCGGATAACAGGACATTTGACGTCATTGCGTGTACGGATGAGGAGGATGACCTGAAGGAAGCATTTTACTACAATAAGGCACTGGCGGGTATTGTAATCCCGGAGCATTTTTCAGAGGACTTATTAAATGGCAGGGAAGCCAAAATCATGATTTTTAATGACGGCGCCCTGTCCACGGTTGCCAGCGGCATGAGGGGAACCATAGCCGAAGCCCTGGGAACCATTAAGAGCGGTTATATGCTGAAGCTGGCGGAGGGAACGGGCATGCCGCCCCAGGCAGCCATGAGCCTGATTGCGCCCATGGGATATGTGACAAAAGCCATCAGCAATCCATCCAAGAATGTGGCATATATGATGATGGAGGGCATCCTCCTCACCATTGTCCAGATTGGGGCCGCATCCGTAGGGGCCTGTGTATGTGAAAGGGACAGCTTTGGAAGGCTGATGAAAAAGGCCGGATTCATTACCGGCATTGCCTGCGTCTCAGCCCTGGGATGTATGGTGACCCAGACCCTGTGTTTTGGGTTCCCATATAAGAGTTCACCCTGGGCCGGCGTTCTGATGACTATTTTCACCTGCTTCGGCATTACCCTTTTCGGGATACTGCAGAACCTGGGAACCGGGGGGAACTGCGAGGAGGCAGTGCAGAAATGCGGCATCATAGGTTTTACCATGTTGTTAGCCGGTTACACATTTCCGGTCATCTCCATGCCATGGCCCTGTAAGTTCCTTACCTGGTTCATGCCCAATACCCACTTCATCGTGCCTCTGAGGGACATGGCCCTGGTGGGGCGCAGCTTTCTGAGCGAAGCCCACCATGTTCTGTGGCTCATGGGCTTCTGCGCGGTGATGGTGCTTGCGGTTGCGAAGAAATTCAGGGATGCCAGGGCAAAGACGGTAAGCCTTGCGGCGGAAAGCGGGGTGCCCATCATATGATAAGCAGGATATGGAAGGAAGAGAAAAATACAATCATCGGTCTGTTTATCTCCGTGCTGGTCGGTATGCTCCTGATTACTACCATCTGGAAAAATGATTACACGCAGGATATTCCTTTTGGGATCCTGGATGAGGACCGCTCCTCTCTGTCACAGTCCATTGTAAAACAGTTTGGCATCAATCCCTCACTGGACATTGTATACTATGCGGATTCGGAGCAGGATTTAAAACAGGCCATCCTGGATAAGAAGATTGAGGCTGGGGTCATGATACCCGGAAACTTCAGCCGGGATATGTCCCTGAAGAAATCACCACAGGCAGTGATATTCGCGGACTGTTCCAACATCATCACCGGAGGAGGGGCAGTGGGGGCAGCATCATCCGTGCTGGGTACCATGAGCGCGGGGATGCAGCTTAAGATGCTGGAGGGAAATAATTTTTATCCATCGGCGGCCCAGACCAGTCTGGGTACATTTTCTTACGTGGACAGGACCTTGTATGAGCCACAGGGCGATTACATCAGGAAAATGAGCTATCTGCTGGTTCCCTCCATTACCATGCAGACCTTCCTCATCTCATTTTTTATTCCTCTCATGATTCGAAAGAGGAAAGCCCTGGCTATGGCTGCACCGGAACGCCGGGGGGATGAACTAAAGGATGGAATCATCCGGACAGCCGTGGTGGCGGGCGGCGCCGTGGCGGCCCAGTCCGCGGTTCTGTGCGTGGTGGCATTGTATAAGAACATTCCCCTGAGAGGAGAAATCGGGCTTTATCTGTTCAGCACGGTCCTTTTCATGCTGGCTGCCGTGGCCTTTGGCGTGATGTTAGGGTCATTTACCAGAAGACTGGCCTGCTTCGCACAGCTGTATATGATGTGCAGTAACCTGATTATATTTACCTCGGGGCTTATTTTCCCCTACTATCTGATGCCGAAATGGCTCAGTATTGCTTCCAGGATATTCTCGCCCATTGCTAATATCGCCGTAGAGTTAAAGGCTGTGAACCTGAAGGGAATCAGCTGGGACGCTGCCTGGCCCCAGCTGGCGGGAACGGCCCTGTATACCGTATTCTGGCTGGCGGCGGGAGGCATCATGTACGCTTTGAGCATTAAAAAGGAACGGCGGCTTGCCAATGCTACGGAGTAAGGGATGGGATATTTGGGGTATAATAGGGAAGGTCCGCCACTTGACGGGCTTTCCTTGAATAGCGGATAAAAAAGTGTCTTCGACACTTTTTTCTGGATGATTGGTCTCTTCTTGACTGCCTTTTCCAGTCTGCCCGCAGTGTTGTCCTGCATATGTTTCATAACCTCAACAAATCTAAAAACTTCGTTCCCGGCTTTGTCTGCGTCCTTCACACTTTTGGGAGGCCTCTGGAATGGGACACATATCCACTGTCTCATTACGGAAGGTGGCTTCTCTGATGATGGCTTCAGGCATGTCGTCAGGCATTTTAACTATACCCTGTTAAGAAAGTCCGTTCAGACAGCACTTCTCAATCTTCTCAAATCCCGCATTGAATCTTCTTTCAAAAAAGCGAAAGCCCTTATCTACCATAAGGATAAAGATGGTTTTTATGTTTATACCAAACCGGGTCTCTGTGATACAGATGCGGTGATTAAATATATCAGCCACTATCTCTCCCCCCGTCCAATCTTCTAGTAATGAGCTTATAATATCACATCCATGACTAAGGACACCATAAATCAATCTTATCTCACCAAAACCAAATCCTTCATTATATCTACATTCGCATCGTTTATGATTCAAAGAATTTAATAATTCTATACTGGCTACACTTTTAGTATCAACGGTACCCATTTGCTTCCCGTTATCTATTAATTCAGGCTTCTTTTTCTCATTATTTTCTATCAGAATAATCGTATATAAATTAGAGGACTGACCCCTATTCTCTCTAAATCGGCTTTCTTTAACGATAAAACCTGCTTCAATTAATTCCCCTAAAGCTCTTTTTACCGTAGACACACCAATATGTAATTCCCTTGCAATCGTTGGAATTGCAGGAAAACATGTCCCTTCCTTATTGGATCTGTCAATCAAATATAAAAGTACCTGCAATGCCCTGTTTTTCAAATCTGAACCATATGCTATCTTCTTCATTTCATAACGATTCATACAAAATCCTCTATCTATAAAGACAAGTCATCCCTCGCCTATATACTTTCTAATAATATTTTTATATTGGCCTGCATTAGGAACCCCGTCCAGACAATCTGGCTGATAATTTATAAATAAAACTCTCTGTCCACTTGTTTGAAATGTTTTCCTATACGTTTCCCTATGCTCCTGTGCCACAAAAGGAAAGAGGATTATCAGTTCCTGTTCATGGTAATATTGTACAAGTCTAATCGTATTCACCAGCTCATACGGCTTTGTACCACACACTAAGATAAGTATATCCTGCATGGTTTACGGTATATTCACCACAAAATCATTGATTATAAACTGATACTCCCTCTCTGGCTGTCCCTTATAATACCCCACCCCATCAAGAACATATCCTCCCCCTTCAGTCTCCATCTCATAACTTTCCGCAATGCACTCCATATGACCGGAATCATTCCCCTCCACATAACACGCCGTCCCCCCAGCCATGTTGATCCAGTTAGCAAGTCCCAATGCCACCGTGGTAGTCCCAATCCTGTTCTGTGCCCCCACCACCGCTATCTGCACCCTGCTACACAAAAACGTATATTTATCCCCTTTACAATAAACTTCTTCCTTTTCCCTGACGTGATATTTTCCCAAACCAGAATCACAGAAACATAGACAGATTTCTTCCTGCATCCGTTCAATATCCGGTTCTGTCACAATATTTTCCACTCCGGCATGCAATAACCCCTGGAATAAACCATCCGGCTCCGAAAGTCCCTCCACTATGACTGTAACCCTGGCATGATACATGGTCTTGAATTCCTCTATGGCCTCCACAAATTCTTCATCGCTATCCCCAAAAGCCAGCCTGTCCAATACCAGCTCACTACAGTGCGAGAATTTTCTCATATCATAAACCACAAACTGCTTCAGGACAAAATCCCCGATCATTTTCTTGATAGGTTTTCCATCCTCCTTCTGGCTATAAAAATCCAGAAGGTTCATATGCTGCTGCGAAGTAAGATACAGAATCATGTCCATCACCTCCTTCTTCCGATTGCCCAGAAAGGGCCGCCTGCCCGGCCCCTTTCCTGGCTTCACCCAATATGATTGATAAGTCCCAGTCCTGTCTGCTCCGGTCAATGCTGGCCGAATCCGCCACCAATATCTTTCCACTGCCTGTAACCCCCCTCAATACAATGAAATGTCCACCTTTTGTGAAATGCCCTTTAGCCATGATTGCGACAACCAGTTTACCATCTGCCAGGGCATCCACAATCCCCTGCGCACTCAGGTCACCCTCTACCGACAGCCCATAATGTTCAGCTGCCCCTGGTATCAGGCTATGGTAAGACCCATTCCCTTCACAGTAATATCCATTGCTATATGCCCATCCTGCCATATGGGGCGGGTCTATCACCATATCCGTCAACGTGGACACCACGATACTCATGGAAGCCGGCCCGCATCCACTCCTGCTGACCGTACTGCTGCCATATGCAGCCCCGGCCCACCGTTCATCCAGCTGGCTGAAATAGGTAACCTGGTTATCACCTTCCTCACCGAATACCACACCGTCATAGTTCTGTCCGCTCCCGGTAATGTAATCATTATCATGAATACCGATATTCTGGTTATATCCGTAACCAATCTGGAACTCCTCCACCAGCTCCAGTTCGTCTTCATCCAGGAAGGATGCAAACACTGAAAGCGGACTCGTGACCAGGTACAGCACAAACGCTGTCAATAGCAGGGTGAAAATGACCGGGGCCAGAATGACAGTCAATATCCTGGTCCTGGTCTTTTCATCTGATGCTGCCTTAACTGCTATCCCCACAACCGTCTTCACTACCACTGGGTTTGCCATCTATCTTCCACCAGCCTTTCCCATATAACGGAACTTATATTCCGGTATCTCAAACTGGACATGAATCCGCTTCGCCCCCACAATGAACAGTGCATGCCCCCTCCGCCGATTCGTACTTCCTTGCCCTCTTCATCATGTTACGGAGGTACACCATGGCCTGTGGCACCTTCTGGTCCACCATAAGGTATGCCTCATCTGCGATGAACAGGAGACGCTCCTCCCTGTCCCAGCTCATCATCCTCCAGCTATAGAGCATGATGAGGAAATACTGTGCACGCTGGATGTTCTCTCCCATTTCCTGTAATGCGTGGGTATCCATCACAAGAAACCGGCTATGGCTCTCAATGGTACTGTGTCCATTCCAAATAAAACTGTCCGCACCAAGTACCACATCATAAAGCAAGTTCATCAGCTCCCTATAAATCACCGCATCCGGTTCAGCCGTGGCTTTTTCTTCAATCATCTGATAAAAATCAGAAAAAACCGGGTATTCTTCCGGAGCCAATTGGGCAGCATCCGTCTCCCAGCTGATATGGAACCTTCCATACACCTCAATCAGGCAGCGTTTCAGCATGGCCTTCTGCATATCTGTCAGGGAAGGAATATACAGGCTGAACCATATGTCCAGGTTCTTGATGTGCATGGCCAGGTCATTGATGCCATGTCCTTCATCCTGGTACAGCCTCTGTCCATCCTGCTCCATCTCATCATCCCTGGGGGATGGGAGTACCTGAAGGGGATTTATCCTTCCTTTTGCCCCACCTGTCGCATTGACCCAGTCCTCATGGAGCATATGGCACATCTCCTTATACTCACTCTCCGGGTCTGCCACAATAATCCGTGTCCCCCTCATATATTCGGACAACATTATATGTTTCACGGTGGTTGACTTCCCCACCCCTGAGTTCCCCATGATACAGAGGTTTGAATTGGTGCGGTCACCGCCACGGATCCACAGATCCACGATGATAAGCCCTCCGTTGGTATCCTTGGCAAAATAATACCCGCTTCCATCATTAAAACCACTGCTTGCAAAGGGGAATCCTCCTACAAAGGTGGATATGGGCACCACCTTCTGAAGTATGGATTCAATCTTATTATTGGTCGGGAACATAGGACTCAGGTGCATGAAGCATTCCTTCTGCAGGTTTGGTATGACACGCATCTTACACTTCAGGACACTGAGACAGCTTTCTGCCCGGCGGCATACACGTCTGAAATCCTTTTCCTCCCGGCTCACTGGCATGATTTCCACACTCATCAGGCCAACCGTCTCCCCCTCCCGGTCAATCTGCATGATGATTTTCTCCCCATCTTCCGCTGCCTTCTCAGCCCTTTGACGTGACAGCGGGTCTTTTGCCCCGTCTGCCAGCCCCCTCTGCTGCACGACACTTTTAGATATGGCATTGATCAGTTCCGCATTATCGACCGGATTGAACCCAATGGAAGCAATGGTACCTGGTATGTTCGTGATCTTGGACAGCCACTCCGGCTCCACTGTCTGCGGGTAGCGGATAATCCCATATATCTTCCCCATATTCTCACCCACTGACAGCTGGTTTTTCTGGAATTCCAGGCCTACTGGTGTGATTACATTCAGGAGGGCAGCATTTTCCTGTACATCTTCTGTTGCCTGTCTCCTCATGCCATACCACCCCCTTCTAACAAAGGAATGGCAGCTGCATATTCCGTGTCCTCCAGATGGGTGTAAGAGGGATTATGGAACAGGTTCAGCAGACGCACGATTTCCTTTTCCTTCAGGATATCGCATGGGATACCGCATCCACTGAATTTCTCACATAGCAGGGCCGCCCGCTTGGATAGTTCCGTCCCGCTCCCTTCCTCCTGTTTCTCCCATATGGACAGGTAAAACTGACGTTCCACGATGTCCCCCGATAATGCATAGCCGCTCATCTGAAGGATTTCCTGCCGGAGCAGTTCCTTCTGTTTTTCTTCAGCTTCCCCCAACATTGCCGTCATCTCATGAATGATGGGTGAGATATCGATTGGCCGGGAGGCTGCCATGAACTTAAAAGGGTACTGTACATCGGACAGTTCTGCCGTCAGCGTCTTGATGAGTGTGTCCTTCTCCGAATCACTGTACAGGTCGGTACTGATGGAATAGACCCTCAGATACATGAATATCTGGCCATCCCTGGTATACAGGAACCTGTCCCGGATGTCCTTCACGTTAATGAACTGCTGGGCTGTCATCAGGGCCGCCTGTTCCCGGTCCATTGCCTGTTCCTTCCTGCCCCGGCCTAAAAGGTATAGTAAAATACCGCCACCTGACAGGGTGACGGTAAGCATGATGATTGGTACAAATAAATGATCCATTTGGTTTCCTCCATATTCAGTTGATTGGGCGTATATGCCAGTCTGAAAAAACATTGTCCCGTACTGTCACTTCATCCGTCAGGTACATCTGCAGCATCCCGGCCGGTGTCCATGCATCCTTAATCTCCCCATATACCACATAGGGTCCATCAGGATACCGGACCGGACTGAAATGCGACCTGCGTCCGTAGGTACTGTACTGGTTTTTCCTGAATTCAGATGTGGATGAATATCCGCTGGTCATACGCTCCAGGTGACGCCAGTATGTCTTATATGAAAACTCCGGGAAATATGCCACCACAGTCTGGGCGCCTGTCACATCCGGGGAGGGCGCATTGGATGTCAGGTCCGCTGATGCCTTCATGTTAATCCCATACCCGGATTTCATGGTCCTTCCTTCTGCGGTTGGGTTCATATCATCCGGCTGTATCCCCATGTCTGCTGTTATGGAAGCGGAATAGGGAATCTAGTCAAATTCAAACCCCCCATGGTCGCACCAATATCCATCCTCACCACCATCATGATAGACCCAGTATTCCTGCCACCAGCAGTACCACTCCCCCCATGTAAGGGAGGTCACATCTGTTTTCCCTGGTACTGCAGGCCGTATATATCCATCATTCCTGTCATCAGCCTGAGGGTCCGGCGGCGGGTCCCCATTCAGGTCCACAATCCTTACATTCAGTCTGTCCGTGCTGAGTGTTCCCTTATTGGAAGAGATTGTTATGGTCATCTCCTGCGGTGTGGAAGGGGTATGCCACTTTACCCATACCAGCTGGCTCCCTCCTTCCGGAACCACCACATCCGTCATCCGATAGGTATCCCCGTTCATGCGGAATGTAACAGCAGCTTTACTCCGGTTATTAATCTCATTGTCCGCATGCAGCCTGACTGCGGTTATCACATCCGTATCCACCCTATATTCCTGGTCATATGTATGCCCTGTGGCTGGCGGTATTTCCTCCGGCCCTGATGCGTAACTGACTATCCCAATACCCAGGATGGATATCATCTCTGACGTGGTCCTCGCACTTCCTTTTGGGCCTGTCCAGGCCGGGAATCCCAGGTCCTCCCGTTCCAGGAACATGGACAGGGCAAAGTTCTTCATGATTACCGTAGGGAAACGGCTGCCTAAATCCCCTCCTGTCATCTGGTTATATAAGCCTGCTTCCGTGACAGTCATGGCAAAATACAGATGGTCATACCAAAGATAGATGATGGGTTCTATCACCATCTTATATTTCCCCGACACCATATCCTCCGGATGGATTCCTGTATAGGATGCGGCCATATTGGCCGCTCCCTCTGAACAGAAATATTTTTTAATGACATCCATATCTGCCTTCCCGCTGTTTGTGGATATGATTTTAGGCAGCGGTGTCTCCGGGATATGGTAATGGTAATCTGTCTGTATAGCCAGGGCCGCCCCGCTCCTATACTGCAGCTTACTCACCTTCCCAAAATTAAAAATGACCGCTGGGACAGCGGATAAATCACAGTTCGTAAAATCAATAGGGGGGCCGGACTGAATCCCGGTTTCTGCATCCACCAGCGTCAGCCGTACCCCCTCAAATCCTGTATACCACATATACCCCTCCACTCCCTGGTTGATGTTTCCCCCACCCCCGTCAATATTCCCGCTTCCTTCTGCGGCTGCTGCAGTCCCTGACGCCGCCATAGCCAGGCAGATGACAAGGGAAAGTATTTTCTGGACCGTTCTCATGACATTATTTCCTTCCTGCTTTGGAATTAAAAAAAGACACCGTTATGGTGTCCTCAGACTATAGACTTGTATTTTAAAGATTTACTTCATACATTACCTGACATTTTATGTAGACGAAAGTCGTGATCACAAACCGTCACGGCTTTCAACTTAAATTAGAATTTAGCGGGCCACATATCTTATGGATAATACAAAAATATGATCCCGATAAATAATTAATGTATTCTAGTTAAGTCGAACATATCATATTCAGACTTTCTCAAAATAATATATATTTTACTTTGTATTGGTATATCTGCCATTTTAATAATTGCTATTAAATATTCTAATATTGTTTGTTTTTCTCTGTTGAGACGTGAAAATCCTGCTCCCAATAATGGAATATAGACATCACGGCCATTCGCTTCTTTATTTATAAATCTTAATAACGAAATCATTGATTTATGGAGCATTTCCATATCACAGAATGATTTGCAATCCTCATCAATATCAGTTAGCGCAACAAAGTAATATTCATTACTACCTTTTAAAACTTTAGCTATGGTTCCAATCGGATATGACTCGCATTTACCTTCTTTTGTTATCTTGATTTGCGGCAAAATCCCCTTTATTGATGAAGAGATTTCTTTATCCAGTTCAACAACATTCCCAGCAAAAACTTCTTTTATACACTGGCCCATCATTGATTTTTCGTTTATCACTTTATCATTTACATGTGTATCGAAAAAACGATTACACGGAATTACAATTACCCCTTGTTTCTCAAACACAGAGCCAAAATGGATATGAATACTGCGGTCATTTCCTGCCCTAATCACAACACTGTTGTGGAAATAGCATCTCAAGAAAGCTATTATATATGATAGTACTAAAATAGCTATGACACAGAAGATCCGTTGCAAAAAGCTATTAAAAATTTTATCATATCCAATGATACCCAGAATTGTTACAATTATTGAAAATATGCTAAGATAAATCCCCGTTTTCGTAAAAGCTTGTTTGGCACTTTGAAGTACTTTCTTCATTGTGTAACCCCCATGTAAAAATTTATTATTTCTAAAAACTTCTTCGCATATCACAAGGTATACTTGGGTTTCGCAATTCCTTAAGAAATCGTGAATTGTCGTAGTGGCAATAATTTATTGACCCTACTTTTGGGTAATCATAACTACCACTTAAATCCAAAAGAACGATACTAAGTATCTATATTCATATTTACAATTTCACTATGTATCATGGACGTTGTTAATAGTCTGAAGACACCTTTACCGCGTCCATCCCAATTACTGCATGGTTCCTACCTGTTTATCCCAGTCCCCATCGGAATGGGCCTGCTCCGATGTGACGCTTCCATTGCCGTCCACATACCCAAAGCCCGGCACATATACCTGCCCCTGTCCATTTGAGGTACCTCCTGCCGGAGGCTGTGGCTCTGCTGATGGAGGTGCCTCTCCTTCATGGGCCGGCCCCACCTCCTGAGGTTCCGGCTCCCTCATGGGTTCTGACACCTGCTCCGGAAGCTGAGGCTTTGTCCCGTCCTGGATTTGATTAGCCTTTGCTGTCTCCTTCAGAGGCTCCCGGTCTGTCTCCTCTGTTCCTTCTGGCACCATTGCTTCCGAACCACCACCAGATGGTTCCACTGTCTGTTCTGTCTGGGATACCGCCTGCATCTGGGCCGTGGTTTCCACAACCTTAATCCCAGGTACGGTAACAGTCTCTTTGACCGTCTCCATGGTTTCTTCCGCAGAAGGCTCCGCATGGCCATCCCTGCTTCCGGTAAAGTAAAACAGACCGGCTGCCAGGCAGATAACTGCTGCGGTCAATCCGGTTATCAACATCTTCCTATTCATCATCTTTTCTTTCATCATGGTCCGCATCTCCTTTTATGGCAGGACTCAGCACCGCTCTTTTCCTGTTTCATCCAGTTCCATCATACATGAAAAATGATGCTGCGTCCAGCCTTTTATTACCTGTCCGTCATTCCAGGTTCCGCATGATACATCCTATGACCTTATCAGCCCTTCCTCTCTTAATCATCCCGGCCAGCATCTTTAACGATGCATCTTCATATATATTCCTGACATAATTCTTTTCCTTATGGACCTCTAACATGAAGAAAATAACATCATACAGGCCCTCCTCCGCTAACATACACACCATCTTCCTCATCTTATCCATGCTCATATGACCGCAGCCCGGATCCGATATCATCTCCCAGAAGCCCGGATACCTGTCAATCCAGGTTAACAGACGGATGAACTGCTTCTTCCCTGCCTTTTTCTTAAACATATGCTCTGTCTCCTTTTTCGTTTATCACTATCCAGCAATAATTTTACTCGGTTTAAATGCTACAATCAATGGCAATAAATCACTAAATAGTGATAATTCAGGAGTGCATGATGACTAAAATAATACAGGATATAAACCTTGGAAGAAAATTACAGGAATTACGTAAGGCCAAAGGACTTACCCAGGAAGATATCTGCGCACAGCTTGCAGTCAACGGCAGGCCAATGCTGCAGTCCACCTATGCCCAGATTGAAACAGGCAAAAGGAATATCTTCCTCAGTGATTTGATTGTCTTAAAACGTATATTCAACGTTTCATTTGACGAAATCTTCAGGAATCTGGAACCTGTCAATAAATATGATTCCGAGGATGGGAAGCAGTGACAGGTACCGTACGGGTGCCTGTCTGTTACCCATGGATTCTCATCTACCTTATGTCTGGTGATGGACTGAACTTTGGCATATAGGCCGACCTGGTCCTTATTTCCATATCCACTGCCTGCATGCCTGCCCAGGCAAATGACAGGGGGACCTCCAGCCTGACACCTGCAGTCACTTCCAGATTCGTCTCCGCATTTCCCGGCCTCAGCCCCACATTCACTATATCCACGGAGAGTCCCGAAATTCTGTATTCGTAGGTACCATCTCCCGGCTTCACATGATATCCGCCTTCATTCTCCATCCCCAGCAGTGCATCCAGCTGTCCATAGATATCCCCCTCATCCAGGTTTTCCTCCCAATCTTCACCATACAGCCAGTAGCCCCCGCTGTATCCTTCCCTCAGTCCGTGATAGACTTCATCATAATTTGCCGTGGCAACAGCAATGGCTGCGCCCTGCATGGCATCCCTTACCCCCTTCACTATGATGGACAGACGCAGCAGTTCCGCCATGGCACAAAGCAGGAACAGCAGGCCCAGCACAAGCGCTATCGTCAATGGGGTGGTATTCCCCTTCCTGTCTTTCTGTATCCTTCTTACAATTGCCGGACACCTCATTTATAATACACCTCGCTCCTTCCACTGGCGCGCGCCTTAATCACAATGGGGAATGAACCAAATTGGAAGAACCCGATATCCACCGTGTCCTCCAATGTAACGGCTATGCTTCCATATGCAAGAAAAATATCAAAAAGAAAAGGCGTAAAGAAATTTTCCCTACGCCTTTTCATATTCAATAAAATCCAGTCTATTTACTGCACCCAAACGCCAGAACCATTCACATAGAATCCGTCAGGTGTCCATGTATCCTCATACATCACGCCATCTGTGCCAAGATAATACCACTTTCCGTTAATGGCCTGCCATCCGGTCAGCATGGCCCCGCTGTCTGCCAGATAGAACCATTGGCCGTCCAGTCTCAGCCAGCCTGTCTGCATGTACCCGGAACTGTTGAAATGGTACCATGCACCGTTAATCTGCTTCCAGCATGAGGAAGGATAACCGCCTGTATCATAGGAATACCACCAGCCATTGCCATCCTGGACCCAGTGTCCACTGCCGCCGTAATTGGCAATCTCATCCTCGTCAATGGACAGTGTGTCGGAATCATCTGACCATTCCCCTGTCTTGCTGTTGTAGGTTGCAATAGCCCTTACGCGGAAGGTATAATCGCCTTCCCGGTTAAAATAGCCTGCAAAATCATAAGATGTCCCGGTGGTACTGACGGTTGTCACTGTCTTTTCGTCACGGAGCAGCTTCACATCATAGCTTTTGGCCCCCTCGATTTCGTCCCACACAGCCACGGTATCCTCCCATTCAAGGTTGGACGTACCTTCCAGCTTGCCGCCAATACGTTTCAGTTCCGCATATATCTCTATGTAGGACCCGCTGTCATAGACTTTTGCCCTTTTAAACGTAGCATTGCACCCGCTCAGTGTAAAATGGCTCTTGCTTGTATAGGAAAAACGGTAACCGTCCTTTGCAGAAAGCTCAATCTTCACCTCCGGCACATCGCCAACCGTCCATGTGTCCTGATCATCCGAGTTGGTGTACTCCGCGGACTCCACATAGTATTCACTGTCTTTTGCCCTTACAGTAATGTCGCCTATGTCATCTCCGCTTTTAGGCGCCTCGCCATACGAAAACTCCAGCCTTACCTTATCAATTTTTGTGTCGGCTGCATATGCAGTAAACGCGGTACTGACCGTCATCGCAGCAGCCATCAGCAGACATAACGCTTTTCGTTTGTTCATAACAATCCCCTCTCTGCGTAAATATAAATTATTTCCAGATACATACATTTATTATAATAAATTTGTTGCAGCTATTCAATTTAACAATACTTACAATCTTATTAATATATTTTCTGTCAAATGGCCCGGAATGCTTATATGCCTGGTCTTGTACAGCGCCGGTTCCATGACATAAGAATATCCGGAACCGTTTTTTACTCCCGGCTCCGGATATTTTTTACATAAGTCGCTGATTTTTAATATGAAGGGTTATTCGTGAGAAGCAGGATCCATATTAGTAAGACATGCAAAAAGGATTGCAAGAAATTGGCTTGATGTTGGTCTTTTCTCAAGTGTATGGCCCGCCATTTTCTGAAGGAGTCCTGGTTCGGATTTCCAGGCCACCTGCGACAGCGTCCTTATATTCCGTTCCACTGCGTGGCATGAAGTCTGATAGCGTCTGGCGATTTCAGGATACAGACATTTTGTGACGGAGTGGATACACTGCTCATCTTCTTCCATTAACAAAAGGGCGTATTCCGTATACCGGAAACCGATATAATGCAGGTCTGCCCAAAGTAGTGTCAACAACTTATGTATTTGTGCAGAATCAAATATGGCTTTATGCAACATCTTCTTTCCTCCTCCCCATCAGATACCTCAGTTCCCTGATGAAAGTAAGGATTTCTTCATCATTCAGCAGGAAAATATAGTATACCAACGTCATTGCTGAAAAGCCATATCGCCCATGCTCCTGGTCAATATAGGACCTTGGCGAGATACGCAGGGCTTCTGCCATATGTTCTTGGGAAAAAGCATGAACGCTACGATACGAATGAATTTGGCTTCTAAGAAAATCCTGAAACACAAGCTTATTCTCATTCATAAAGATGTCCTCCTACATTTCGACAATTATATGGGAATTTTACCCGTTAGCAGGACGAATTACCATGAGGTGTACCTCAGGGAGGGGAATATTTATTTGATTACAGGTTACTAATTTAAGATGCAAACATCCAAATCATGCAAATTTCTCACTTCCATATTGACCTTATTTTAACCGGCCGGCTTTTCAGGTAATTTACCCATAGATAAACAGTTCCTGATGATTATTATACAATGGATTTTCAGGGTTTACAGGAAATAAAAAGGCCCGTGAATATGCACTCCGGCTGCATACTCATGGACCTATTCAGATATCTATATTACAAAGTTTCTTCCTCTTCCTCATCCAGCACATAAGGCGTGGTCTGATACACATAATAATTCAGCCAATTCGTATACAGCGTATTGGATGTATTCCTCCAGGTCAGGGCCGGTACTGAGAACGGGTCATTATGCTCATAGTAATTACAGGGCACTTCAGGATTCAGGCCCTTGTTCAGATCCCTGTGGTATTCATTGTTAAGGGTCATCCTGTCATACTCCGGGTGCCCCTGTACAAAGACCTGGCTGCCGTCGCGGCTCATCACCAGGAATACGCCGGCCTCCTCTGATTCTGCCAATATCATAAGCTCCGGGTGCTTTAAGATATCGCTTTTGCGCACTTCCGTATATCTGGAATGGGGCGCCAGGAAATAATCATTGAGGCTGCGCACCAGCGGCACCTTCCTGTCCAGCACTTTGTGGTTGTAGATGCCAGACAGTTTCTTCTCTATGGGATATTTCCGGATTCCATAATGATAGTACAGGCCGGCCTGGGCTCCCCAGCAGATATGTATGGTGGAGGTCACATGGGTCTTGCTCCACTCCATGATTTTTGAAAGCTCGGGCCAGTAATTCACCTCTTCGAACTCCAGGTTCTCCACCGGCGCGCCTGTGATAATCATGCCGTCGAACTTTTTCTTCCGTATATCGTCATAGGTTATGTAAAACTTATTCAGATGGCTGGCCGAGGTGTTCTTGGACACATGGGTGGACAGCATGAGAAAGGTACAGTCCACCTGAAGGGGCGTGTTGGAAAGGGCGCGCAGAAGCTGGGTCTCCGTTTCCTCCTTTAACGGCATCAGGTTCAGGATTAATATCTCCAAAGGCCTGATATCCTGGCGCATGGCCCGGTCCTCGTCCATGATGAATATATTCTCTGACTCCAGGATGGTCCTGGCTGGAAGTTCTTTTTGTACTTTAATCGGCATATCATTCTCTCCCTTCAAATGTTGTGTGTTGTGTGGTTTATGCACAATCAGCACAGCTTCACCGGCAGCCTTTAAACGTTCCGGATAGCAGCTTCCAGACATCCCCCAGGGCCTGCCGGCGGAAACTGTGCTACAACATTCGCAGGAACTCCTCTTCTGATATGATTGGGACCCCCAGGTCCTTTGCTTTTTTATTCTTTGATGAATTGGAGGCCACGTCATTATTAATCAGGTACGTCGTCTTGGCAGTGACGGAGCCGGTGGCCTTGCCGCCCCTGCTCTCGATAACCTCCTGCAGCTCCTTGCGGTTTGCAAAATGCTCCACGGAGCCGGTAATCACAAATGTCATGCCTTCAAATATGGCATCCATTGTCTCCACCTTCTCCGCCTCAATGGTAAGTTCCTTTAACAGATGGTCCACTGCCAGGTTATTCTTCTCTGATGCAAAATAATCCATCCATGCCTGGGCCAGGACGCCGCCGATTCCATCCACGGCAACCAGTTCATCTGCCTGGGCATGGCGCATTTTCTCAAAATCAGATTTAAACTCCCTGCAGAGCATCTTGGCATTGGCAAGGCCGATTCCCGCGATTCCCAGACCATACACCATCCTTGGCAGGGTTGTATTGCTTGCGGTCTTAACGGATGCAATCAGGTTGTCATAGGATTTCTGTCCAAAGCCTTCCATCTCCACAATCGCATCCTTATGCTCCTCCAGATGGAAGATATCCGCATACTCATGGATAAAGCCCGCGCCTATGAACTTCTCCAGGGTGGCTTCGGACAGCCCGTCAATATTAAGGGCGTCACGGCTCACGAACAGGGTGAAGCTTTTTATCTTCTTGGCCTGACAGTCCGGGTTGGTGCAGTACAGGCTTTTCACATCATTCATCTGCTTTATCTGGGTCTCGCCGCCGCACACAGGACATTCTTTTGGTATATCCCTTACCCCGCTGCGCGTCAGGTTATCCGCAATCTGGGGGATGATCATGTTGGCCTTGTACACCGTAATGGTATCGCCCTGGCCCAGGTCCAGTGCTTCCATGATACTCAGGTTATGGACACTGGCCCTGCTCACCGTGGTGCCCTCCAGCTCCACCGGGTCAAATACGGCAACCGGGTTGATCAGGCCGGTCCTTGACGCGCTCCACTCAATGTAATCCAGCCTTGTCTCCCTGATTTCATCCTGCCACTTAAATGCAATGGAGTTGCGGGGGAACTTGGCTGTCCTTCCCAGGGCTTCCCCGTATGCGATATCGTCAAAGGTGAGCACCAGCCCATCGGAAGGCACGTCATTGCCCTCCACTGCCTCTGCAAATCCATTGACCGCCTCAGGCAGGTTTTCCGCCGTCACTTCTTCGTAGTGTACCACTTCAAAGCCCTGCTCCCTCAGCCATTCAAACTGGCGCTTCCTGGAATTCCCAAAATCCACGCCATCAGCCCTTACCAGGGCAAATGCCTCAAAATGCACGTTTCTCTCAGCCGTTATCTGGCTGTTCAGCTGGCGCACCGAACCGCTGCAGAGATTGCGCGGATTCTTATACTTGGCGTCCACGTCCTCGATTTCTTCGTTAATCCTCTTAAAATCCGAATAGGTAATGACTGCCTCTCCCCTGAGGATCAGCTGTCCCTCGTAGGAAATATTAAGAGGTACGTTGGCAAACACCCGGGCATTGGGGGTGATGACCTCGCCAATCTCCCCATTTCCCCTTGTAACCGCCTTTGTAAGCCTGCCGCCTTCATAGGTAAGCACAATGGTCAGCCCATCCATTTTCCAGGACAGAAGTCCCTTCTGATCCCCCAGCCATGACTGAAGGTCCTCCACGCTCTTTGTCTTGTCAAGGGAAAGCATGGGGGACTCATGGGTCTCCTTGGGCAGCTCGCTTAACACCTCGTATCCCACCCTCTGGGTGGGGCTTCCTGACATGATGATTCCTGTCTCTTTTTCCAGGGAACAAAGTTCATCGTAAAGCCTGTCATATTCAAAATTGCTCATGATTTCCCGGCTTTCCTGATAATAAGCCTTTCCTGCCTGTCTCAGGGTGGAAACCAACTCTTTCATTCTCTGAATCCTGTCTTCCATTCTGTTCTCCTGATCAATCTTTTACTGTCCTGGCCTTATGGGGCACGGCGCAGCCGCGCCCTCCCGGCAGGCTGCTGGAGTCCTTTAAAAGCCTCATAAGCTCCCGGTATTCCTCCCGGCCCGCTTCCCTTGACGCCCCTGTCTCCAGGCCGTCCAGCCGTATATTCATGATGCGCACCCGCACAAGGCGCTCCACATGGCAGCCGCAGGCTTCGCACATACGGCGTATCTGACGGTTCAGCCCCTGGGTAAGGATGATGGAAAATGTTTTCCCATCCACCCGTTTCACCTTACAGGGCCGTGTCACTGTTTCCAGTTCCCTGAGATAAATCCCCTTTGCCATCCTGTCCATGGCATCATCTGTCAGCGGACGGTCCACCGTGACAATATACTCCTTTTCATGAGCATTGCCACTGCGCATGATTTTATTCACCAGGTCCCCCTGGTTTGTCATAAGCAGAAGGCCCTCTGAATCCTTATCCAGCCTTCCCACCGGATAGATGCGCTCCGGATAATCCAGATATTCCACGATATTCATTGCCCGGTCCTTATCCGAAGTGGTACAGACAATTCCCCTTGGCTTATTCACAACAAGAAGCACCGGCTTCGGCTTCCGGCTGTCCGCGCCGCTGCCCCCATTGACCGGGACACCGTCGCATACCACCATCTGCCCCGGCTTCACCTTCTGGCCCATGGCAGCCGGACTGCCGTCCACCCACACCTTCCCGGCCTCAATCAGGCGGTCTGCCTCACGTCTGGAACATACTCCCATCTGGCCCAGCCATTTATTGAGACGTTCCTCTCTTTTTTCCTCTTTATTTTCCACATCCGTTTTACTGTTTAAATCCATTTTACCGTTTACATCCATGCCGTCTTCCCTGCGCCCATCCATATCCATGGTCCATTCACCGCTTTTGGGCCGCTGGGTGGGATGCAATGAACATGGCGTCCCCAAATGAGAAGAAACGGTAGCGCTCCCTCACGGCTTCCTTATACGCATCCAGGATATGCTCCCTTCCCGCAAGCGCGCTTACCAGCATGACCAGCGTGGACTCCGGAAGGTGGAAATTGGTTATGAGGGCGTCCAGCACCTTAAACCGGTATCCTGGATAGATGAATATCTCGGTCCATCCTGTTTTAGCCTGCAGGATACCGTCGTCCGTGGAAGCAGACTCAACGGTGCGGCAGCTGGTGGTCCCCACACAGATGACCCGCCCTCCGGCCGCCTTTGTGTCGTTTACCTTTTTGGCCTCGGACTCTTCCACCACGTAGAACTCGGAATGCATGTGGTGGTCCAGGACATTTTCCACCTTCACCGGACGGAAGGTGCCAAGCCCCACATGAAGCGTCACATGCGCAATCCTGACCCCCATATCCTCAATCTGTTTTAAAAGCTCATTGGTAAAATGCAGTCCAGCCGTGGGGGCTGCCGCGGAGCCTTCATGCTTTGCATACACGGTCTGGTAGCGGTTCTTGTCCTTCAGCTCATGTGTGATATAAGGAGGAAGGGGCATCTGGCCCAGCTGGTCTAAAATCTCCTCGAATATGCCCTTGTAGCTGAACCGGATCAGACGGTTGCCGTCGTCCACCGTCTCCACCACGGTGCCGCTCAGCAGGCCTTCCCCAAACTCTATGACGGTCCCCGGCCTGCACTTCTTGCCCGGACGGACCAGCGTTTCCCATATATCATTTTCCCTGCGCTTAAGAAGCAGGACCTCAATCTTGGCCCCCGTATCCTTCTTGACGCCAAAAAGCCTGGCCGGTATTACCTTTGTATCGTTAATCACCAGACAGTCCCCCGGCCTTAAATACTCCACAATATCCCGGAATACCCTGTGCTGCACTTCCCCTGTATCCTTGTCCAGTACCAGCAGCCGTGAGGACGAGCGGTCCTTAAGCGGGTCCTGGGCAATCAGTTCCTCCGGTAAATCAAAATAAAAATCCTTTACATCCATGTCCTGTCTTCCTCCAGCTTTATTCAATCTTTACCTCAGAACCACCTGTTGTCTCCGGGGCCGTATCCTGTCCTTGGGATGCATCTGCCTGTCCGGCGCCAGGCGTCTGGCTTTCTCCGCTGCCGGCGTCCGCCCCGTCCTGGCCGGATGCCGCGTCTGAAGGAGCTGCGGCATTACCGTCCTGGCCGGCGCCATCCCCTGCATCCGTACTGTTCCCCGCTGCAGCGCTTTCACCGGCTCCCGAAGTCCCGGCCCCGTCATCCTCAAGGGATACCATGCTGTCCTGGCCGTCCTCCTCTGAGCTGCTTACCACTGCCCCGTTCCTCAAATCGCCGTAAATCCCCGCAAGCAGGGTATCCGATTCAATGGCCTGGCGCAGGCGCTCATTGACCTGCTTGGATAAAAGGCGCACATCCTCAGACTGGTTCTGCTTTGCCACGTAATCGGCTTCATCCCCCACTACATTTTCGCGGATGATGTAATTGCCATTGTCATCCTTCAGCACATAGCACCACATAAGTCCCGGCGCCAGGGTATCCACCCTCCTGAACTTCACCTCATAGGTCACATAGGCCACATAGGAATCCGCGGTCAGCCCCGGCTTTGTATAGCATACAATGTCCTGGTAATCCTCGATGTAGACAGCCTCGCTTTTCAGTTCTTCCCGGCGCGCCTCCAAGCTCTCATCCGCGGCCTTGCCGAAAAGTTCAAATAACTTTTCCGCATCCTGGTCAATCTTGGCCTGGAAATACTCGCTGATCAGCAGGTTAACCTGGGGAACCGCGTCCTTCTGAAGCTCATAATGGGAAAAATCCGTGGTATACTGGCTGTTGTCCGGTTCCACACCTGCGTCCTGCGCTTCAGTCCCGTCGCCGGAAATACTGATATCCCCGCCGGATGGGCCGGACTCAGTGGATACCCCTGTTCCGGGCGTGGCCGCCGTCTCCTTGTCACCTGGCTTTTTATCCATGACCATTATGATAATCACCAGCACAATCACCACCGCAAGGGGGATTGCCGCCATCCGGATGTATTTTATCTTGTCAGCGTCAGACCTTCTGCCGCGTGTCCGTCTTCTGTTCTGTCTCATATATAAGTCCTCCAGTCCTCATGCTTCTATATGCATCATTTGGGTATCATAACCACTTCGTCTTATTCTAACAAAAAGCGTGGGAAAATGCAATGGGATAAGAACATCGGCAATCAGGTCCGGCACGCCGGTTCCCGGGATACAGGGCGCAGCGGCATGGGCTTTGGGGTAAAATAAAAAGCTGTTATATGCGGATTTCCGGTTGCATACGGCAGCTTTTCAGTAAAAGGGCTTTTTCAGTTTATAAAAATTTTTATTCGGATGGTTCCTTTTTGTATAAAATAAGGGCAATCATCTCCACAGGGCCTTCCATGGCTTCAATTGAGTGGCCTTCCCCGCTTCCGGTAAAGGCCACGTCGCCGGGATGGAGGATGCGTTCGGTTCCGTTGTCATTGAATCTGGCGGTGCCCTCCAGTATGTAGTAAGTCTCTGATTCGTTGGTGTGGACGTGGTAACCGATGGCTGAACCGGGATAGACCGTGGTGTGGGCGAAAACCCTTCCTTTGCCATACATTTCATCCGGCCCGTTTAACAGGTCCCTGACACAGATTTCACCTGTCCCGTTAAATGGGGCCGGTTTGGTTGTCTGTATTACGGATTCCTTTGCTCTGACCATTCTCATGCCTCCTTCTGCCGGAAATATACGTAAGCGGCATTGTTATAGTAAAGGGCGTTAAGCTCGTCTTCCGTCCAGCCGCCATAGGTCAGGTAATCGGTCAGATGACCGTAGCTGTCCTGGGTGGCTGCAAAGGGTGCATCGGTCCCCCACAGGAGTTTTCGGATGCCAAGGCGGGATGCGGCCTGGTGGAGCAGGGTGTTCACATCAGGATACGGATATGTATCCGGGGCATAGATTTTGGGCACGGAGGAGATGTCAAACCATACATTATCCTGGTTTAACAGCTCCAGGTCGGACCAGAGACGGTCCTCTTCCCCTCTGGTGGGGGCAAGGAGGTGGCACAGGACCATTTTCATGTTTGGAAATGCCTTTGCCACACGGGCCAGTTTCTCCGGCTGGTAACTGGCCATCGTCAGGTCCCCTATATCAAGGGCCACCACGGCATTGCACTGGTCTATCATTTCATATATCTTCATCATGCGGCCGGAATCCAGGTCAAAGGGGTCGTGACAGCCCATGAGCCCGCCTCCGGAGCTTACCTCGAATTTGACCAGGCGGAATCCCTGTTCTTTTAACTGAAAGGACAGGATATCCAGGTAATTGGTCATGAAGGGATCCACGGTGCAGGACGGGCAGAAACGGTCCGGGTACTTTTTCATGATTTCATAGTGGTACTGGTTCTGGAACCCATACATGCTTCCCTGCATCAGGACCGCCTTTTCCACCTCATGATGGTCCATGATTGCAAGGGCGGCTTCCGCGGTAAAGCTGGTATCCCCATAGCCTTCGGGCAGCAGGCGGAAAATCTCGCCGTTGCCCCACTGGGCCATGCCGTTTCCCGCAGCCCGTAATTCCCCTCTGCGGCAGTATCCTGCTATGATTTTTGCTATATGCAGGTGTGAATCTATTTTTTTCATTGAACAGCTCCTCCTTGTTTGCGGAATAATGATGCGAATAAACCTTTTTTCTTTTCCTGATGTCCCATGATGTCCACTGCCACCGCAACGATGATTACCAGGCCTTTTACCAGGCCGTGGTGGGTGGACGGCACATTCATCAGGTTCATCCCATTATTCAGAAGCCCTACCAGGACAGCGCCGAATATGGCTCCCATCACCGTGCCTTCGCCGCCGGCCAGACTGACGCCGCCAATGACCGCCGCGGTGATTACCTCTGTCTCATATCCGCTGCCCGTGCTGGCCATGGCCTGCTGGGTCATGGAGGCAAGGACAATGCCGCCGATGGCAGCTGTCAGGCCGGAAAAGATATAGGCCATCATGGTGATGCCGTTATCGGAAATGCCGGACAGCCTGGATGCCTCCGGGTTGCCTCCCACCGCATAGACATAGCGGCCCAGCTGGGTCTTATCAAGGACATAGAAGCTTATAAGGGCAACCGCCGCCATGATGAAGACAGGCACGGGCAGTCCAAACAGCTTGCCGATCCCGATATAGGTAAATGCCTTCGGTTCCAGGCATCCCAGGATTTTATTATTGGTAAGTATCATGGAAATCCCGGATATGATGCTCTGGGTCGCAAAGGTAATGAGGAATGCAGGCACCTTGAATTTTGTTATGATGATGCCGTGCACCACGCCCACAAGCACGCCGCACAAAAGGGCGGCCAGGATTCCTAAAAGGACGCCTGTGACCGAATAATCGAAAAACCGGATGATCCTCACCACGATGATTCCTGTCAGGGCCAGCATGGAGCCCACGGAAAGATCGATTCCGCCTACCAGGATAGCAAAGATGGAGCCGGATACCATGATGCCGATTACGGATACGGACCACAGCACATTGGACAGGTTGGCAATGGTGGGGAAACTGTGGGGCGCGATGATGGTCAGCACCAGCATGAATCCCAGAAGAATGAATATCTTACTGTATCTCTTTAAACTGACTTCCCGTTTCATGATCCATCCCTCCTTAACCCAGAAGCCCGGATGCCGCGGCCAGTATATCAGCCTGGGTTACCGTTCCCTCTGCAAATTCTTTTACTATCCTGCCTTTGCGCATGACAAGTATCCTGTCCGAAACCCGCAGAAGCTCCTGAAGGTCGGAGGATACAAGGATGACCATCACACCCCTGTCAGCCAGTTCCCTGAGGATATGGTAGATTTCGTCCTTGGCCCCCACGTCGATTCCGGCGGTCGGCTCATCTACAATCAGAAGCTTCAGGTCCCGCATCAGCCATTTGCCCAGCACAACCTTCTGCTGGTTGCCTCCTGATAACAGTCCCACTGCCTTGTCCGGGTCCTTGGGACGGATATCCACCGCCTCAATAGCGTTCAGGCACATCTGAAGCTCTTCCTTCTTTGATATGGCCCCGCCGCTTTTGCGGATCAGGTCATAGTTGGTCAGGGCCGTGTTCCTGTTAATGGACAGAAGCGGGATGAATCCCTGGTTCCTTCTGTCCTCAGGCACGAATCCAAACCCTCTCTTAATGCTCTTCTTCACCCTGGGGACATATTTCTCCCCTTCCAGATAAATCTCACCGCTGCTGTATCCATCTATGCCGTAAAGACAGCGGACCAATTCTGTCCTGCCCGCTCCAATCAGGCCGCCAAAACCAAGTATCTCTCCCCTGCGGACCTGAAAGCTCACTTTGTCAAATACTCCCCTGCTGCTTAAATCCCTGACTTCCAATGCAGCCTCGCCGCCGGTTTTCCGGAAGGTCTTGACCGAGCCTTCCGACTCATCCACCACCTTGCCGATCATCAGACGGATGACTTCCACCGGATTGATTTCCTCTTTCTCCAGGACCACCACATTTTCCCCATCCCGCAGTATGGTAAGACGGTCAGCCAGACGGTAAACCTCCTCCAGCCTGTGGGAAATGTAGATGATGCTGACGCCCTTATCCCTCAGGGCTTCTATGATGGAAAACAGGATTTCCGCCTCACGGCCGCTTAAGGACGCCGTGGGTTCATCCATGATAAGCAGGTCTGCGTCCGAGGACAGTCCCTTTAATATCTCCACCAGCTGCCGCTGTCCGATTCCCAGGTCATTGACAAAATCTATTGGATTGAGCGGAAACTCATAGCGGTCAATCAGTTCCTGGACCATTGCGTTCATTTTCTTATGGTCAATCAGATGCGTCTTCCCAATCCTTGGCTCCTTGCCAAGAAGCACGTTCTGTGCAACGGTAAGGGCCGGTATGACGGAAAGCTCCTGATACACGCAGGAAATGCCCAGTGCCTGGCAGTCGCTCCTGCTGTTGATTTCCACATTATTCCCCTTCCATTTAAGCTGTCCGCTGTCCTTGGAATACGCCCCTGTTATGATCTTGATCAAGGTGGATTTGCCCGCCCCATTCTCTCCCATAAGGGCATGGACCTCGCCTTTTTTGATGTCCAGGTTCACATGCTTTAAAACCGGCACACCGCCAAAGCTCTTATCGATATCCAGCGCCTGAAGGATTGTTTCCCTGGAAATGTTCCCCTCTGGAATGCTCCCCTCTGGAATGTTCCCTCCGGAAATGCTCCCGCCGGATATGTTCTCTTCGGAAATGTTCCCGCTGGAAATGCTCCCTCCGGATATGTTCTCTTCGGAAATGTTCTCTTCGGAAATGTTCCCGCCTGAAATAGTTCCTCCTATCATGAGGCCGTCACCTCCTCGCAAAGCCGTTTCCTGTTCTTGGATGCCTGCTCCATCCGCTTGTTGTACCATGCGTCAAACACAACCACAAGGATGATGATGACGCCCTTGATAATGGGCTGATATGCAGTATTAATCTGGTATTTGTAGATGCCGTTGTCCAGCACCGACATGAACAGGGCACCGATGACGGTTCCTATGACATCTCCCCTGCCCCCGTCCAGGGCGCAGCCGCCTACCACAACCGCCGCAATCACATTGAATTCCAGGCCGGTACCCAGAACAGCCGTGGTGCTCTGAAGCCTGGATGTGGTGAAAATGGAGCCGACTGCCACGCAGAAACCGACAATGACAAATGCAGCCATCCTGGCCCTGTCCGTGTGGATGCCGGACAGCTCCGCCGCCTTTTTATTGGAACCCACTGCATAGAGGTTCGTGCCAAACCTGGTCTTTTTAAGGATGACCTGCCCGATGACAGCCAGCACGAAGAATGCAATGGTCACATAATAAATACCGCCCACAGACCCGCCAAACACGGTAAACCTGTAATCCTTCATGGGCTGGCTGGTAATGATTCCATTTTCCTTAATGGCAATCACATAGGTAAGTGCCCTGTATATACTTAAGGTGGACAGGGTGGCTATGAATTCGGGAAGGCTGAACCTGGTTATGATAAAACCATTGAACCAGCCAGCCGCCAGACCCACAAGTATGCCCGCGGCCAGCATAAGCCATATAGGAAGCGTGGTATAACGGTAAATATTAGCCATGACCATTCCCACAAGGGCCAGGGCAGAACCCGTGGAAAGCTCGATTCCGCCCGTGATGATCACATATGTAACCCCAATCCCGATAATCCCGATGACAGATGCATCCCTGAAAATGGAGATGATGTTCTTTGCCTGCAGGAAATAGTCACTGGTGGCAGAAAATAAAATCACCAGCACAAACAGCATGGCCAGGGAAATAAAACGTCTGATTGTATTCTGCTTCATAAATTAACTCCTTGCATTGAGTACTCAGCGTCCCGCTTTTGGGCGCCCTGTGCGAAAGCACTTCACGATATGGGGCAAGGTCTTATCACAAGCCTGGTATCATGAAATTCCCAAGGGCAGGAGCTGCCAATGCCGCTCCTGCCGCCATTTCCTTTTCCAACGTATCTAATTACCAGCGGTCTTCCGGAAGGATCTGGGCTACCGTATCTTTAGTGACCACAACCGGCTCCATGTTGATGACCGGGGTCTTGGACAGCACGTCATAGCTGTATTCCGAACCGATCATGAGAAGCGCGACCTTGGCAGCAGTGGAACCTTCATCCCAGCAGTTGGTATAAATGGTGCCTGTCAGCTGTCCGCTTTCAATCATTGCAAGAGCGTCCTTCTCACCGTCAGCGCCCCAGATTACCATTCCATCCAGACGGTTGGCTGACTCGGCTGCAAGGGCAGCGCCCTCTGCCATGGCATCGTTGATTGCAAATACACCGTCAATCTTGTCATTGGCCTGCATGAAGCTGTTCATCACACTCATGGCTGTTTCCTTCTCAAAGTTGGCTGCCTGGGAACCGATGATCTCAATGCCTGAATACTGGCCGATTGTATCACGGAATCCTTTTTCCAGGTTATCTGTACGGATGATTCCGGGAAGGCCCTGGATGATTACAATCTTGCCTGTCCCGTCCAGCTCCTTTGCAATCTCTTCTGCCGCCAGACGGCCTGCATCATAGTCCACCATCTGTACAAGGGCTGAATGGACTGAATCCACGTCCATATTGATGGTAATCACAGGGATGCCTGCTTCCTCTGCTTCTGTTACAGATGCCGCAAGGGCTGAGTTATCGCTTGCCTGAAGGATGATTGCATCATACTTCTGTGTAATGATTTCCGACATGATCTTAACCTGCTCTTCCGCACTGCTCTTAGCGTCAAAGCCCTGGACCGTTATATTGTCATAGTAAGCACACTCCCGCTCAATGCCTTCCAGCCATGCCTGGTTTACAGGTGTCCCGATATCGTGTGCAACGTATGCAAGCTTAATGTCATCCTTATAAGGATCCTTCACCATCTTATTGCTCTTCTTCTCAGTCTGGGCCGCTGTATCGCTTCCCTGGGGTGCGGCTGTGGTGGCCGGGGCGGTCTGTTCCTGCCTTCCTCCCTCACCGGAACAACCGGCTAACATAAATACTGACATGGCTGCAATCATTGCTGCTGCTAATAATTTTTTCTTCATATCATACTCTCCTTACTGTTGCTTTGTTTTCTGATGTTGCATTGCCTTAATGATGTTGCTTTGCCTTAATGATGTTGCTTTGTCTTAATGATGTTGCTTTGCCTTAATGATGTTGCTTTGTC